>JANMBO010000104.1:0-56515 GCA_031360425.1 Chitinophagaceae bacterium | reverse complement strand
AGATTTTGTAACTTAAAAAATAACGGCGTATGAGACATTCCTGAAGGATAAGCTCAAAGATGCGCTTGCCCTCTTTCCGTGTGCTAGTGCCGAGCTCACAGTAAAAGAGCAATAAAGCAACATGAAAGAAGTGCTGGATCAGCATCCGGATATTGTTGCTTTTGCGAGAGCAGCCATAGAAAAGGCAGGATGTACCGTTCGTACAGTTGGCATCCGGGGTGGAACGGATGGTGCCCGGTTATCGTTTATGGGTTTACCCTGTCCGAATATTTTTACCGGTGAAATGGCCTTGCATGGCAAGCATGAATTTGTAAGTGTACAGGACATGCAAAAGAGTGTGGAGACGATTTTGTATCTCTCAATGATCTGGGAAGAAAATAGTCAGTAAGCCGGGAACCGAAAAAAAATGACAAGGTTAGGTTGTTAAGCTGGTGAAGGGGGATCCTGTTGTTTCCATATACGCATATACCAGTATATGGGAAACGTAACCATTCCAACAAAGATAAAAACCAGGACCCACACTATCCGTTCATCGCGGCTGATGCCTGTATTATTTACCGCATGCACGATAAAATATACCATTACTCCCAACGACAACAAACCCAGCAATACCGCAGAGATAATAATTCCTGCTAAGCTGGCCACGCCGGATACAGGAAATTTTTCCATTCCATTATGCAGCTGAACATCCTGGAAAAACCGCACAATAAAGGTTACCATACTGAGGAGGTATACGACCAGCAGTACCAGCGGCAGAAAAGCAAAAATACCGGAGAGTACCTTATTACTTTTGTTCATGGTACTTAGTTTTTATAAATATACAGATTTTAGAATTTCTTGCATGTCTTCCTTTTGGTAGCACTTCTTTTTTTTAACCATAATTACCAAATCGGTTACCTTTAGAAAAACATAAGTTGTATGCAAGACTTTCTGATTTCTAACTGGTGGATATTTCCGATTGTGCTTATTCTTTTTTTAGGTTTAAAAACGATCAACCAGGGTACAATTGGAGTGGTTACTGTTTTTGGGAAGTACCAGCGGGTATTAAGACCCGGCTTGCGCCTGTTGATTCCATTTATAGAGCAGATTTATAAAAAGATCAGTATACAAAACCGTTCCGTTGAATTGGAGTTCCAGGCGGTTACGGCCGACCAGGCGAATGTATATTTTAAAAGTATGTTGTTATATGCTGTTCAGAATGCTGATGAAGAGACTATAAAAAAAGTGGCTTTTAAATTTATTGCGGAGCGCGACCTCATGCAGGCTCTCACACGCACCATTGAAGGAACGATCCGCTCCTTTGTTGCTACCAAACGCCAGGCAGAAATATTAGCCTTGCGAAAAGAAATTGTAAATTATGTAAAGGAACAAATTGATCAGTTATTGGAAGAATGGGGTTATCACCTCCTCGATCTGCAGATCAACGATATTACCTTCGACCAGGCTATTATAGATTCGATGAGCCGGGTGGTAGCATCCAACAATTTGAAAGCCGCCGCTGAAAATGAAGGACAGGCTTTACTCATTACCAAAACAAAAGCGGCGGAAGCGGAAGGAAATGCAATTAAGATTGCAGCGGAAGCAGAAAGACAGGCGGCCCAGCTGCGCGGTCAGGGGGTTGCGCTATTCCGGGAAGAAGTGGCAAAAGGAATGAGCCAGGCGGCAGAACAAATGAAGCAGGCCAACCTGGATACCAATGTAATTTTGTTCAGCATGTGGACAGAAGCAATTAAAAATTTCGCGGAGGTGGGAAAGGGCAATATCATTTTCCTGGACGGAAGCAGTGAAGGCATGACAAAAACAATGAACCAGATTATGGGTATGCTGGAAATGAAAGGGGGCACTAACAAAAGTTGAATAAGATGATTGGAGATTGTAAAATGTAGAATGTAGAATTTAAAAGGATATGATGGATGCTCACCAGCTTGCCCATGGATAGAACGAAATTATACAGTAAATCTTCTATCAAAATATTTGATTATTTTTTTCAGGCAATGATCCTTTTTTCAAGAAACCCGGCTTTAAAACCTTTGCTCACTTCCTGCTCCAATGTTTAACTTTATTTTATAGTATTCTTTAAAGACTTATTTTATTCAAAAGCAATTCTATTTTTACCTATTTACTTTGGCATGAAATCTGTTATTACCTCGGAAAAATGAGTACTATGAAACAAAAGTTGGTTCTGGGTTTAATTCTTTGTGGCGGTGTACTGGTTGCGAAGGCACAGGAAGCCGAAGTATATATAAAAGGCGGACTGAATATCGCAAATATTTCCACCACCACAAGCGGACGTATTGATGACGCAAACGCGTTGGCTAGTTTTCATGTGGGCTTAATGGCCGATTTGCCAATCAATAAATTTATAGCCGTACAACCCGGTTTGCTCTTTACCGGCAAAGGGGCTAAAACACAATCGGGGAACACGACCGATGCTACTTATTTTAAAGCAACCTCTAATCCTTATTATGTTGAACTGCCCGTAAACCTGGTGGTAAAACTGCCCTTGTTAAAGGAGGGTGATGGTTTCTTTTTTGGTGCGGGCCCTTATATTGCGATGGGTGTAGCGGGTAAAAATAAATCGGAAGGAAAAATTTTTGGCGTTGGTTTTAAGAATGAAGGGGCTATCAAATTCAGTAAAGATGATCCTACTACTGGTTCAGAAGAAGGAGCGGGTCTGGGTATCATGCGCCGGTTTGATTATGGATTGAATGGTACTGCAGGGTTGGAGTTGAGTAATTTTTTAGTTTCCTTAAATTATGGATATGGATTGGCCAAACTTCAATCAGGAGCAAATAGTTCAGATAACGATCAAAATAAACACCGGGTTTTGAGTTTATCAATTGGATTCCGGTTGTAAATAATGAAATGCTATTTAGAAACCCTGCCTGCATTTGAGCGGCAGGGTTTTTGTTTGATGAATGGGCATTTTGGGGAATTATAGCAGCATTATGACCCTTGGTATTGTCTTTAGTTGTTCCCAGAATAATATATTTTACACAGTATTCAATTATTATGGTATGAAGAATAATAAATTTATTCGGATAGTACCTGTCTTATTATCTATTCTTTTTGTGGCAACCCTGTTCTTTTCCTGTAGTAAGAAAGATGCGCCACGCATCGGGCAGTTGAAGTTTGTCAATGCCTCACCCGGGTTCGGGCCAGTGGATGTATTATTTGATGGTAACAAATTTAATACAACCGGCGTGGCCTATGGAGCCAATACCGGGTACAAGCCCCTGCTGGAAGGATCGTATGTTATGAATATTACTTCCAGCGGAACCACTACTTCTTTATATGATGTAAACCTGTCGACGGCGGCATATATTAATCAATCTTTTTTTATTTACGACCGGCCCAATTCCCTGCAGATACTTGCTGTGCAGGATGTTCTAATTACTCCCTCCGCAGGCAAAGCCAATATTCGTTTTTTTCATTTAAGCCCGGGTTCTACAGTGATAGATGTGGGGACGATCAGCGCCTCTGTTTTTACGCCGATATTTTCGGCACGCTCCTTTGAATCCAGAAGTACCGCTTATACGAATGCCTCTTTTACTTTAATAAATGCCGGCACTTATTCATTTGAGATCAGGGTTAACGGGGCAGGCGTTACACTTCTCTCGGTTAATAATATTGTATTGCAGGAGAGTAAGAATTATACAATATTTGCCAAAGGAATTTCGGGTAATGCCACCACTCCGTTGGGTTTGGAGGTTATTGAGAATAATTAGTGGTTAATCTAAATAGTATATTCAGATGGCTGGCACCTGGGCCAGCCATCTGTGTGATACTTTAGTCGTTCTTGAGTTGTTCCTTAATTCTTGCATAGAAATGAGAAATATTGTTCTTTCCGGTTTGGCGTTCGTCCAGTTGAATAGCCGGGATGCGCTTAATGATCTCCACCAATTTCTTAAAACCATAATTCCGTGGATCAAAATCCGGTTGTTTTTTTAATATTAAACTGCCTAACGTACCCAGAAATACCCAGCCGTCATCTTCAGCGCTATCATTAATACTGGAAACGATGAGGTTAATAAGTTCTTTGTTGATAATAGAAATATGGAAAGGAAGTTTTACTGATTTCTTGGCGGTCTCTTTGGAAGGGACTTCTTCTTTTTCTTCCTGCTGCAATATTTCTAGATAAATGAATTTATTACAGGATGCGATAAAAGGAGAAGGCGTTTTTTTCTGTCCAATACCAAAAACTTTTTTACCCGCTTCGCGTAACCGGGTGGCGAGCCGGGTGAAATCACTATCGCTGGATACGATACAAAACCCATCTACTCCACCGGTATACAAAATATCCATCGCTTCAATGATCAACGCAGAATCGGTGGAGTTTTTACCACTGGTATAGCTGTATTGCTGCACCGGGGTGATGGCATTATCCAATAATACTTTTTTCCAACCAGATAACTGAGGCTTGGTCCAGTCGCCATAAATCCTCTTAAAGGTAGGTGTACCATACTTGGCAATTTCCTCCAGCATACCTTTTACATTCGACGATGGTACATTGTCTGCATCTATTAATACTGCCAGTTTAAGTTCCCGGTTTATTTCCATTTTGAAATCTTCTTAAATATTAAATTAACACCAACATTAATTCTGCATCATTTATTAGATCATTTTTTTTGGTGGTCCGAATAAGAAAGTTATTAAAGCTTCTTCAAAAGATCAGGCTGTTCCACTTCATGTTGCTTGTCGCTTAAATAATCAAAGTCGATCTACTGACTATTATAATCTCCCGTACCTTTTTCATTAATAGCTGTTGACCGCTTTCCAATTTTTTGAAGTTCACCCATCCATTACCATCTAAAGTTACCTGTTATGTTTGTAGCAGGTTTTTTTTAATAGCCAGCCAGTAGTTGTTAATGCGTAAAATAGAATTTACCCATGCTCAAACATACAAACGCTTCCCCCTACCCATTCTTTGTCCTTATTATAGCGAACACCAATCATTTTGCCTTTGCTTAAGCGAGCAAGATTGACAGCGGCTTTTGGTCGATCCCAGCTGTCTTTCCAAATATACATCATCCGTATCTCCGCTTTGGCCGGGATGTCGGGTGTTTCAATGATATCCGCATACTTCACCTTGCGCTGCAATATCCAGTTCTCCGGATCTTTTACATTGTCAATATCCTGCCGGGTTAGATCAATTACCACTCCCTGGCCAGCAAAAGAAAAAAGAGGCTTTAAAACATAATTTTGCAGGTCGCCCGGCAATTGTTTGATTTCATTTAAGAAAAAAGTTTGCGGTACATACGGATGATTGATAAAGGGCAGGGTGAATTTACTGATCCGGTAAAACCAGTTAGGATGAGGCACCCATTCTACATCAAGATCCTGGGTGATGTCTACAAAACTTCCTAATTTCTCTTTACTGGCATGCAGGTCGTCAAAAATGACACGATTATAAATGCGTTTTACAGCCGTTTTTTGTTTTGTCATTTCATTAATATAGAATAATTGCCTTCCTTCCTGTATTAATTCGGTAATACAAACCGGCTGTATGTTCAGGTAATCCTGTGTACAATAAAAATCAATGCGGGTTTTTTGCGTGTGAGGTTTTATTTCCAAAAGTATAACATTTTCTGCCGGTTGATTACCCAGTATAAGTTCTCTCAGATCATGGAGGTAACTCTCTTTAGTATAGTTTCCAAGATATTGATGATAGTTAGCAGGAATATCAAAATGCTTATTTACTATTTCAGGATAGTAAACCTGGAAACCATATAAACTGGGGAAGCCCTGCATTTCAATGAGCTGGGGTTCCAATTCGTTTTGTTCATTGATGCAGATTCCGAAATCGAATGCTATCATATGACTGAAGTCATTTTCGTTAGGTAAGTGTTCGGCCCCAGGTATAGCTCTTTCGGTAAGCTTTTTAAAAGAAGGATCGGTGATTACATTAATGATACTTTCGCAGGCATCCGTCAGCTTCCGGGTGAAAGCTTTATCAACAAATATGGGTGTTTCAGCTACCCGGAATTCAATAGCCCCCGGGTGCTTGCTATTAAGATCAGATAAAAAAGCTTCATATCTATTTATTGAAAAGGATTGATTGAATGCCTTGCGTAACGCCGGTACCATAGAAGTTGTTTTGTTTTTTGTAAGTTACGGAAGCCAGATTGTACAGCCAAAAACGGCCAATCGAATCATGAGGTGAACAAATGATTGCGATTATTTCGTTGCTTTTCCAATGTCGAATTTCTGACTATGGTGGGTAATTTAATTAAACTGCCACCGCTACCCACTGATCTACCGCAGAAGAAAGAAAATTAGGAATTATATGAGAGTAGGTCCACACAATCTTATCGGGGTCGTTTAAATGATCAATCATGTTTTGCCACTTAATAAGTCCATGATTTTCGATAACGGTTTTCTTTTTGTCTTCCCGCTGGAGGTACATAGTCATACCCACTGCATCCGCCTCGGGATGAAATTGGGTGCCAATCATGAACTCATTAAACCGAACAGCCATAACGGCTCTTTCTAATGCAATATGTGGTCTTTCTTTTTCAATGCATAATAAAGTGGCTCCTAATTCGCGCAGCCGATGATGATCGGGTTGAATTACCTGGTAATCGCGGCTGTCAACAGCATAGAAAGGATCATTTAGTCCCGCAAAAACCGCTTCGTTTCTGGATGATTCCAGCATATGAACAGGGAAAACACCAAATGCTGTGGAACGTCTCTTTACCACATTGGCTACATTGTAGTGACGGCAGGCCAATTGAAAAGAGTGACAAATAAATAGTACATGTTTCTTAACTATGTTATCGGCTTTGTTATTATACTTTTCCACCTGGGCCAACCAGGCAAAATATTTATTCTCCCATTCACTGTTTTCACTTTCGAGGGGAGAACCGGGACCGCCGCTGGAAATATAGATATCGTACGTAAGGTCGGGTACCTGGAGTAGCTGTCTCACTTCAAATTCATCCCAATCCAACTCAATATTATTTGCTTCCCCGTATTGATTCAACTGCTCGCGAATACAACGCATGCCTTGGTTTTCAACACCTTCATAGAGGTCGAGGATAGCTACTCTTATTGACTTTTTCCTACTCCTATACATAACACAAACATAACGAAAAAATGATGTTTGGATTGTCGGGTAAAAGTCAGAAACTGTTCACAAATGTGGATTTTTAAAAGAAATGGATAAGTAATTGGTAGGAAATAAGGTAAGCATCCGGCATTTCCAAAAAAGTATTATTAGGCTGGAAACGAATAAAAGAATTAAGTACTAGAAATCCTTAGCAGGCAGTCGAATCAATTTGCTATAATTTTTTTCATTCGTATTAGCATATTTCCATTTGGCTAATGGCTTTTTGCTAAAGACTCAAGGCTTATCTTCTTGTCGCTGAATTATTTCACGAGCGCCTTCATCATTTCTTCTGCTACCAGCTGGTTTCCTTTTTCGTTTAAGTGAACGCCATCGTTTGTGAGAATTCCTTTTTCTTTATTGTCAGGATTGTGGGCAAGATTATAGGTAAGAAATGTTTTGCGCAGATCAATCAGACCACAATTGTTCTTCCCGGCCATTTCCCTGATAATTCCGCAATACTTATTGAGATCGCCGTCCAGTTCATTGCTGAAATCAGTTTTTTCACCAATGGCTGCCGGGGTGCACAAGAATACCTTGATATTCTTCGCCTGGAATTTCTTAATAATAGCACTATAAAATTTTTCAAATTTATCTGCATCGGTTCCGGTCCCAAATGATCTTTTGTGCCACACATCATTTACGCCTACCCATATCACCACGGTATTTGGATTTTTAGCCAACACGTCTTCTTCCATGCGTAAATAAAGGTCATATACTTTATTACCACCAATGCCGGCACCGGTAAGTTGGTATTGATCCCCTATTCCCTTTTCAGTTAACATTTTTCCCAATACAGTAATATAGCCACCGGGTCCTACCCCTGCCTGCGTAATTGAATCGCCAAAGAAAACAATATGTTGTTTTTGCTGAGGCATAATCCAGGAAAAGAAGGCAAAAGATAATGTAAAAAGCACTGGTTTAATTTGTTTCATGTTTTTTGATTTGCAGTTAGAATCTAATGACGGCTGTTGCTTCTGTTTATGAATATACAAAGTTCGGTAACAAATCCCTAGACCACATTAATTTCTCGCGCTGAAAAAAAAACCGCCCCGTAAAAACAGGACGGTTTTAGTAATATTCTTATTAGTGCTTATGCTAATTATCTTCTTTTTATTATCGTTTGTTTTTTCACATCATTATCATATAATAATTCCACGTTATACACACCATTCGCATACCGGCTCATATCTATTACCATGTAGTTGCTGGCATTTCCATTAAAGGTTCTGGCCACTACTATCTGTCCAGTTGAATTGGTGACCCGTAATCCCTTCAGGTTAGCAGGCGGCAACAAATGCCTCACTATAAATGAACCCTCAAACGGATTGGGTGTAATCATAAAGCCAGCTTGTTTGAGACGGGCAGGTAATACAATCGTAGAAATATCAATCTTATCAAGGAATGTATTATTTCCGCGGTTGCTGGTGCTTCTGAAAATTACCTGGAATTTACTGTTAGCCGGAACAAATCTGGTAAGATCGATCCACTCAGTTCGCCATTGGTTAGCCGATGTGGGTACAAAACCCACCGTGTCGCTGGAGGAAAAAGAAGGAGGGAAGTTAGGATCTACCGTGGTCAGATCTTCACCCCATTTCTTATAAATACTGCGGGTTGTTTTGCCACAATCGGTGGTAAGCAATATCTCCAATGTATCCAGCGGAACACCGGTACTTCCCGGGAAGCGACGGCTGGCGTGCGCCACATCAAATTTGAGGTAAACTGAATCGGGACTCGCTACCTGTACCAGCGGAGAGAATAGATCATCCTTCTTGCCGGCGCTGGTGAACCGGTAGTTTCTTATCCAGGCCGAAGCCTTTCTTTCGTTGGATGCCCTCGTGTTTCTCTCCCAGGTATAGGCACTGCCCGAAGAAGCTACAAACCAGTTGGCTGGTGGGAAAATGGTTTGTTCAAATCCTTCTTTAGCCGGGTCGGGTTGCGGATCAAATACAGTAAGACTTACTTTGGCTGTATCGTTGGAAGGCAACTGGTCAGAAAGCCCGTTTGGTTCTTTAGTATAAACAATAAATTGGTACGCTCCCCCCGAAGTAAGCGTGGTATTTTTCAGGTCAACAAAAGCAGTACCACCAATTGGCAGGGAACCGTTCCATATAACCGAATCCAATGTACCGGGTGTGGCAGCATTGAATTGGTACATAATCTTCACCGTTTTTAGCGTGTCTTTACCCTGGTTAGCAATTTGTACTCTTGGGGTGAAAGTACGCACACAAAGTTTACCGGTTGGCTCAATTACCTGGCGAACCGAAGCATCTCTGCGGCCATTCTCCACCGTGTAAATATTGATATTGTCGATATATAAATTTTGGCCAAACTTATTAACCGTTCTGAATCCAATGAGGAAGGATGCCGCGTTACCAACTATGGATTTTGCGTCTATGCGGAGATTTTGCCAATCGGCTGGTCCGGGAACAAAAGAACCCGTAAAGGTTCCGGCAACAGTTGCAAGCTGGCTACCACCTCTTTTCCAAATACTTTGGAAAGTAGTACCACAATCGGTTGACAAAACCAGGTCAAGCGTATCGGCAAATGTACCGCTGTTACTATATAGGCGATAGGCCCTGTCAAAAGAAATAATTATTGAATCCGCATTCGTAGCCGTTACAGCAGGCGACAACAAATAATCTACGTGATTGGAATTGCTGTAATCATAAAAACGCATAATGGAGGAAGCGGAACTTCCACTACCTGTCAGGGCTGTCCTTTCCCAGGTAATACTACCTGCATTCGGGTTCAGCAATTGCCATCCTGCCGGAGGGAAGGTGGTTGCCTGGAATCCTTCAACAACCGGTCCGGCAATACTTCCAAAACAGGCAGTAACATTCATGAAGAAGTCCGAATAAATAGTTCCATTTACCGGCCAAATCCGGTAATAGTTGGTGCCATTTACCGGGGTGGTGTGCGTATAGGTGAGGGCACTTCCCTTATAAAGTACTTTACCACCTCCGGGTATATTGTCCCCTACATTAAGGGTACCTGTTGGTATTCCGAATGTAGAAGCTCCATTAGTGGCGACAATGACATCTCTATTCGGACATTTTTTTGTCCAGTTCAAAATAATGGAAGACCCGGCTGGACTGCCGGAGAAAGAAACAATACTGAACGGCGTTTTTACCGTTTTAATAAGTCCTGCAGAATAATCATTGGTAACATTTACCGACCAAATCTTATACGTAATAGTAGCGGAATCTTTTGGAATAGGGTGTATGAAATTAGTCCCATTACCTTTATAAACTACCACTCCGCCATTAAGAATTGCATCACCAGCACTATATGCACCGCTTGGTATACCAAAATTTCCATTACCACTATAGGCGATCATTGCATCGTTGTTGGCAACATTTTTAGCCCAGGATAGATTGGTATTCGGACAGCTCAGTGCTGCAGTGTATCCTGTAACAGGATCAACGGAAGGCGCGTTAGCGATATCCTGTGCTTTTTGAATTGCTTTAAACGCGTTCAATCGACCGGTACCTAATTTGCCAGCATAGGTAGATAGGTTATCCGGGTAATGATTATCAACAGTTGTCATAAGGATTGCCTTCACATCGTCATTAGACAATTTTGTGCCTGCCTTTGCAACGATCAACGCTGCCACGCCCGATACATGTGGGCATGCCATTGATGTGCCCTGTAAAAATTCATAAGAGCCACCGGTAATTGTACTTAATACTCCTTTGGGATCATCCGCAAAAGACTGTTCACCACCCGGTGCCGAAATATCAACATAGGCGCCGTAATTCGAATAGTACGAGCGAACATCTTTATTATTGGTAGCAGCCACGGCTACCACATTGTCATAATAACCCGGGTAATAATTCGCCTCACTGTTGCTATTACCTGCGGCAAATATTACAATACCCCCTTTCAACACCGTTCCTCCTCCGGTGGCAACAAAATAATCGATGCCATCCAAAACGAGTTGCTGGAAAACATTAGGGCTGGTATATCCCCAACTGTTTTGCGCTACCATGGCTCCTCGGTCGGCCGCCCATATAAAAGGAGCACCAAAGTTTGATGCTGACCCACCAGCAGAACCAAATACACCCAGGGTCATTAGTTTTATCCCGGAGCCAGCGGTTCCGTTTCCACCAGCTACCCCACTAACTCCTATATTATTATTGCTCACTGCTCCTACGGTTCCACCTGTATGCGTACCATGGTCACCCGGATCTATCACAGCAGAATTAGTTACAAAATTGAAACCGTTGGTGGGCCACATATTGGCTGCGATGTCTGGATGATCGAATTGAATTCCTTCATCAATCACCGCTACGATAATTCCCGGTTTACCGGTTTCCAGATCCCAGGCCTGGGGCAACTTAATATCTTTTCCCACCGTGCCGCCCTGCTGGCCGGTATTATTATAATGCCATTGTTCATTATACCGGGTATCATTAGGAGTGAAATTTACCTTCTTAATAGATTCGGGTGATCCGCGCTTTTTATAATCTGTTACATTCTTGTACTGTTCAATTTTGTAAACGGGCTCCGCTATTTCTATATAGTTGCTTAACTTCTCATAGGCCGCAACCATTTTTTTTATATCGATATCAAGCGGAAATTCCAGTTGGTACCAGAGATCAAAACCCCATTCTTTGTGTTTAACTGAATTTTGCTGATAAGCGAGAACCGTTTCGAAAGAACGGAAAGAACTGGATACTTTATATTGCGCGTTCAACGCGTCAACGGCGGTAATATTAAAACGAATTATTCCATCCGCTCCTTTACCTGGAACAGCCTTTAATACAGATTCAGCATTTCTTTTAAACTTAATGGAGATTCTGCCTTTTTCAATAGCCGCATCCGGAACGGATGCCAGGTTTATTTGGGGACGCGGCCCTTTAAACCGTGCCACCGGATCTTGAGAATTTGCCTGTACAGTAATGATAAGCGCCAGCAGCAGTAGTAAAAATTTAGTCATAACAGTTTTTGTTTGATTTGAGACATGTTTGTATAAGCACTACTTCGAACCTGTTTGTAAATAATTTTCTATTGAAGTGCAGCAACGGTTTTTATGCCGAACTGCACCTAGGGTTTTTGATACGTGGTTTTTTTATACTAATAAAGCCATGGTTTTTTTGCCAGCTACGATCAGCTTCAAAATCCAGAAAGGAAGTTTTAAGCCAGGAATAACCATTGCACAGGATACGGTTTTGAACCAAAAATTTCAAACTTCAGAATCTAACCAGGTAAAGATTCTGACTATAATAAAATTAATTCTCATTCATTACCTGGCTCCAAAAACATTTCAATTACTTTATTTGCGGAGTAAAAAAAATGTTCTTGAAGGGTGGGACGATCAGTGTTACCTTCTTATAAATATGTAAAAACAAAAAACTATTGATGGAGAGGAATTTTTTTGAAACTGGCCTAAGTAGAAAACCCTGAACCTGCCTTCTGGCGTAATCGATCGGCGGTTTTTCTGTAATTTCGATCTTTCTCCAATTATTATTGGATTGACAGGTAACAGGAATGAACCATTCATATAAAACCAGCCCTGGTGGAACCATAGATAATATTTCCAGGTACAATTTCCTCACAATAGTTAGTTACATTAAAAGTAGTAAATTTTCAAATAGTAAACGCGATTAAATTTAAAATGAAAATTAACGGGGCTTATGGAAAACCATGAATTTAAACTGCTGAAAATTAACCTTCTACCTGTTGTTTATTTTCTCTTGTGCGTTATATTATTTTCATGCCGGGAGGGGGCGAATCTTAAACAGAAAATGAGTCCTGTTTCGGTTGATAATTATTTTAATTATGGCGATACCGGGGTACTGTCGGGTGGAATAAAGTTGATAACTGTAGAAACACCGGTAGGAAAGTTTCGGGTGTGGACCAAACGTATTGGCAACAATCCTCGAATAAAAGTATTGTTGTTGCATGGCGGCCCGGCTATGACCCATGAATACATGGAATGTTTTGAAAGTTTTTTTCCCAAAGAGGGATTTGAGTTTTACGAATACGATCAATTGGGTTCTTATTATTCTGATCAACCAACCGACAGTAGCTTATGGACCACCGCCCGGTTTACAGAGGAAGTGGAACAGGTCCGAAAAGCGCTTGGATTAAATAAAGATAATTTTTACCTGTTGGGTAATTCCTGGGGTGGTATACTGGCCATGGAGTATGCCTTAAAGTACCAGGATAATCTAAAAGGATTGATCATCTGCAATATGATGGCGAGTTGTCCGGATTATGGAAGGTATGCCGATGAAGTTTTGGCAAAGCAAATGGATCCAACAGTGCTGAAGGAAGTAAAGGCCATTGAAGCAAAGGGCGATTTTCAAAATCCCCGGTATATGGAATTGTTGCTTCCCCATTTTTATAAGGAACATTTATGCAGGTTGGATGAATGGCCTGACGGATTGAACCGTTCATCTAAGCACGTGAATTCTGCCATCTATACATTAATGCAGGGCCCCAGCGAGTTTGGAATTGGTGGAAGATTAGCTGCCTGGGATATAAAAAATCGTCTTAAAGAAATAAAAGTACCCACGCTAACTGTTGGTGCCCGTTATGATACCATGGATCCCGAACACATGAAATGGATGAGTACACAGGTGCAAAAAGGAACCTATTTATATTGTCCGCAAGGAAGCCATCTGGCCATGTGGGATGATCAGAAAGTATTTATGGAAGGAGTGATTAAATTTATCAAGCAAGTAGATGAATAATGCAGTGTGGAAGACCGGAAGTTGGAAAGTCTGGAAGTCCGAAAGGCCGGAAGTTGGGAAGGATATCCTTCCAATCAGGGATTTTCTTTCGGACTTCCGGACTTTCCGTCATTCCGACTATTCTATAATTGTTATCTTCAAAACGTTGGTGGGCAAATGCAAATCAACGGGGGTACTGCCGGTGTTTACTACAACATCACCTCTTTTTATGAAGCCTCTTTCTTTTAAGATCTTGATCTGATCGTTCACTATCGCATCCAGGCTTTCCTCTTCTCCGTAAAAAAAAGCACGAACTCCCCAACTGAGGCTCAATTGATTTACGAGTGTTCTTTCCTTAGTGAATATGTACAATGGACAACGGGGTCGGTAACTGCTCAGCATAAAAGCGGTATATCCACTTTGAGTCATACCAATCAATGCTTCCGCTTTGGTATCTTTAGCCAGTTTACAGGCATTATAACATACGGCATCACTTAAGAAAGAAGGTGAATGTGGTTGCGGTATGAGGTCTTCTTCGCGATCATACCGATATTCAGTTTTTTCTACTTCCAGGATAATTTTACGCATCGTTTCCACTACAAGGGCGGGATGCTTTCCAGTAGCTGTTTCACCACTCAGCATTACCGCATCAGCCCCTTCCAGAACGGCATTCGCGACATCGGAAATTTCACTTCTGTTTGGCTTTACCCGGTCGATCATGCTTTCCATCATCTGAGTAGCCACGATTACTGGTTTTGCCCTATGAATACTTTTACGGATAATTTCCCGCTGGGCCATGGGTACTTTTTCTACAGGCAATTCCACACCGAGATCACCCCGGGCCACCATTACGCCATCGGATTCTAAAATAATATTGCGAAGATCCAATAGGGCAGAGGGCATTTCTATTTTAGCAATAACCTTCGTTTTGCTTTTCCTGGCGGACAATCTTTTTTTCAAATCGATTATGTCTTCTGATTTTCTAACAAAAGAAAGGGCCACCCAATCCAGTTTTTGATCAATGATATACTCAAGATCGACAAGGTCTTTTTCTGTTAAGGAAGGGAGCGATATTTTTGTATCTGGTAAATTCACTCCTTTCTTAGGGTATAGAATGCCTCCATAAGTTACCCTCACTTTCACCTCTTCTGCCGGGGTAATTTCAGTAACCACTACTTCCAGTTTTCCATCATCGATCATAATAGTATTACCCACTTCCACATCTTTGTGCAGGTTAGGGTACGAAACGTAGATCCTTTCCTTATTTCCAACTACTTTTTCTTTTGACGTAAACGTGAGTATTTCTCCCGGTTCTATAGTCAACGCTCCATTCTCGATTTCTCCCACGCGCAATTTTGGCCCTTGCAAATCACCCAGAATAGCAATATTGTAGGGTTCGGTTTTATTAATCTGCCGGATAAACTCAATAATTTTTGTTTTGTCTTCGTGGCCTCCATGCGAAAAATTAAGCCGGAAAATATTAACCCCTGCACGAACGAGTTCCAGCAGTTTTGGATAGGTATCGCAAGCAGGTCCAACGGTGGCAACAATTTTGGTACGGTGAGAACTGTGCCTAATACCCTCTTCTTTATTCATTTCGCCGTGCAGGTATTTTGTAAGATCTCTTGACATGGTATGGGGAGTTTAGTGTTGTTAGGAAGCGAGGATCTTCACGATCTTCAACCATTCGTCGCTTATTTTTTGTTTGGCTTTTACTGCTTTTTCCAATGGGGTATAGGACATCCTATTATTTACGATACCTACCATTACATTATTCCTTTCCTCCTTCAGGCATTCTACCGAATGATAACCCATGCGACTCGCAATTACCCGATCGAGACAGGTTGGAGAACCTCCGCGTTGAATATGCCCGAGTATGCAAACCCTGGTTTCGGCCTGGGGTAAACGATCTTTAATTACTTTGGCAAGTTCATTCGCCCCCCCAAATTCTTCCCCTTCCGCTACCACGATCAGGTTCACTAACTTTTTTCTTTTTTCTTTTTCCAGCAAGGATACCAGCAGCTCTTCGATATCAGTTCTTCGTTCAGGGATAAGAATATTTTCAGCTCCTGTTGCAATACCGCTATGCAGCGCAATATATCCGGCGTCCCGCCCCATCACTTCAATAATAAAAAGCCGGTCGTGTGCATCCGCTGTATCCCGAATTTTATCAATAGCTTCTACAGCTGTATTAACGGCTGTGTCAAAACCTATCGTAAAGTCGGTTCCGGCAATATCTTTATCGATGGTGCCCGGAATCCCGATGCAGGAGATATCAAACTCGCGACTGAAAATATCAGCACCCCGGAAGGACCCATCTCCACCTATAATTACCAGGCCGTTGATGCCATGCTTTTTGAGATGATTGTATGCAATCTTTCTGCCTTCCGGCTCATAAAATTCTTTACACCGGGCCGTCTTTAAAATGGTGCCGCCGCGTTGAATAATATTCGCAACGCTGCGCGAATGCATTGGTACTATATCATTCTCTACCATACCACTATAGCCACGCATAACGCCAAACACCTCGAAGCCATGGTATATCCCCGACCTAACCACTGCGCGAACAGCGGCATTCATTCCAGGGGCATCGCCGCCCGAGGTAAGTACTCCAATTTTTGTTACTTTATTAGCCATGAATAAAAAGAGTTCAAATTGTTTTAGATAATGGCAATAATCGTTTAATAATTTCCCTCCTTTTTTGAAGAGGCTCAAAATTAAGGGATTGTTTTGAGAATAGTAGTTCAACTGCTTTGGATATAAGCTCAGAGAAAATTATTGCCTATAAAAAACGAACACTTGTTAAAGAGTGGTACTATATCGGGTTTAAGCCTTTACATTTGATAATGAAAATTGCTATTACCGGAACCAATGGTTTGTTAGGACAACACCTGGTCCAATTATTATTAAACGGAGGCTTTACGGTGGTGGCTACGGGCAAGGGACGCGACCGTTCTTCCTTTGCTTCCAGCAGCAAGACCTACCGATATTATGAATTGGACATTGTTGACCAAATAAGAATGAATGAGATATTGCAATCGGAAAAACCAGAGGTCCTCGTTCATGCGGCTGCTATTACACAGGTGGATGAATGTGAACTCAATCAGAAGCAATGTGTATTGGTGAATGTACAAGGTACGGCAAGTGCCTTACGGGCTGCTGAAAAATACTGCCGGCATATTATTTTTGTTTCATCCGACTTTGTTTTTGATGGAGTTGCTGGAAATTATTCCGAAGACGCGGAACTCAAACCAATTAACTTTTATGGAAAAACAAAACAAGAGGGAGAACAATTGATATCCGACTCCAAAATCCCCTGGTCCATTGTTCGCACCTGTTTAGTTTATGGAAATGTTTTGTCCGGCTCCCGCAACAATATTATCAGTTGGGTAAAGGATAATTTAGAAAAGAAGAAACCTATCAGGGTGGTAAGTGACCAGTTTCGCACACCCACCTATGTAGAAGATCTGGCAAAAGGGATCCTGCTTGTTATTCAAAAAAAAGCAACGGGAATTTACCATATTTCAGGAAAAGAGGTACTCACTCCGTACGATATCGCCCAGCAAACGGCTCATTTATTAGGACTGAATAAAGAGTTGATTGAAGAGGTGAATGCGTCGGTGTTTACGCAACCGGCTAAACGCCCGCCCAAAACAGGATTTAATATTAACAAGGCAAGGAAAGAATTGGGATACGAACCCATCAGCTTTATAGAAGGATTAAGGGGAATGCTTGGTGAATGAATATTGGAATAGCCTCTTTAAATCATGGAAGTTTTCTGGATAATGTTTTCCATTTTCTCAGTTCATCATCAAAACATTTACACTTCGTTGTAAGATATTAAAGGCAATTTCACTCATCAGGTTTTCTTTATCCAACGTGGGGTTTACTTCCGCAATTTCAAAACAACAGATTTTCCGGTTCTGCATAAACTTACTTATCAGGTCCTCCGCTTCCCGTTCGCGCAGTCCATTACCCACGGGGGTTCCTGTTCCTTTTGAGATAGAAGAATCCAGGCTATCTACATCAAAACTTACATAAATATCCGTGCAATCGCCCAGGTAACGAATCACGCTGCGCACGACGTTTTCGGCCCCTTTGCGCCTTACCTCATTGGTAGTAATCACTTTCATTCCATATTTTTCGATCAGGTGCCTTTCTTCTTTTTCATAATCCCGCAACGAAATAAATACGATGTCTTCGGGCAACACTTTGGGAGAAATTTTACCCATTGTTTTCAACTGGTTCCAGTATTTGCGGGTTTCGTCATCCAGTTCATGCACTGCGTATTCTTCATTGTCTTCATTTATGGCTATGGCCAATGGCATCCCATGTACATTTCCTGAGGGCGTCGTATAAGGAGTATGCAGGTCGGCATGTGCATCAATCCAGATTACGCCTAAACGGCTTTTCGGTTTAGCCATTCGGATACCGGTAATGGTAGCGCCGGCAATACTATGATCGCCACTAAGGATAACAGGAAAAAAATTATTCTTCATAGAATCGGAAACGGCTTTACTAACTCGCTCATACAGGGTAGCGATGCCTTTAATGCGTTTGGCAAACGGCGATTCGATAGGTTCGTAGAGTAGTTTATTTTCATGCGGAATTTTTTCGGAAGGGAAATGAATAAAAAAATTACTCATGAAGTCAAGCGCTGCGATTTTTATAGCATCAATTCCTAAGCTGGCCCCTCTTGTACCGGCCCCTATTTCCGATGGAACTTCTATCAGTTTAATATTTTTCATAACAGGCAATGTTTAATTCGGGTACGAATGATGAATACAATGGATGGGTAACGTATGGAGAATGACTATTGTTACTCCGGAATATAATAATTCACCGGAAGCAATAGCATTGCAAACGGGAAAGAAGCGACTATTTTTTTTTGGCAGGAGAGCATACAATTGCCTGACTTTTCAAAGGTAGCGAATTAGTCTTTAAGAGCAAATTTGTGTGGTACAATATAATACCTCTTTTTAGTATTGGTATGGTCAGAGATTAGCATGTTTAACAGGAAAGCCGTTATGTTTTTATGAAAACCTTGATAATCCGGCCTGGCAAATAAATTTATCGGGAGATTGATTAGCCATTTAGAGGCAGCCGGTTATTACCTATGTGCATCAAGGAAGATTATTTGCGGGGATATTCAGGTAGACTTTTGAAGGAATAAACAGCGAGAGGGGATAGGAGAATTTTAATGCATGCTATGTGCCTCCGACAGTAATTGATTGCATCTGCGGAGGGCCTTTTCAAAAGTATCAGTAACATTAGCTTTGCCAATAGCAAATAGCAACCGGGCATCTTTGAGTTCTTTCATTACCTGTTCACTATGAACTTCTGATAAAATTAATTTAGTACCCCGGTGTTTCGATTGTTTGTATACATCTTCCAGGGTGCGGATGCCAGTGGCATCAATGATAGGGACTTTGCGCAGGCGTATAATAAGTACTTTGGGAGTTTTCTCAATGAATTTTATGGCATCTTTAAACTTATATGCTGCTCCAAAAAACAGGGGGCCTGAAATTTCAAATACTTCTGCTTCTTTGGGCACCTCGTAATTTCTTATGGGATCAGTATCCGTTCCACTTTCTTCCCGATCGAGGGAATGTGAACTTACTTCGCTCGATTTAATCATCTTTCTCATAAATAAAAAAGCGGCCAGAATCATACCTATTTCTATAGCTACAGTTAAATCAACGAGTACCGTAAGGAGGAAAGTGGTAAACAAAACGGCTACATCGCTTCGCGGTCCCCGTAAAACGGTTACAAAATTTTTCCATTCACTCATATTGTAAGCAACTACCACTAATATTCCTGCTAAGGTAGCCATAGGAATTAAGGTTGCCCACCGGCCAAAGAACAACATGATAAGTAAAAGTATAATAGCATGGGTTATACCGGCAATGGGTGTACGTCCACCATTTTTAATATTGGTAGCGGTTCTGGCAATAGCTCCAGTGGCCGGAATACCCCCAAATAAAGAAGAAAATATGTTCGCTGTTCCCTGGGCCACTAATTCAATATTGGATTTGTGCGTACTCCCAATCATACCATCGGCCACTACCGCCGACAATAAAGACTCAATGCCCCCCAGCAAAGCAATGGTGAAAGCGGGTTGAATAAGATTTTTAATAGTATTAAAATCCAGATCTGGAATGACAGGTGTTGGAAGGGATGAAGGAATGCTGCCAAACCGGCTGCCAATAGTATCAACGGGCAGATGGAACCATTGTGCCGCAGCGGCCGTTGCCAGCAAAGCTATTAATGATCCGGGAATCTTATGGGTAATATTGGGCCACCACTGAATGATAAGTACGGTACTAACGGCCATCCCTGCCGCATATATATTTACCGATTGAAAATTTAACGCGAACATTTTCCACTTGTCCAAAAAATCGGCTGGTACACTTCCCATGTTTAGCCCCAGGAAATCTTTGATCTGCGAAGAGAAGATAATGAGGGCAATGCCGCTGGTGAATCCGGTGATGAGAGGAAAGGGAATAAAGCGAATAACAGAACCCAGGCGGGCGAGGCCCATGAGTATTAGTATAATGCCGGCAATAAACGTGGCTATTATTAGTCCATTAACCCCATACTGCTGAACGATACCATATACAATAACGATAAACGCGCCGGTCGGTCCGCCAATCTGCACTTTGCTGCCTCCCATGGCAGATATAATGAATCCTGCAATTACGGCCGTAAACAATCCTTTTTCTGGCGATACGCCTGAGGCTATGGCAAAAGCTATGGCTAGTGGTAATGCAACAATTCCAACAATTAAACCGGCCATCAGGTCTTTGCTTAACTGTTTTCGATCGTAATTTCTTAATGTTTCAATTAGTTGCGGCTTAAACATACTAAGTCCGGTTACTGTATGGTGTCGTGGAGCTTAATTCGGTGAAAGTAAATTCTTGCCATATTAATATTGCTCCATTCCTGCGCATTCTTGTTCATGGGATTAAAATGATCCAATTCATCAAGAATTTTATTGGTGAAAATAATAGTAGTTTCCTTTGTTGTTTGCTGAAGGTTCAAGTCTTTCATGGCTAAGTCGATAATAAGGCAAACTTCTTCCTGCGAGCCAGCAAACAATACATTACTTATCAGTTGGCCACGGTATTCATCAGTTGGAGTTAGCATGAGAAAAAAAATTTTGTGTTATGTTTGAAATTAGAAATCCTTTTTCCGGAATAGACTTAGCATTACCCACACTTTAATTCCTGTGCATTGCGTTTGATTTTTATATTGCATCGTGATAAATATACCTTACCAGGAATTGATTTCTCATGACTAAGCTGCTGAAACATTGTTGTTATTCTTTTATCCAAAACTTTAGTAAATTATCCATTTCTGTACCCACTATAAGAAATCCCCGGGGCACTTCATCTTCGAGACTATGGTAAGTAACTAAACGGGTTCCACCGGGCATTTGTTCCAGTTGGCGGTATAAAAATGAATTATAATAGTTATACAATTCGCCGGAGTAGGCGATACTGTCATCAATTTTGTTGGTACCGGCAAGGTTTTCATAAAAAGAATTGTAAAAATAAAAATGATCGTATTGTTTCAGTTTCAGTTGTGTAAAATTTCCATGAATAAAATAGGCGTTAGATACCCGAAGTATGGATTTGGCTGTTTCGGCATGCGTTATCAAATCTTTTCTTTGCTCAACGCCATAGAAATGGGCATGAGGATTTCGTAAGGCAGCACTTAAACAGAATTTGCCCACCCCGCTGCCGATATCCAAAATTCTGCAACCCTTCTTCACAGACAGAAAGGAAGCTGCTTTTTGGGAAACTTCCAATGGGGTCCAGTGCTTGCGGGCCAGCAATTTAATTGATGGCGGGTAGAGATGATGGAACTGATTGTCGGAGCTAAGCCATTTAACCGGTTCGGATGTTAACGTTGCCAACTGCATAGATCTTATTAGGTATTTTTTGTTATTATGCCAGGTAAAACCAGCCTGAAAATATTCGCACTGCAAAGCTATGCATTGAAGTTGTTTAACCCGGTAAATCTTATCACAGCAAAAAGTGAGTTTTATCAATTTTTAAATCGATAATTTTAGTGTATATGAGCTTAAGGGACATTTTCCCAATCGATAAATGGGATTTTAAGAGTGAATCTGTTTTTGCTGACTTGCCATCAGAAGATATTCAATTATTGATGGCTCATAAAACAGAACATTCTTATAAAAAAGGAGAAATTATTTTCAGGGAAGGATCTTTTCCGCCAGGCATTTTTTATATAGTTACCGGGAAGGTAAAAAAATATAAAGTAGACAAAGACGGTAAGGAACAGATTATTTATGTGGCGAATACCGGGGAGTTGATTGGATATCATGCAATACTGGCGGAGGATCGTTTTCCTGATTCCGCCGCGGCTTTAGAAGAAAGCAATATTGCCTTTATTCCTAAAGAAGATTTTTTGGAAACCCTCCGGCTTTCTACGGTGCTAAGTGGGCGGTTATTAAAAACCCTAAGTCATGAGTTTGCTGTAATGGCTAATAGCCTTATGATGTTTGCTCAAAAATCAATTCGGGAACGCTTAGCCCTTCAATTGATAGTAATGCGAGAAAAGTTCAAAGTAAACTTTCACCCGGGTATGCCCGTCGAAATAAATATGAGCCGGGATGACCTGGCCAGCTTGATAGGGACCGCCAGGGAGAGTGTGGTGAGGGTACTTACCGAGTTTAAAGAAGAAGACTTGTTAGAAACAAAGGGTAGAAAAATAATAGTTCATAATATCAGCCGGCTGATTGAAATAGCAAATTATAAATAAAAGTATTATTCTTAGCTAAAGCAACCATATTAAATTAATAGAAAGCGTCAATACACCGTGGTCTATCAAAACCTGGGTTTACTTACCCTTCTTTGATCCTATTTCTGATGGTATATGGTCCCGAATGTTACAGGTTATTGTTTCATGCTTTGGCGCGGTTGGTTCAGACTTGAAAATATATTTCCAATTCTTTTAGCGTATCAGCGGTGGTGTTAAGATCCTTAATGATCTTTCCTTTCTCCATTAATAAAATACGGGAGGAAATATCTGTTACATGATTCAGGTCGTGGCTACTGATGAAGATCGTCATGCGGCGCTGTGCCTGCATTTCCCGAAGCATTTTTATTAAACGCATTTGAGTAGTAGGATCGAGGTTGGCAAAAGGTTCATCCAGAACCAGCACTTCGGGGTTCTGCAATAAACAGGCGGCGATACCTACTTTAAATTGATTGCCTTTTGACAGTTCACGAATATACTTTCCACTATTTAATACCGATCCATCGAAAAAAGTCTCAAAACTTTTTAGAAATTCATCGATGTCTGCTTTGGAGCGGTTATTGAGTTTGCCAATAAAGTAGAAGTATTCTTCGGGGGTGAGGTAATCGATTAAGAAGCCTTCATCGAGATAGGCGGCGGTGTATCGTTTCCAGTTTTCGGAAGTAGCTACATTTTGGTCTTTCGATAATATTTCTCCCCGGTTGGCCTTTATGAGGTCTAATAACAGCCGGAAGAGTGTCGTCTTGCCTGCTCCATTATTACCTACCAGGCCAATCGTCTCTCCTTCGTTTACCTGGAGGTGCGGAATATCCACCACTACTTTACCTGCGTATGCTTTGCCAATATTATTTATCGTGATCATTGCATTATTTTTCGCGGAAACCTTCCAGTATCCGGTGTTTTCGTTTAATGAATTCGTTGGTTAGCAAATCTGCCCACCAATCCTGTAATAAAAAACTTATCAATCCAAGTATGCTTAATGCAATGATTCCTGTCCAGGAACTGATTAATAAAGCAAAAGGCAGGTAAATAGCCGCGGGAATAAGGAATACGGCCAGTGAATATACCCACTGCGAAGCTCCGAGGCCCTGGAAATTGAATGCGGCTTTTTTACTTATGTCGATTCCCTTGTAACTACGGGTGGCAAAGTAAACAGCTATCACCGTATGTATACCTACATTATATAAATAACCCGCCAGTTGGATAATAAGAATTTTCCAGTTCATTAATCCATAAAAGGAGGTGAGTAATAATATTGCCGTACATACGGTAGTGAACAACATGAATTTACTTTTGATATACGTTTTAATATCGAGGTGGCCGGCCATCAATCCATCGAAATGAGAGCTTTGCCAGGCAAATAAAAACTGTCCGTAATTGCTGACAAATATTCCGGTAAGAAAAACACCCCCTATCAGCAGCATGCCCCATGATTCTTTTTGTATATACTGAGGTTTATAAAAAAGAAATCCATAAAAAAGAAAAAGGACGGTCATTAGTGCAATGGATCGCGGACGCTTATTGCGCAGAATCAGTTTGATGTCTAATGCTATTAATTCTCCTATGGTGCCAAAGCGGTTGAGAAAAACGTATTCAGTGCCTTCTTTTTTCTTTCCTTTGGCAACAATGTCTTCGAGATACAGGTTCTGAAATAGAAACCGGTAATTGTTGATGAAAGCTGCCGTAGCCATCACCAGAGTGACAAGACCTAACCACGGATATATAAGCATCCTGGTAAAAACAAATGAAGATGCGTTGCTGAGCGAAAAGAGTTTAAAATAATCACAGGCAATGAAGGCGGCAATCACTACAAAAAAACCCACGTACCACCAGCTATTGATAATACTCTTTCGTTTGATATATAAAATGGAAAAATGATTAAAGAGTGTTAGTCCTAGAATTGATATAATAAAACCCATTGCGGCGAATGCGCCATGCCGGGCGGCAATAGTGGTTACGGTAAAAGGCACAAAAAGCAAAACCGGTACCAGGTTAAGAATGGTAAACAGCGAGCGTACATTTAAAAACCTGATCAACTGGCTGCGCCGGATATTTTGTATTAGGTACGGTTGAATGGTTAAGGTAGGTAGTTCCTGCATCAGGAACCGAACGAGTATGTCGAATGAAAAGTAATAAAGAATAAAGCCGCAAAAAACAGTAATCACTTCCTGTCCCGGGTAAAGTTCTTTAATCAGGTTAGGCAATAAGAAACCCAGGGTTAGTGCAGAGAACAATAAATAAAGGGTTATAAATCCCATGAAGATTTGTACCGCCAAACTTTTGCCTGCGCTTCGGCTGCGCCAGAATGATTTCCATTGGTGCGAAAGAAGGATGCTGATCACGATATTAATATTGGTAAAGAGTAAATATAATTGAAAATAGCGTATCGTATATTTTTTTGAAGGTACCTTAAGCTGGTGGTCTATTGAGCCAGTGCGATTTATTAATGGTCATATTTAGTGCTGTCCATATTTTTCCATTCACTTCTCTTTTTTGGATATTGCTTTCATTAATAGAAAAGCCGGCTTTTTCATAACATCGGATAGCGCTGGTATTCCAATCAAAAACATTAAGCGCTGCTTGCTTCACTTTCAATTGAGTAAAACTGAATGCCAGTAACTGCTGCACCACCTGGTACCCGTTTCCTTTGCCGCGGTGAGCGGGGTTAGCGATTAATATTCTGCAAAGGGAGGCTACCTCATTATCGGTTAAGTATATTTCGGCATGACCAATACTGCTATTGGTAGAAAGATCCACCACTTTATAAGCAAACCGATTTTTTTCTTTAAGATAAATTTCCAGTTGAGCGGCTCTTAATGGAAAATGGAAAAGAGAGCCGGCAAACTGCATGAGTAGTTCTTCGGTATCTACCCAGGCTATGAGCTGAGCAAAATCGGTTTTAGTAAAAGGTTGCAATTGAATCATAAAGAATCGACAGCAGAGTTAATTAAATTCCTATTCCCAAGAAGTTTTAAATACCCTCGATTTTTCTCTATTGATTGCGATGAAAATAACTATTGTATTTGGGAAAAGGGACTAAATTGTTTTGAATGTTAATCATCATTTTCTATTTTTAGAACTATTTGATAGGAGTAATTTGAAATAAATCGCTTTCTCAAACCCTCAATGCCGGGTGGCCGTCACCCTGGGCATCGCGCTGCATCTGCTTCTTGCATGCGCATTCCGGCTATCGCCGGAACCGAACCAGCTGAGGCGCTCAACCCAGGGTGGTTGTCAGCGAAATTAAATTCACTGACGCTGAATTCTGGATTTCCAAATAGTATAGTCTGAAAATATCAATGGTTGTTTTTTGGGCAAAACTTTTTTAATGTAACTTAATAATCCGGTTACTGAAAAATACGCTTTGATAAGAGGCATTGAATACTGATTTTGTATTTACCAAGGTACCTCCAGTTTATTATTTTTTCGTTCCAGATCCGCCATTCGTTGGGATGGATCTATTTCAATTATTTTAAGGTCGCCAATCTTACGGTCGATTTCAAAAACATATTCCATATGTGTCCATTTCCAGGGTTCATAGGTGGTGCGCGGTATGGAAACATATTCATTAGGTTTACCGCCAAACATCAGGTATTGCGGAATATAACAGAGTTGTTTGGTTCCATCCTTGTATTCAATCAATACATCAATGGGCATGGGCATTTTTCCAATGCGGCGTAAACGGATTTTTGTTTTGCTTTCTTCTTCCCATAAGCTGTCGATACCATAATCAATAGTTTTGGTGCTATTCACCCAATATTCTTTGTACCAATCGAGCTTAAGGCCACTTACTTTTTCTGCTATCCGGATAAAGTCATTTACATTCGGATGTTTGAATCGCCACTGGCGGTAATACTCCAATAGTGTTTTGTCGCGGGCAGCGGCACCCACTATGTATCCCAGCTGTTCCATAAACACCGCACCTTTTGAATAAGCCGCGGCGCCATACGCAAAGTTGGTATTGAAATGATCGGCGTGGGTGGTCATGGGTTCTTCGTAACCACTTTTAGCAAGCATGAAATACGATTGATAAGAACCGCTTTGTTCTTTGGGTAAAATATTGGCGACCGAGTCCATTCTTTTTATTGCCACTGCATTGCCAGCCATTCTTTTTTTGGAAACTGTTTCGCGGTAGTAGGCGCTTACGAGATGAGTGGCCCAATCGGTAAACCCTTCGTCCATCCAGGCATACAGACTTTCATTGGTGCCCAGCATCATCTGGTACCAGGTATGCATCCATTCATGAAATACGGTGCCGAGGCCCGGTCCGGACAATAAAGTGCCCATCGGGTATTCCATACCTCCATCACCGCCATGTATAAATGAATATTGTTTATAAGGGTAAGGGCCGAACGTTTTTTCAATGAAAGGGAAAACAGCCACAGCCGCATTGGCTACATCGTTCCAGGCGGTGTCGTTACGGGCATCATTAAGCTTATAATTATACAATACATGAATAGTTGGTCCGTTCGGGATCGTTCTAACCAAATGCTTGTACTCCGGATCTGCCGCCCACATAAAGTCGTGTACGTTAGGGGCAAAAAATTTCCAGGTTAAGGTAGCGCCGGAGGGCCTGGTTACGCTAGCGCCTGGTGTTTCATATCCATAGCCTATTTGATTGGCATTTTGTAAATACCCGGTTCCCCCCAGGATATAATTTTTATCAATAGTGATGTTTACTTCAAAATCGCCCCACACTCCATAGAACTCACGGGCCACATATGGAGTAGGGTGCCAGCCCTCATAGTCATATTCGCAAAGTTTGGGATACCATTGGCTCAATGAATAGCGCACGCCGGTTTGTGGGTTATCTCTTCCGCTTCTGCGCACCTGCAAAGGGATTTGGGCTTCAAAATCCATATCGAAGGTGACCATTGATTTAGGCAGGATGGGTTTATTGAGTATTACTTCCAGGATGGTTTCATGCATTTTTGTTTCCTGCAGCACTCCATTCATTTTTAGCGATAGAATTTTCTGGTATCCTATTTCATCCGGTTTTAGGTTTTGAATGCGATCTCTTACCCGTCCATCCCAATCCTGCCCGCGTCCAATGATCGTTTTACCCAGCTCGCGGCTACGGGCATCCATCATGCTGTTGGGTTGAAAGGCATTGAAGTAAAGATGATAGAATACTTTATAAAGCGTATCGGGTGAGTTATTGCTGTATTGCAGTTTTTGTTTACCGGTAAACTGGTTGGTAAATACATCCACATTTATATCCATTGTATATTTAACCCGTTGCTGCCATCGGTCGGGTTGGGAATAAAGATGTATGGACACTATAAATAATAAGAGAGTAACAAAAACTCCGCGCATAAATTATCTTTTGAGTCGGAAAGATACAAAAGAAGATATTTCCGGGATTTTTTGCTTTATAAGTGGGTTCAGCTTCAGTAATTGAATACCCTTTCTTCTTTCTCATACTCTTTCTTAATGCCTTCCAGAATATCCTTTCCGGAAATTACCTCACTGTTACGGCATATTGCCTGGAGGGAAGCATAATGAATAACGCTTACAATGGCAGATCCGCTCAATTCATATTTCGCCGCAATAAAAGCGAGGTTTACCGCCTTATCCAGACTTGCTTTTGGCGGAAAAGCAATCTTCCAGATATCTTCCCTTTCTTTTGGCGTGGGAAAGGGAAAATGAATGATGGCATTGAAACGCCGGACAAATGCGCTGTCGATATTTGATTTATAGTTGGAGGCAAGAATGATGAGTCCAGGGAAATCTTCAACCCGTTGCAAAAGATAGGACACTTCCTGGTTGGCGTATTTATCGTGTGCACTTTGTACGTTAGATCGTTTACCAAATAACGCATCGGCTTCATCAAAGAACAATATCCAATCTTTATGTTCCGCCTTGTTGAATATTTTTTCGAGATTTTTTTCGGTTTCGCCGATATATTTTGATACGACCTGGGAAAGATCAATGCGGTAAATATCCTTTTGAAATTGTTTACCCAGCAATGTAGCTGTTAACGTTTTTCCGGTACCGGGTGGACCGTAAAACAAGACACGATACCCTCGTTTAATTTTTTTCTCCATTTCCCATTCCTGCAGGAAATGTGTATTATGCTGTAACCATATTTTGATATCATTAATAGCTTGTTCTGTTTTCGCATTCAACACCAGATCGGCCCATTCCATTTTAGTAGTAACCAGTTTAGCCGGGAACTCGGGGCTAAAAACAGGTTTACTGATACTGCCCAAGGTAAACAAGTCAACGTATTCCGATTGTAAAACAATTTTACCGCTCATGCGCGGCTCTCCTTCTTTTACCGTTTCAAGTTGCAGTATATTTTCTTTTGCAAAAAAATGATCGGGTGAAAAATAATTCACCAACTGGATTCTTTTATTCAAATCGTTCCCCGCAATGATAAACAATGTGGTTTCACCGGTAGGGATGGTGCCGCGATGATTGGTTCCCTTTACACCACCTATCTCGGGAAATTCGCCGCCATTGGGCAGGTATTGCTGGATGATCGTATCAAGGAAATTGGGTTGGAGGTGAGGAGTCAGGGCAAGTAATAAGATGGTATATTCTTCAATATTTAACTGGTGACGCACAAGAAATTGATGAAGCGCTGAATTATCCTGTTCAAGTTTTATTTCGGGATAAACGAAACCTTCCGCATTTTCTTTATTAAAGAAAAGCCGTAACCTACGATGAATGGTTTCTTGCAGGAAAGAAAGAGAGTCGGTAATGATACGGTTATTTTGATGCATCGGAAGATTGGTTAACAGTTTACAGGTATAATCGTTAAACCGGGATGTTTATTATCAAGGTGCTTGAAACTTTCAGGTAGGATAACCATCCTTACAAATCCGCATTGGGTATTGGCTTTGGGTAAAAGCTGTAAAATCGGTTTAGGACTATGCCATGCCAACGGTTCTCCATATTGAGGGTAATCTCTGATCGTTGAATTATTCAGCATACAGGTAAACCGGGTAAACCATTCGTGAGGTTCATATTTAAGTTTCCCCTTCAAATAAGCGAGTGCCTTTGCTTCGGTTGCGAAAGGAATTCCTGAAGCTTTATTTATTATTTGCAAGAAAGGATAGAGTGATTCGGAATAAGCGAGATTATAGTCATCGCAATGTTCCTGTTCAGCCTCCCTGATTTTATCAGCGCCTTTGTCTCCAATGATCCATTTCACAGGGTAAAAATCCATAGGACATTCATCGCTTTCAATTTGAGTTTTCGTTTTCCCTTCAATAAATTGGTCGGGGCCGGTATACTGAGAATCGATTGCAGGCATATTCAGCTCCATGGGTACTAAATAAACCTTGCCGCCTTTTTTCTTGAACTGGATAGATGGACTCGAAAGCAGGTTAGATTGATCAACCGCAATATGGGTGAGCCCAAAATCTGTACTGCCTGTTTTTTTCACAAAATCCTTCCTCGATAAAGCGATAGGATCGCAAGGAAAGTTTTTGGGTATTTCCTTACGTTGAATACCAGTATTGCTATTCTTAGATTGCTGAATAGTATGGGCCAGTTCATGTGCAATTAATTTTTTCCCATTTGTTGTAGTGGGTTGATACTGGCCTGCTCCGAATACAATCTTGTTACGATGGGTGAAGGCCTGTGCCTGTATCGACGCAGCAGCTTCATGAGCCCTCGCATCGTTATGAATACGGATATTCTCTAAATTAACACCAAGCCTTGATTCCATGAAGTGTTTGGTATCGGTTTGCAGGGCCTGACCTCCAGCCGAAACTAGGTTTTGCATAACTGAACTGGGAGCGGAAGTGGTATTGCCTGATTCTTTTCGCTGAATAGCCGACGGTTGAAATGAGGGAGAAAAAAAAGAAGAACCGACTGGTGTTACTGATGAATTTACTACCTGCTCAGCTATATGATCAGCTTCCTGTTCAAATGCATCAGCCGGTGAATTGACATTGAGTTTCGGTTGTATAAAAGGAACAAAAGAATCACCCTTGGCATTCTTATTGGGAATACTTGAACAGTGGCAAGATTTATACATTGTTGTATACATTGAAGAATCTTTTTGGAAAACTATGGGTTGGTCATAGGGAGCCGATGATGGGGCTCTCCTCCGGAATCATATCCAATCCCTACTGTAAATATAAAATTATTAGGGGCGACTTGCAGTTCATTATAAACCGCTCTTAAATCAACAGTGAATTTAAGTCCTGATGATCCCCCACCTGGTTTCCAGGAAGCAGACAGACGGGGATCGATTTCCAGCCCGGCATCTGGTAGCTTAAGCAATGCCCCCACACCAGCATCCAAATAAATGGAAGAACGTTTCGGTCGTACGCGTAGCATAGCGTCTACTCCCAATTCCAATTTAGCACCTGCATCTTCAGTATCGGTAATTTGACCACTTGCAGGTGACCAAAGAATAGTTCCTCCTGCTACAAAATCATATACCCGCATTCCGGGACCTGTGGGTGTCAGTTCAGCATGCACTCCATATACCGAACGTATTCTCCGATTCCGAAAAGAAAAACCGGTAAGACCGCTTATACTTAAAGGAACGTGTTGTTCTTCCTTCCAGTTTGGATCACCTACTTCTTTTACAAACATAGCGTAAGAATCGGCATTGTTTAAAGCATTGTCAGGGGGATAATGCTGGCCAGGTTCTTTGTCTCCCATATATGTTTCAGCACCGGATGCAAATGCCGTATGTGTTACTTCATGCAAAATATCGGACCATTCCATATCTCCATTTTTAAAACAAAGCTGAATCCGCCATCCTCTTGTCTGGGCCCTTCCACCAATATTCTTTCTCGCCCTGTTTAAAGAAGTACACAATTCACCGGCATTTCCGCGCTCCCGGCAAACCCAGGGATGCCTGGAGAATTCAAGATCCGGCTGAATACTTTCTAATCCTCTTAAGACATCCTTATAAGTATTAGTATCGCTCTTCCCAAAATGCCTGCTGATAGCATTATCCATTGAGGAACCGCCACCTAATCTCGTAATAGTGCGATTTGTATAGCTATCAGCCACCTGCAACCGATCACTGATTATGGAACACTGCTGTGGTGAACAGCAGCTCCTAACCGGGCTGTCTGTATCCATGAATTGTTCGAGCGTAATCAATCTCTCTGCTGGCTTACAATTATCACTGCACTGAGGGGTGGTAACTCCAGGCATTGTTATAGTGTTATCAACACTAGCATCTCCTCCGTTAACAATATATTTCAAATCATCTACCACCACTCCCGATCCTGGCAAGGGTCTTGGATCCGCAATGGCTTCCAGCATCCTTCCGGCACTTGTTCTCCTTTTTAATATGAAAGGACGATTTGAGTCAATACCATCCAATATTTCCTGCAGTAAAACATCTTCTGCTTTAAAAACATAGCCTGTTATTTTTTTATAAATGCAATTATTAAGCAATGACAAAAAATCAGGATCTCTTTGCATCAGTTTTTTCTTTGTTTCAATTACGTCCAGAGAATCTCCAGCCTGTATGCCCCAGGGAAGTGGTTTGTTTAATAATTCCTTTTGCTTTACACTATCAAAGGGACAGGTTTTTTGAGGTACTGGCGCCCTGTGTAATTTATGACCGGAAGATGTGCCGAGTCTTTGTTGCATCACATGTGTCAATTCATGCGCCAGTAATTGTTTCCCCGAATTACTGGAGGGGTTGTATTCCCCATTTCTGAATACGATATGATTTCCGTTGGTATATGCTTTTGCCCGAATATCTGCCGAAGAACGATGAGCAATCGCGTCGTTATGAATACGAACTCCGCTAAAATCGCTTCCAAATCTTGATTCCATAAAATTTTTTGTACCGGCATCCATCGCGTTTCCGGGAGAAGATAAGGTTTGTTCAACGGAAGGAGTTACCATAGGAATAGCGGGAGATGTTTCTTTACGATGAAGTTTTTCCTCTTCACAGGCGGCGCACGATCGCTGTATTATTGCAGGAGCGATTGAAGTCGAGAAAAAAGTTTCTTTGTTACCCGCTGCAGAATTTTGTATTATATTTTCTGCTACCTGATCCGCCTTTTTTTCAAAAGCGTCACCCGGCTCATTTACCGTCAACTTTGTTTGCAAAGGTTTTCCATTAAAAAAATTACGGGGTTTATCAGAATAGCTGTTCTGCCAGCTTTTGCTGATAGCTTTTAAAACCTTGACAGATTCTCCGCTATTCATAATTAATCAACTTAAATAACCGGCCAACCTTTATGACCCCTTAACTCAACAATTTTATTTCACTCCTGCTCCTTTCGAATCAGCAATCGTATGCGTTCCGGAAAAGGTTAGCCAGAATTCCTTTGTACCGGATGGACTTTCTGAATACGTGATACTCAACTTTCTTCTATCGGTACCGAAGGTTAAATAAGCGCTTAATGGCGGTGTGCGTGTATCCTGATCCCATTCCGGGCTCTTCAGGAAGTTTTCGGGCACCCGGGCGTCAAAAAAGTTAATGGGCTTTTGTGGTTCGCGTGAACCAAATCGATGGAACGCATAATATGCACCAATGCCCGCTTTAAATCCTGTATCGGTTGTAAGAGAACCTTCGGCGCCAACAAATAATTCTGCCTGTGGCAAGCCGATACCGGCACTTAATTCAAAGTTTAAATTCGGTCCTCCGGGACGCGGATCACCGATTAACCATTTTTCAACATATCCCGCAGCAGCAGGAAACTGTTTAAGACTCCTGTTCCGTAATAATTGCGGGAAGAGAAGCCCGGCTTGCGCATAACGGAAAATCGGCGCATCATATCCTTGAACTTTTATCGGGTCTCTTTTTTGAAGTAAAAGATAGAATGCAGGAAAACCTTCAATCATACCCACCCCCGACAAATCAAATTTAGTATGCGTAATAATATCCAGTATAATAATACCGAGGTTGCGTTCTACAGCACCCCTCAGTCCTTCAGGATACTTTTCTTTTACCAATCCCTTCACTCCCTTGCTAAATTCTTCAATAGTTATTTTCTGATGAATAAGATCCAGTACCAATTTCTTAAAATCATCGGATTTGAATACTTCCTCAAACTTTGCCGCTTCGTCTTTAAACGGACCATCCTTTAGCCGCTGTAGTCCATCATAAGAAATACTCAAAGCCGCATCAAGCGTAAGTGACCCGGCGCTTAAACCCACTCCAACATGAGGCACCTCACCACGGATGACATTTGCAATATCAAGATCCGTATGGAAACTGAAATCCGCCGGACCGATTCCGGGTATGTCTTTTCTTCCTACCCCAGTAATGGTTCCATCGCTCTTTATAACAGCAATGGCGGTTCCTTCCAATCCAAGTGCGGCAGTACCTTTACTGCCGGCAGGCAGAATTACTGAAATAGATTTGTTTCTGGTATTTATATCAAGCGTAGCCTGCGATAATGGTTCACCGGGAGTATCCGAACCTGTACCAATTTCACATAATAACGGTCTAGGGTCGCCACAGAGAGGTTTTGCACTTGCCAACAGGTTCGGCGCTTCCCTGTTTTGATCCTGTTTCGGTATTCCGCGAATGTCCTTACCCGGTATATGTTTGCAGGAACCCGGTGTAATTTCTTCCATCATTGCACATTTTACATCGCTTCCTTCAGCAGGAAACACTGCTTTACAATCCGTGAACAATTTCTGAACGATGTCATGTATCGGTGTAGTGTCATCGGCTTTTTGCGGATGGTCTACCCGCTTCCATATTTCTTGTCCCCGGTAAGCTCCAAAACAGTCGCTGGATAAATCTTCCACGGTAAAAGCGCTTCGTTGTTCGCCCTCCAATGCCTTCGGTGGCTTTTGCATCCGATCGGCAAATAATTTTACCAGTTGCTGGTAAAACTCCGTTCCATATCCAAGCACCATAGTAATCGCGGCCGGATCGCCCGTTTTGAGTAATTCCTTAACCCGTGCCAGTATATTTTTTCCCTGATTACCGGGAACAGTATTGATAAGCATCTCGAGTTCGGGTTCTATCTTATCAACTCCTTTCAGCAACATTTGTTCAATAGTATAGGAAGTGCCATTTACCCGCAGATCGAATTGCTTGATAAATGACATCGCATAGGCAACGGCGGCAGATACAAAGAAGTGTCCCATATCGATAAATCCGCATCGACAGGTATACACAAAAGCATTGGTTGGTCCCGCTGCTCCGGGTGCTCCCGGATTAAATTCCGAAAAACCCAAATCGCCCAGCCGGGCCATGTTAGCAGCCTTGGCTCCGCCTTTTGCTGCCACATCCTTATATTTACTTTCCACTTTACCTATACGGGTCAGCACATCAGAGGCAGTCATAATAGATTCAGGCTCTACTTCCCGTTGTATCGTACTGGATGTGTCTGCACTTGGTAGCAGTAATTTTCTGCGGGCCGTGGGGATGTGGGAGCCTGATCCTTGCTGAATTGTATGACTTAATTCGTGGGCCAGTAATTTTTTACCGGAAGAAGTTCCTGGTTGATAATGTCCATTCCCAAAAACGATATGATTTCCATGCGTATACGCTCTTGCATGGATATCAGCCGAAGATCGATGAGCTATTGAATCATTATGTATACGGACTTTGCTGAAATCATACCCAAACCTTACTTCCATAAAACCTCTTGTTAGCGGATCCAAAGGATGACCGACTGTGTTAACGGTTCTATTCACCAGGGGAGGTGCAGTCATTCCGGCACTGTTGCCAGTTTCGGCTTTCATCTGCAGTTTTTCTTCTTCAGCACAATGACTACATGTACGCTGCGCCTGAAAATCATTGTCGGTTTTCATTTGCACCGACTTTTTTTCTTCCTCTTCACAGCCAGCGCATTTTCTTTGTATACCAGTTTCAAATACTCTTTTCGGTTGTACCGGTTCTTTTTCTTCCTCCTTTCTTTGCAGCTCTTCCTCTTCACAAGCTGCACATTTTCTTTGCACCGGAGTTAATGAAAGCGGCGTTGATTGAAAAAAAGATTGTTCTGATGGGGAAGCAGGCATGCGCATCACCCGGTCAGCGACTGAGTCCGCTTCTCTTTCATATGAATCATCTACCGGCCCGATAGTAAGCTTTGGCTGCACAAATAATGGCGAAAAAAAAGGTTGTTGCCTTTTCAGCGCCAAAGCAGGTTTTGTATGTTGTGCTACATGCTCCATCATTATTTATATCCATTCCACATAAAGTATTTCATTCATCCAGGGAAGTTTGACGATGCTTATTCCCCATGGAAGACTTCCCAATAATACATCAACCGCTTTTAGTTCTACCTGCAATAACCAACCATTATCCAAGCGGGTTAGTTTGCCGGCGCGTTGCAGGAAGGTTTCCCGCAAACTGTGAATACCAGTATTTTTTAAACGACCCCATTGCCGTATTACTTCCCGTAGCAATTCTTCGCAGCCAATCTGTGTGCTGTTATCAATTGCCATTTCTTTTATTACTGCCTCCGACAATAAAAAATCATGGAGGATCTTATTTAGTGGCAGATCATACTCGGGGAAAACATACTCGCCACTCACCAGGAATTGCGAAACCAGCAGTGCTTTCAGTTTTGCTTCCTCATTCAACCATTTATTCTCATATATTAATCCCAATTGATTAAATAAGGCAGGTAAAAAAGGATGAAGCAGTACCAATCCGGCATTATTAATATAAATCTCTTTTGAAACATCTATCGGTTTCTTTCCATCTCCGGGCCGTTTTTCTTCAATAATATCCTTTTCTTGCCGGTCATCATCAATAGGCCGTCCCCCTGCTATAAAGTCATCTAATAGTTTATTGATATCCATTTGATGGCCTGAAGCCGCATGTAACCCATCGCTACCATCCTGCGGCTCAGAATAGCTTTGACTCTCTTCTATTATTCTTTGAATCAACCGTAACCTGAATGTTTCCGAAAACTGCCACATCAATCTTTTTTTAGAAAATGAATTTATTCGCAGTATTTCTTTTAATCGTGCCAGGAAAGGGGCATTGATAACGATTGCGTCTTCCATTTCATTTATCGAAGAATAAAAGCGGTTCCAGGAGAAAAATCCATTTTTAAGAAAAAAGAAAAATTGTTCCCTAGCTTTTTTACCGATATCAAGGTGGTATTTATTTATTTGTCGGAGTTCTTCTTTTAATTTTCTCAAAACCTGTTCTACCCATTCCTCTTGCCAATGCTTCTCCGATAATACACCACAATCAATTTCCAGCATTTCGAAAGTTGTAATCCAATCATTCCCTATTATATCATCAAATAAAACGTTCATTGCCGGCTGCACCCGTTCATAAAACAGTTCCGCGATGCGATGCTGTACATCGACTGCCGCGTCCATCTCTTCGAAGTTAATTTCGATGGATTGTTTTTGAATGATATGAGGTTCGATAGTCCTGGTCATCCCTACAATATGATGAATTTATTTACTTTTATTACCTTCTCCAGTTTAACAGTGCATGGTCCATCGATAACGGTTACCTTGATGGTAAACTCTTTTGAATTTCCTTCGAATGTTCCGGGATAAGTATGAGTCACCGTCTTTTCTTTTGACTTCAATACCGCGCCATCTCCGAATTCGTAAGTATATACTGTGTCCGCGCTGCCATTAGAGTTCATTGTAATGGTTATGATGCTATCCGACGTTTCTTCATCTTTCGGCTCCCTTACTTTAAAAGAGACCTTTGGTGGAACCACGATATCAAAAGATAGGGTACTGGTGGTTCCGCCACTAGTGTAAGCGATTACATGTGTTCCCGGTTTGAAAGCAGATGGAGTAAGGAAGAAAGTACCATTGTCGCTTTCTATTTTCCTATCGTCAATGGTCATGGTTCCTACAGCAGGAGATACCCTGATTTCGTAAGGCCCTTTATCAATACCACAGAATTTGGTTTTATCCAGTGCTACGGTTGGACCGGCGGGCGGAGCAGGTAATATATATGCGATGGGCGGACAATCACTGCAGCACAAATAAGGGATATAAAAATCCGCAATTACTGCTCCATCAGCTATTTTAAAACTGGTAGCGGCCTGCGGGGGAAGGGTAATGATTGCTTTTAGCGCATCTTTTCTTGCCTGGGGAATATCCTTACATTCAGCGAGGTATTTACTCAATACATCATTCGCCCGTAAAAACAATTCAGGATCCTTAAACTGTGTGGCTAATTGCAGTTCCTTTGTTTTTGATTCCAATTCATCCTTGTCATCGGTAACCTGCAATAAGGCCGGAAACTGCTTTAGTAGTATCGATCCAAGTTCTTTATTGACCAATACCGAACGCACATCAAAAAACTGCCGTTTTCTTTCTTCGTGGTATACCAGTAAAAATGTACCTCCTTTCGGTACACCCGCCTTATGCTCCACGCCGCCATGCTTGCTGAAATAATAACTGAAATTTTTTGCCAGACGGTACTGAGCCGTGCGACGCAGGTATTCGTTCTTCAAAGCTTCCAAACGTTCGATAATACAGGAATCAAAGGTCAATTGTACTTCATTTTTGATAACAGCAGAAGCTCTTCTGAGATTTGCCACATGCGTCTCTAATCGCTTATAGGCAGCTTTAAATTGGTCGATACTCAATTCGGCCAATTCGCTTGACATTAATACTGAAAAAGCGGCTTCTACCCGATCAATAAACTCGAATAATTCAAAATGAAATGGAGAAATAGGTACGGCGCCTCTCACTAAAACAGGGTTTTTAAAAACACCCTTGTTTACCCGTACGTTGGAAACATATACGTTGCCTAATGTGCCAGCCGGCGGATTGCATAAGCGGAGCAGCGTATCTCCTTTTTGATATTCCTTCGATAAATGAAATTCATTGACCAATTGCGAAACAAAAATATGATCCGTGGCTGCGGATACATTACCCATAGAATGCAAGATCAATTTGTCTTCGTCGGCCAGTTCGGCCACTGCTGCTGAGGTGGTGGGTGCTGCAGCAGCGGCGGGACGGGTTGTCAATGAACCTGCGCTGGATGTTGTTGCTGCGGATGTTCCTGACCTCAATAGAGAGGAAGAAAAAAACGTATCTACAATCGTACCCACTATAGTTCCCAGGCTTGCGCCTTGTATATATTTTGTGCCGGAAGCAATGCACAATCCATCGTGCAGGCGGCATACGAATTCGGCTATTAAAACGCGGTAATCCGATTCAAGATCCTGAATTACGCATTTGGGTTGTTCGCCACGCACAAGGGTTCCGATAAAATCGGCACTCAGCGCCACTACTTCGAAAGGAAGATTGTTTTCCTGCTGTTCTTGCTTTACTTCTCTTAGTGCATCTGCAATGTGTTTTCCGATATGTCCTTCTATCCTGAAAAAATTGTATGGCTCAATATCAAATAATAAAGGATGCGTAACCGGAAAAGAAGCAGAATAATCAGATGAATTATAACTCAGGTTCTGCTCCTGTTGCCCTCTTTTTGTTTTTGCATAACTCCAATAACGCAATAATTCACTTTTATCAGAAACATCGTAATAATAAGGAATACACCGGTCCGATAGCCAGGCATTGCCGGTTAATGAAGGAGTAAACCGGATATCTTTCTTTTCAAACCCCAGCATATTTTCAATAGTAAATTCAGCAATCAGCAACCGGAGTCTCGTAAACAGAGAGCGTGCTTCTGCCAACCCATCATGCTGCGCGTCGAACAGGGGCGAGTAAATAAAATATTGCCTGTACACGGAACGTGTTGTGCTGGTATCCTTATCGGCTTCTCCCAGCATAATATGAAGTGGGAAAAGCATTTCATCCAGACAACAGGCACTGTTCACAAATTGTGCTTTATTAATAAACTCATTGTATGCTTTTATTATGTCATCCAGCAAGTCATAGAAATACTGGATTAAAACAGGATTGGTTTTAACAATGAGTTCTTTGATATCGGTAAGACTATCCAAAACGCCGTCAAAAACCGCCGGGCTTTCATTCTCCAACAAGAATTGATATTGCACGGCCGATTGTTTTAATGCCTCCGATACTGATTTTAACGTACTTGCATCAATAATGCTGAGGAATGCATTCAATACTTCGGAAGCGGAAGTGAGTCGTTGAACAGGCACGTTGTAACGTCTGAGAAAAGGAATCAGGTTGGCTTGTTGAGGCAAGTTTGTGTTACCTGTTCTTTTGCGGATCTTATCCAATACTTCTTTAGCGATCAGTAAAGGCTTTACCTCAAAGTTCATCTGGCTGCCTTTATCGTTGCAATCGTTGGTATCACAGTTCTTAAGATTTAATTCTTCTGCTTCCAGAAATAAAACAACCGCATATTTTTCTGTAAATCCTTGGGATTGTTCCAGCGCAATGGGTTGATTATCGCCGGTAAAATCTCCTGCTTCCTCTTTTTTTATCAATTGAAAAACCTGCTGGCTGAATAATAATTTATAATAAGCAGCAATATCTTCTTCCTTTCCTTCACACTGACTGATAAAATCCAGATCATCTGGTAATGGCGGAGGGGTATAACTGATATAATGAGTATACTCCGAAGAACACAGGGTTATCAGGAATCCCTGCGTGGTCAGTGCGCATCCCTTTGAAATTTTTATCGAACTGGACGATGGCTTAAGATCGAGTCCGCAGACAATACCACTACCGATCAGTTTTGTACGGGTCAGCCTGTTTTGCTGATCGAGATAATCCAGCACGCTGTTCAGGTGATTATTGGTCAGCACCTGGTCTGCTTCAAATACCGGGTAGGTGTTTGCGATACTCATAACTACTGGTTTTTAAATGTTCCTAAAACTGTTTTTCCCAATACCACCGTATTGCTTCCTTCCTTGCTTTCATCACAATTATGCAGGGTGGCTAATGGATATTCGCTATGTAATAATGTTAATACTTCTATCATCTGGTCGTTTGCCTGGCGGAATGAATCCGCATGTGTTACTTTATCGGCGGAATAAGCCGCGAGTTCCTCAATCCATTTTTTATAGCGCAGTTCAAACTCCCGCATCAGGTCGTTACTGAGCCAGCAAACTTTCAATTGTACATGCGCGGGCGCTTCCTCCTGTATACGCGTTTCAAAATACTCTCGGAATGCGCTGTTTTCAAAATGACCGGGCCAATAAGGCAATACGACGGAAGCCCTGAATGTATACGGATCAATTTCACATGGGCAGTCTCCCTTATGAAGACATACTTCTATTAACTTATAATCCGTTGTACGGGGACGGAGAAGTATGTGTTCAATCAAATGAAGTCCGATAGGATCATTGCATTCGCCGGTAAATTCATTCACGAATTCGTCTGCGGCTGCCATCGCTTCGGTATTGCCGGGAAATGAATTGGCAGCCGATTCCATTAATGTTTCTTCCGCATTATTCAGTTGTAGGTTTTTCTTTCCCGGATCGAATGCGTAATTCTGTTTTTGTTTTCCCAGTCCGAGCACTTTTAATACAGCTTCTTCAGCATCCTTCTTAGATTCATATTGCTGACTGTTCCGCAGCGTAACGCCTGATAGTATGGTTAGAGAAAACTCATGAAAGCATTTTAGCTTTTCGGTTCCGTTCCCGTTAACAAATTTTTCATTGCAAACAACTTCAATATTTTTTATGCAATACAAAAACCGCCTGCTCGGGTCAGCGATGCCGGTTAACGCGCTTATTCTTTTTTCAATACCCGATACATTCAGTGTATCCCACAGGGCCGTTGTGTCAATACTAAAGTCATCATGCTGCGGATAATAGTTAAATGCTTTCCCTCTTCCTGAACTGATAACAGGATAATTTTTCAGCAACTCGGTCTTTGCAAGTGTCAAATCTTCAAAGCTGATTTTTTCCTCTGTTCGTTCTTCGTAATTGATGCGATACATCAGCAATGCGTAATCATTGAACGACTCCGCAAACCTGGCCAATAAATGATCCAGGAACCGCGAACGCCTGTCCTGGAACAGTTGCCTGCTTTCAAACAGCTGTTGCCAATCATTCTTTGAAGGAGTCGTTGAATCAGCAGCAGCAATCGCCTCTTCCAGCAAAATATTAATGCCTGCTTTTTTGTAGATGGGTTCTATATCTTTTATCTGACCGAGGAATTGCGCGAAATAAGTGTGCTTGATATCTGCGACAGAATACAGAACATGCGCGTGGGAAAGTTGAGAAAAGAAATCGGCCAGCAACTGTTCATAGAATAATAAGTAAGCTTTTAATTGCCGCTGCCTGGCAATACGTTCGGAGGAAGCGTTGGCAGGTAATCCGTGCTGACCAATCCCATAAGTCTGGGGAAATTCGTATTGCACAGGCCAGAAAGATTCAGTATCCCGTTTTCGACCCATCGGAACCGGAATATCCTGCTGAAACCCTTTCAGTTTATCTCTTGCTGCCTGCGCGTGTAATAATAAAACCGTATCACGCACTTCGTTGTACCGCGCCAAAAAAGGAAATTGGTTTTTAAACAGGATTATTTTTGATTTCTCTTTAGAAAGAACCGGTTTATGTAACGGGGAGATGTGCATGCACCATTCCTGGCCAATACTACCGGAAACCGTGTTTCCCAGTTCATCGTATTTGGTCATTACGAAATTCCGGATCGCCAATACACCCTCGATATCCATCATCAGGTTAATGATGTCGGAAGTATGAATAATGGAGCGCAGTTGTGTTTGTTCCAATTGCGCGGTATCGATAAATCCATGCTCGAGTACAGGTCCATTGAAAATTTCGTCGACCCGCACTTTCTTATCAAGCAATTCCTTCAGTGAATAAAACTCCACAGATGGATTGAGGTAATTTTCGATCGCGAAGAAGACTGCGGCCTCTACCTTTTCGATATCGGCTGCAGGCGCCACCTCTATATCGAAACAGAAGGCGATCTCTTCGGTCTTTACAGAATTCACCGAAAGAAAATCTTCACAAAGATTTCGCCGCTCGTGCAAACGTTTTATAGCTGTCTGAACAATTTTCTCTGCTTTACGAATTTTAAGGAGGTATTCGGCAAACAGGACATGAATAAACTCGGCTTGCATGATTGAAATAATGTCGGCTGTTGTTACTGTTTTACCCGAAGGTTTTTGCGTTAGAGAGATTCCGAATGCCAGTTCTGAGCCGTCGTCCAATAGCAGCTTGCAGTTCCATTGAGCGCCATCGGCTGTAATGCTGATTGTGTTAATATGATTCGTTGTTTTATCTGCTGCTTTTTCAGCAAATTCAAAGGAACCTTCGGACCATGATAATAGCTCAAACGTCAAAAAGAATTCTCCGGCAACAAAACGGGCTGGTACCTCCGGGTTTGGCAGGAGAATATCACCCGTATTCAAATCACCGAAGCGATCGTCGTTATCAAGATCAAGTAATACTTCATACAAGCCAGATAGAAATAAGGTATGTGGTTGAGGAATATAAGTCAATACATCATTCTTGAAATCTGCATAAACAGGCACTTCATTTACGGGCAGTTCCGAACCCCCCGGACCTGGTTTTGTATCCGAAGCATATAACCAGGCGTTGTGCACCCCTTCAATATCTACCAATAATTTCCGGTAATCATTTATCGTTAGCGGGTTATTGGTTAATATTTCTTTTGCAGTAAACAGTACTCTGTCTGCGTCGTTTATACCACTGCCTTCTGTTACGACAAGATCCTTCATATCGAATCCGTTTCGATAACCCAATTCTGTAATAGCGTAACAAAGTGCTTCCAGCGTGGTTATTCCCGGGTCATGGGTATTGTAATCGGTCCATAGTTCGTGCGACAAACTTTCAATTAGAGCCAATCCTTCCTTCCGCAGGAGTTCATAATCCTGCGCAGTAGACAGATTGATTCGTTTTGATATAGTATCTTTTTCCTCCATCAGCAATCGCAGGTTGCGGGTGATTTAATAATATGCCTTGCTCCGGTCTCTTCGTCGAAGTAAGAAACCAGTATGGAGCGTGAAGTAGTTCCTTCTGCTACCTCAATATCTCTTTGCTCTTTGATAATTGTACTACCTATCCTTTTTACCACCTGGTTCATGCTGAAACAGGTAACATAATCCACGTATGGACGCTCTTCCACAAAATTCAGGATCGCCGACTTTCTTATTTTGCCGCCGAACGAGATCTCCGTCTTTGTATCATAGGCCCAGGGACAGAGGAATCGTTCAATTTCAGTATTCAATAACTGCAGGTAAAAAGATTCGTCGAGGTTGTCGTAAAATTTGACTTCAAAATCGAATAGTATTTCTTCGAACGCGGGGTTACGAACATGCAGTTTTACAAAAGGAGAAATTATTGTTTGCAAATAATCCAGGATATTTTGTAATAGCCTGATCGATGTATAGGGCCGCAGCGGGTTCATATTGGTTTTATCCTTCAGGTTGGGTAGCGTGATAATTGTAACATGCCCGGGATAGTTTTCGCAGAAATGCTCCTCGTTATTGCGAAAGAAAAAGCCCGAATGATTAAGACATTTTACCTTGAATATTTCCGGGAACTGCTCCAGTATAATATGTTCATAATCCCAGATGGTGATGGCCCGCTGTTTATGGCGAAGCCTCTCGCTTACCCGCAGATAAAAATGTTCGTCTGATTCTTTTATTCTTCCTCCAAAAGAATCGAATGGCTGATTGACGGTTTTTACTGACGCGTCGCTGGTGATCAGCTTTGAAATAGTTTTAGCAGGTAGTGGTTTGCGGAACTCTATATTTTTTGATTCGTCCTCTACCAATACTATTTTAGCAGCCTGGGCAATAATCTGAACCATCTTACAAACAGCATCGCAGTTTTCTTTCACGGTCACTTTTATCCATATCAATCCATTTTTAACAATACTGCTCGCTTTGCTTGCATCATCCGGAAGTGTGAGTGTTACGATTCCCGATTGGGTAAAATTAACCGTACGGTCTATTACAAATTGCTTTTCAAATTTTCTCCAGCTATTATTGGCAGACAGAAAGAACCAATTCAATGACTGCATATTTTTTAGCGGGTTGGAACTTCCATCCGATACCTGGAAAAGAAGGTTTACCACCAGCCCTGCCTCAGCATTGTCCAAGCCAATCAATAATGAGCCGTCATCAATAATATTCGGGACAAGCGTCTGTCGCCTGGTTGCTTCGCGATTGGGAGCACTATCGAAAAGAACCGAATGTATCCGGCTATGACCGAAAGGACCGATATGATAGAAAATATCATGAACCGGCAATTCCGCTTCATTAAATGGTATAGTACTTTTTGCGGTATAATTAAGAGAGAAGCTATCAAGAATTATTTCTTCCGGCACCGGTGGCGGGCTATCGACAACAAGATCATGGATTTTGGAATTGTCTTTATTTTCCACAATGGAAAAACTATTCAATTGCGACTGAACATTTGACATAAATTGTTTCAATGAAAACTGACCGCTGTTTAATTGGATACGCAGAAATCCTTCAAGCGTATTCGGCTGCAATGGTTCATTGGGATCGAAGCCCATTACTGTTTTTGTGAAAGGCGAAGCGGCATTGAATGTAATATGGTCGTTAACGATTGTATATGACTCTGTCCATTTGGATTGACGAAGGTAACGTGCCGGCATCAGGTATTGCTGGCCGGAATTATCATCACGCGGTTCATTTTTCCAGTCGAATGAAAGATCAATACCGGTAATATCTTTTTGAAAAACCTCCCGGCTGCCAATATAAAAGGACGAGCCAGTACCCGGAAAATCTCCAAATGGTTTAAAGGGTTTTGATGCATCGATCGCTCCCGTGTCATTGGAAAGAACCAAATCCTTCAATCCCGCAACACTAATCGAGATATCTACGGAACTTATGGATTTATCGTGTAATGCGGTATAAGGTATAGCACCCGTTTCACCCTGTTTCAGCAATAATTTAACTATAGGAAGATCCACGATGAAATTTTCTTTATGTATTGCTTCTGAATAGGGAACAATCGAGGGATCATCCGCTGTTAACCCAAAAACAAATACAAACCGTTGTCCTTTGTTATGTTTGAAAACATATAACTGCACATTCTTTATTATATGCCATCCTTTTTCACCGGTCAGTTCAGCACTAAAGGAATGAATCGGGGCTCTTGATGAAAATACATTTAATACCGGCTTTTCAAAATATACAGTGATGGCCACGGTACGTGCGCCTTCCTTCATGAATAAAATATTGGAAGCGATAGCGAAGCCTGTTTTAGCGAATCCTGCTTTTTTTGTATCCCCGAAGGTGAACCAGCTTTGATCGGCCGTTTTAATAGGAGTCCCAGCTCCATCTGCAGATGCGGCAACAGGGGATGCCTGTAAAGAACCGGATGGATAAATCAATTGCTGCGCATGTATTTGCGCAACAGTTGATTTGTTGAGTACAATATCGTCGGTGAGCGAGTAGCTAATCTCTTTGCCAATCGCGTCTTTTCCTCCTTTAAATAAACTATCTTTTTTAAGCAGATGTTTATTTACGGGCTTCTGCAACTCGAAAACAAGGTGGGCCGCATCAGGTTCCGCGGGTTTATTGATAAGCTGAAGAGTATCCTTATAATAAAAATCAAGATGGCGCTGTGTGTACGAATTCAATTCATTCTGGGCGTGTTTGAATAATTTTATAAAAGTGAGGTATAAGGCATAATGAGGAGTATGTCCAGGAAAGTCGATTACTGTTTCTTCGAACATTTTAGCTGCCTGCTGAATAATCTCTGTAATTCCTTTAAACAACGAATCGATCTGCGAGTTGAATATATTGTGATTGATAATACAGATAATATTTTCGCGCTCGGAAGGTGCAGCAGATAAGGTTATGCCGGTTATTACAGGATCAACAGGAGGAATCCCCCATTCTGGTTTACTGATCAGGTTGTTCTTATCGTAATCGCTGCAGGAGCGGATCGCCAAGGGCGCCTCTCCATCAAGATCGGCGAGGCTTGTATCCACCCAACCTTCCGCTTTAAAATCATTGAATAATTGATCCACTATAAGAAAAGCCTGCTGCATTTTGTTTTCAATCGTATTCCGTATCCTGAATTTTATTTCCAGGGCTGGATCTATTAATGAATATTGTTCGTCTATTAAACGGATCAGTGAGAAAATAAGGTCAAAAACAAATTTGAATTGCGTTTTTGCTTCAGTATCATTCGGTGAAAGACGGATTCTTTTATACAGCAGTTTGCGGTAATCTGCCACAGCCGCGATATCAACCTTCATCAGGGTAGCCAGGGTTATACTTATATCCATCTTCATCAGCGACTCCCAATCTCCATCAATTGTATTGGAAGAATTATAGAAGTTTAGATATGACGCATATCGTTTTGCAAACAACAACAGGTCAGCGGCGTCTCTTTCATCGACCCTTGCAAATAAGACAGACAAGGCAGCCAATACCCGGTTGAGTTCACTGGTTCCCTCGCGCTGTAATAAATTTTTATCGTCGCATGACATATTCTGCCCGATTTATTTATTGCCTATTTTATTTCTGTACCCTCGTTTCTGTAGAATGGGAAAACAAAATTGTACCGCGAGTTGGTAGAACGGATAGTGTACTCAATAGCGATCACTACCTTACCATCCAGTTCTCCGCTATCATCTAATTCAATTTTATTTACTTCGATTCTCGGTTCATGGTATAATATCGCCGTTGATACCAGGTCCTTGATATAAGTCTTGAACGTAGTGGTAAGCGGCTCAAACAACAACTCATCGAGATTACAGCCATAATCGGGGCGCATAATTCGTTCGCCCGGCCGTGTAGTTAATAATATTTCCAGGCTGCTTTGTACATCGGCTTCTTCACTGATCATATCAACACTTGCAATTGATTTATCAAACAGCGGAGGAAAGTTCCACCCGGTTCCCAAAAAAGAATTTATTACACTCATAATTAACCTCCTATTAATACTGTTGGCATGCCACCGGTTATTTTACCTCCATGCACTGTTGCATCACCAAACCGGGCTGCTTGTTTACCTCCGATCAATACCGTTGATGATCCCTTTTGAATAGCATCGGGCGGTCCTCCCGCACAAGTACAGCTATCACCTACACAAGCAGCCGGCGATCCGCCGATCAATACAGTAGGATTCCCCGGTGGATTAACCGGTCCACCTACATGGGGGGTATTCCCCGAAAACATTGGGCATATATGAAGATCACCCGCACGTGCAGCAATTGCCATCTGCTTTTTTTTTATTATTAATTGATCATTACCGTACCGCCTTTGATAACTGTTTGCCCACCCGCTTTAAGAGTAGCTTTTGCACCTCCTTCTACCGTAACCTGGTTGCTTGCTTTAATCGAAATGGTTTGTGCTTCCAGTTTGATGGATTTATTGGCTTTTAACTTTATATCATTCTTTGCCGCTTCCAATGTAATTCCATGTTTATCCATCACTATTTTATTTCCCGCTGCATCTTTAATAGTAATTGTTCCGGCCTCGTCATTCAGTTCCGCGATCCGGTTGCCGGGCGTTTCAATAACAACCGATTTTTTTTCATCATCAAAAATCAATCGTATACCTGACCTTGATCTATAGCCTTTCTGAGGATTACTGTCCTGTGGTTCTAATGGCGCTTGCTTCTTACTGCTGTGCAACATGCCAAGAATAACCGGGTGCCGGGGATCGTCGTTCATAAAACCCACGATGACTTCGTCATCAATTTCCGGCCGGAAAAATGTTCCCCTGCTGTTACCAGCGTCGAGGGTGGCAACTCTTGCATATACTCCTTCATCACTTTCATTTACGAGCGGCAAGCGAACTTTTACCCGGTATTGACCGCTATTATCTGTAATACTCGTCACAATACCGATGTGCAAACCCTGTATCGTTGATATCTGTCCTGAGGAAGAAGAAGGATGTTTCGGGTTGGTGTGTTCCGCAAAAAAATTCTCATCCCAACCAAGAGTAGCTTCTGTTGTCCAGCAACCATCAGCATACTCGTGCTGGATAGCAGATACAAATATGTTTCCATTGAATTCTTTTCCTACCCCGCTCAATTCAATAAAATCTCCGGGCATTGCTTTAGTAGTTCCCTGGTATTTCACTTTCCCTTTAATACGGGAAAGAACCTGTCTTGCTCTTTTTGAATCGGTGATTAATTGCTGCTCTTCTTTACTCATGTAGGCCCCGCGAATCATGAATGGCTTATTAATTACAGAAGCGATTTGTTCAATGGTCGACTTCAGTGATTTTTCTTCCCCATCATCGTTTCCCCGCTGATTAGTTTGTTCTATTTCTGCTGGATCTTCGTTGCCGGTTGTCCGCACTTCCTGTTCGGCAGGATCCCAGGATTTTGTTTTTACTTCCGGTGACTGCACTCTTGAATCAATATCTGCGTGAAATTCGAAAATGTTGACCCCGTGTTTAAGTTTCAATACAGGTTCGCCTGCCAGCAGCACTTTCTTTATAAAAAATTGCCCGTTATTAATAATACTGAAATGGCCTGCAACGTCGAGGCGGCTGATCATAAAATCCCAATCGCTTGTATTGGATTGAACAAGCTGTTCGTGTTTGATCGCTGGGCTATCCTCCCGCTGTTTTTCCAGTTCCGGCAACTCATTATCTCTTAGTAAATCTTCCGCGATCTCGATATCTGTTTTACCGGGATAGGTATTTCCCGACAGCGTAGTAGTCATCTTCACCCGTTCGTCTTTACATTCCACCGTCATTTCGCAGCAATGGTTATTTACTTTATGCGTATTGGTAATAATAATTCCTTTAAATACCAATTTATTATTGCCATGATAGCCAAGATCGATTTCGATTTTCTTTCCCGGGGTAAATATTTCATCATCGCTGATATCGAAATTCTCCTCGCTGGCGGACCCATCCAGTATCACCAGCTGTGCGGAAGGTATCTTGTTGATTTCATGTTGCAGTGTTATTGTCATAATATGATAGGCAGCCGATATTTCCTTGCCTTCGATCCGTATTTCGAGGCTTACCAGATCCGTATCCGGTTCTGCTATGAATGACCCCAATGATGTTTCTATTTCTATTGCCATTGTTCTTATTGAGCAGGTGGAAGTTTAATTTCGGTACCATCGTTTATTTTCCGGAAGCCGTCCATCTTATTGAACCCGGCCACATCGATATAATAGCGCTGATCGTTATAGATATTCTTCACCAGCAAGGGTAGACGATCGCTGCTTTTCATAATCCGTTTATGAGTAATATCTGGACTCATCCTGTTTTCCATGGCAAGCCGCAGATTTTCTTCTACCGATCCTTTGAAAGCACATTTTGCAATCGCACGCAATGGCGAACCATCGGGAGAAAATAATTTAAATTCAATATCCATTGAAGTAAGTACCCCTTTAAACAGCAGCGTTCCCCAATGGATTTTCAGGTAATAGGGCCGGTGAATATCTCCCTGGTATTGAAGAATACTGTGTCGGAAAATTTCTAATTGTTCCGTTACCGGAAGCGCGGCGGGAAAAATGCTTTGTATTACACCGGTTCCGTCGAACAGGAAATCGAAATTGTATTCCTGCGGTGGCATTTTATTAAACTTCATGTTGACGCCGGATGTCCCCGGTGCCTGTGTTTCGCAGAATTCAATTTTATATTTATAGGAATAGGTTTCCGGATTAATCAAAGCGAAAAAAGGAGGTGCCGCGATGCTGGTCAATGCAAAATCGGGTTTGCTGAAAGCAACGATATATAACTTTTCCAGTTTTCCCAGGTCGAGGGCCATTACCGTTCATTTTTTTGTTGAAGAATACGCAGTACTTTTTCCGTTATTTCTTTTGTTAACTCTTTTCGCAGCGTAGCAATATCATCGGCGGAAAGTTGATTGCCAGCAACCGTTTTGTCTTTGCCACTCACCACCGCCTTTATATGCAACTCTTTTATCTCGATAGGCATGGGTATAGTTTTTAAATTATATAGTTAGCATCGTGAAATATTGTGAGCTCAGTGTAATGGATTCGATTGCAATAGAATTTTCTTCCGCATTAAAAGCAGAAACCGACCATTTTTTGGGAACCGCATTCACCACGTACCACGACTGAACAGGTTCATGCTTTTCGTTCAACAGAGAGATGGTGATATTAACCGGCAGAAAGCTGAAATTTTCCATTGCGTCCTTGCACCAGGCCACTATAGCCGACCCAATGAATTTTCCCCGCTTTAGTGTAATATCGGAATACCTCGCACGCTTTGGTAATTGCCAGGTAAATCGGTTCTGGCCTCCCTCAGTAAAGGATTCCATTTCCATTTCTACTTCCAATCCACTTACTTCCTGGAAACGGGAATCGTTTGGAGACGAAGGCAGCGAATCGAATGAAACAGAAAAATGAAACCCGGGCAATGGATAATTCGCCATGTTTACTCGTTTTGAATCGTTAACCCTTCGTGTGCAAGCTCAATGGTTTCAATAGCCACTTCATTGCCATCAGCTTTTAAGTCTGTCGACTGCACTTTGACCGGCCATGCATTATTTATTTTCCAAACCACTACCGGTTCATGATTTTCATTAAGCAGCGAAATGGTAACATCCCGGCGTTCGATGGTGTTCAAGGCAACGGTATTCCACCAATTATAAAAATCATTATCTCCCTTAAACGTACCGCGCTTAAGAGTAATATTGGCGAACTTCTGCATACCGGGCATTTTAATTTTATGGTATACCGGACTGGAGCCTTCGCGGTATTCTATTACTTCGGTAGAAACTTCCAGGCCGCTTACTTCCGTAAAACCGATGCGTGCGCCTCCCCATTCTACCAGGAAATGAAATTTGGGAATCGGGTATTGTGCCATATTTATTTTTTTAAAAATGAATAGGAAAATTTTTTTTATTCAACCGGAAAAACAGATTATGATTCCTGCATTTTATGACTGAAACGGAGAATGATAAATTCTGCGGGACGTACAGCCGCCATACCAATTTCAACAATCATTTTTCCATCGAGGATATCCTGCGCACTCATTGTTTGTCCCAATCCAACCTTTACATAAAATGCATGCTCGGGTTTGGCGCCAGCCAATGCCCCGTCGCGCCATAACAGGGTGAGATAATTTTCTATCATTGCTCTTACCTTGGTCCATGTATTGGCGTCATTGGGTTCAAACACGAAACGGGCGGAAGCTTTTTTAACTGATTCTTCCACGGTAATAAATAAGCGGCGTACTGGAACGTATTTCCATTCACTATCGTTACCCGCCAGGGTTCGTGCACCCCATATCAATGTTCCTTTGCCGGTAAAGAAGCGAATGGCATTAATGGATTTGCCGGCTACAGGATCTACGTTAAGATCTTTCTGATCGGTATCCGTTATAACAACAGAAGGACCCGTTATAGATGTTACCTGTACATTTGCCGGCGCTTTCCATACACCACGGCTGGCATCAACCGAAGCATACAAGCCGGCTACTGCGCCACTCGGAGGCAATTCTATTTTTACTCCATTCAAAGCAGTCTTCACTTTATTATAATAAGCATTCTCAGTGGTTTTAATAGAATCCAGCGTTCCTTTTGAGACTACGGTGATTTGTGTATCATCGGAAAAATTAAAGGGGAGGGTTGTCTTGAGGTTGGGAAAATAAGCGGCGCCGTATTTGGCTTTTTCAATATCGCCGTTGATAACAGCCCGAAAGTCGGCGGATGAAGTCGCTATATCGTTTTTATTTTTTACATCCATAATCGTAAACCGGTCCTGTAACTTTGTACATTGATCGAGCGCTTTGTTCATTAAACCATATCCTTCGCTATCACTCAATTTTGTGGCATCAGGAATCACAATAAGAGTAGGCTCATCAAATGCTTCCAGTTTTTTCAAAGCTCCATCCAGTCCTGCTTCGGTGGGGGCAGCCGTATCAAGCCCTGCGGACACAATATAGCAGGGCCCTCCTCCATTAATAAAATACATCTGGGCACTGTAATACAGGAAGCTATTAAGCAGAGGTCCTTTATTAGCAGAGAAATCAAATTTTACGGGGCTTGAGTTTTCATCAGTAACCGTCAACTCAATTCCCTGCTGCGGGGCGACGGATCCGAACAATGTTTCGTATTCAAGCAAACTGGTGATACGGGTAGGAACCCCACCCGTTGTATCCTTTTGGGTATAACCAATAAATGCGGGAATAGCTGTTTCTACCTGTGCTACTGATGGTGGAAAGAGCGGTATCTCATTTATATAGACGCCGGGAGTTTTTAAATTGCTTTCGATTGCCATATGGTTGAGTTTTTAATATTGAATAATATTGCTCGTAATTTATTTTGGTGTAAAACTTATTTTATAATTACCCCCCAATAAATTTCCGCTGACATCAAACAGCCGGTAATCGTTACCTACATCTTTTGTATAAATATCGATTACCGCGAAACAATTTTCCGACGCGGCAATTACATCCGCATCCTGCAGATCATTATCGGTTACGCCGCCACTTGTTTTAGTAAGATATTTATCTGTTCCTCCTCCGGTTCTGCCGAGATTGGTAAACTGGTATACCTGGTTGCTGCCTGCCGACTGTATTATTGTTTTATTGATGAATCTTGCTTGAGTGCGCACCAGGAATCGGATTATAGTGCTATCTGGCAATGGCAGGAAGGCTTTGGTAGTTATATTGCGGATATAACAAATAAGGATATTATTATCGAGAACATATCCCAACGTAAAGTCTTTGAACAGTTTTTTTGTTTTTTCATCCGGCGTAGTTGACAGGTCGTTCAGAATAGAGCTGGAAACTACACTCGAAAAACTGCTTTCATAAGCGGCATGACCCAGCCTGATGGTAAATAAATTGCTGAAACTGGTTTTTATCGTATCTACAATTACTCCCATCAGGGTTTACTTTAATTGATAATTGGCTTCTATATGGGTAATTAATGATCCCTGATCATCAGAAATACTATCGATGGTTACCATTCGCATCTTATAGGCTACAGAAGGATGGTATTTACCGCCGAGCATCGACCATAACTGGTGCAATTGTTCCAGGTTAAGGCTGAGAAGTTCCAGTATCAGGGTATCAATTCCAGCTGGTACACGCGGCTCGGTAGAATTATCGAATACACATTTATTCTGGAAAACACGGATCACGCTTTGCACATCGTTCAAGGCGAGTTCATAACCACCATCGTGTCTTACTGAAGTAAAAAGAAGGGTTAGATTGAGATGAATAGCCGGATTCTTTCTTAATATGGAAACGCCGGTACGATCACGTATATAATTATTAGGATCGCGTGAAATCCTGTTTTCTTCGATATTTACCAGTGAAATAATCAGAGGCGAGACGCCTCCATGGCCACTACCACTTGTAGAAACTATTTCCCCGATATTGCCCAGATCGGCGTCAATTGCTGCGCCAATGAGTATGGTCTTTATAAAATCGATTGCCTGAAAAATCATGTACTCGTATTTTTAATTGTCATCAAATACCCAGCAACGTTTATTGATATTAAAATGATTAACCAATTAAGACATAACAATATCACTAAGCATACCGTAGATTGCTTTTGTCCTTTGGATTATCAAAGGGAATGCCGGTGCCTTTATGATTCCGCACCAGGGACTCGGATAATAAACTAATCAGAAGAATAGGGGAGTATTCGAGAGGGGAATGGATAAGGTTATTAATTAAATCATCTTTTTGTTGTTCAAATTGATGTTTTATTCAGTTCATCAAAAGGATAAAACAGCCATGAAAACGTATAGTTAAATAGTAGAAAATTAAAATCATTTAATGAAAGCAGAACACAAAAGTCAAACAGCAAGGAATATTACATTCTTGAATAAAATAAAATTAGCAACTTTGTGAATACAAAACAATACCATTTTGTGGTAATATAAAAAATTAATTTTACTTCGTAAATCAAACAGGCCATTTCAGTAATTCTACTACTATGAATATTGAACATAAAATGATCAATGAGTATCCTTTTGTTTCCTATCATAAAGAAACGTATTCCCAAACGGAAATGTTGGATAGAAGTCATTCCTTTTTTGAATGGATGAATCAACGCCGAACGATCCGCGAATTCAGTGACCGTCCTGTTTCCCGTGAAGTAATAGAAAATATTATTGAAGCAGCTTCTACCGCCCCCAGCGGCGCTCACAAACAACCCTGGACCTTTTGCGTAGTAAGTGATCCTTCCATTAAGAAACAAATACGGGCCGCGGCGGAAGAAGAAGAACGGGAAAGCTATAATGGAAGAATGAGTGAAGAATGGCTGAATGACCTGGCACCTATTGGCACCGACTGGCATAAACCTTTTTTAGCGATCGCCCCCTACCTGATCATTGTATTTAAAAGAAGTTATGAAATAGAACCGGGTGGGCATAAGCATCAGAATTATTATGCTACCGAAAGTGTAGGGATTGCCTGCGGCTTTTTGTTGGCAGCTATTTACCAGGCGGGTCTGGGCGCATTAACACATACTCCGTCGCCAATGAATTTTTTGGCGAAAATTTTAAACAGACCGGAGAATGAAAAACCATTCTTATTAATACCGGTTGGTTACCCGGCTGACGAATGCTGGGTGCCAGATCTTAAAAGAAAAAAGTTGACAGATGTAATACAGTGGTATTGAAATCTTTTATCGGGAGCGGCCTTCCACAACAATCACTATTTCCCCTTTCACTTCTTTTTGTTTGAAATGCTCACATACTTCGGCTAGGGTACCCCGCGCATTTTCTTCATGAATTTTGGAAAGCTCCCTGCTTACAGAGCAGTTTCTTTCCGCTCCGAAGTATTGAATAAATTCTTCCAATGCTTTCACCAGTCGATTGGGTGATTCGTAAAAAATAATTGTTCGTTCTTCATCTGCCAGTTTCTTCAGCATCGTTTGCCTTCCCTTTTTTACAGGAAGAAATCCTTCGAAGACAAAGCGATTCGAGGTAAGCCCGCTGTTCACCAAGGCGGGAACAAAAGCAGTGGGCCCGGCTAAGCATTCCACTTTAATGCCTACTTTAATACATTCTCTCACTAATAAAAAAGCCGGATCAGAAATGCCGGGCGTGCCTGCATCCGAAACCATGGCCATTTTTTTTCCTTGTAATAATTGATTGGTTAGATGCTGCAACACCTGGTGTTCGTTGTGCTGATGAAAAGGAGTGAGTGGACAAATAATCTGGTAATGATTCAATAGTTTAATCGTATTACGTGTATCTTCTGCGAGTATGAGGTCCACACTCTTCAATACTTCAATGGCACGAAGGGTAATGTCTTTGAGATTGCCGATTGGTGTGGGGACGATGTAGAGCATATTAAAACTGATGGCGAAATTGCGAATGGCGAATTATTCGGCTATATCATTCCCTGGACAGAAAGGAACTTGAACAATTAAAAGCAAGAAAAAAACAGTGCATTCGCAATTCGTCATACACTATTATTTTTAGTTCACCGAAATTTCAAAGTACTCCATCACCGGATTAGCCAATAGCTTCTTTGCCGCGCTTTCGGCCAATTGTTTGGCAGCTTCTGCATCAGCGGCATCTATTTCAAGGGTAATATTCTTTCCAATTCTTACGTCTGAAATTTCTTTAATACCCAGATTGCTCAATCCACCCATAACGGCTTTTCCTTGCGGATCCAGTAATTCTTTAAGGGGCATTACTTTTACCTGTACTGTATAGGTCATGTAGTTTTATTTTTAAAGATCAAAGATAGGGCTATATAAGCGATGAATACCACTGGTACTGCTATCCATTTTAATAACAACGCAGCCAGCACTGCTATCAAAAGCAATACAATTTTCGGCAAATTATTCTTTAGCGTATAGTCTTTAAATTTAAGTGCCATTAAAGGAAGATTGCTTACCATCAGGTAACTGAGTATCAAAATTACCGCGTACCATAACCATTTGTTATGAAAAAGGGTTACAATAGTTTCATTGTTACTGTACCAGTATATTAATGGGAAGGAAGCAACTAATAATCCGACAGCCGGGGTAGGTACTCCTTTAAATCCATACTGCTGTTCTATATCGATATTGAATTTTGCCAGGCGATAAGCAGCGGCGCAGGCAATGACAAAAGCGGGCGTTAACACAGCCCAGGAAATATCGAGGCCATTTTCTTCCCGGGCAAAACTGAGCCGGAGAAAATGATAAATGATGAGGGAAGGAGCCACGCCAAAACTTACTACATCAGCCAGCGAATCGAGTTGTTTTCCCATTTCGGAGGTTGCTTTAAACATTCTGGCCACAAATCCATC
>JANMBO010000042.1:0-153994 GCA_031360425.1 Chitinophagaceae bacterium | reverse complement strand
TTCATTAAAACGCATTTGTATGGGCTGGCTTGGCTCGGCTATTACACCGGGAATGGTAGAAAGCCTGTCTCTCATTCTATCTGACAATTCATAAAAGTCTTTGGTAGTTGTCCATTCTTTTTTTGGTTTCAGTATCACGACTAAATCCGATGCTTCAGGCGGCATAGGGTCGGTAGCTATATCGGCTGCACCTGTTTTGCCCACTACCATTTTCACTTCCGAAAATTTAAGCAGCATACGTTCTGCCATCATAACTGTTTCTATTGTCTGTGACAGAGATGAACCCTGCGGCAATACAAATTCTATGGCATAATCACCTTCTTCCAGCGTGGGTATAAATTCACCTCCCATATTTTTAAATATAACAAGAGCTATAATTAATAAAGCAACTGCAATACCTACTACTGCATATTTTATTTTGATGGCGCCCTTGAGGATCGGGGCATATCCACGCTGAAAGAAATCCATCATCCTGTCTGAAAAGTTTCTTTTGTGGCTGGTATTTTTTGAAAGAAACAGGGCACTCATCATGGGTATATAAGTGAGTGATAACAGTAAAGCACCCAGGATAGCGAAGCCCACTGTTTGAGCCATCGGACGAAACATTTTTCCTTCTACACCCTGCAATGAAAGTATCGGCAAGTAAACAATCAGGATTATTATTTGCCCGAATGCTGCGGAACTCATCATTTTCTTTGCACTACCTTCCACCGCTTCATCCATTTGAGGCTGCGATAATTTGCCTGTAATTTGCTTTACTCCCAGGTAATGCAATGTAGCTTCTACAATAATGACAGCTCCATCCACAATTAATCCAAAATCAATTGCACCCAGGCTCATCAGGTTGGCGCTAACTCCAAATAAATTCATGAAGGCCAATGCAAATAATAAAGCAAGAGGAATGGCAGATGCAACTATTAATCCAGCCCGGAGATTTCCTAAGAACAAAACCAATATTAATATTACAATTAACGCTCCTTCAATCAAGTTTGTTTTTACTGTATTGATGGCACGGTCAATTAAATTGGTGCGATCTAAAAATGCCTCTATCTCCACATCTTCCGGTAGTGATTTTTTTACTGTTTCCATTCTTTCTTTCACCAACTCTACTACTGATGCACTATTGGCACCCTTCATCATCAGCACAATACCACCCACTACTTCCTTCTCACCGTTATACGTTAACGCTCCGTAACGGGGTGGTGAACCAAATTGTACGGTAGCAACATCTTGTATCAATACAGGGACATTGCTTTGCTTTTTTATAACTATATTTTCAATGTCAGCAAAAGTTTTTACAAGCCCCACTCCGCGGATGAAATAGGCATTGGGTTTCCTGTCAATGTATGCACCTCCTGTATTCTCATTATTTTTTTCAAGGGCAATGAATATTTCCGGGATGGTTACATTCATGGCTTTCAGCCTTTCGGGACTTACCGCTACTTCATACTGCTTGTGGATGCCACCAAACCCAGTGACTTCTGCCACACCGGCAATCCCTGTTAATTGACGTCCGACTATCCAATCCTGCATAGTACGCAAATCCATCGCAGAATATTTCTGTTCGCTTCCTTTTTTTGGATGGATAACATACTGGTAGATTTCTCCAAGGCCCGTTGTAACAGGCCCCAATTCAGGATTGCCCATCCCTTTGGGAATTTGCTCCACCGCTTCTTTTAATTTTTCTGATATAAGCTGCCTGGCAAAATAGATGTTTACATTTTCTTTAAATACCACGGTTATTACACTTAAGCCAAAACGGGAAAAAGAACGCATTTCCTCAATACCCTGAATATTGGATAAAGACCTTTCAACCGGGTAAGTAATGAATTGTTCTACTTCCTGTGCTGCCAGTGTAGGGGCACGGGTAATAACCTGCACCTGGTTATTGGTAACATCCGGCAACGCATCAACCGGTAGTTTGGTGGCACTCCACAAACCCCAGATAATGAGAGCCAGCGTCATTACTCCGATAATGAGTTTGTTCTTTATACTGAAATGAATGATTTTACTGAGCATAATTCTATTTATGAGTTGATATGAGACGATAGTATTTAATCATAATACCAGCAATTGCCATTAACATGAAAGTGCCAGGCAGTATCATAGTTATTACTTTTGTAACCCGCATCCATTTTGGCTTTACAGGATCTTTTATTTTGCTGTAAATAGGTTTCTTACGGGTTGATGACTTTGATTTAGCCATAACCTCGGTTTGTCTGGAATGATAAAATGAAAATCAGCTATGCGTATAAGAACAGAAAAAGGAAGTGGTTAACAAATCAATTGCGGCGGTTGCCAGATAGGAAGGGAAATATTTATAGTTGTGGCAGATAAGTAACAAGTGAATTGTTTTTTGCAAATGATAGGAAGTGTAGAAACAGGGGTTAAGGTATGATTTACCGAAAACCCTGCACAACATGCACACTGGCAAAAAGGAGAGCAGGCATCAGTGTGGTTTTGTTCTTCCTGCTGGGTGCTTTTTTTTACGGTTTCAACTTTCAGTTTACCGGGATTCAAAGCAAAGGCATCATCTTCACAAGGAAGACAGGAAAGCGATATTACCAGGAAAGCCATAATGAAAGCGGAAAATTTCATGTTTGCAAATGTAAGGAGATATGTTGCACTTTTTAAACTTCAGTCCATCTGAAATGTCAATGAAGGTGCATGTATCTCCATTTTCCTGTTTTCGTAACTTGTTTGTTTTTAAATTGTTATCCTTAAATTATTTGACTTTTAATAGACTGGCATTAATAGCTTAACGGCCTGCAAAAGAATATGTCCTATTTTCTTTATTATTGCCATTTCCGGAATTTCGCCATATCATAATTATCATTATACTGCTGAGAATTGTTACAGGATTATGGAAATGATTTATATAATCAGGTGGTTGGTTAATGTTTCCCGACTCCGTAAACCATTTTCCTGATTATGTAAGTAGAAATATTTTGCTATACAGCAACTTGCAGCTTAAATGACGTTTTATGAGAAGAAAAGGATTAGCAATACTTATTGCCCTATCATTTTTTAGCGGAATAAAAGCACAAACAGGAGAAAAAGCACAAACAAGCGATACAAATCATGTAAAATATTTACCCGATGTAACGGTAGTAGGCAGAAACAGCAAAAGCGATTACCAGCAGATGCCGGAGATAGTAGGCACGTCTATTTATGCCGGGAAAAAAAATGCACTGATTGTTTTAGATAACGTACAGGGAAATGTAGTTACCAATACCATGCGGCAGGTGCTGGCAAAAGTGCCGGGTATTCATATATGGGAAAGTGATCCCAGTGGCATCCAGATCGGTATTGCCGCAAGAGGGTTAAGCCCCAACCGCAGTTGGGAATTCAATATCCGGCAAAATGGTTATGATATTGCTGCTGATCCTTTTGGTTACCCCGAAGCCTATTATAATCCGCAGTTACAGGCGGTGCAACGAATAGAAATTGTAAGAGGACAGGGTTCCCTGCAATATGGTCCGCAATTCGGTGGACTGGTAAATTATATTTTACGTAATGGCAGTGAAATCAATAAAAAACTTCAATTTGAAACACAACAAACCGTAGGCAGTAAAGCACTGTTCAACAGTTATAATGCTATTGGCGGTAAAACGGAGAAATTACATTATTATTCATTCTTTGATCATCGCAACGGAGATGGCTGGAGACAGAACAGCCGTTATTTTACCAATGCAGGTTTTGGAACAGTAAGTTATTTCTTAACTCCCAAACTTTCATTGACGGCTGAAGTGATGCATTCACATATCCGAAGCCAGCAGCCCGGTGGTTTAACGGATATACAGATCGAAGAGAATGCGCAGCAAAGTTTTCGCAGCCGCAACTGGTTTGATATTAAATGGACAACACCAGCATTGATCCTGAATTTTAGTATCAATGAAAAAACAAGATGGAATACCAAACTCTTTGCTACCATCGGCGATCGTAACAGTGTTGGCTATTTACAATCAATCTTGACAAAAGACAGCATCAATCCTGCTACCGGTCAATTTAATAACAGGGTTCTGAATATCGATCAATACAGGAATTATGGTATGGAGAGCCGTATCATTACAGATTATAGATTAGGCAGAACAAAAAACACCGTATCCGGTGGTATTCGTTTGTACACAGGTACTACACATCGCAGAGCTGATGGCAAAGGAACTACCGGGACGGAATATGATATGACTCTGATTGGAATTTATGCAAGAGATATCGAATTCACATCTAACAATGCAGCTGTATTTGTAGAGAATATCTTCCGTATCACTGATAAATTTTTGATCATTCCCGGTGTTCGCTATGAGTGGTTGGAAGGATCTGCTTCTGGTCGCAATGGATATACGACAGGTGGTGCAGAAATTTTACTGCAAGACATTACCCGCAGCCGTAGTTTCCTGTTAGCAGGTGTTGGTGCAGAGTATCATATTACGAAAGCTACAGAGTTTTATGGAAATATTTCACAGGCATACCGGCCTATTCAGTTTGCCAACCTGCAGGCACCTCCAACTACAGATGTGGTTGACCCTGATCTAAAAGATGCGAAAGGATATAATATTGACCTGGGTTATCGCGGAAAGGTAAAAGATTACCTGCAGTTTGATGTAAGCGGGTATTACCTGCAATATAACAATCGTGTGGGGGCAATTTCGGTTGCCGGCACTCCTTCTTACCGGCTGATCACCAATGTTGGAAGCAGTACCAGCAAAGGATTTGAAGGATATGCTGAGTTCAACCCGCTGAGAGCTTTTACGGAAACAAAAAATGCAGATATAATTATATTCGGTTCCTATTCGTATACCGATGCAAAATATAGCGGTGATCACAAAGATGCATCAACAAAAGGCAAGCGAGTGGAGAATGCACCTAAGAATATTTTTCGTGGTGGTTTGAGTGCAGGTTATAAAGCCTTCCTGGTGACAGGGCAGGTAAGCAAGGTGGGAGAAACTTACAGTGATGCCAACAATACATTGACCCCGACAGCCAATGCACAAAATGGTTTGATCCCTGCTTATACCATAGTTGATCTGACGGCCACTTATAAGTTCTCAAAGAACCTGAACCTGAAGGCCGGTATTAATAATCTTACTGATGAAAGATATTTCACCCGTCGTGCAGGTGGTTATCCTGGCCCCGGAGCCCTGCCTGCAGACGGCAGAACCTTCTTTATATCTGTTGGGGCAAAACTCTAAGAGAAGAAAAGAGACTGTCTCAAAAGCTATGTATTGCCGGGAAGACGGCCAGGCGGTAAGAAAATGATAATTGAATTTCAATACTTCCCGTCTTATTATCTTCCCGGCAAATATCCGTAGTTGACTTTTGAGACAGCCTCTTTTTTATTTTTATTTTAAATTGCCTTTGCCATTTTCTCCATTATATGATGACTTTCCCCACAGTTGTGTAAAAAAGTCAGAGATCCGCTTTATATGGTAAAGTTCTGAAATTGAAAAGACTTCGCACAAACAGAAAAAGCGGACCTGAAAGAACAATGAATGGTTTACCCAATACAGTCCCTAAACTGGGATCAAAAAGAAACCGAAATCTATCCGCTAAATCACCTTAAAAAAGGTTTTCTTAAAATATTAAATCGCTTATTTCCGGTGATACTGAGAATAGCGGAGCTTCCAGTAAATTGGGGTAACTCACATTGATGGACGGCAAATTATTTGACCTCTAAGGGTACACAGAAGCATATACTTTATTATAATCGATAGAACGAAATTTAATTTTTTACTATTCTACACCTCGATCATTTCTTCTCATTAAATCTCCCTCCTCACCGGATAAACGTGTCATTTCTCTCGTCCATTTCTTTGTTCTCAACAACACGGAAGGAACCAGCCCAATATGGAGGACTGTAAACGGCATTCAAGCTTTTGGAGGGGGCGTGATCATAATATGTGCACGGTGTGTTCCCGGGTCCATTATCCAGGGCATACCGGGTGCAGCAGGTTTTTCCGGAAGACCAGTACTGGCCGAAGTGGCCCATGGAATGTACACTACTGACCTATAACTTCCCTTGGTAACCTCCCCGGTACTGGGATTGTATGCTTCAGCCGATGACGTAAAAACCTGTAAATTGGATAGATGCTTGTTTAGCTAAAATACTTCCCGGTTTTTTTACTAAACCGCCAGTTTCTGGTCTTATAAAACTTGTTCCGCAATCTGGTTCTTAAACCAATGAAAAGAATGACCCGTTAATGGGTTTAGTATTATTATTTGACAAAAGATTTTTCAACTGGCCTGATGCAAATGTTTGTGCCTGATTTGCTTCAGGAACAACAGCTGCCATACCAAAAAATTCATGGGTAACTCCATCATAATTATTATAAGTAACTTCAATTCCCTGTTCCTTCATTTTATCTCTCAACATTTCTCCGTCACTTTGGTAGGGGAACAGTTCGTCCGTTATAATAATAGTAGGTAGAAGCCCTCCCAGGTTTGCTAATGTTACATCTATCCGGGGGCCGGAAGCCGATGCTGCCGACGACAAATACGTTTTATAAAACCAGCCCATCATAGCATAATTTAAAAGTTTTACTATCGCATTCTTTTTATACGAGTAGGTCTTCACATTACTTTGGGCAATCGGGTACACCAAAACATAAACGGCTGGAATCTTATTATGGTTATCTCTTGCCATAATGCAAACGTTTCCTGCGAGGTTACCACCTGCCCTTTCGCCAATAATGCCAATTTTGGAAGTATCATCTTAAAATAATCCAGCATTCACACGCATTCATGTATATGTTATAATACAATCATTATGTGCTGAAGGGAAATTAAATTCAGATCCTTGACTTTAATTATCAAAAAGAACTCCTGTGCTTTTTTTCAGCCATAGATGCAGGGGAGGTGTCATACTTGTTTATACCGGCGATAACCCAGCCTCCCCCTTGAATATATAAAACCACTGGATTCGTTTTCATACTTGACTGTGGTGTGAAAATTCTTACATGAATGGAAGCCCCCGTTACAGGAATATTTTCCCTACGTGTATCCACTTCAGGCCCTGGAGCTGAAATATTGCTCTCTTTAATAAGATTCATAGTTGCCATAGACGGTGTTGGATTCTTCCTTGCTCTAAATGCAATGAATGATTCTACAGGAAGTGCGTTGTAACTGGCCAATTTTTCATTACAGCCTGCATTTCCGGGTGGATTCCAGACGCCCCATCAGGCTTTGGCACTTTGGTTTTAAGTGAAACCTTCATAGAATCCGAATGAATAGTATCTCTTTTTAACGCAATAGATTTTAATGTCGTCAATGAGGAATTTCCGGAGTTACACACACAGTAATGCCGATAATCAGAAATCCAGACACTAAGTAAGACAAATACTGTTTGGAGAATGCTTTCTTATTCACTATAAATAAATTGTTTATTCCTGGCTGTATGGTAAAACTTTGCCATTATAATGTGGGACTTATCTTGACCACTTTAGCGAAAATCATTTTATTGGCAGTTTTACTGTCATTTGCAATGAGATGGTGCTTTTTTTTTATGTTCAAAAATTCTTCATAAAATAATAACCTGACTAAATACTATTCAGTAATAACTAAAAAAAACCTTTTGTTTATATAATAGAACAAATACCCAGAAATCTCTACACAATAAAATTCTTCAGTTGTCAAAAGTGTGAATTATATAATATATTCCAAAGATCTTATAACAGTCGTGACTAGAATCTTTTCGATCTTTCCTCCGAAAACTAACACCCCAGGCGTATATCACATAAACAGAAAAAAATTATTCATCATTAAACAAATCACTATGTCAAAAACAGTTTTATCTGAAAATGAGACGATAAAAGTCTTTGAAAACCAGATTAAGCAATACTCAAGAAAAAAATTTATAGGTTATGCAGGTCTCGCATCAGGGCTGGCATTATTGGCAGCATGCAAAAAAGATAATAATGGTAGTTCGTCAGCTGGCAGTGTTGATTTAGGAAGCGGTGATACGGGCATTTTAAATTATGCGTATGCCCTAGAACAATTGGAGGCGGCCTTCTATATACAGGTTATTTCGACACCTTATGCTAATATCTCCGCATCAGAAAAAGCACTTTTAACAGATATCCGCGATCATGAAATTGCACACAGAGAATTTTTTAAAAAAGCACTTGCTGCATCTGCTATTGTTGCACTGGAAGTAGATTTTAGTAAAATCGATTTCACCAGCAGGGATAGTGTTTTAGGTACAGCTAAAGCATTTGAAGATCTGGGTGTGTCAGCTTATAATGGAGCAGGAAAATTAATTACCAATCCTGATTATCTGGTGTTGGCAGGTAAGATTGTTTCTGTAGAAGCAAGACACGCAGCGTATATACGTGATCTTATTAGCCCCGGAAGTTTCGCTGATAATACAGTACTCGATGCAAATGCTTTGGATAAAAGCCGTTTACCTGCTGAGGTATTACCTATAGCGGGTGCATACATCAAAACTAAAATTGATGCCAGTCACTTACCAACTTCTTAATTTACTTATCAATTAAAAATTAGAACTATGAATTTGAAACATATATTGACCGAAATAGAAAAAATTGATCCTGAAGTCTACCAGAAGCATGATACCCGCAGATCTGCAATGAAAAATTTTGTACAGGTCAGCGGAAAGATTGCGTTGGTTTCTATGCCATTTGCGTTGGGTTCTATGTTTAATAAAGCATATGGTGGCACAAAAGGCGCTACTGGCGTCAATGATACAGTGGCTGAAATTTTAAATTATGCGTTGACATTAGAATACCTGGAAGCAGAGTTTTATAATACGGCTGTTTCTAAAGGTACTGCATTGGTTCCTGCCGGAGCACAGGCAAGCGCAATTGCTACAATAGCCGCTCATGAAAATGCACACGTTGCATTCTTAAAGACAGCTATTACGGGAGCAGGTGGCACACCTGTTGCCAAACCAAATTTTGATTTTTCGGGCGGCAGCGGCAGCGGTAACGGACCCTTTAAAGATGTTTTCACATCATACCCGTTATTCCTTGCAGTAGCACAGGCTTTTGAAGACACTGGCGTTAGAGCATACAAGGGCCGGGCTGCTGAAATTGTAAAAGGAGGGAATTATTTAACCGCCGCATTAAATATCCATTCGGTAGAAGCAAGACATGCATCACATATCCGGCAGATGCGGAAGGCAAATAATTTTGGGGATGTAAAGCCATGGATTACTGGTAAAGATACTGGTGGGATAGGAAGTGCGGTGGATGCTACCTATATGGGGGAAGATAATGTTATACAGGCAGGGGTTAATATTTCAACATTGCCAGGTATTAGCGGTAATATCTCCGTGAATGCCGCTACAGAGGCATTTGATGAGCCGCTTACAAAAGCGCAGGTACTAGCAATTGTTGGTCCTTTTATTAAACCATAAAAATAATAGGCAGAATAGGTGAACAGTCCAGCCGTTTCGGGATTCCCGGAGCGGTTTTTTTTAATTTTCAAAATGCTATCATACTCTTTAATCCTCTTTTTAATTAATATGTCACAGAATGTTGTAGTTAAATAAATTTTATTTGAAATACCTGTTTTGAAATAGTCGTTAAAATATAAATTAGGCAAAATACTGACATTAGTCCAATGAAACGTTTCTGACATTGCGACTCTATTAATTTTTTGTAATAGTAATTTGATGCTAGAAGGTCTTTCATGGAGAGAAAAAAGATATTCAGTGAGCTGACAAACATCTGGTTGAAACACTTCCCAAAATGAAACAGTCAGTTGCTTCACTGAAATTAAAAAATGGCGATTTCTGATCCCCTAAAAACTACAAAAGAAAAGGTAAGCAGGCTGGAACAGGTATTTGAAAGAAAAGGCCCAAACCCTTTATCTAAAAAATGGGAAGCCACGGAAGGATTTACCAAAAAGGGCGAGGGTGTAATGGAAGATACCGAATCAGCACAGCTACACGGGATGTGGGGCTAATTCTGGCAAGTCAAAAAGTAGAACACTACGAAATTTCTACACATGGAGGTTTAGGACAGTTAGCAAAAACACTGGGGTACCAGGATGCAGCGACAATTCCTGAAAATATATTAAACGAGGAAAACCAAGCTGATGAACTACTAACCGCAATAACTGAAAATCATATTAATTATGAGGCTGTCCATGATAGGGAAGCCAAATGGCATGTTTAGCTAATAGCTATTTCGATTTTTTCAAAAATTATTACTTCCTCTATCAGATTTTTCGCAAGGGGTCTGATTTTTATTAATCTTGTAAAAATAAATTATGAAAAAATCCATGCTTCTTATAATCTTGGTTTTCAATTTAGTCGTTCTGAATAGTTGTACAGCTATCGGAGGTATATTTAAAGCCGGGGTATGGCTGGGTGTTATCGCGGTAGTTATTGTTGGCTGGATAATTTATTTGATCACCCGGAAATCCAATAAGAGCTAAGCTTAATGAATAGCTGTTGTTTTTAATAAATTTATCTTTTCTTATTTTAATATCTTATTACGCCAAAAGAAAACAAAAAACAACCTGACCTAGCCTGGGCAATTTGCCAATAAAATTTCAAAAACTGACAGCTACCCCAACAGCTATTATCATTGCTTTCACTTTGGAAATAATCGGGGGCGCCACAGATTCATTGTTTCATTGTAGCGAAAACTGGCAGCTTGCTACCAATACATGCACTACAATTATCATTTTCCTGATAGTATTCCTGATTCAAAAAACGAAGAATAAGGATTCGGTTGCCAGACATTAAAGGTAAATGAAATGGATGCTGTACATGAATTTGCCTGCAACAGGCTGGTCGACAACGAGAATATCCCTGAAGATTAGAATAAAATTATTCAAAAATATTTTTCCAGGCTTAGCCAGGTGAGCAAAAAAGAAGAAACCCTGCAGAAACCCCATTCTATTGATAAGGCAGAGGAATTAAATGAACTTAAAAGGAAATATAAGATTAGATTACGGAGAATCCGCAGAAGAAAAATGACTATTCCTGAGAAATTTATTTCTTCGATACATAAACGGCTGTTTGTATTCTCTGTTTTAAAATAGTATGAGGTTTGATAAGATTACATTAAAAAGGGCTGTAAACGAATACCTGAATAGTGTGTGAATTATGTAAAATAATTAAAGAATATTATAATACTTGCCCAAATACTCATTTTTATCTTTAAGCTACTGTGTTATTTTGGTTAGGTTCCATGACGGCTGGATTTGTATCTGGCCCTTTCTATCTGAATTTATTATCAAAAATAAATATTAATCCAAATTTACTGTTGCATTTTTATATAAAATCTAATAGCATAAATCATATGAATTAATTTTTTCCCCTTTAATAACTGTAGATGAATAAGAGTACGTTCAAAATTTTTCGGGAACAGGAATTAATCGACTTATTAAAAGATAAAGATGAGCTTTCTTTTAAATTCCTGTACCACAATTATTCCGGGGCTTTATATACATTCGTTTTGCAAATTATCCCTGACAAGCAAATCGCGAGTGATATAATACATGATGCATTCGTAAATATCTGGTTCAAAATAGATAGTTATGATAGTTCAAAGGGACGACTATTTACGTGGATGTTGAATATTGCCCGTAATTTATCTATTGACATGTTACGTTCCAAAACCTATCAAAACAGGAAAAGAAATCTCTACATGGAAGATTTTGCCTATACTACACGTAGTGTAAAAGTGGCGGAGTTGAATATAGAAAGTATTGGGTTAAAAAAGGCGGTTTCAAAATTGAAACCAGAACATCAAAAAATGATCGATCTGGTTTATTTTAAAGGGTATACCTGCAGGCAAATTTCCTCAATAAATAAAGCACCATTAGGAACAATCAAAACAAGGCTGCGAAGCGCCTTAACTCAATTAAGACATTCATTTCTTTGACTACAATTAGAAAATCTGGCTGGAAAATTTCAGCAAAATTGATTTCTTATCGGGATTATATTTTTAAAGTACCCCGGTAGTTCATCGTAACCAAAATGGAAAGTGGGAATGCGTAAACTTACAGATAGAATTCTATAATGCTTTAATAATGCCAATAGGATCATTATCACCATTAGCATATTCGTTATCCTTTTGATAATTAAGGTTCATATTCATTTGGCAGGTGTCCGAATGGTTAAACTTTCCAATTTTTAAAGAAGCTGGAAATATTCCTTCCCCTATACAAATTGAATATCAATGCACATTACCTTGCCACCATAGCAACAACAATAATTCGGTTAATAGTAAATACTATATACACACTGGCGTTTCCGAAGTAATGAATCAGGTAATTGCCAAAACATCAATCAGCCAATTGATGATTAATGATAACACGAGCATAAAACCAATAATACTGAATATTGCATAAGAGATAACTCGCTTGACAAGATATTTTTTCCAGTCACGCTTTGGTTGAGTGTTGATTTTCCAGATGGTATTGACAGACTTCTGCACTTCCGCAAAAACGCCCGTAATACCCAGCACAACGGCAATAATCCCTAGAGACTTTACAACAAAAGAATCTTGGGCCGAAACAATATGCTGAATCATTTGCTGAATCTGCATGGCCACTACATCGCCGGCCTGCGAACGTATTTCAGAATATATTTTTCCTTCCATCGTTGGCCTTCCGAAAAAATACCCGCATCACGAAATAGTGATAATAAGCAAGGGAGCCAGTGAAAAGATAGTATAGTAAGAAAGCGAGGCGCTGTAGCGAATGTAATTTTCAGCAATTAACGTTTTAAGGGCAGTCCGGAAAGTAATCCACCATTCTGAAAAAAAGTTAGAGACCCATTTCATAAGGCAAAGTTCCGAAATTGAAAAGACTTGCCGCAAACAGAAAAAGAGGACTTGAAGACCAATGAATGGCTTAAGCAATATCGCCCAAGTAATAAGATCAAAACAAATTTGAAATCTATCCGCTAACTCATCTTTAATTATGGAATTCCTTAAAATATTGAAACGCTTATTATCGGCGACCCGTATATAAAGTGAGCTGACATCAAATTGGGATAATTAGGTTTGAAGGACTGCCAATTATTTAGGGGTAAGGATAACGGAAGAAATCATCCCGCTAGTGACGGGGCAACCAACAATCAATCTTTCGATGGCGGGGTGATCATAATATGCGCGCGATGTGTTCCGGGGTCCATTATCCAGGGCATACCAGGTGCATCGGGTTTTTCCGGAAGACCGGTACTGGCCGAAGTGGCCCATGGAATGTACACTACTGACCTATAACTTCCCTTGGTAACCTCCCCGGTACTGGGATTGTATACTTCAGCCGATGCCGTAAAAACCTGTAAATTGGAAGGATGCTTCGGCATTTTTAATTTCCCTGACTTCGCTTCCTTTTCCCGGATGGTAAAAATTTCCTCGTATGTTTTTTTCGCTGCTTTCAATGCTCGTCCACGCGCCATGAATGGTTCCAGGTCTTTATGATAACACGATACACTGATGTCTTTTTGCATGGGATCGTCTGCGAGGCAAATCAATTCGTTAGTTCCTTTACGGAGTACCACCAATTCACCTTTGGCATTATAGCCATACACCATCGCGCCTCCCCGCTTGGCTTCCGGGGCCGCCAGTAAAGCCGTTTTAATTTGTATTTCAGCGGGCGGAATTTGTGCAAACAGCGGTTGACAGGCAATAATAGTGATAATAATAAAAGAAGCATATTTCATAACTTGAAATTTTAATGTTTAAATCTAATCTTTTTTTGTTTATCAATAGTATGCCGGACAATAATAAGTTGAAAAGAATATCCTGCACCCCGGGAAAAAAACGTACTTATCTGCGAATATTCCCCTTGAACCGATTGTTGAACTGAAATATAATGAGCGAGCTTTAAATTCGCCAACCCTAATTATGAACAATTAAAAAACTGTTGAATGTAGCAATTTATAATTCCCTTTATGTTACCAATTTACATTCTGTATTAATTAAAACAACTAAATTCATCTTAGAATAAATAAATATTCAATCCGGTGGGTATGATGATCGCAAATTGCTTCGTCTATTACCAACCGCAATAACTTTAACAATATGCCATCAATAACACATTTTAATTCCCATATAAGAATTAAATTCTTTTGTCTTGTTATCATATCATTGGGTTATTGCTATGTCTTCGCCCAACCTGCCGGGGAAATTAAACTGAAGGATTATACTCCGGTATCTATTTACAAAATACCGGTATCCCATATTGCCAAATCCAAGTATCCGGTAATAGATTTTCATTCGCATGATTATCCGGTTACCTACCAGGCAGTGGATGAGTGGGTTCAAACAATGGATAACGCTGGAATTGAAAAGTCCATCATTCTCACTTATTCTACCGGAAAAAAATTTGATTCTATTGTTGATAAATATGCCCGGTACAAAAGCCGGTTTGAAATCTGGTGCGGATTTGATTATACTGGTTTTGAAAAACAGGATTGGGAACAAAAGGCTATCGCTGAATTGGAAAGATGTTTCCGCAAAGGAGCCACCGGCGTGGGTGAGCTGGGAGATAAGGGATTGGGCGAACTTTATTCAACGCCCACTCCGGGTTATGGCATTCATATCGACCACCCGCGTTTGAAACCTCTTCTGCAAAAATGTGCTGCATTGCATATGCCGATCAGTATTCATGTTGCCGAAGACCTATGGATGTACCAGGATGACGACGCCAATAATGATGGACTGATGAACTCCTCGACATGGAAAGTAGATATGTCAAAAAAAAGCATTCTGAATCACTCCCAACTGATCAATACGCTGGAGAATGCGGTGCGCGATAATCCCAAAACCATTTTCATTGCTTGTCACCTGGCAAATACCTGTGCGGATCTCAGCATATTGGGAGCGTTGCTGGATAAGTATCCTAACTTATATGCAGACATTGCCGCACGCTACGGTGAATTGGCCCCCATACCCAGGTATGTAAATGCTTTTTTTGAAAGATACCGTTCGCGCTTGCTGTATGGCACCGATATGGGATTCTCCAGGTCAATGTACGAAATCACTTTTCGTATTCTTGAATCCGCTGATGAGCATTTTTATAATAGGGAATATTTCAATTACCACTGGCCATTGCACGGACTTCATCTATCTGAAAAAACACTGGAAAGGATTTACAATAAAAATGGAAAGAAGATCCTGGCCAGGTAATTTTATTGCACCAAAAACAAATTATTGAAATTAGTGATCCCTGCTCAGAAAAAGAAAGGACCGATGAGATCAGATTTTGTATCTAAATCTATTCTGATGTTATTATTTTTACTCTATTCCCTCCTATCGACCCTAAACCTTGATACCCTATAAAAAGGGAAAAACTTTTCACTCTGTGAAGATTTATGCATTAATTGATTTCAAATTACCAAGAATATTAAATGCCTTCTGTTGAAAAATAGTTGGAAGGTTATTATAATAATATTACCATCCGATTTTTCATCGGCCATTAACCAATTCACTATGATTTATAAGATCATAGTTAGGCTTTTAAAAATGCAGCCATCGAATGTAAAAACACGAATACTCAACAGTCCGTACAGCAAACAAACGGCACTTCCACTAATGGAGAAGTTCTTAATATACGGTAATGACCTAACTGATCACTTAAAGGTCTTGGCCCTTCGCTGATCAATCCGGTAGCTATTCGTTGCTGCTTTACCGCATTTGCTGTACTTGTATCGGGTACAGCATCTGTTTGCAGATGAGCCTGTAGAGTAGCCGATACGCCCGGCGTATCCAAATTAGTAACCGCCTCATGAATATTAGTAATAGTCGGAAGCATTTCCACACATAATATACTAAGCCCTGAATCCAATGGCAAACCAAATAGCGCCAGCAATTGGTTCACTTCAGAATTGCTCCAGATAACGGTGCCATATTTAGTTGCATCCTTATTCACGGTAGTATAATCCGCCAGCTGGTAAGCAGCATGCAGTTTTGCATAGCTTATTTCATCGCTCCAGTTCTTAACACTGATATATTTTAAGGTGTTTCTTTCCTCAGGAGTATAGCGGGTAAGGCGATTCAGATTTTTCCGGTGTTCCACTTTCACGCGCCAGTCCAGTTTTTTTTCATGTAATAAAACATTACGGAAATCCTTTCCATCTGCTTGTTTTACCTGGGCATACAACAATGCCCATATTTCAGTTCGGGGTGGATTAGCCGTAACATTCTTTCCTTTATGCACGGTAACTGCATAGGGAGCTGTTGCGTATAATTTTTCTTCATCCCTGTTCACTGTGCAGGTTAGTGTTGGAGCAGGATGCTGAATACCCGTTGCCCGTAATGCACGCCCAAAGCGGCCCTGGGCGGTGCTCCATATCCTAGCATGACCCACGCGGACCTCGTAGGTGAAAAATCCAAACATCTCCGGCGATTCCTGGTGAAGACCCGGCGGTATAGGTAACAGGTAATGTTTATCCGAATCGATTGCTTTTTCCATCGGCTGCATTGCATTAATACCGGAATCATCATCGGGTTGCTCCGGCGTAATAATTCTGATATACTCAGGATCGATCGGCAGGGTCGGTTCTTCTGGTGGCGCCAATAATTCAGGATGATTATTGCTGAGTAATTGGTCAGGAGCGTATCCTAACACACGGCCAAAATATAAATCACTGGGGTCCTGGATCGGTTCTTTAAACTCGATCCATAAAAAACGCCTGCGTGGTTCGGTGCTGGAATATTTTTCATTCCGATGATAGGGAGATAGTGCAAGTCCGACTGATGCAATTTCCGGTAATTGCGCAGGGGTGGTAGTAACTGGCAGTACCAATGTCAGTATTACCGGATCATCTTTCTGCACCGCATGGGCCGCTTTGAAATGATTGGTTATTGTATATTCCAGTTCTATCAGGTCAGGAAATTTCGGATTGTTTTTGGGTTCTACCGCGTCAATAAAAACAATAGTGGTATCACTTCTGTCTGGATTCTGCAGCGCATTAAGAGAAATAGTTTTCTTTACCTCAATATCTCCTACCTCCACTATTTCCGGTTCCGAACCGGGCGCATCTTTTTTAAATGATTTCTTCCGCGTAATAACAAAACTTAAATCCTCTAAAGCATCCCATGTCCAGTCCCGGTTAATTTGTAAGCTGATACAACATAACCAGTGATTCGTCAGATCCCCTTTACTGGCAAATGTGAGAGAAGAATGATCGGGTGATAAGGTATGGCGAATCTTATTGGAACAACCAAACTGGTATCGCTCTCCCTTTTTCCCCACCAATGTTAACCCGGTACTTTCTAATTTCAACGCTTGTGCCAGCCGTTGAATCATATCGGGCATTTTTTCTACCTGCCTTCCAACAAATAAGCTTGTAAAGTTTCCGTCAAAACCCGGAAGAGGAGGATCCGGTTGCAAATAAATGCCTTTCATCTTATCAGCCGGAGTGGTAAGTTTAAATAAGGATTGTTCATTGGCAGATTCTTTATACAACATTACATAGCGGGTGCTGCCAAACCTGGTATTGAAATCCGGATCGCTTTTCTCCAAACCATAATAGCCATCTTTTTCTTTACATACCGCCCGAAGTGTAAGTCGTATGCTTCTCGCGGTTGGAAGGATTAATTGGGGCAATCCATTTAATTGAGTTTGATTAACGCCCAGATCCCCGAGATTGGATGGGTCCCCGAAATTCAATACATTGCAATCTTTATATTCGATAGGAATATCCAGTACATCATCAAACGGGGCCGGAAATTTTCGGGTAGTTGAATAGAATTTAATATAGGACTCTTTGCCCGATACACTTAATAGATTATCCATTTTTAATGCCTGCACTTCTACGGTGATTTCCACCGTTTCTACATCGGGATCGGCCAGGCCAAAAGCTTCAACTCCTTTAAAATCCTGCGATGCCTGTTTCAGCAATGCCACCACATTCGCATATTTGTTGGCAAATACCACAGATGGATAACCCAGTAAAGGTCTCTGTACTTTAAAGGAAGCATCCGCAAAAACTTTTCCATCTTCATTGGGTGGTACGTTCTGAATCCGGACCGTGGTGGGTGCCACATAGCGTTTAAAATGACAGGTACTCACGGGCGATTCGCCTCCTGTAACCGGATCCTTATCTGCCTCGGGTCCGCCACTTGTTAAATCGCTTAACCGTACACGAAAATCGTAAATCTTTCCATATTCCAATACCGTACTAATACCGGATGACGCATAGGTTTTGGATAGTCCATTTTGGGGAGCCCCGGTAACATTGGTAAGTGTATCCGATTTCACATCCTGGTCGTTTTGATAAATGCTGATGGCTTCGCTATCGGGGAGCACCATACTCTTGCCATTCCAATTAGCGAAATACATGGGCAGCCAGTAGCTCTTATTTTTATCCCCATCTAATTGAGAAGGATATACCTGATATGGCAGTTCCCCGGAAAAATCCTGCAGGGTATTGCCATTTATCTTAAGTGGTATTTTATTTTTTACCAAGTTCAGCGATTCCCAGTTAGCGGAACCTTTTTCTTTCACATCCACTTTATAACCAAAGACGCCCAGTGGGGCATCAATGCGTTGCTGACCACCGACACTTTCCTCTTCCATCAATTGCCTGATGTACCAGATAAGGATTTGTTCATCATCCCATCCGAGGCGAATGCCCGTGTCTTTGGTGGGATGAAAGCCATCGCTTTCTTCCAATAAAAAATTATGACTTCGTGGCTGAAAGGAGTGAACGATCTTTGAAAATCCATCATCATACTCAGCAGCTTCAATAAATAATTTATCAAAATTGCCCTCCGGTACCGGATCGGTAATGTCGGTTGGCTTTTTGTAAAGAACAGGAAATTGCAATGCAGCAAATAAGGGCCTTTCCGTTCCGATGGTTAATGCGGGAATCCGGGCCGCGTATTTCTTAATAAACAAGCCATCCGTTTTTATTTTCAACGGATCAGCAGAGGCATTGATTATATTTTCAGTGGCTGTTTGTTGGGTTGCAAAATCGCTATTGGCAGTTATATCAATATACAACCAACCACCTTTGGGAAAATGAGAGGCATCGATTGTTAATTCCGTTTCATAGATCATCCCCAGCTCTTTTGCCAATTGAGGCTGGCGGAGGGCAAAGGCAATTACTTTTCCCCAGCTGATCTGTTCAGGCGATTGAGTAAAGCCGGGCTGTTTTTTTGCATCGCGTATGGCGCATAAATAAGTATCGTCGGTAACAGCATTCTTAGTTCTTGGGGCTATGAAATTAAATGAGGATCGGTAGGATTGTGGTAGATATTTTCTAACGGATCGGCTCACCTCCTCTTTCTTAATGGCATCAGGTGCTTTGTCTGCACTAAAAAGCAGGTTGGCGTTTGTATTCGATTGGGCGAGGTTGGTAATCTGGAAGCTGCCGGCCAATGCTGTAAACAATGACTTTACACTTATTGGATTGGTTACAGCGATTGGTAATACAATTTCGTCGCTTGCATTACTATTCATGGGAAAATCATCAAGTCCTGTAACAATTTTCGCGGTAAACGACATTTGCGCACCTGCAAAAGCAGGTGCATCCGGAATACCGGGTTCGCTTTCGATCGCTTTGTTGAGCGGATTCTGGTTGCGTGGTAAAAAAAGGATATTCACCTTCAGCTTATTCCCATCAAAATGCTGCGGGAAAGTGAGAATTGTAAATCGCCTGTTCTTTTCCATAGAAGGTTTATTTAAGAATGAATTGAGTTTATTATTCCGGTAAGCCCGACTGCCTGGTATGAAGTGTTGATGTTCTTAAGAATTTTTAATTACTTATCGAATTCCCATTTTTCCTGCAACTACTTTTTATCAGGCAATCTGCCTGCTCTCTTCCCACGACGTGCTGAAATCAATATTAATTACCAGGAATATGCTTATTTCAATAGCGAATGTTACCTGGGCCGAACAATCTGTTCTGTCGGTAATCAGGTCGCGTTTTACCGACCCTTTCGCCTCAATGGTAATAGTAATACTTACAATACCTCCAAGAATATCCGCATGTCCCTGGAATAGTAAGGAAGCTGAAACAATGATGGTACCCGAATCCGCATAAATTTCTACCCCTACTACATATAGCACACTTACATTGGCTACTACCGGCAGACCTACCACGATTTGTGCGCCAAACCCAAATTTCATTTTCAGGGAAGGACCCTTTTGGGTATCCGCGGCTATGGTTAAGTTTACCTGGCCAATGGCATACACAGTGGCCGCCGCGAGTGATACACACATCACGGATAATCTTCCGTAAAACTCGAGGTAAGCACCGGCAGTGGGTAATAGTTTTTTAGGATCGGTGGTTACCATCAGCGCGGCATTGAAATAAACACCCACTTTCAATCCTGCTTCTAATTTCAATGGAGTAGTGGGGGCATTGTATACCGAATCCGGTATCGGGAATTTTACCACCGGAATTTCTTTGGATGCTTCAAATTTATATTCCCAACTATCGGCACTATTGCTCATCGCAATCTTTAATCCTTTTTTCAACGCGTCGCCGTATTTCTCTCCCTGCAAATCCTGCAATACCTGCAAAATGTCCATTACGGTTTGTAATACCGGGCTGAATTCAAGCTGAGGAGCCGGGAAAGCCGGGTCAGTATCGCTTCCAATAAAGCTCGCTTCTGATCCTTTTTTAGCATCAAAATTTCCTTTGATTTTCATTAATCGCTCAAAAGGGCCCAGGTCGAGCACAATAGAAACATTATTCAGTTTGCTTTTCCATTTATCCGCCACATTATTGGTAAATGAATCGATATCGTATTTCAGTTTACCGGGCGCGTTTTGCGACCCATCATTCCTTTGAGTTTTGTATTCAATATAAATTTTCAGGAAATCTTCATTAATCAAAAACCATTTATCCGGTAATGGAAAATCAACATTTTCCAATTGCTTCAATAATTTATACCCTTCTTTTTCCATTGCGCCTGCAATATCCTTTTTGTTTATCTGCATAAGTTCCCATACCTGCTTGCCTGCATCAAGGATTGGGTTCTTGGCGAAATTGGTATTTAAGGCAATGGCATCTCCAAAACCTGTTACCGCGTTCCCGATATTAGGGAAGATCGCTTTTGAACTGATCATCCGGCAGGTATCGGCAAATAATGGAGGAGTTTTACTGAATAGTTTACCCATATCAGTAACATTCGCCAGTATCTTAAACGATGGAGTCAGAAACAAAATCTTTTGGGTATCCGTATTCTGTAAAAATCCATAGTTGATAGTACCGTTTGTTTCTTGCCTTACAACTTCAGTAGGATTCGCAATACGCAATAACTGGTTCGTTATATCCGGAACAGGCTTCAACTGATTGCTGCTCTTTTGCAGTTCACCAATTCGTATAAGAGGTGCCGTAATGTTTTCAGGCAATGGCGTTACTTCTCCGGTATCGTATGTATGCGTCACCATACTCCACGAACCATCTTTTGGTAATACCACATTACCTCTTGCCGCCGCAACAAATACCGGTGCCGTTCCTGTTACGTTGAGTGCAGCGTTTGTATCAATACGGTTAATGCGCATTTTTTGTCCGTTCTTACCAATATCAACACTACAATCCAATGGCCCGCCTATTGAACCTCCCTGCAAACTATGCAGTACCACCATTGCATCTTTCGATAATGGAATGCCCATGGGTGCCAGTTGAACATAGCCCCTCATTTTTTTAGCAGGTACCCGCCCATCTACCACACCCTGTTCAGCATTTTCCATTTCAACATCACAATCAAATTCTACCTGCTTAACCATTCCCTGCACAATAAATGCTGCTCCTGTAGTGACTTTTGTATTCCCATTTTCGTCGGTATAACTTTTTCCCGCTATGTTTTCAATGGTTTTATTATTGGCATCTACAAAGAATTGGCCGGCTGCGACGGTTGAAGGAACTGGTATTTTATCCCCTACTTCCACAATATTCCTGATATTAAACAAACCGTTGATTACACCCGGGTGAACATTAAAGGCATCCTGTGTATTGATTGTAATGGTGGGGGCCGTACTGGGGTCGGTAGAATTATCTCCCACTAATTTCAGCTTATAACTATAGTCGAAGCGACCATCGCTTTCGGCTTTCCATCCTGTATCTACCCGGTACACATACCCGCTTCCGGAACGGTATAAAATAATGGTACGTACCACCCGGATACCCCAGCAATGGATCATGCTGCGTACCTGTATTACTTCATGGGCCGTTCTTCCTACAAATACATCAAACTTCGATTGACTGGTTTGAGCAAACTGCGCATCAGGGTTGAACCAGTTACTGAAGATGCTGGAACCATAACCACTGAAGTCAATGCGCGTTAATGGCACACCGCGACTTTTCAACAGGTCATTCAGTTTTGGCTTAAATTCCCCATTAAATATAAAGGCTACACTATCTCCTAAGGTTCCGGTAAACGTTTTGGCACCCGCGGCATTTAAAATATTATTGAGCTGTAATACACCTCCATGAAACAAGGGAAACGTGTCGGTGGATAACATGCCGGCTGTAAATTGTAATTGAATGCCTCCCTGCAGATCATTGGGAAATTTATAGCTGTTGTTTTCGATCATCGGTGGCTTCGGATCTATATCCTTATTTAGTACAGCGATGGCTTTCATTCCAAACGGAAGCGTAAACAAAGAAGTGGTGATATTTCCTTTTTCATTGGCAAAACGGTCAATAATAAAATTTGTAAGGGGGATGGGCGATAGCGGAACTAACTGAACACTGTTGTTGAAAATACGGGTGGGACCACCATCATTCGGATAATAGTTTGGACCAAAGGGTGGTTCCAACGCCGGGTTGGTTGGATTGATCTTTAACGGATCAGTAAGATTTACCACGGGCTCCCAGGAAATTTGTGGCACCGTGAATACTTTCGCAAACAAACCCGGTGATACTACATCCATTCCTTTCACCTGAATGGGGAATTGCAGATTTGTTACGGCATCATTGTTTACTGGAGCCACCGCATGTGTTCGCATCAAGGCTAACTTCTCGCGACCAAAGGATGCAAAGCTTACTCCGAATTGATTGGCGTTACTGCTTACATCTAATAACGCAAATGCTTCACTGGTGAAAACAGCAAACACATCATCCCATATCTTTTCTATCTCCTGCCTGGTATTATTGTATTTGGCCGCATTGGTTGTACCCATAGCTTCCAAGGAACCAGGGTGGTTTCCTTCATTGCCTGCAGCTATTGTTGAAGGAGATAAACCTGAACCCGCATTGGCAATATCAGTATTGAGAAACTGCTCCATACTATCTTCTTTCCGGAACATAATTGGTTGCGCCGTATTGGCTGCTCCTGATTGAATAGCAGGTTGTAAAAATGCTGGCTGTGCAGCCTGCAAGGGGGCAAAATGAAAACTTACATTCACAGCATCGTTATCGCTGGCAGGTTTGGGCAACCAATTTATCAAACTAACAAGCCATAACCTCACGGGTCGGAGGTTTGAAGCAGCTACTGCGGAAGAGACTGCATTGTTAAAAAACACGTCGCGGACAAATTGATATTTCAATAGTCCTAAGTTCGCGGCATACGGATCAGGAAGTGTAGGCAAATAAGCATACATGCCAAAAGTAAGAAAGAGGAAACCCGTTTCAACTTTTACAAAATCATCTGCGAGGTCGCCGAATAACAAGCATCCATTTACCGGGGTAACCGTAAATAATGCATTCTGCAATGCTAACGCAATTGGTTTTGGAAAGGAAGCGGGGTCTTTGGGATTGTAATTGTCCAATAAAATATTATCATCATACAGCGCGATTATCTGCAACGTCTTATTAACAGCCAACAGAAGCATGGAATTTTTTGAATGGATATCCATCGCAAGGCCGGCAACCGTTACGGGCCGATCAACCTGCGGATTGGCATTGGTCAATACAAATATGGCCTCTGTTCCATTTGCGATAGTATTAAAAATAAAAGGAAAAGAATGAGTATAGCTAAGTTTAATAGTGGAAACAAATGGATTCGATTCATCTTTCCATAATTTATATTCCTGGCTGCAATAGATATTGCCTGCCTGCAAATCGGTAACGCCAATCCTTCCGGGGTCCGCCAGCAAAAGAGGGTTTCTTAAGTTTACCACGCCACCTTCCAGCCCTTTCCATTGCGTAAACAATCCTTTATCACATTGTATTACCATTCCACCAATACCCTCTGCGGGTGTAGGTGCCGAAATACTTATCATTGCGGCTGGTACTGCCCATCCACTTTTTTGCACAGGTGCTTTTCCACTCATAGATTCGAAAGGAGATTGACAATGTGTAACGGCAAACTGGTCCGGAGCAGAATTGAATGGAATTATGATCCGGTTAATCGTAGTGTTATACTGTGAGGGGGATTGCTTATCCCATCTAAATTTCCTGGCATCGCCATATACATTCCATTGGGCATCGCTGATTTCATCCAGTTGCCGGCTATTACCGGAAAAATGAAATTGTAATTGATCCGGCAATTTCAATTCCATACTGCGGGCATCAATACCGTACGGACTTAAAGGATCAGCATCTTTAACATTCTGCTGGTCCAGTTGAAGTCTCACGGTTATCGTAGTGGTAGGAGTAATGGTAATTTTATTAGCGATCAGTTGGGGAGGAGTACTTAAAGTTATTTCTCCGCCTTTTATTCTTAATCCGGTATAGTAGCCAGCTGGCGCGTCCGATGCCAGTATTTCAGACTTAATCCAGATACTGCCTGGAGGTAGTTGATAGCTGTGTAATAAATCGGTTACGAGGGGAAGGTTGCGATCAATAAATCGCCTGAACAGTGAAACATTGAAGAGTAAAACCGGGTCAGGCTTACCCTGGAAATATAATGCAACCAGTTTTTCAATTTTATAAAAATCAAACCATAAACGACGACCGTCTTTATTTAGGAATGGACCAATGGTTTTGTCCACTGCCGCGCCCCCGGCCCAGGAAGGTACCGAACCGTATATTTGCGTACTTCGAACAGGTACTTCCCTTACAAATACACGGAATTCCGGATCTTTTTTTCTTGCTGCGATTCGTTCGGATAATTTACTAAGCCGACTTAACCGTTCGGGAGTTATTTTTTCTTTAAATAACAGGTCAGATTTTTCAAAAGAGAAGGAGTTACTCTTTGATAATGCTGCCTCTTGATCCAGCACTGTTTCGGAAAGAATTTCCTGAAGTCTATCTAAGTTTTTTTCATCTTCCCTATTGGAGATTTGGAGATGGCCAGAGAGGCCGGATAATAGCTCCAGAAGTGCATTTTGATTCATACCGGATAAGGTTTTGGTATGTATTAAATAAAAATCAACAATGCCCTTCAGGTGATTCCGGTAAGTAAGCGATGAGGATAAGGCCGTTAGTTTATTATTATGAAGTTAGGAAGATTTTCAAATCCACCAGTACTATTTTGTGGTAATAGCATATAAATAATAATGTGGGGGGGTATCTTTAGTAATTTTACCGGGCATATTTTCTATTTGAAAATTACTCTCCCATTAATGAAGAAGGGCTCTGACTGGTTTCCGGAATTCATCCAATTAAGCCGGAAGAAAATATTTTAATTCAAACACAAATCTTATTGAAAAGAGCTAGCTTTTTTATCGCACGCTTTCGCATACAATGAATATTATAATATATACCTTCCATTTTATCCGGTGGTAGCAGATCAACCATCCCCGGTAATTATACTTTCATTTTCCGGGTTTCTACCAAACAAAAAAGAAATTTCGTTTTTAACTCCGGACAGAATTAACCAGGCATACTCCATACAGGCTAATTTATATTGCCCAATTTCCGGATTGACATCCATTTTATGCTACTTTCTATATACAATACGCCCATTAACCATTGTCATCTCAATGGAAATATTGCTGTCAAAAATTACCATATCTGCATTTTTCCCGACAACTAATTCACCTATTTTATCAGAAACTCCCATAATACGAGCCGGTGTAGCTGTTATCATTTTTACTGCTTCCCGCAACGAAACTCCCGCGACAGCAATCATTGTTCGTACCAGGCGATCGGCGGTAGCAACGCTGCCGGCAAACGAAGTCCGATCAGGAAGTTTGGCTACCCCGTCTTCCACAATTACTTTTATTCCATTATTAATATTTCCTAATATACTTTCGGTTACATCCGTACCGGCGGCCCTCATGGCATCGGTTATCAAGGCTGTCCTGTCTGCTCCCTTTATCTTATATACTAATTTTAGTAAAGGCGCAGGCAGGTGTACACCATCAGCTATAATTTCTACATCCATTTCATCAATGATAAAGGCGCTTTCTACAACGCCCGCATAGCGAAAGGCATTTCTCCTGGTAACACCTGACATGCCGGAATATAAATGGGTAGCCAGGGTATATCCATGCTCAAATGCATTTATGACTTCTTCATAAATCGCATCTGTATGGGCTATGGCCGGCAACACTCCTTTTGATTGAACATAGTTACCGAATTCAATAGCACCCCTTAATTCCGGCGCCGCACTCCAGCGCTTAATAAAGTGGTACTGTTGAAGTATATCTTCATATTCTTTGGGGTCAGGGTCCCTGATATATCGCGGATCCTGAGCACCCCGCTGGGTCATGGCGAAGTAGGGTCCCTCCAGGTGCATACCAAGAAACTGCGCCCCATTAATATTATTGCGGTTTGCTCCTTCATATACTGCCAATATCTGCAGCATCTCTTCTTTTGTACTGGTGAGCGTAGTGGGCAACATGGTGGTAGTACCATATCGGGCGTGTGTTTCGGCTATTTTCAAAAATGCCAATTCGGTTCTATCCATAAAATCATGTCCCCCGCCACCATGCACATGTATATCAATGAAACCAGGAGAGATATATTTCCCCATTGCATCTATTTCAATCGCTTCTTTTGTCTCAATATTTCTTTCATGTATAGCAGTAATACTGGCTCCTGTAACCAGGATGGTACCCCCGTCAATTATTTTGCCGGGAGTTATTATTTTTCCATTGAATATTTTAACCTGCTGTGGCATGAATACGACAAACGATTTTGCTCTTCCTTTAAAAAATTTTAATTCTGTAACCGAACCCATGTAACGCTGGCTGCCTTGTCCTGCTTAGTATTTCTTACCTCTTTATAAATTCCCGGTAAAATTGAACCTGTTTAATGAATAGAAATAAAAACGAATAAGAATCAAACCGATATTATTTGGTCCATCTTCTTATTTTGTGTCCATAAAAAGCATAGAATACAAGGTACAAATAACAAGGTAATAAAACCCAATAGGCATGGCGGACACTATATAGATCGGCCAGGTATCCATACAAAAGAGGGAGTAAGGCGTTTCCGCATAAACCCATGATCATTACTGATGCGCCTAATTTTGTAAATCTTCCCAATCCATCCAAAGCCAACGGCCACATACTTGCCCACACCATTGAATTGGCTAATCCCAGTAATACCACAAACCATATAGAAATATCGGTGGAATGACCTAAAAAATGGACCGGCCCATTGGCAAATATGATGAGTAATGAAAACAGGGTTCCTAATAGCGTACAAAATTTTAATGCATTTACCTGGCTGATGAAATTGGGAATACAAATTATGCCGAGTATATAACCGCAAATCATGGCAAAGAGCGTATAAGAGGGGAATACTTTAGCTTCAATTAAATCTAAATGCATAGAGCTGGCATAGCCAATGATCGTATCAATGGCAATAACCTGCGTTCCAACATGCAGAAAAATCCCCACGGCCCCCAGGATTAAATGAGGAAACTCTAATATAGTTTTCTTACCGGCATTAGCGGTTATCAATGCAGCGCCCTCCTGGTCGGTATTTATTTCGGGAAGCATGGAATGGCGTATCATTAATCCCAACACGAATAGCGCTATACCCACACAGGTATAGGGAAGGATGACCCTTCGAATCAATTCATCCAGCGCCGCATTTCTGTCCACTGCGCTCATCGTGCCCAACGCTTTGAATAAATCAGTATCGGTAGCTTTTAATATAACCGCCGCGAATAACAACGGGGCGATGATGCCAGCCCCTTTATTAAAAATACCCATGATGCTAAATCGCTGCGCCGCCCTTTCCTTAGGACCTAACACAGTGATATACGGATTGGCCGCCGTTTGTAGTATAGCCAATCCGGCACCAATAGTAAAAAGACCTATAAGAAAAATTTCATAGGTCCTTGTTAGAGCAGCAGGTATAAAAATAAAAGCCCCCAGCGACATGGCCCAAAACCCAATCATCATCCCCTTTTTAAAACCGTACTTTTTCAACAGGTAGGCCGCCGGCACCGACATAATAAAGTAAGAAATATAGAATGCGAAGGTTACGAGGTAGGATCGAAAATTGTTTAATTCACAAGCAATCTTGAAATAAGGAATAAGAATCGCATTCACCCATGACACGAACCCGATAATAAAAAATAATAGTCCGACGATCAGAATTGAAATATAATTTTCCCTTTTAGTTAAAGAACTACCTCCTATGGGGACCAATATGGTTTTTGAAGTTGTTTTCATTCAGGCAATACTATTGACCGAAAGAAGGGCCGCGGAGGATTGATCCAAATAAAAAAAACAATCGGGATGTGATTGAAGAATGCTTGCAGGATAAAGATTATTGACCGGCTGCTCTAACGTATTTTTTACTGCCACCGCTTTTCTGCTATCTGGAACCGAACAAATAATATGCTTTGATTTTAAAATTTGCCTTATTGACATACTTATTGCCTGCCGGGGCACTTCCTCGAGTGACTTAAACCATCCTTCCCCTAATTGCTGTTTTCTGCAAGCTTCGTCTAATTCTACTATAATATATGGTTGATCAGTTTTAAAGTCAGCGGGTGGATCATTAAATGCCAGGTGACCATTCTCCCCAATACCAACCAGGGCCACATCAACCACATGTTTTGCAATTAATGCTCCCAGGTGCTTACATTCATTTTCTGCATCTGTTTCTCCATTTATTAAACAGAAGTCTGTTAAACCGGGCAACTTTGATATAAATCTTTCCTGTAAGTATTTTCTAAAGCTGGCGGGGTGTGATGCTGGTAACCCGATATATTCATCGAGGTGAAACATAGTTACCTTACCCCAATCAATATTCTTTTCGGCAATCAATTGATTAATTGTTTCGAACTGGCTTGTTCCGGTTGCTACGATTATAGTGGCAGTACCCTTTGCTTCGATAGCATCCCGTATTAATTGGGCGGCATCATTGCCGGCAGCAGTGCCCAATGGCACAGCATCCTGAAATATTTTAATGTTCATTAAAAACTTTTTTCAATTTGTTATATTTTAAGCTTTCACTTTTGTATCACCCCCTTTTTCCAATAAGATGTCTACGGATAAATTTGTTTTCCAAGAACCCGAAGTAAAATCCGGAACATTGATGGAATTGGAACGATGCGACACCGACCATTCACTTAAGGGAGCGATTGAACTCCAAAGCGCCGCGTCATAAACATCCATATCTACAGGCAATCCATTTCGTAAGCAATCAATGGTTCGCCAATCCATTAAGAAATCCATACCCCCATGACCGCCCACCTGCTTTGCCATCGCTCCTACTTTTTTTACTATGGCTGGAGTATATTGCTCTTCCATCTTTTTATACTCCTCTTCAGTTAGCCAATCTTCATGACCGAAGGCAATCCTGCCCGGAAGAGGATATTTTATACAAGAACCTTTGGTACCGCTAATTTTATGAATGCGTGAATAAACATTGGGAGAGGTAACATCATGCTGCAGCATAATCGTTTTTCCTTTATTGGTCCGGATAGTAGTAGTATTCATATTGCCGCGGTAATTTTTGTTGGCAAAGGGTTTATAAAAAACATCTTTAGCTGCCATTTCCTTAGCTGTTGAAGACATCTGGAAATCATTACCCGAAACTGCCACCAGGTAATCCATTTTATCCCCCCGGTTAATATTCAATGCCTGGGCAACAGGTCCTAATCCATGCGTGGGATATAAATTTCCATTTCTGAAATTCTCTTTCAGTCGCCACATGTTATAATATTTGTCTTTGCTGAAATTTCCTTCCAGCAGGGTATGCAAGTAAGCGCCTTCTCCGTGAACTATCTCTCCCAATAACCCCTGCCTGTTCATATTTAATGTAAGCAGTTCAAAAAAATCGTAGCAGCAGTTTTCAAGTATTATACAATGCTTGCGGGTGCGTTCTGATGTTTGAACCAGTTGCCAGCATTCATTTATTGTTTTGGCAGCGGGAACCTCTATGCATACATGCTTGCCCTGGTTCATTGCATGTAAGGCCATGGGCGCATGCAAGGCCCAGGGTGTAGCAATATATACCAGGTCAATATCCTTACGATCACATAATCTCTTCCATTCTTCTTCTCTCCCGGTGTATATTTCGGGGTGATGATTAGTATTTTCGAGTGACTTCTTAACCGCATTAACCTTTTCGGGGCGTATATCGCACAACCCTTTTATCTCTACTCCCTCAATATGTGTCATTCTTTCTACAGCCCCCGGTCCCCTGTTTCCCAAACCAATAAACCCGATACGAACGGTATCTAATTTTGGCGCCGCATAACCACACATATTAAAATGGTTCGCATTTGTTTGTTTGAAATCATAAGGGATCGGGAAATCGGAATTCAATACACCCGAACCGACCAGACTAATTCCTGTGAGACCGGATAACTTTAAAAAATTTCTGCGATTACTCTCCATTGCTTTTGATTTTATTTGTTTCAATCAATATGATATTAAGGTTTCAACCATTTATCAAACCATCCAAAAGCCTCTGCCTGCATCCTGGCATCAAATTTATGTGGCCCGGGATAAAAGGAACATCGGTAATGATCTGCTGCATTTGCTTTTTTATATACTTCGCTTAAGATATTATCTGCCCGCTTCATTTCCGACAATGTAAACAAGCCGTCCTGCTCATCATTCAATACCAATGTTGGAAGCGGCGTGCGCAATCCTAATATCTCGGGTAAGTCTAATTCGTTGGGTAATAAGGGAACATAGGTCATCCACGTGTGAGTAAATGATTTATGAAGAACAAAATCCTTCCAGGTGGTCATGAAGCCCACACATACCGCGCATTTAATTCTCGGATCAAGTCCACCCATAAATATAGTGCGCATTCCTCCTCCCGACAATCCCGCGCACCCAATATGTTTAGCATCCACTTCCTTCCGGTCACACAAAATATCCAATGCTATGCGGTCCTCTGCAAAGAATACACCCGGCCAGGTAGTACCCGCACTATATAATGATTTAGCCATTATATGTTCGTGGTCGGAGGCCCAATCGTTATATGCTTTGATGTTAATTGGATTTTCAGGATCCTTATCGTTTAGTCCATTACGCAAATGGTCGGGTACATCCTGCATCATTACTCTTCGGCTGGCAAAAGGAAAAGCATCTGCCACCAGCACCACATAGCCTCTTTTTGCTATTTCATTGGCCCAGGCAAATCCTTCATAATATTCTTTCTGATGTTCTTCCATTAACGGATGCTGCTCACCAGTTTTAGTAATTTTTCTTGTTCCAAAATATTTATTTCCGCCATGGTCGTGAAAGGCAAGTACAGCGGGCAATTTGCCTTTTGCATTCAAAGGCTTTAATAAGATTGCTTCGGTGGGCCTGCCATAAGGCAATTGCCAGATCAATTCCTCTATATGCAAACCATCATATGAAAATTGTTTTACCATATTAACGGCAGGAACCTTCCCAATATCCGGAATCGCCAATCGCTCCATAACGCGTTTCCTGGCTGCCTTCCGCCATGTTTCTGCATTTGACCATTCTTTCCTTCTAAAGGAAAAAGAAGGTAATTTATTTTCATTAAGCGAGGTTGCCCATTCTCCGTAAAGACCAATAATGCTAAGGTCCTTTTCATTAATATCCCTATTGCCCATAACAGAAATAGTATTTGATTGCGATAAATTAGCGTTTGGCGAATTTTGCTTACCCTCAGTGGAAGCAAAACCTTTCAGTGTTCCCCCTCCTGCCATACCCAACCAGGTAAGGCCACTTAATTTTATAAATTCTCTTCGCTTACTTTTCATACTTAATTTTTTATTTATTCTTTTTATAAACTTTATTTACTTTACCCGCGATATCCTGTTTCCTTTACAGCGAAATATTCGCAAATTCCCGATTAGTAAAGTTCGATAAATTTATGTAAAGCGTCTGCCCTGATTTGGCATCCCCTGTTTACGAATACTTACTGTGGCAATAAAGGGTAATAATGGTAAATGAACCGGAACCCAAAAAAATAACTCTACATTTAGTATATAGGAATTTATCTGAGCATTTTATGGCCCTTCCTCACCGCAGAAACTAATTGCACAGGATGAAATCATAGTAAAAGGTTATTTGCTTATATAGAATGGAAAGTTCTTCAATTTGTCTTCAAAATTGACTTTAATATTTACGGTAAATTCGTTTTGTGAAAATACTCATTATCGAAAATGAAAAGACGTTAAGTGATAGTATAGTCACGTACCTTAAGGGGCAGGATTATATTTGTGAGGTGGCCGCCGATTTTAACACCGCCCAGGAAAAAACAGAGCTATATGATTATGATTGCATACTACTGGATATAACACTGCCTGGCGGCAACGGATTGGTCATTTTAAAACAATTAAGAGCTAATAATAAAATGGATGGGGTATTGATTATATCTGCCAAAGACTCCCTTGACGATAAAGTAACCGGACTTACCCTGGGTGCTGATGATTATTTATCCAAGCCCTTTCATTTATCCGAATTAACTGCCCGCATTGCCGCTATTATCAGGCGTAAACAATTTGACGGAAGCAGCATTGTTCGATTCAACAGTATCATAATAGACACCCAAGCCAAAGTAGCTACGGTAAATAACAAACCTTTAGAACTTACAAAGAAAGAATTTGAACTGCTTTTATATTTTGTAAGCAATAAACGAAGGGTGATTTCAAAGAATGCTATTGCGCAACACTTGTGGGGAGATGAAATGGAAGGCAGCCTTGATTTTATTTATACGCATATTAAAAACCTGAGAAAGAAATTGATGGAAACCGGGGATGCCGATTATATAAAATCAATATATGGTATGGGATATAAATTTTCAGACTAATGGAAGAGCAGACGAATATATATCCTGAATATCTAAAGCCCATTTTATTGTTTTGTATAAGTAAAAAAAGAATTTAACTATGCCTTCATGAAACTATTAGCGAAATTCAATAGAACCAATATCCTGGTTACGATTGCCGTTTTCCTGATTGGCGGCTTTTGTTATTATCTCATTCTGCAATATGTATTGCTGGACCACCTGGATTCTGATTTAAAAGTTGAAGAACAGGAAATAACTGATTATATACATGCAAACAACCGCTTGCCCAATCCAGCTAATTATAAAGATCAAATAATTGAATTTGCGCCCACGAATGAACCTGTGGTAAGAAAAATAAAAAGCATCGATACGTTAAATAGTAAAGAGAACGAGTATGTTTCAATCAGGCAATTAGTCTTTTCCGCAACTATATCCGGAAAATATTACCAGGTTTCCATTTCCAAAACACAGGAAGAAACCGAAGACTTAATACAGCTGATTGTACCTATTACGCTGGGATTAGTGGTATTCCTTCTAATAATATTGTTCATCATCAATCATTTTATATTGAATAAACTGTGGCACCCATTCAATGTTACGCTCGGGGTGTTAAAACAATTCAATCTGAATTCAAATCCTTCCATTCAACTAAAAGATAACAATATTAGTGAGTTTAAAGAATTGAATAATGCCGTATCTAAAATGAGCAAAAGAGTTTTAAGTGATTATGAAGCGTTAAAAAGTTTTACCGAAAATGCTTCTCACGAGATTCAAACACCTATAGCTATTGTAAGTTCCAAATTAGAATTATTGATGCAATCGGAATCATTTACTGAAACGCAGATGCAGGATATTCAAATCATACATGATGAAATCAGACGTCTTTCAAAACTAAATCAATCCCTTTTGCTATTAACCAAAATAGACAATCAGCAATTCCAGGAAACGGAGCCGGTTGATTTGGGTATAATTATAAATAAGCGTTTGTATAATTACGAAGAACTGATTGCTTCCAAGGGAATAACCCTTACCCAGAATATCAAAAGCCCGTTTACTCTATTAATGAATGAAATAATGGCTGAAGTATTAGTCTCTAATTTAATAACCAACGCTATTAAACACAATACGAAGAACGGAACAATACATATAACCCTTAACGAAAACCAGTTAACTATAAGTAATACCGGTTCCCCGCTAACCACCAATCCGGATGAACTGTTTGAACGATTTAAAAAAGACAAGGCGAATTCCGAATCGCTGGGATTAGGATTGGCGATTGTAAAAAAGATATGTGAACAGTACAATTTTGCCGTACGATATGATTCTACCAATTCTGTGCATACTTTAACCATCGTTTTTCAATGAATTGGACCTCTTTTACCCGTTTCAAACAGGCAACTTCAAATTAACTACAGAATTCTTTTTTAGGTTTGCATATTAATCAAAAAATTAAAACCAAAAAACATGAAAAAAATAGTCATTATGACTGCTTTTATAGCGGCCATTGCGTTGTCAGCATGCGCCCAAAAGATTGATGCTTCCAAAGTGCCTGCACCCGTAAAAGCTGCGCTAGCCAAAGAATACCCGGGTATAGCTGCTAAATGGGAAAAAGAAAATGGCAAGTTTGAAGCCGGGTTTAAGCATAATGGAAGCATTATGTCCATTTTGTACGAGGCGAACGGTACCATGGTAGAAAGTGAGGTAGATATTAAAGTCTCCGATCTGCCTGCTTCCGTTTTGGCGTATGTAAAAGAACATTATAAAGGCAAATCTATTAAAGAAGGGGCAAAAATTACCAAGGCAGATGGTACAGTAAATTATGAAGCTGAAGTAGCTGGCAAAGATGTTATTTTTGATGCCAATGGCAAATTTTTAAAAGAAGAAAAAGAATAAAATCATTTAACACCGGGCAGCCAAAAAACTGTCCGATTTTTGCTTCCCTCCTATAAAAAAAATTAAATGAAAAAACTGACTCTTACCTTAACAATAGTTATTATTACTATAACTGCCATTATTGCTCAATCTATAACTGGTTTACATGTTATTAAAACTTTTCACATTGCCAGTGCCGGCGGATGGGATTACCTTAAAATTGGGCCCATGAACGATTGGCTTTATGTAAGTCATGGTACGCAAGTGAATATTTTAAACAAAACCAATGGAGATTCAGCCGGTGTAATAGAAAATACCACTGGGGTGCATGGCATTGCTTTTGATATCTCGAATAAAAAAGGCTTTACCAGCAATGGCCGATTAAATTCCGTTACCGTATTTGATATAAATACAAATAAAGTGCTGGCCCAAATCGAAACGGGGCAAAATCCTGACGCGATCAACTACGAACCATTCTCAAAAAAGATTATTACCTGTAATGGCCGCAGTAAAAATTTAAGTATAATAGACCCTGTAAAAAATAAAGTAATTGACAGTGTGGATGTCGGCGGCAAACCGGAAGAAGCTGTGAGCGATGGTATGGGCAAACTCTATGTAAATATTGAGGACAAAAATGAGATAGTGGTAGTAGATACCAAAACATTTAAAGTAATTAACCACTGGAGTCTTGCCCCCGGGGAAGGACCTACCGGCCTTGCACTGGACAACAGCACAAAAAGATTATTTGCGGGTTGCGACAAATTACTAATAGTATTAGATGCAATCAATGGTACGATAGTTGACAAACTCACTATTGGGGAAGGATGCGACGGAGTAGTATTTGACGCTGCTACGAAAAATATTTATACATCTAATGGCGTAGAGGGAACGCTTTCGGTAATCCATGAAGAGAGCGCTGCAAAATTTGTAGTTGTTGAAAAAGTAATTACAAAAAAAGGAGCCAGAACTATTGCCTTAGATCCTCAAACACATTTTATTTATTTACCAACAGCCGATTTTGAAGTGGCAGAACCAAATCAAAAAGGAAGGCCTAAAATGATACCGGGCACATTCCAGGTTTTAGTTGTAGGGAAATAGATATTATCCTATCAGGAAGATCACGGGAACCAAATTTTGCAATGATGCGATAAAGTTTCCTATTGAACCCCTCAGTTCCCAGGGGAATAAATTATTTTTATAGATCTTATTCACCACGTTTCTGTAACTACTGAAAATGCAAACCAAGATACAATTGTTAAGAAACGTTCACCACTGCCTCTTTAACTTGCAAATGGTTATAGCTTTTTTAAAACCAGGCATCATGGTCATTACAGGCACAATCAGAAATAAAAAGAAAAGTTTACGATATCCTCCATTCTATATGAAGACCGTCGTATATGCTATTTATAATTGAAACAAGTCCATCACGCGTAAGAGATAATTGCTGTACGCAAACCACGGGAAATGCCCCTCGATTAAAAAGAAATGGATCTTAATTTAAAAATAAAAAACGACGTTACTAATTAGTATGCAGAAATCATTCTATTTATGGGCGCTACTCCCTCTCCAATTATTTTCCCAACAAAAGAATATTGATTATTATATTACCCAGGGTTTGCAAAACAGTCCCCTGTTAAAAGATTATCAATTCCAGGTAGAGAGTAACAAAATTGACAGCCAACGATTGAGGGCCAGTTACCGGCTGCAGGTTAATGGTACCTCAACAGGAATCTATGCGCCCGTCGTAAAAGGATGGGGATATGACGGAATTATTACCAACTTGCATACCTACAATGCCCTGGTAGGAGTTTCACAAATAATAACCGGAAAAGAAAAAATAAACAATCAATACCTTCTGCTTCAATTACAAAATCTTGGCCTGCAAAACCAGGGGAGAATAACGGAACAAGAATTGAGACGGAGCATAACCCAGCAATACATTACCACCTATGGCGATAAGCTTCAAATAAATTTCAACCAGGATTTGCTTATCCTATTAAAACAAGAAGAGGCCCTGTTAAAAAAACTGACTGAAAAAGGTGCCTATAAACAGACGGATTACCTCTCCTTCCTGGTAACTATTCAGCAGCAGGAATTATCACTAAAACAATTGGAAATACAATATCAGAATAATTTTGCCTCTCTCAATTATATTACCGGTATAAATGATACTGCTTATATCGCTTTACAAACGCCCCTGCTATCACTACCAGAAATTCCGGCCCTGCAGCAAACAGTTTATTACGAACAATTTCGGATTGATAGTTTGAAAATTAAAACACAGGATAAACAGATCGATTTCAGCTACCGGCCCAGGTTGAGCATTTTTGCCGATGGGGGGTATAATTCTTCTTTTGCCATTACCCCTTATAAAAACGTTGGTTTGAGTGCTGGGGTAGCTGTAACGGTACCTATATATGACGGGAAGCAACGCAAAATGCAGCATCAGCAAAATTTCATATCGGAGAGATCGCGAAAAAATTACCAGGATTTCTTTAGTGCCCAGTATAGCCAGCAGATTGCTCAATTAAAACAACAACTCACCCTCACTGAACAATTAATTGACCAGTCATTAACTCAAATTAAATATGTAGAAGGACTCATTAAGGCACAACGCCAACAATTAGTAACCGGGGATATACGGATTACTGATTATATCATTGCCATTAGTAATTACCTGAATACAAAAAACATCATTACATTAAATACTATCAATAAATTACAAATCATTAACCAGATAAATTACTGGAACCGAAAGCTGTAAAATAACATGAAGAAATTATCTTTTTATTCTTTCTGCTGCTATGGCATGGCTGGTTTAATCAGTTGCGGCGCTGATCCCGCCTCCTCCATTGAACCAACCCCGGAATCCGGAACACCGGTGACCATTACCCAAATTTCTTTTGGCCCACTTAAGGAAACCGTTGAACTGAATGCCACCTCTGCGTTCCAGTTAAAAACTTTTATTAAAGCAAATGCCACGGGCTACCTGCAATTAGTTAATGCGCAATTAGGAAAATATATCCATGCAGGTCAGGAAGTATTCGTAATTAAATCAAAAGAAGCTGCAGCCCTGGGAAATACGATTAATGTATTGGATTCATCGTTCCGTTTTACTGGCCTGGTGCACATAAAAGCTCCCGGAAGCGGCTATGTTACCACTCTTAATTATCAAAATGGCGATTATGTGCAGGATGGAGAACAGCTAGCGGTAATCAGCGATAAGAACAGTTTCGTTTTTTTACTCGACCTTCCTTATGAATTAATAAAATACCTCGGAGGCAATAAGAATGTGCTGCTCAGGCTTCCCGATGGTACCAACCTGAACGGGTACGTAGCTGCGGTAATGCCTTCCGTTGATCCGGTTTCACAAACAGAAGCCGTAGTTATAAAAGTAAGTACTAATCAGCAGATACCTGAAGGGTTAATTGCAAAACTGCTACTGGTGAAGCAATCAAATCAGAACGCGCTTTGGTTGCCTAAAGAAGCCGTACTGGCAGATGAGGTGCAGCGGGAATTTTGGATAATGAAATTAATAGACAGTATCACGGCGGTAAAAATTCCTGTTAAAAAAGGAATAGAAACTAGCAGCAGTGTAGAAATTCTTTCTCCCGTTTTCTCCCCCAATGATAAAATAATTCTTACGGGCAACTATGGCTTGGCAGATACGGCAAAGGTGGCAGTTATTCAACAGTAGAAATATGAAAAATTTCTTTATCTCGCATAAAAACCCTGTAACCGTTGTACTGGCCATTATCATAATGGGCGGCCTGTTTACCTATGGTAAATTACAAACAGCTTTATTCCCTGAAATCACTTTTCCAAAAATCAAGATCATAGCCGATGCAGGTCAACAGCCAGTCAATAAAATGATGATCACGGTAACGCGGGAGTTGGAGATTGCGGTGAAACAGGTTCCTGACTTAAAAATGATCCGCAGTACTACCAGTCGCGGAAGTTGCGAAATAAGCGCTTATATGGATTGGAAAGCGAATATTGATATAAGCCAGCAAAGAATTGAATCAAAGATCAGTGAAATAAAACATTTACTTCCACCGGATATACAAATTACGGTCGAAAGAATGAACCCTTCCATTCTTCCCGTGATGGGTTACACTTTAGAAGCACCCGGCATGACACCGATTGATGAAAAATTGCTGGCTATGTACACCATTAAACCCTTCTTATCGCAGGTGGAGGGAGTAAGTGAAATCAGGGTAATTGGTGGTAAAGCAAAAGAATACTGGCTCACTTTGAACACAGGCAAAATGAGCACGCTGGGCATAACTCCGGATGCAATTACCATGGCATTAAATCAAACCAACTTCATTAAATCAAATGGTTATTTATCCGATTACAGGCAAATGTATTTAACGGTCACCGATGCGGTAGTAGATACAAAATCTGAGCTAGAAAAACTAGTTATCAGTAATAACGGGAAAAGAATTGTAACGCTGACGGACATTGCTGCCATTGAGATTCAGGAAGCAAAGGAATATATAAAAATTAATGCCAATGGCCATTCCGCCATTTTGCTGGCAATAGTAAAACAACCAAATGCTAACCTGGTAGACTTGTCAGTAAAAATGCAAACAAAGGTGACAGAACTCCGGAAGATTTTACCGGGCGGAGTAACCATTAAACCATTTTATATTCAATCTGATTTTGTAAATGATTCTATCAAAAGTGTTACTGATAGTTTGTGGATTGGGTTGGCTCTAGCGATAATTGTTGCCATGATATTTCTCCGTTCATTAAAAGCAAGTGCCGTTATATTGATAACTATTCCCGTTACCTTGTTCCTCACGTTAATCGTGTTATATGCGCTGGGGCAAACATTCAATATTATGACTTTGGGCGCTATTGCAGCAGCTATCGGGTTAATCATTGATGACGCCATTGTGGTGGTGGAACAAATCCATCGTACCCATGAAGAACACCCCGAAGAACCTACAACCAACCTCATTCAAAAAGCAATAAAATATCTATTCCCCGCCATGGTGGGCTCTTCGCTCAGTACCATTGTCATATTTCTTCCATTTATTTTAATGACAGGGGTGGCAGGTGCCTACTTTAAGGTATTAACCGATACCATGATTATAACCCTGGTATGTTCATTTTTTGTAAGCTGGATTGGATTACCTGTGATCTATTTATTATTCAGCCGCAATAAACAAAAAAAGCCTGCTCATAAACATCCACAACAGGCAACCCCAGTAAAACCACATATGGTACACCGGCAAAATTGGGTGGCCTTTTTTCTCAAACGTCCCTACATTAGTATATTATTTATTTTTTTACTCGCAGGAAGTATTTATGTGGTGTTACCTAAATTAGAAACAGGCTTTTTACCGGAAATGGATGAGGGAAGCATAGTGTTGGACTACAATTCACCCCCCGGAACCTCCTTAGAAGAAACGGACCGGATATTGAAAGAAGTAGAAAAAATAATTACCAAAATTCCTGAGGTGGAAACCTATTCCAGGAGAACAGGTACTCAAATGGGTTTTTTTATTACCGAACCCAATCGCGGTGATTACCTTATTCAGCTAATGAAAAAAAGGTATAAAACTACTAACGAAGTAATTGATGAAATAAGAGCGAAAGTGGAAGCTTCACAGCCAGCTTTGCGGATAGATTTTGGACAGGTAATTGGCGATATGCTGGGCGATTTAATGACATCGGTACAACCCATAGAAGTAAAAATATTCGGTAACGATCAGAAAAAACTACAAGAACTTTCCCGGCAGGTAGCTGAATTGGTAAATAAGGTAACCGGTACAGCAGATGTATTTGATGGCATTGTGATAGCAGGGCCATCTATTTCTATTGAACCTAATGCTGTAATGCTGGCACAATACGGGATTACAGCGGCCGGCCTTCAATACCAATTGCAATCAGCCCTTGAAGGAAATATTGTGGGTACCGTGTTCGATAAACAACAACTATCCCCCTTACGAATTGTGTATCCGGGCAATCGTAACCTAAGCGTAGAAGAAATAAAACGGGTACAGATATTCTTGCCAAATGGCAAACTAAAACCAATTACCGACTTAGCCAGTATTAGATTAAATGCGGGTGACGCAGAAATTGAACGCGAAGATTTACAATCAATGGGCGTAGTAACAGGCCGATTAGACAATCGTGACCTGGGCAATGTGATTAAAGACATTCAAAAACAAATTTCCGAAAAAATAGTATTACCCGTGGGCTATCATATTACCTATGGAGGGGCCTATGCCGAACAACAAAAATCATTTAGTGAGCTCCTGATGATTTTGGTTACCAGTTGCCTGTTGGTATTTGGAGTCATACTTTTTCTTTTCCGCGACTTCAGGGTGGCATTGATGATTTTATTAATAGCCACGCTTGGCATCAGTGGTAGTTATTTGGGATTATATCTTACCCACACCCCACTCAATGTGGGCAGCTATACCGGTCTCATTATGATTGTCGGAATTATCGGCGAAAATGCCATATTCACATTCCTTCAATTCAGGGAATCACTAAGCCAAAACAATACAGCTGACCAGGCTATTATTTATTCAATCTCTACCAGGTTGCGTCCTAAATTAATGACAGCGCTCGGAGCTATCATCGCGTTAATGCCTATAGCTTTGGGAATAGGTACCGGGGCTCAATTGCATCAGCCACTGGCTATTGCTGTAATTGGTGGTTTCATCATTGCATTACCATTGTTACTGATTGTGCTGCCGAGCTTAATTCACATTGGCTTTAAGAACTATAAACAGATACCAGAAACCAGTTAGTATAAATATGTCTGATTTTATCTGCCCGTTGACCAATTCATAATTTTTTGAATTCCTCGCATTTGCTAATCCAGGGTCACTAAAGCGTAAATGACCGATTCGTGGCTCCTTTATTACTACATGGAGTTTAACATCATCAGGAACAGCCTGGCTATTGCTTTTGAAATGACATCTTATTAACGAATTAAATATTATTTTCATCAAATGCAATTAGTCTTTTTTATTATTTTTTTGGCAATTATTAGCGCTGTTATATATGCCGTTAACCGGAAAAAACCGCCTTTGTTACATCCGGCTATTAATCAGGCAAAACAGATACTAAATGACCATGTATTGTTTTATCAAAAATTGTCAGAAGAGGAGAAGACACGATTTGAAGAATCGTTGCAAACTTTTTTACAAAAAGTGCGCATAACAGGAGTTAAAACAAGAGTGGAAGACATGGACAGGGTATTGGTGGCCGCAGCGGCCATAATACCCATTTTCGCTTTTAAAGGTTGGGAGTACCGAAATATTCACGAGGTATTATTGTACCCCGCTTCTTTTAACGAAGATTACCTTACTGAAGGAAAAGGGCGTGACACATTGGGTATGGTCGGTAATGGCCCTATGCAAAATGTAATGATTTTATCTCAACAGGATTTAAGAAATGGCTTCTTAATCCATTCCGACAAATCTAATACTGCCATTCATGAATTCGTGCACCTGGTTGACAAAGCAGATGGAGCCACGGACGGACTTCCTGATGCCTTGCTGCCTTATAAATATGCTTTACCCTGGCTCACCCGTATACGGGAGGAAATACAGCAAATTAAATCAGGCGATTCAGACATTAATCCATATGGGGCTACCAGTGAAGCCGAATTTTTAGCAGTGGCCTCCGAATATTTTTTTGAGCAGCCTTTATTGTTGAAAGAAAAACATCCTGACTTGTTCGCTTATCTGCAACAAATATTTAATCCCTCCTCACCAAATTCTTCAAAATAATTTGAACCTGCTCTCATCGATTAATAGGATAATAAGGCAGGCTTTGGACAAAGTTTCAACGTTTACAAACCTTTTCTTGCCTGCAAGCATTTCGATCCATGTATTGATTTTACAGGCAATAGCGGTTATTACAAGTGGCGCAGTCTGGTAAAGCGTCATGCAGAAAAAATACTGTCGGTATTATTTTGTTTTAAATATCATATGCAATGGATAGCAAAGAAGAAAAGCAACGCGTGTATGCTAAAGAAAAAAATTCCTATAACAGCTTTCAGAAAGAAAACAAAACATTCTATTATCAGTATATTCCTGATCATATCTTCGATACCTTCCTAAAAATAATTTTCAACAGTTTTTGTAAGAGAAAAGTAGCGCTACCGATTAATTTGGCCCATTGCGCCTGTTATGATAAAAAAATCCAGTACAAAGAAAATAAATTTTGAAGATCGTTTTAAAATAAATTAACTTTAGAAACCCCCTTCCCTTAAAGTTATAAATGAGCAAAGTAGTTGTTTTCTATATGCTCCAAATCGTGACTTGCCACCTTAGGAAGATAACCAGTAGGAATTTTGCCATATACCAGGAGTAGTTCATCATGTTGAAAGTTCAAATTAAATTGACTTAAATATGAAATACATCCACCTCTTTTTAATCAGTCTGTTTTTTATAGCCTGTGTTAGCTCAATGAAAACCTCTCCCACTCCGCAAGATCCCCGTATTGCACGCGGCAGGGAGCTTTTCTTCAATGAATCCTTTGGCGGTAATGGAAGAACCTGCGGTACTTGCCACCGCACCGAAAATAATTTTACATTAGATCCTTTATTCATTGCTTCACTTCCCAACAACGATCCGCTTTTCGTGGCGGAGTTTAACCCTTTATTGAAAGAGAATTTTGAAAACCCGAAGCTCATGCGGGCCTTTGGTCTTATAATGGAAAACCAGGATGGTTTTGATGATATAAAGAACAAATTCAACATGCGCGGTATTCCGCATACGCTGGGGTTACGGATTTCAGTAAATAACAAGGCCGGACCCCACACCGGATGGAGCGGAGATGGTGCGCCGGGTGACAGATCTCTTCGCTCGTTTGCCACAGGGGCCGTTATTCAGCATTTCACGAAAAGCCTTAACCGAATACCAGGAGTAGACTTCCGATTACCCACCGAAGAGGAATTAGATGCATTGGAAGCATTCCAACTTTCGTTGGGCCGGCAGGAAGAATTAAAATTGCCTTTACCTTTAACGAATCCCGTGGCAAACAGGGGCCAGGCTATCTTCAATGATATCAAAACAGGAAAATGTTTTGTATGTCATTTTAATGCGGGAGCCAATGCCAGTCCCGATATTTTTGGAACAGAAGCAGGCAATCTCAATTTTAATACTGGTGTAGAAGATCTCCCGGATCAACCAGCTGACCTTGCCGGCGAATTGAAACCACGCGACGATGGTTTTGGAACGCCTGGTGACGGTACTTTTAATATCCCTTCTTTAATTGAATCGGCTGATACCGGACCGTTTTTTCATAACAATTCAGTAGAAACTATTGAAGGGGCCGTGGCTTTTTATGATGGAGATTCATTCAATGGTTCTCCGGCTGGAAAATTTTTGGACAGTCTTACGGGCGGGCCGATTGAAATAGATGCCACACAGATAGTAGCCGTAGCGGCATTTTTACGGGTAATTAATGTACTTGAAAATATCCGCGAAAGCGAAGGACTTCTGCAATCTTTCTTAAAAAGAACGTTTTCAGGAAATGAAATATTTGTCAATTTATTACAGCGCGCGGGGGATGAAATTAACGATGCGACCCAGGTATTACTTTGTGGCGGCTTGCATCCACCCGCGATTGATCACCTAAAGAAAGCCCTTACCTTCCTGGACAAAGCAAGAAAGAAACGATCGGTTCAGAAAGTAAACACAGAATATGCTTTGCAGGAACTGGTGTTGGCCCGTAATGAGATTATTTCTATTAAGTAACTATTAAAAGATGCAGTGTATGAAAATTAAAATAAGGCAAATTAAACAAGTTATCATACTATCCATTTTTTGCTGGATCTCCATTGATCTGTCGGCACAAACAATGACAGAAATATATATTCCCCTTGGGCAGTCTCCCGGTGTATCCGGTAAGTATTCGCTTATTGGCAGGGTGGAATCATTCAATATGATTGATTCCTCCATGACCATAATGATGAATGCAGGAAATAGAAAGAAGATGGTAATAACATCTGCCTGCGACATTTACCTGGATAAAAGCAAACTTAGACTAAGTAATAAGAAAGGGTATTGTGCAGACATCAAAAAGGGTTTGCTGGTGGAAGCCAAGTATATCGATAATAGGTCCGATAGGCCAATCGAATGGCTTAAAATCCAAATAGAATAAAATTCTAAATTGCTGAAAAGTGGATTAATTATTTTTATCGTGGCCAACAACTGAATTGTTTTGTTTTAAAATCTCCTTTATTTCGCTTTACACAAGTATGAAAACTGGTATGTGAAATAAGCGATAGAGGCTGTGAAAAACAAACTTGCCTTGATTTATATGCTTTGATTGTCAAAGCATTATAGTTAAAAAAATTCAGATTGTTTTCAAATCGCTGCAGGCGCAAAATCCTTCCAAACTCAATACAGACAAGACTTTCAAAAAACTTATTTATATAACATCAAAACAGTAGTAATATATTATTTTTGCTTTTGAATATGGACCACATATCCTACCATTATTTTATTTTATCAAAATCATCAGAAAGCTTTTTCATATCATCATTTGTAAGCAGCTTGCCGGAATGAATGACTATCCTGTATCGAAAAGTTACTGACTCCTTCGGCTTCAATGAAAAATTAAGTTCTTCTGCTCCCCTGCTAAATATTTTTCTTCCTAATGGATTTACGGAAAACAACCCATACCCTCTTGCATGCCAGTAAGCAGGATAACCCACATTGGCCGGATGATCGATGATGGCGATGGTGATATCTTTATTATCCTTTCTTCCGGTTAACATCACCCATTTGCCCTTACTGCTCCAAACCGAATCTCCCGTTAATCCACCGCTGCTGTAATACATTCCAGTGACTTCCTTAACAGTTGAAGGTGGCACCGTGGTAATATTTCCTTTATCATCCACATAACTGCTGGCTTCCTTCGATGGAAGTTCAAGCTCCCTCGCCACCCGAATCGCCAACATTCCATCTTTCACATCTTTAAATAATACGGCGACATCATCAGCGGTTAAAGTAGTAATGCGATCGATGATGAAACTGTTATTCTTCACTCCAAAACGGAATTCCGTTTTTTCATTCAATATCGTTTTATAATCCGGGCGAATCCATTTGGCGGCAATGGTAAGTGATGCTTTGTTTCCATTGGCCGTCTGGCTGATTATCTTTTGGTGAACGATCGTTCCATAGCTGTTCCTGTTTTCAACCGGTATAGCCGTGGAATTATTCCAGAAATCCAGCCCATTCACAGATTCATAATTCAACCAGATGCCTGTATGATGCGGATGATCTGTTCGGTCCCCGGCTCTCGGTTCAATAGGATATCCACGCGTTACCGTTATGCCTTCTATTGTATTTACTGGAAAAAGAAATGGCTTCCGTATTGAATCGTAATAGCAATAGGCCGTGAGTAGATTATTGTTGAACAATATATCAACCTGCTTCCTGTCTTTTTTTTCTATAATGGAAAACCCACTTGCCTGCTGACCCATTGCGTCCGCAAGTATTACCATTATCACTACAGTCAGAAATACCTTAAGCATGATAATAAACTAATTAATATTTAAACACTTTTCCGCCAGCCATTACTTCCTGTGTATTCGAATCGAATGTTACCTTGAATCCGGTATGTACAGCCGCATTTGTCATAATATTGGCTATAGAGTGACTATACCCTGCTTCCACCGGGGCATTGGTTTGCTTTCGGCTACGAACACACTCCATAAAGTTGCGCATATGATTACTTGTTAACATATCGCCCCCTGTATTGGCAGATGCCACTACTTTTTCGGTGTCGTCCTTCAGTTTCATTTCCGGAAGCAGGTTTGGTTTCATATTCATAGCGGACGCGTGTTCCTGCCTAAGCCCGCCCCTGGGAGAAATAGTATTTGTGTTAAGATTCAATTCCCCGCCATTTGAATAATATATTTCAGCCGGATTTTCATCTCCATTATGCATACGGGAAGAAAACGTTACCTGGAAGCCGGAGGTTAAATCGTCCGGAGGTCCATATTCAAAAATCGCCGTAGTGGTATCCCAATTCTTTCTTCCATCTTTCCACATATAAATTCCCCCGTTGGCCACCACGCTGCGCGGATGTTTCAACCCGGTAAACCAATGCACCGTATCTATCTGGTGGCTCATCCACTGTCCGGGCATGCCGGATGAATAAGGCCAGAACAAACGAAACTCCAGGTATTTGCGCGGATCCCATTTTTCAAAGGGACGATTCATCAAAAATCGTTTCCAGTCGGTATCTGTTTCTTTGCATTTAGCCACCAGCGCGGGTCTTCTCCAACGACCTGGCTGATTCACGTTCCATGTTAATTCAACCATGGTGATAGCACCAAACTTTCCTGATTGAACAAACTCCGCGGCCGAGGCATAATTGCCCCCACTTCTTCTTTGCGAACCAATCTGAATAATCCGGTTACTTGCTTTGATAGCTTTCAATGCGGCCCGGTTATCTTCCATCGTTTCAGCAAAGGGTTTTTCTACATACACATCTTTCCCCGCTTTCACGGCTTCGATGGCATGTTGGGCGTGCTGAAAATCCGCGGTACTTATTATTACCGTGTCCAGGTCTTTGATCCGGTACAATTCATCATTATTCACACAAGCCTGTACGTCATGACCCATTTTTTCTTTTAGAAAATTTTGCCCTTCTTCCCGACGCAATTTCCATAAATCACTTACGGCCACAATATCAAAATTGAGCTCTTTATGATGCCCCATAAACGCAGGAAGCAGTGACTGCCGGAAACGATCTGAAAAACCAACTATTCCTACCCGTACGCGATCGTTAGCACCTATTATATTACCATAACTTTTTGCACTAAAACCTAAGGCAGCAGTATAAATAGCAGCGGACGCTTTGGCTGATTGTTTTATAAATTGACGACGTGATGATGACATGGCGATTGATTTTTGATGTATGATGTGTGATTTTGAATTCATCATTAACTTGCAAGATTAAATTATTAGCCATTAACCACTGGGCATTCGCACATTCGCACATTTGCCCATTTTCACATTCGCAAATTCACCACCTCAACTCTTTCACTTTAATACTCCGGTATGAAACTTCATTTCCATGATCCTGCAATAGAATATGTCCTTTAGGCGCCTCACCGAAATTCTTCCAGATAACATATTTACTAATGGCTACCAGGTCCTGGAATTGTTTCGAACCCCGTATATATTCTAATACTTTTACGCCATTCAGGTAATGTTCCACTTTATCGTTAGGATAAACAATGATTCGTGCATAATTCCATTGTCCTACCGAACGAATAAATCTTTTTTGCTTTTCCGCCTTGATCAGATCATACAGAGACGCTAAGGTTCGGTTCCCCTCGCGGCCCAGTTTAGCATCCGGGTGGGCGGTATCATCCAATACCTGGTATTCCAAACCAATAGCTGATCCTTTACTATCTTCCGCAAGGGTAACAAAATACTTCACTCCACTGTTAGCACCGGGAGTAAGTTTAAATTCAAAAGATAAATCGAATGAGGCAAACTCGTCAATGGTAACTATATCTCCCCCATTGGTTGATTCCTCGCCCCCCGCATCCACCACCGAAATCGTACCATTGTTAATTACCCATCCTTTCTCCGGAAAAACAGTGCTTCGGGCACTTCTCCAACCTTTGTTTGTTTTACCATCAAATAACAGCCGCCATCCATCTTTCTTTTCGTAATCGGTTATGCTATTCGGAACAAAATTGAGCACATATACATTAGCAGGAAAATGAGCGGGCTTCAGGTCCGTGGTTTGAATTCGGATATTTTTGAAGCATACTTTTTTCCCCGAATGATCGGCGGAGCTGATCGCATGTACCTGTAAACCGATAAATCCTTTTGTATCGAGCGTGTCAACCACATAGGCGGTGGCAATGCCGTTCACCCAGGTTTTCATTTCATTGCCAATACATTCAATTTTGAAATGATTATACACTCCTTTTTTATACGCATTTTGCTCGGGGGCGTTTAATTGCATCGGGTAGAGCCAATCTCTTCTCCCTTCATCATAAATACCACCAGTCCACCGGCGGATTGATGGATCCACTTCACATTGCCGACCATATACCCGGCCTTTGCCATTATTGGCGGCTGCATCAAAATGACTTCGGGTTTGAATGCCTGAATTACCTTCTTCATCTTCTACCCAAACATCCAGTTCCATTATAAAATCGGTATACTCTTTTTCAGTAACTAAAAATGTATTGCCGGTGTTCAGGACAGTTCGGCCAACAATCACTCCATTCTCAACGGTGTACTCTGCCAGTCCGGCCAGGCGCTTCCAGCCTGTGAGGTCTTTACCGTTGAATAAATTCTGCCAGCCTTTCCCGGGTGATTGGCTCATCAATAAACTACAGGCAAAAAAAGAGATAAAAAAAGAAAGGCAGTTTTTGTTCATTAGTGTTTGATTGAAGCCAGGCATTTAACGAATTACAATTTACTACAAAAGCAGGAAGGCTTAAAGTGGTTTTTTTACCGCAGAGAACCTGCCCGGCCTACTCGCCTTCGCAAAGCTTCAGCGGAGCAAGGCCGGACAGGCAGGCTGCAGCAGGCAGAAGTTAATAGAGGTTTTGCCGAAAGTCTCTGTGTTAACTCAGCGTTCTCTCATTCTCTGCGGTAAATATGTATTTAACCATAAAGTAGTAACTTTTGCCGCAAAACCTGAAACGATTGCCATGAATGAATTTAATTATGGAATGGATAGTTTAACCGTGCAGTTGGCCATTGCTATTGCTTCCGGCCAAACAAAAGCGGTGCTGGGTAAGAAAGCGATTGAAAAGATCAATACCAGCCAGCAGCAGGTTCAGGACATTGTAGCCAGTAACAAAACAGTATACGGAATAAATACGGGCTTCGGCATTTTAGCCAATACCTCAATTTCCCCGGAAGATACCGCTATCCTGCAATATAAAATTTTACAAAGCCATAGTGTAGGAGTTGGTGATCCCATACCAGTAGAAGTTGCCAAGATCATGCTTATCACCAAAGTGCATGCCCTGGCGCAAGGATTTAGCGGTATTCAATTATCAACCTTAGAAAGAATCATCTGGCATATAGAGAATGATATTATTCCGGTAGTGCCGGAGAAAGGAAGCGTAGGAGCAAGCGGAGACCTGGCACCACTGGCCCATTTATTTTTACCGTTAATAGGGCTCGGTCAAGTCTGGTACAAAAACGAAAAACGAGAAACGAAAAACGTATTTCAACAATTGGGAATGGCGCCCATTAAACTTGGCCCCAAGGAAGGATTAGCATTGATAAACGGCACTCAGTTTATTTTATCATTTGCAGTGAAAGCGGTTCAACGAATGCACAACTGCCTGGAAGCAGCCGATATTATTGGTGCCATGACATTGGAATCCCTCACCGGTACCAACGCACCGTTTGATGAACGATTACATAACCTGCGTCCCTATTCCGGAAATAAATTAGTAGCGCAACGACTGCGCCTGTTACTAAAAAATTCCGACATCATGCAAAGCCATGTGGATTGCGGCCGTGTGCAGGATCCATACAGTCTGCGCTGTATGCCTCAGGTTCATGGTGCTAGTCGCAATGCATGGCTGCACTTAAAGGAATTAACCGAAATAGAATTAAATGCAGTAACTGATAATCCCATTATTTTTGGAGCTGATGATACTATCAGTGGTGGAAATTTTCACGGGCAGCCATTGGCATTGCCGTTAGACTATGCCTGCTTTGCCGCGTCTGAAATTGGTAATATCAGCGATCGCCGTTGTTATTTATTATTGGAAGGTAAATGGGGACTGCCGATGTTATTGATGAAAGATGTGGGATTAAACAGTGGTTTTATGATTCCGCAATACACCACGGCCGCATTGGTTACTGAAAATAAAACATTGTGCTTCCCGGCAAGTGCCGATAGCATTCCTACTTCACTCGGCCAAGAAGATCATGTTAGCATGGGAAGTATCAGTGGAAGAAAATTGAATAAGGTGTTGGATAACTTAGAATTTATTTTAGCGATTGAATTATTGAGTGCCTGCCAGGCTATTGAATTTCGAAGGCCATTAAAAAGCAGTGAATTGTTAGAGTTTGCGCATGACTATGTTCGGGAATATGTTGGCTTTGCCAGCGAGGATAGAATATTTGCGGATGATATTAATAAGGTGGCCGGGATTATTAAGGACTTTAGTTTTGTGGGTAAGGTGAATGAATATGCGGCAGGCAAAAAAATTAAACTAAATAATGGATTTGCTTTTTTTAAGATTTAACCGCAGATAACCAGAGAACGCAGCCTTAACGCGGAATATCTCCGCGCAACCTCTTTTAACTCTATTTCTCCACGGTAAAAAATGCAATAGCACCCAGGATTAATAAAAAACCGGTTCGCTCTATGCCAACCGGTTTTACCATTAATATTATCTGATTTTATTACTACTTCTTCACCAGCTGATACACTTCTACGTTTTTAGAGCCATCAATGTTGTTCATAATTTGCGTGAACTCATTACTTCCTTTCATTTCGATATCAATATCAAAATCGTGTCCCCTCACCGCAGAATACGTAGACGCAACCATCGATTCTTTTACTTTATTTGATCCATTCATCTCAAATTTTCCATATCCAATGCCGGTATGAATTTTTTTGGCCGAATCTGCGTACGTATTGCCCCATATGCAATGACCGGCATAATAGGCTTTATATTGAGTACGCATATTCGGGGTTGTATCTTTTCCGGTAATGGAGAAAGCATTTACCAGTTTCCATAATCCGTCAACATCGGAGGTGGCCGCTGTTCCGGCTGATTCATATTCTTCTGTCAATTTTATATGTTGATCACCCATTACCATTTCAGGAATTATTTGCTTATATCCTTTGGGTGTTTTCTCCAGCACCAACGTATAGGTTCTGAGCGTGTCATCCTTTGTTGAATCCGATGCTCGGTACAAAACTTTCTCTGTTATAGAATCAGCGATGTTGCTGTAAGATCCAATTCCAAATGAACTCACTGAATCCGGGGAATTGATATTCGCGTACATCATGTAATCGCCGGTGAAAATTTTCATCTGGTGAACATCCGTGTAGGTGGTATCGCTGGTTGCACTCTTAACGGATTGGGATAACATCTTATACGCTCCCGGCATACTGATCATCTCTTTTTTTGCTGGCGATTGGCAGGAGATAACAGCCAGTAATAAAATAGCGAATACAAGTCTCATAATTTTTAATTTTGGTTTAAGTAATAAAAAAAATTTAAATAATGGAAAGGAGGCTTTCGGTTGGTGCAATAGTTGTTGCCTCTAATGAAAAGAGGCGCTAAAGTAGGGTAATTAACCGAAACCATTGCTGCAGGGAGAAACTATACCTAATATCTCTGTTTATTTGACATTTATCAGTCAAAAACATTGCATAACCACGGTAACCACCCATAATTATGCCTCGTCTGTATTATTTGCATAGATTAACGACTTTTGTGGTCAGTTACATTAGAAATACTAACCGCAGAGAAACACAGAACGCAGTGTTAACGCGGAGGTTCTCTGCGAAACCTCAGCATACTCTTTATCTCTGCGGTAAAAAAAAAATATGAGTACAGTAACGAAGTTGAAATACGACCCCATCAAATACAAAACGCCCACCGGGGATAAACTTTCCTGTAAAGGGTGGATACAGGAAGGCGCATTGCGTATGTTATTAAATAATCTCGATCCTGAAGTGGCCGAGCGACCCGATGATTTAATAGTTTATGGAGGCAGAGGAAAAGCTGCCCGTAATTTTGAGGCACTCGATAATATAATAGCCGCATTAAAAATTTTAGAGAACGATGAATCATTGCTTATTCAATCCGGCAAACCCGTGGGTATACTTAAGACACATAAAGACGCCCCAAGAGTATTAATAAGTAATAGCCAGCTCGTACCCAACTGGGCGAACTGGAAACATTTTGATGAGTTAGAGAAAAAAGGATTGATGATGTACGGCCAGATGACTGCGGGCAGTTGGATCTATATCGGTTCCCAGGGAATAGTGCAAGGCACTTACGAAACCTATGCCGCCATTGCCAATAAGCACTTCGGCCTCCCTGCCCTCCGAAGGGGGGTTCAGGAAACGCTCCCATTGGCAGAGGCTGGCTCATTAAAAGGAACATTGAACGTAACCGCCGGACTTGGTGGCATGGGTGGTGCTCAACCGTTAGCAATAACAATGAACGAAGGCGTAGCATTGATTGCAGAAGTAGAAGAATGGAGAATTGATAAACGAGTAGAGACCAAATATCTTGATGAGAAATATACTGATATTGATGAAGCAATCGATCAGAGTTTAAGGTATAAGGCAGAAGGTGTAGGGCGAAGCATTGGTGTTTTATGTAACGCTGTACATCTTTTGCAACGATTAATTGAGCGTAATATTATACCTGATACTCTTACCGATCAGACCTCGGCCCATGATCCGCTTATCGGATACTGGCCACATGAAATTTCTTACCAGCAAGCAAAAATCTTAAGAGAACAAAATCCACAACAGTATATCGATTATGCCTATCGTTCCATGTACCTGCATGTACAACTCATGCTTCAACTCATGGACCGCGGTGCCATCACCTTCGATTATGGAAATAATATTCGCGCAAGAGCTATTGAGTTTGAGGACCAAAATCCCGAATCGCAACTTATTACAAAATTCAAAGCACTCTTGCAAAGAACACCCCATCGGGGGGCAGGGGGGCTTTTCCCCGGCTTCGTTCCCGCCTATATCCGTCCCCTCTTCTGCGAAGGCAAGGGCCCGTTTCGTTGGGCGGCCCTCAGTGGCGATCCGAATGATATTGCCATAACTGATGATGTAATTATGAATATGTTCCCGCAAAACGCCGGCATGCTACGCTGGATGAAGATGGCGAAAGAAAAAATTGCTTTCCAGGGATTGCCTGCACGTATTTGTTGGCTCGGACAAGGAGAACGCGAAAAAGCCGGACTTGCCTTTAATGAATTGGTAAGAACCGGAAAAGTAAAAGCTCCGATAGTCATTGGCCGCGACCATTTAGATACCGGTTCGGTGGCTAGTCCTAACCGTGAGACCGAAGCCATGCTTGATGGAAGCGATGCTGTTGCCGACTGGCCCATATTAAATGCTTTGGTAAACACAGCAGGTGGCGCCAGTTGGGTTTCCTTACATCATGGTGGTGGGGTTGGAATGGGATATAGTATTCATGCTGGGATGGTGATTGTGGCCGATGGCACGGAAGAAGCGGCAGCAAGGTTGAGCAGGGTATTAAGGAATGACCCGGGGATGGGTGTGATCAGGCATGCAGACGCCGGCTATGAACTCGCGTTGGCAACCGCAAAGAATAATAACTTAGATATTGCCGGTAGGATTAAGTAGCCGGTAGGAGGTCACTCCTCCGCGAGGCGGATGAGTGATATGATGAAGCAAATGAAAAAGCCAAAACACATAGCTTAGTTGCAGCTGATCAATTAAAGTAATAATTTATGCAGCTCTTTTCAGCTTTTCATGGCATCACCTGTTGTGGCACTCTGTTGAACGATCTGTAATTATGTTCTGCAATAATCGAATTGTCCCCATTGTCCTGTAGGTACATCCTATGGGTAGAAACATGAAATAAAAACGGATCAACGTTCCATGGGAACGTTTTGTGCTATAATCAAACCATCATACGGACACAAGGCGTTCCGATGAAACGCTGAGAATCTACCACAATTAATTTTCTACCAAATAGGTGTACCAATGGAACACCCGCTTCCCGAGCAGGTATATTGTTTTTGCTGATTCTTTTGGGAAAGTAATCATGCTTGAATGTCGGTCCCCGCCGGCAAGTATCGTAGAATGCAGGCATTAATTACCTGCATATGACGTAATTTTAGTTACCGCTCTTTAACAATAAATACTGCGATATGAAAAATGACATAAACCAGGATGTTTCATCGCCGGGTAATAAAAACGAAAAGACGTCAGAAACCACCGGCAGTAATTCCCAGATCAACCGACGGAAATTTGTAGCAGTGGCCGCCACGGCAGCCGCAGCATTCACCATTATTCCCAGGCATGTGTTGGGTGGCAAAAATTATATTGCTCCCAGTGATAAAATTACCCTGGGTTATATCGGTATTGGCACTCAAGGCATCAGAGAATTGTTACCGCTGCTGGCAAATGAGCAATTCCAGGTGATTGCTGTTTGCGATCCTAATAAAGAAGCCTTGGGATATAAAGACTGGGCAAAAGATTGGTTGAAGAATGAAATTCGTAAAGCCATTAAAAACCCTGACTGGAATGCGGGTGGCGACAATTCCATACCCGGTGGAAGAGAAAATGGAAAGTCGATTGTGGATAGTTTTTATGCCAATAATCGCCCGGATCAAAAATATAAGAGCTGCAATGCCTATGCAGATGCCCGTGAATTATTGGAAAAAGAAAAGGACCTCGATGCTGTTAAGATAATGACGCCCGATCACCTGCATGGTATTCTTTCTATGGCCGCCATAAGAAGAGGTAAGCATGTGCTGGTACATAAACCACTTTCCAACCGGTTGGTGGAAGGAAAGAAAGTAATTGAAATGGCGCGAAACAGCAAAGTAATAACTCACCTCATACCATGGGATTCAAACGGCTCAATGGATACCGTGATGGCCTGGATAAACGCGGGAGCTATCGGAACACTTACTGAAGTGCACAACTGGACTAACCGCCCGGTATGGCCGCAATATCCCGAATTGCCAACGGATACACCACCTGTTCCCAATGGATTGGATTGGGACTTATGGCTTGGTCCAGAAGCTAACCGTCCATACCATCCAAACTATACGCATATGGTGTTCCGGGGTTGGTACGATTTCGGCGGAGGAGCAATGGCTGATATGGGACATTATAGTCTATGGACTGTATTCAACGCATTACAACTAACTTCTCCCACGATTATTGAACCAAACCGCAGTCATGTTTGCGGAATGCATGATCCCCTTCCTTACCGGATTAATAATGACTTTTCATTTCCCATGGCCAGTACCGTTCGGTTTAAATACCCGGCCAATGGTTCCAGGCCGCCTGTTGAAATATGCTGGTATGATGGTGGCATGCGTCCACCTATACCTGGTGAATTGCTTAATGATAATAAAGAATTACCTGCGGAGGGGATGCTATTCGTGGGTGATAGGGGAAAAATTCTGGCCGGTTTTAACGTACAGAACCCGCAGATTATTTCCGGTAAGAAAATGGACAAGCCCCCCACTGTGAACACTGATACCAGGAGCCAGGTTCAACAAACTTCCGAGGCATTGCCATTATTTGTTAATGCCTGCAAAACCGGGAAACAATATGCCGGTAATTTTTCAGAAGCAGAATATATAACGGAAGCGATCAATTTATATGCAGTAGCATTAAGAACAAACCGCCTGTTAATATATGATGCGGCCAACCTGAAGATTACTAATGTACCCGATGCAAACAAATACTTAAATCGCGAATACCGGCCAGGGTGGGATCCGGCATCTATTTAATTGCCTGGATCGGGGTTTATAGATTTATGGATTAGAGGTTTAAAGGAAAAAATCATTGCGCGAAGATCAATTCGAAAACCTTCACCTTTCACATCTTTTGCATCTCGGAATGAGTCCAATAAACAAGAAAAAAGAACCTAAATTGAATAAAAAAAAACAACTCGTCATGCATTCAATAAACAGAAGAATATTCCTCAGCAACACAACCAAAGCAGCAGGCGCGGCCATTATTTTATCACAAATACCCAGCCAGCTGTTTGCCATGGAACCCGCATTTAAAGATATTCCCATCGGGTTTCAAACATGGAATGTAAAAGAAAAACTGGCCAAAGATTTTGCCGGCACCTTAAAAATGATGGCGGACATGGGGTACAAGCTTACAGAAATGTGTTCACCTAAAGGGTATGAGAACATAGGATTTGGGCCATTGGCAAAAATGAAGACCACTGATATGCGCAGTATTATTGCAGATGCGGGACTGAGCTGCCCCAGCTGCCATTTTGGTTTTGGTGAATTTGCCGACGATAAGCTGGATGAACGCGTTGAGTTTTCCCAGCAGTTAGGCCTGAGTCAAATGATATGCTCCACGTTCTGGTTGCCTCCAAAATCAACCATAAAAGATTACCAGGAGGCAGCCGATAAACTGAATAAAGCAGGAGAAAAAATTAAAAAGGCGGGCATGCAGGCTGGTTTTCACAACCATAGTTTCGAATTCGCCACCCTGGAAGGTCAGCTCATTTACGATGCATTGATGGCTCGTTTTGATCCTGACTTAATAAAAATGCAATTTCAGACAGAAGTCATTAATCTGGGTTACAAAGCTTCCACCTATTTCACCAAATACCCCGGACGTTTTATTTCGGCGCACTTGTCGGATTGGACCGCCGACAAAAAAGAGGTTGCTCTTGGACAGGGTATTATTGACTGGAAGGAATTTTTTGCTGCCGCTAAAACAGGTGGAGTAAAAAACTTTTTTGTAGAGATGAACCTGGATAAATTTAAAGATAGCGCCCGGTATATTCATGAGCTATAGAGCAACGGTGATGTAAAAGCTAATTTTACATTTTGTATTTCATATCTCCTCACTCGCAAAGTAAGTTTTATGCTCTTGTTACCTGACAAGCATCAGCAGGGGACTTTTTTCCAAATACATTTTGTTATTGAATAAACATTCAGGAAGCAAACTTTCCTCCTGCTTCCGGTTGTATGCTAAAACTACGCATAAGAAATAAAAAAGCCATCCCTTTACCAGGATGGCTTCAAAATATTTTCCTATCCAAACTTATTTACTCTTCATCTTATCATCCATTTTCGCAGGCGGTTGCTGACCACCCATCATTTTCATTACTTCGGCAGGCTCCATATAAGACCAGTGCTCTACTGCTTTGCCGTCCTTGAATCTGACCACTTCAATAGCTTTCATATCATAAGGGCCCTTGGGCATTCCCATCTGGCCATTACTGGTACCCGTCCAACGCATCAGGGAAAATACATAATCATTGTCGGCCAATTCTTTAACCATTTCCATTTTCATGTCGGGAAATTCTTTATGCATCATGGGGATCATGACTTTCAGGCTGTCCCTGTTCTTCACCCCCTGGTCTGTATGGTCAACAAAATCACTGGCTACCGCATCATCAATCTTACTGATGTCTCCTGTTGCAAAAGCATCATTGACAATGTGAGAAGCCGCTAAGTTTTTCTCGGTCATTGAATTGTCCTTTTTTTCCGCAGACATGCTGTCTCCGGCTGTTTTTTCGGTTTTCTCATTGTTGCAGGAAAGGCAAACAAAAAGAACGCCGATTGCAAATAAAGAAAGAATTTGTTTCATGTGTGTTGAATTTTGGTAAAGTAATAGTAGCAAACAGGGCGGGACTGATTCTTTAGAACCACATTTCAGAAGGCAGGATCTTTATTGGTTAACAAATCTAAGGAATTAAAATAATGTCATTGCTGCAACAATTATTTTTTTGCGGCCCTTTTTGGACCAAGTACAGCAGAACCCTGGCGTTACCAGCCCTGGCTAATCCGGGAAATGCCGATGAAGCTTAACTTTTATATCTTAGATTTCCCAGAAGAAAGGCAAGGCAAATTCTGTGTCATTTGCATCTATATATCTTCCTCCAATCCAGCTACCAGCTCAGAAGAAGCACCACTTTTCATTAAAAAAAATGATACCTTTAATGAATAGCTCATATTACATTGCTATATATAGTCTGCCTGCACATTAAAATACATAAAATGAATCGTAAAAATGGCGGTATCCTTTATTTCCTTTTAGGAATATACACCCTGCTTATCAGCTGGCATTATAACCATTCAATTGTGTATCTCATTATACACTATATATTCTGGCCAATTTACCTGGTTTATGAAATTCTTAAGGGTAACCTTTCCCATGATTTGTGGAGAACCATTCCGGAATCCTACTTTAAATAAATAGGTGACCGGCTTTCCGCGCCAGAATAGTCTCCCTCCCACGCACAGTTTTTTACATGTGGCGGGTTAATTATTTTTTATTCAAACTTACAAGGCCATAAATTATTGTCATTTTCCCTACCATTCAAAATAAAAATGGAATCAACCTTTTTGTATCCCTCCTATAAGATGGATACCCTTCAAATTTTTGCAGTAACATCTTTTCTTCCCCGGGTAGTTTAATGATTAAGACAATGGCTAGCGAAATGACCATCACTAATCGTCCCCAGCTGAAATAACTGATCAATAAGCCCAACACTCAGAGCATAATTGCCGTGTACATAGGATGACGAATGTAATGATGCGGTCCAATGGTAATTAAAGCGGCATTACCCGAGGGCTCAGGTAATATCCTTAATTTACTTTTTTGCATAGCGGCCATTGCCCAAAGCAATAGGTGGAAGGATATGATAATAAAGATAGCTGGCAATACAGATAGATTATCTAATAGCAAGCCCGAAAGCAACAACACTATTAATAAAAACTGGAGGGTAACCAATACTATCGATTTCAGGAGATGGAACATTTCCTATGTTTTAGTAAAAATAAAACAACGAATTCACTTCAGGCAGACTTCCTCATAGCGAGATAAATCTGCGAACAAATCCAAAACAACAAGGTTTACAGCCAAAAATGCCCGATGGTAACCGGTATATAATTTTAAAAACATCTTTCCCGCAGAGGGTATTAACTTTGGCGATTAAACAATTAAAAAATGGAAAAAACTATCGCTCAATTAAATTTATTGGTAAAGATGACGCTCACTGCCTGGGATGCACAAAACAACTATCTCCATAAATTGATTGACTCCTCACCAGATGAACAACTCGCGAAAGAAATTGCCCCTGGCAGAAATACAGGGATCTATTTGTTGGGGCATTTAATTGCTGTAAGCGATGCGCTGTTTCCCCTGCTGGATTTTGGGGATCGTTTATTTCCTGCATTAGAAAATATATTTATAACAAATCCTGATAAATCAGGAATGGTTATGCCAGGTATAACCCAACTAAAAGAAAATCTGAAAGCAGTCAATGCAAAACTAGCCACTCATTTCCAGGCGGCCACGGCAGACGAATGGCTCAGCCGGCATACCGCCGTATCAGCGGAAGATTTTGCGAAAGAACCACACCGCAATAAGTTGAATGTGGTCATCAGCCGCACCAATCATATGGCGAATCATATTGGGCAAATGCTATTGTTGAAATAGGTTCGATTCTTTCCTTTGGCGAGCGAGTATGCCGTCCGTACCCTAATGCTGGCGCGGCGCTGCATACCCCGCTTCGTCCGGAATGGTGTCCGTCAACTCTTTTAAGATTATAGAACCAACTGCATGAAAACCTGACCAACTTATACCTTCATATCCAGTACCAGGCCTCTTCTTTATAGAAAAACCTTATCTTTAGCCCCTTTAAACAACAACAGCAATAAAATGGGAGACAAAAACCAGGGAACCGTTAAGTTTTTCAACCGTGAAAAAGGATTCGGATTCATTAAACACGATGGCTCTAACAAGGAAACTTTTGTTCATTCGAGCGGCCTGATTGACCAGGTAAATGAAGGGGACAAAGTTGAATTTGATTTGCAGGAAGGCAAAAAAGGGCTGAATGCAGTAAATGTAAAAAAGGTCGGCTAAAGAATTTTACAACGATACTTCCGCTAACGTAAAAGACCCGCACACATCCGGGTCTTTTTTTTATCCCCTTCTTGGGCCAATATATTTTTACTTAATTTATTCAGCAAGGAAAATGGAAAGCTGGCGCTACCTGTTCCGGGCAACAGAGAAGTTGGGTTAAATAAGCTATTATATCTTTCAATAAAAAACAAGGGGGCACCAGTTAAGATGTCCCCCATTAAACAGGCAAGCTTGAGTCACCGTAAAAGCAACGATCAAATCACGAAATTTTTACAATGCGCTTCTGCCGCACATTAATCTTCCTTTCTATACCGTTTCCCAGTTTTAATCGTGATCAATTTTAATTGAATTGTCTTTAATAAGATAACCAAATAGTCCATCTTCTTCATCATTGGGTCCGGCAGCAAAATAAAGCCTGTTTTGATCAATGGGTGAAGTAATGGGTGCAAATCCAATGGCCCAAAGTTTATCAATAGAAATCACGTGGTCATGCGATTTCAGTTGCCCTAAAAATTTTCCGCTCATGTTATAAACATTAATTTTTCCGTCTCCAAAATTTCCTACCAGTACCTTAGGTTGAGGAGAATGATTGCTATGATCTCCGTCCTCCTCATCATCGTCCTCCATTTTCTGCGGGAAGAAAGAAGCGGCGGCCATAGTTACTCCCCAGGGAGCATTCAATTTATCTTTGTCTGCAAATCTTTTTACAAAATCACCGGAGGGAGTAAAAATATCTATAATGCCCAGCCCTTTTCCTGCCTGGCTTTCTCCATCGCTGGCCACTTTAGCATACATCACAAATAACTGACCGTTTACTTCCTGTATATTAAAGGGTGAATAGCCAGCTGGTAAATAGGGATCGGTAAATGACATAGCAACCGGCGCCCAGGTTCGATCCCATACTGCGATTTTTCCTGCCCTGAAATCAGCAGCATATAAAAAATTATTTCCCTCGTTTTTGGCAATGGCGAGTCCGGTGTAGGCCGAGGTAGCCACATGATTGAATTTTGCAAAAGCATGATTACCCCAGGAAGGGTTCCAACCAGATACGACACCGTCCACCCCCACAAAAATAAAAAGAGCACGCGTGGCTGGAGTAGTATTGCCCGAAGGAATTACAAAATCCGCCACATTCGGATTGAAAATAATCCCAGTGGGGTTTCCTCCTTCACCTCCGCCGGGTGAAGGAATATTAACAGTTAGGGCCGCTTTTATTCCCTGTCCATTATACAATTCACTTGCATGTCCTCCTTGCGAATTTACCCAGGCGGTTCCACCCGGAGACCAGGCAATTCCCCATCCATTCTTTAATGTAGGATCAATAGTAGCTGCATGGTAATTAGCATTATTAGCCACCAGGTTTACCTGCATAAAACTCTTCAGCGACACATCTTTTGAATTATTATCTTCTGTTTGTAACTGTTCTGTATCCATCTTTAGATCCGTTGCTTTCTTACAGCCTGAAACCATTCCGGTTAATAATAGCAAAGCCGACAACAGTTGTAATAAACTTAATTTTTGGCAAATGACTTTGTACATAAAATAGGTTTTAATATTTATTAAATACATTGTCATAAGGCAGGACATACCTTGTAATTTGACATATTTACAGATAGAACGTCTGTAATAAGATCAAGTATGACGAATGATAGGTAATGTATTCAACGTAACTATATGGAAGGCGGTTGCCTTCAAAGGGTTTTTTTAGAACAATAAAAAACCAATTGTATAAATCAAAAGCGATGAAAAGACGGGAAGTTAGTTTTTGATCCGTGAGGTGTCTGTTCAGCCAAGCACTGTCTTTTTTGTCAATACGGCCGGTCTCCGGGTATTCGAGACCTGTCCCGATATTTTCACGAACCAGTACCTCCTTAACCCGGGTTGTAATACTGTCATTAAAATCAGGCTTCCCGCTCTACAGTTATGCTGCATTCGCCGATTAAGGCGGCTAATGCACCTACGGCGGCTAAGACAGGTGCTAATACGGCACCTACCACTCCAATAGTAAGCGGCAACGACATGATTTCTTTTCCCGTTTTATCGTGAATAGAAATTTTTCTGACATTGCCCTCTTCAATCAGGTCTTTTATTTTTTTGAGAACCTGTTCCCCGTTAAGCGTAAAGCTTTCTTTGGATGTAGTTGCCATAAAAGATGCTTTTATATATATTTTTCAAAGTTGAAATAGTAAAGTTAGGCAAAGAATGACGGACATCATTATTCAGGATGAAGGCGGTCATTAAAAGCCTCCAGGACCGGACAACCCCTCCAAACTAGTTCAGGCTTTCGAACGATCATTGAATATCAAGTCATCCTTTACTTCCCCCTCGGTTGTTCAAAATACTGAGTAATGTGCTTTAAATAAGCTTACGACAAGATGTTCTGAATAAATAAACAGGAAGTTCATCCCCAATGGAATATATTACCAGGAAGCGTACATTTAACACTCAGAATAATTTATACAGTCATGAAAATTGTTTTCTTCCTGCTTTTGATAAGTACAGGAATGTACCTGAATGCCCAAAAGAATATACACCTGGCTTCGCCTTCCGGCAATATTTTTTTTACTTTCAGGCTTACTGGCGGAAAAGTCTTTTATAATGTATCATATAAAAATAAAATAATAATTGAAAATTCTTCTCTTAGCCTCCGGTTTAACAATGGTCCTTTTGAAAAAAATCTCTCCCTTAAATTTCCCCATTACCGTGATACAACAGAAGAGTATACCCTGGTGGTAGGCAAAACAAATTTGGTACATACCCGCTATAAAGAAGTTAGCTTGCCTTTGGAAGAAAACAGCGCCCCTTACCGGAAAATAATAATTATTGTAAGGGCCTTTGATGATGGAATTGCATTTCGGTATATTTTACCCCGGCAGCCAAACTGGTCGGTAGCCACCTTGCTTGAAGAAAACACTACTTTTAAATTAGCGGGTGATCCTATCGTGCGGGCCTTATTGCTTCCTGATTATACTACATCACACGAAGGATTATATTCCATCCAGCCACTAAGCCAAATAGCATCGGATACCTTGATGGATATGCCCGCACTATTTGAATTTCCGGGTAACGTTTTTCTGGCTATTACGGAAGCAGCCCTGGTAGATTATGCCGGAATGTATCTCGGCAGGCATGATAATCATTTAACCAGCCTGCTTTCTCCATTACCCGGACAAACAAAAGAAAAAGTAAAAATAAAATTACCCCATAATAACCCCTGGCGGGTATTATTAATCAGTGACCGCATTGGTGCCCTGTTAGAAAGTAATATTATTACTACCCTTAATGAGGCCTGCGCATTAACAGATATAAGTTGGATAAAACCAGGTAAAACAACTTTTCCCTGGTGGAACGGCAATGTGCTGCCCGATTCAATCAATGCCCCGGGTAATAATTTTGTAACCGCTAAATACTATATCGATTTTTGCGCCCGCAATAACATAGAATATCATTCCGTGGTGGAGTATGGATTGCATCAATGGTATACTGACGATGGAGTAGGTTTTCAACCCGGCCCTCATGCTGATGTAACAAAGCCGGTTCCCGGACTGGATATGAAGGAAATCTGCGATTACGCAAATAAACTTGGAGTAGGCATACGCGTTTGGGTTCAATGGAAAGCGTTGTATTCTAAATTGGATACTGCCTTTGCATTATTCGAACAATGGGGTATTAAAGGATTGATGGTAGATTTTATGGATAGGGATGACCAGGAAATGGTAAACATTCAAACCGAGATATTACAGAAAGCCGCCCGGCATCATATGCACATCCAATTCCACGGTGCCTATAAGCCAACCGGTTTAAGCAGGACATATCCCAATGAATTTACCCGGGAGGGCACCAGGAATTATGAGGTTAATAAGTGGGCCCCGCAGGGACTTAGTCCTGATCATGATGTGAATATTGCCTTTACCAGGTTGCTGGCGGGATCAACCGATTATCACCTGGGTGGTTTTCGTGCAGTACCGGAGAAATTATTTAAATCACAATATACCCGGCCCCTGATGATAGGCACGCGCTGTCATATGCTGGGAATGTATGTAGTCTTAGAAAATTATATTCAGATGGTATGCGATTACCCCGCCGCCTATGAAGGACAGGATGGGTTTGAATTTATACGATTATTGCCCACTACCTGGGATGAAACAAAAGTGCTGGATGCAAAAGCAGGTGAGTACATATGTATTGCACGGAGAAAAGATAAGCAGTGGTTTATCGGAATTATTAATAATCACGAAGCACGTACGATCGACCTTCCCTTAACATTTTTGGAAGAAGGAACGCACATCGCAGATATTTATGCTGATGGCGAAGATGCAGAGACAAACCCAAACCAGCTTCGAAAGGAAATAAAACAAGTAACCAATAAAAGTATTATAACGACGAATGTAGCAGGCGGTGGTGGTAGCGTAATGCGAATTCAACCAAAATAATATCACGCATGCCCGTATTACCTGTTACCTCAACTTCCTACCCGCCGTCCCCTGCAACTCTTGTTTTTATTGAAATCTCTATTAGAAAGAATGGGGGGAAGGCAATAATTTAATGGTCTAATCAAGTTATCAACTTAGTTAATCCTTTTAAAGGATGAGACTATTTATTCAATATAACTTTCCTCCATTTATCTTTGATATAAAACAAACAGGATGTTCAATAAAGTCTCTATACTGGTTATCTTGTTCATGACGAATTTATTTGTGCTGATGGCTCAAAATGATACTATTCATAAAAAGCCACTTCGGGTGGCTATTGTTGGATTGGTTCATGACCATGCGCACGGAATACTGGGCCGTGCAAACAGGGGCGATATAGAAATAGCAGGCATTGCAGAACCAAACCGGGCGCTGGCTGAAAAATATTCGAAGCAGTATGGGTATAATATGAACCTGGTGTATGCCACTATGGAAGAGATGATTGAAAAAACAAAACCGGAAGCCGTGCTTGCCTTTAATAGTATTTATGATCATTTAAGAGTGGTGGAGTATTGTGCTCCCCGGGGCATTCATGTTATGGTAGAGAAGCCCCTGGCGGTAAGTATGGAACATGCCACTAAAATGCTCAGCCTGGCCAAAAAATATAACATTCATTTGCTCACCAATTATGAAACCACCTGGTACGGTAGTAATGTAAAGGCGTACCAAATGGTTAACGAACAAAAGCAGGTAGGTGAAATAAGAAAAATAGTTTTTCATACGGGTCATCCCGGCCCTAAAGAAATTGGTTGTAGTAAGGAGTTTTTAGAATGGTTGACCGACCCGGTGTTAAATGGTGCTGGTGCATTAACAGACTTTGGTTGTTATGGAGCCAACCTAACCACCTGGCTTATGAAAGGAGAAACTCCTATAACAGTTACAGCTGTTACCCAACAAATAAAACCGCAGTTGTATCCAAAAGTGGACGATGAGGCAACTATCATCCTCACCTATAAAAGAGCGCAGGTGATTATTCAGGCATCCTGGAACTGGCCAATCAGCCGCAAAGACATGGAAGTATATGGAGTTACCGGATTTGTTTTTTGCAAAGATGGATCCAACATGCAGCTAAAGGAAAATGAAAAAAAAGAAATTCAATCTCTGACAGCTGAACGTTTGCCTGCTGACCGGAACGATCCGTTTGTATATTTTGCCAATATTATTAAGGGAGAAATTAAATTGGAAACCTATGATCTTTCCGCGCCTGCCAATAATGAAATAGTGATGAAGATACTGGAGGCGGCCAAGTATGCCGCTAAAACCGGTAAAACGGTTATTTGGAATCAATACTTTAAAAACTAAGGAGGGTTTTCTATTCTGGATACTGATCGCATTTCGCATCGGGGCTTATCAATCTTTTATAACAATAACGGGAATTTTTTTCATTCTGTTACCAATGATTCCATTTGATCAGCGGCTCTATTTTTGGCGGCCTCTTTTTCGCCCAGGTAGTTATAAAAAGAAAGAACGGCACGGCGCAATTGTTCGGCCAATACAAATTTGGGATTGTCTTTACTGTATATAAAATCGGTACGTTCATTAGGGTTATATTCTTTCGCGCATAAAATATCATACAGATGAAAAAAGCCCCATTTCCCGATTCGGATCAGGGGCCTGCGCCGAACCAGGATACTGCTGAAAACTTCACTTTTTCTGCGAGTCTTTATTCCGATGCAAACACCAAAGGTCCTGGTATCATCATCATTAAGGTACTTTACCAGGTGATGCTTCAGTTTTAAGGCCTCCAGGCTGTTATCTTCTACCTGGAAGTTCAGTTCATTAGCGGCATGCCGCACATTTATCTGGTATTTATCCAGCAGGTAATTCCAGTCTTTCCGGTTTTTTCCCTCAATCTCTTTGATGATAATAGTTTTCCATGGAGTGGAGCACAATTGCCCGATCCCGGTTTCCATACACAAGAGGCACACTTCTTTCAAAAATTTTATACTGAACAATTCATCCCGCCGGTAAATACCCAGCCAATATTTATCATTGTAGCGATTTAAGCCTTCATAATATGGAAGGTTGAAAGGAGGCAGGGCCAGCGGCGCTCCGGCTGGTTTTGTAGTAAATAGATCGGTCTTTACTTTTTCATACAGTTCATCCCCGTTGGCTTCCTCTTTATCATAGAACTTTTGGGTATCCTGTAAAATAGTTTCTTCAATCCGTAATGACATGGCGGCAAGGTCCCTGGTATGAACTACCTCCTTCCACTCATATACGATATTTGTTTTTGGAAATCGGATAAACAAATGCCAGAAGTTCGCCTCTTCAGGGGAAGCCACCCAATTGATGTTACCGGTAAGCAAGGGAGTAAAACTCTGGTTGGTATCGCTGATATTTATTTTCAACCGGGGTGTATAGGAAATAGAATCAAAAATTTCCTTATATATATTTTCTGTAAGCCAGGTATTAATGATAAATATTTCTTCTGCAGGATAGGAACTTATAATATTGGGGAATTCTTCCTTGTTTAGCTCAAAGTTTATCCCCAGCTTGTCCAGTTCGGCCGCTATATTATCCAGCTCTTCAATTTCTACATCAAACAACAGTTGCTGGCGCAAACCAAATCGTACATAAAGAAGGCCGGAATTAGCTACCGCCACAAGGATATTATAAAGATCATTGGCAGGAATAATTCCTCCCTTGTAATTGACTTTGATAGTATTTATATTCTTCATGTTGATTTATCTGCTTCCCGCAGATTGGTTTTGGTATTACCCTATGTTCATTTCACCAAATATCAGTTTTTTTACCATTAACAGTTGTTCATAAATCCCAGTTGGGTAAAAAATATTAATAAGATTGGGAAAGTCCGGTTCATACCCGGGTTGCGGACTCCCTCTCCCCTATGATTATTGCCTTGCCCGCTTTCCTGCTGGCGCCTGTTTTGCAGGTACAAGCCCCTTTCCTCAAAAAATAATGATCCTTTTATATGTCTGGTTTGCCAGGAGCTGATAATAATAGAAGTTAAATTCACTCATTCCTCATTTTAAAATAGTCATATGGCTAAAACTATTATTCAGAAAGTGGTTTTCAGGAATACCAGCCCCAAGGCTCTTACCAATTGTACATGAATGAAAAAAACATTCAATGGTTAACGGGGCTACTGCCAAAATTTCTGCGAGCGAGTGAGCTATGTTCTCCACTTACGACGGCTATATCTCCGGAAAAAATCTGCGTTTGATAAAATATAAACTCATTGTGGAAACCTGGAGAGCCTCCGAATGGAATGAGGCAGACACAGATTCCATTTTCATATTCAATCTCGAACCAAATGGCAAGGACGTGGTATTGAATGCCATTCATGCTAATCTTCCGGATAAATATGCTTCTATTAGTAAGAAATGGTATGAATATTACCGGGTCCCTGGAAATATCATATTGGCGGAAAGTCAACCTAACTTCAGAAAATATAATCGGGTCATCTAATGTTTATTCTCAGGTTCATATGCTTGCTGAGTGACTTAGATAAATAGCAGAAGTAATTTTAAATTCCCGAAAGCAAAACAACTTCACCTTTTAAAAAATATTTTATGATGTTCTTTTGTTTGCAAATTAACACTGGCAAGTTCGTCTGCATAAACGTTTATGTTTATAAAACATACATTTGTTAAGCAAGCACAAACCACCAAGGAAACGACCTAAGTCGCTGTTGAGATATGGACAACAACTCTCCTCCCCAATAACCAATAACCAATTACAATAATTGAGTTATTACCCGGCGTCACTCAAGTAATTGGTTAATAAATGGATTTGCTGGTTGCTGAAAACCAATTAGGTTCATCTGCATTCACGTAAGTCCAATCTGCCAACCGCACACTAGACTCTCCAGGGATAAATAGCTTAGGCTTCACGCTGAAGCCCAAAACCGGTTGGAGTAATTGTTTATTTCCCTTGATCATATTGTCCCATTCATGACGGCCCATACCAATTCCATGACCAGTACAGTGAGGCAAGCCCGGTAGTTTGTTTCCAGGTCCGAAACCCGGATCGGTTGTTACTTGCGGGCAGCGGCATCTACTATTTGCCTTAATTGCCTGGCAGAGCCGATTTTTATAGCCTCAAAAACGGAGGCTTGTGCTCCCTATAATCGCTTTCCAGGTTCCATGTTTCCAGTTGCCTTTTGGCAGGTTCGGCGCCAATCACAACCGTACGAATGATATTGGTGCAATACTCTTCCACCAGGCAGCCACAATACATTTAAACGATATCTCCCTTTTTAATTTTTGTGGCCTGGTGGTACCATGCGTAAAAACCGATGCCTCCCTTCAATGTATAAGACCAGAACCAAGTAGTTACAGGCACCATATAATGGAAATTTTTTAAGCGCCTGTGGTAATTTAAGTTACTATTTTTAACAAATTAAAATCCGAACAATAATTTACTACGTATTTTAATACTTCTAAGAAAGGCCTTTCGCGGAATTCCCTCACCCCATGATAGCGAATGATGTTTTTTTTCTGTAGACCCAAACGGTCTTAACATTATAATTTCTGCATCCGGTAACCTTTTTTTAATATTATTAAACTAAATTGATTATGAAAAGAAAAATTTATGCATCCATTCTGTTGGTGGTGATGTTTATCAATGTATTTCCCTTCGGAGCCTTTGCTTCCAGCCACAGGGAGGCTCCATTAATAGCCAATGACCCGCTTGCGGATAATACAGATCTGTATGCTTTTCGCAGTCCGGACGATCCCAACAAAGTAACCATCATTGCCTGTTATGTGCCCGGGCAATTGCCGCAAGGCGGTCCCAATTATTATTCCTTTGGTGAAAATATCCGTTATGAAATTCATGTGGACAATAATGTGGGCACCAAAGGCGATGACATTACTTACCGATTTACATTCGATCAGAAAAATGAAGACCCCACCACATTTTTCAATATCCGGTTGGGTAAACAAAATTTAAAAACCACATACAGGCTCGAAAGAAGCATGGACGGAGGGAAACATTTTAACAGCATTGTAAATAATGGGACCGTGCCCCCTCCGAATATCGGCCCCCGCTCAATTAGTACTCCCGTTGGTTTAAATGCACCGAATTATGAATCGCTGATTCAAAACGCAATTAAAACAGCATCAACCGGTGAAAAAGTTTTTTGCGGCACCTCCGACGATCCTTTTTTCGTAGACTTGGGAGGCATTTTTGATTTGGGCGATGCGCCCCGCACAACAGGTACAAAGTCCATTGACGGTTTGAAATGCCTAAATGTGTCCACGATCGCATTACAGGTCGATATCGCCACACTGCAGAAAGATCACAAACCGGTATCCCAGGCGACAGATATCCTGGATCCCAATTATGTAATTGGCGTATGGGCTTCCGCAAGTCGTCAGAAAATAACTGTATTGAAAGACTATAAGGATTATGAAAGAAATGCCGATAAAGATGAGGATGTTGACAATTACCACCGCAGGGATAGAGGTGATGATTTCAATAATAGATGGGTTCAGGTTTCACGCCTTGGTATGCCATTAACCAACGAAGCAATTGTTCCAATAGGATTGAAAGATTACTGGAACACTTTAACTCCGTACCAGGATCTGGAACGCTTGAATGTTTTTGGAAAATATTTCTACAATCCCGAACTAGCCTTATATATGGATGATGCACAATTTGGCGGGGCTATTCCGGCATTGAAGCCACTGCGCATTCAAAAGAATTCATTGGGTAGGTTTGGATTTGGCAATACGCAAAATGGATTATATGAACTGAAAGGCACTTCAGGGGTAGTAGGAACGGCCCTGGATGATGCCATATTTGGAACCTTGCTTTTACCTGCACGCAATTCACCACGGTCAGTTGATTTATATCCCATTTTTAATACGGGGGTACCGAACCTCAGTCCTTATCAATTGGCTATAGGTAAAGGGGGTAACCCTTTAGCAAAAGGAAAGCCATTTGTAAATAATTTTCTTCCAAACGGTGGTGATATGCTGCGTCTGAATATGGCGGTACCAACCACCCCCCGCAATCATCCAAAGTTCAGCAATGAAGGATTATTACAAGCTGCTGCACTGGGATTAACTGATCCAGCTTATAATGCAAATAATTCTTTACAATTTATACCCAATATGGATGGTTTTCCAAATGGGCGACGACTGGAAGACGATGTAACACGCATTGAATTGCAAGCAGTAAGCGGAATTGTGCTGGCGGTTCTTGGATTATGGTACGATGACTTTAATGGAGGTAGTCCGGTAACTCCGAATCTGGTTAATGTACTTACCTACAATGCAGGAGTTACCTCCAATGATGCAGTATTTAAATCAAGCTTCCCCTATGTGGCTTCGCCATGGCCAGGCACACATAACTGTAACTGTTCTACTAATAACTCGACGACAGCTGCAAACAATAATGAAACAACATTGGGAGTCGCAAAAAAGCCAATAACGGGTTTGGGTTTGGCGCCAACAGAAATGAACATGATATCGTATCCCAATCCTTCCGAGGGAAACAGCACTATTAAATACAGAGTAGACGCAGCCTCACACGTTAAGATTTTGGTATATGATATGGAGGGCCGGTTATTAAATACATTGGTTGATAAACGCCAGGAACCTGGTGTGTACACAGCTCAATTAAATATCGGCAGCCTGTCACAAGGAACTTATATTGTAAAGGCGGTGAAGAATGGTGTTGAAAAAGAAACAATTAAAATTGTTAAGCACTAAGTAAAAACAAACAACAGGCCACCAGTTTGCTGGCCTGTTGTTTGTTATCAACCAGGCTTCAAAAAATACTTAGGAATATGAAAAAGAGAACTGTTTTTCTTGTATTATCGTTATTACTAATCGCGGCCTCCGGCGTTTTAATTATTAAATCAGCAACCAAAAAAAAAGACCCTGAGAAAGAAACTACGGTTTATGAATTTCTTGGTCGTAAAACAGCGCTTGCCTACCCGGCTGAATGGGCGGTAGCAAAAAATAACGCGGAAGTCTTACTTAACAAAATAAAAAAGGACCCCTCTGATGTAAAATCGATGATGATCCTAACTGGTATGTATCTCCAGGAAGCGAGGATTACGGGAAACTTCAATTACTATAATGCCGCCGCATTTCACTATATAAATAAAGTACTGGAAAAAGATGCAAAGAATTTTGAAGCCCTCACATTCAAAGTAACTATTCTTCTATCTCAGCACCGCTTTACGGAAGGATTAAATGAAGCTAATAAACTACAACAACTGTATCCGTATAATGCTTATGTATATGGCTTAATGGTGGATGGCAACGTGGAACTGGGCAATTATAAAGCCGCGGTGGAAGCGGCAGATAAAATGATTTCTATCCGGCCGGATTCACGCTCCTATTCACGAATCGCTTATCTGCGGGAGATACATGGTGATATATCGGGCGCTATTGAAGCAATGAAAATGGCGGTAGATGCCGGTGTTCCTGGCGATGAAAACACGGAATGGTGCAGAATACAGCTTGGCAAATTATATGAAAAGATCGGTAAAATGAAAGATGCTGAAATGTTTTACAGTATTTCCTCCGCCAACAGGCCAAACTATCCTTATGCTTTAGCCGGTCTTGCCCGAATTGCCACCTGGAAAAAAGAATACGACAGGGCCCTTACTTTATATCAGCAAGCAGATTCTTTGATACCGGATCATACTTTCAAAGAAGGAATGGCAGAAATTTATACCCTCACCGCTCAATCCGAAAAAGCAAAATTGGTCGCCGAAGAAATTCTGAATTACATGAAGCAATTGTCGGGAAATAAAGAAAGCAAAACAGGGCAGAATGAAGACCATGAAATGGCACATGCCTATATGGGAGTTGGCAATTACAGGAAAGCCCTTGAATATGCTTTACAGGAATACAACCGCAGGCCTTCTAATATTGAAGTGAATGAAACCGTTGCGGTGGTATGTTATAATATGGGTGATTATCCAAAGGCGCTTTCATATATAGACTCTGCCTTACGAACAAATTGCAAAAACCCTGACCTGCTTTGCCACGCTGGAATGATTTATGCTAAATTGGGTAAAACAAAAGAAGGGAAAATGTTTTTACAGGAAGCACTGAAAAATAATCCAAACATTGCTCCAGGACTTATGGATGAATCCAAAAAGATATTATCGGAGTTGCTTTAGTTGATTTACTCTTTAAGTGAATACTCTAATAAGCAAATAGACCAGTATTCATTGATTAGGCAATTGTTGTTTCTTAACTATAACTGAAATTGCTAACGCTGTCAATAATGGCAAAGGCAGTGATCACAAAAAAGAAAATCCAGCCACCATTGAGGAATATGTAAATCCTGCACCAGAAGAAGGACAGGAGAAAATGTGTCATTTACATGCATGTTGGTAAAAAGTGGCAAGCCATGCGAAGCAACTAGTACCTTTCAAAAAATATTTTATACTGCTGTTTTGTTTACAAATCAACACTGTCAGAGTATAGCCTAGATAAGGAATGGTAACCTTTATTTCTTATACCCAATTCTTTATCTTTCATTCTATTTTTTTTGCCTGGCTTTTTCATCCAGTAGATTTTCCAATGCATTAGATATACTTTTTTGTTGCCTGATATAATTTTCGGTGGTTTCTTTCAATCCTATTAATTGCTCCACCAGCTCTTTATAGCTGATTGCAAATTGCTTTAAGGTAATAAAAGCCCGTACAATAGTAACATCCATTTGTATTGCCATCCTTCTTTTCAAGGTACTGACCAGCATTGTACCACCATGTTCCGTAAATGCATGAGGTGGCTTTCTGGTACCACCCCAGCTTGCCTTTCCGTCAGGCGTGTTTGATATCACAATTGGTGATTTCAAGTGGGCAAACTCTTGTTGATTCTGCTGATTCATAAAGTCTTTGGGGAATCGATCAGTCTTTCTTTTAACAGCCTGGTTTCGAGTCCTGGTTTCTACTCCATAATGTTGGGCAAGATCAAAATCAAGTATACCCTTTTGGACTCTTAAATCATAAACCAGGTGGTGAATGGCTTTCAATTTCATTCTTAAAATAATTTGATAGTGCCCGGCGCATACGTTAATGGTGATAAGCCCATTTGCAAATTAATGTTTATAAAAAAATCTTACCCGATCCTGCTATGTTTAAATCATATATTAAAATGTTTTTCCCTTACCCAACTCATCCTGATCTCGCTGCGTTTCCTGGCTCATCCGGGGTGCCTGATAGCAGGTTGGCGCTGCCTTTTAAATAACTGTGGTTGAATTTTCTTACCTATTCCATTATATTTAGGGTATGGGATTTTTTGTAGCCAAACAATCCATCGTAAGAAAAATATGGGGTAAAGGAGATACGGTACTGTTTGTTTTTGCCGGAGCCTCGGCCGAGTTCGCATTGAACAAAGCGGTGGACTGGTTATATTTCACTGGCCGGCTGCCGACTGATCCGCTGGAAAGATTATTTTCGACCGTTATGTATGCCCGCCAGATTGTTTTCTCTGAGCTGGAAGCCGCCCATAAAACAATTGATAAAATTACGGCCATTCATGCCGGGGTAGAAAAAAGCCGGGGAAGCCAGATACCCGATTGGGCCTACCGCGATGTACTATTTATGCTCATACATTATTCGCAAGCCTCTTTTGAGTTATTGGAAAGAAAAATGACCGATACAGAAAAAGAAGAATTGTTCGATGTATTCCTTCGGGTGGGATCGCGGATGGGATTAAAAGGACTCCCTGCCAATTATAACGAGTGGACGATTATGCGCCACGATCATCTTCATCAGGATCTTGTAAAAAGTGATTACACGGTTGATCTGTACAAACAATACCGGAAACATCTCGGGTGGATACGCTATGCGCTATTAATAGAAACACAGAAATTAGTAGTGCCCTCCCATGCAAAACGGTTACTGAATCTCAGAAACTTTTCCTGGCTCCCTCCTATTCTTGCCATCTATAAGGTAAGCCGAAAAATAAAACTGGATTGGTTCCTGAAATCACTGGTATTGCCCAATACCTACAAGAAACAAATTAAAGAACTGGATATTGCTACCTGATTACGTCCTTTTATTCATGGGATTGAACTTTAGTACAACTTTGCCCTGTTTATGATTTAATAAAGGCCAGCTTCCTGGAAACATTTGCAATAGCATTGATCATATTAATCATACATTTAACAGTCAAAAATTTTCCCCCACTAAAACAACTGGTATGAAAAATTTATTATTTGCCGCTTGTTTATCGCTGCTGGTAATATCCTGCGGTGATAAAGAAGAAGAAAAAAAAGAAGATGATTCTTCCAAAATCAAAACTGAAATGCATGCTCTGTATGAAAAAAACCTGGCTACCCTGAAAACTGTTTACTCTGCTTTTGAAAAAGAAGACATTGATGCCCTCGCTTCTCATGTTGCTGATAATACAGAATGGAACGGACCATCCTATGGCGATACGGTGAAAACCAAAGCCCATTGGATGGAAGGGCTCAAATATTATGTCACCAACTGGGATAACCTGAAATTTAACAATGCTATGTATTTGCCCGGTGTTGACAGCCTCACCCATGAAATGGATGGCGGGGTGCGGGTCTATGGTCGTTGGGATGGGATGCATAAGTCCGGTGTAGCTACTCATGTCAATTATTACGGTGCTTTCCGTTTCAACAAAGACGGTAAGATAAGCGCCGCTAATGAATTTTTTGATGTGGGCGGTCTGATGAATGCGGTCGCCCCTAAGAGCAAGTAAGGACTGTATTGATTAATTTTTAAAAAAGGTTGTCGCCTTTATATTTTGATTGCCCCGAATGCACGAAACAAGGAAATGTTGAATTTCATACTTTTTTGTTTTGTGTATCGGGGCAATTTTTTAATCGAGCCTTTTTATATTGCTAATTTTATTATGTATCACCGGGGTTTCTTTCTGAAAAATAAAGTATGCTCCATGCCTTCATCATTTTTATGATGCGTCTTTGCATCCGAACCAGGTTATTATTAATCGTTCATGTATGTGGGGAGGTATGATAATATTCAACCACCTACTTGGTCCCCAAAAAACTTCGACGAGCAAGAAAGTCCGGTGGGCAACTCCTGATTTTACCATTTCCTGTTTAATGTGTAGCTGAAATCTTCATCACCTACCAACGGGTTACCTGTTATATCCGTAAACAATAAAATATTTTCATTTACTATTAAAAGATCCAGGAAAGTATGGCCGGTGCCATCATACAGTGTGTACATGAAGCGGCCATTTTTTTCTTTGCTGATTTTCCAGTTCCCGGTTCTAGGGTATTCCCTGGTGCGGAGCGCTCCGAAAACCTTATACGTAGCAGGCAGGTTGCTGGTGACATCCCCATACAAAACGATATACCATTTTAATTTGTAACAGTCCATTCCGGCCGGTATTATTCCCGGAACTTTGCAAGGGCTTCTGCCTTCAAATACCATGGAATCTTTCAGTATAACCTGTTCTGGTCCCAGGTTTACTTCATCAGTGGCTTCCGGAGCGATATTGTTAAGTGTATAACTCCATCCACCATTACCCACCAGTAAACGATTCTCTCCATCCAGTATATGAAGCAGGTTGTCATTCAATGCAACCAACTTAAGTGTGTTATTACCGTGCTGAAGTTGGAAAATATTTTTTTCCTTCCTGCATATGCCATTTATTGAAATTATTTTCCCCCCACTTATAAATCTGTTTGTATTGTTTTTGCCGATTCCATAATTGCACTGAAGGGTATATTGGTTATCCTGCAGCGTTAATTTCCATCGGATAAAGTCAATAGAATCCTTAAGGGAAATTCCCAGAAAGGTTCTTACTACCGGAGCGGCCGGCGTGCTGGCTGTATAGTTTGTTTCTTTTGAATAAACACTGGAAACTAAAAGCAGCAAGATGAAAATGAAATGGATAATTTTCATGAACCCCGATTTTATCCAAAATAAAGAGAAACACAGAATCTAAATTACAAAGCTACACCAATGGTATTGTTTTCTTGATGAGATGAAGAAGTAGAGACATACCAGGCCTGGCGGCAGGTGGTTCGAAAGGCAGTACTATTTGCAAATTTTCTACCCATTACCAGGCAGATGTATTGCAGTTCATACTAACTGAACTAGGTGTCCCGGTCACTGAAAGGCCCGACCAATATTTCAGATATGAAAAATATCAGGCACATCGTTTTTACCGAATTTAATCCCCTTGAAAAAATAAAGTCTCTCTCTTTTGTCCACATTGCTCCCGTCCGATCGTTATAACAATAAGATTTACTCATTCCAGAACTAAAACTAAGTATATGCCAAAAACAATTGTTCAAAAAGTAGTCTTTCGCAATACCACCCATTCGGCTCTTTATGACTTATACATGAATGCAAAAAAACATGCGATGGTTACAGGGGCTCCTGTAAAAATTTCTGCGAAGGAAGGAACGAAATATTCGGCTCATGGTGGTTATATATCCGGCAAAAATCTGCAATTAGTAAAAGATAAACTCATAGTGCAAACATGGCGGGCAACCGGATGGGATGACTCCGATACTGATTCCATTTTTATTATCAACCTTGAGCAGAAAGGGAAGAACGTAATCCTGCATGCCGTTCATGCCAATCTTCCCGATAAGCATGCCGCTTCTATCAACAAAGGTTGGCATGACTATTACTGGGGTCCATGGAAAAATCATCTTGCCGGGAATCCCATAAAACGTCCTAAAATGTAAACAGGCAAATTAAAATTCAGGCCCGTGGCCATTGCATTAATGATAGTTTGCCAGGGAGTATTCTTTAATACCCATTTATCAGGGGTATATTGGATAATAGTGAGTAATACTGTTTTAGCCTGCCGGCATCATTAGTAAATATTTTCCTATCTTGTTTTGATGCACGTTTCTTTCCTGCAGGAACTAATTGCTTTACTTGCCGGTATTGCAGTAATTATTACACTTACTACTAAATACCAGGTCCACCCTTTTTTTGCATTGATCATCGCCTGTTTTGTAACAGGGCTTGGCGTGCAAATGTTGCCTGCCGAACTAATAACCACCGTCAAAGATGGATTTGGAAATATTATGAAATCGCTGGGGCTTATTATTGTGTTGGGCACTACCCTGGGAGTGTTGCTGGAACATACCGGAAGTACGAAGGTGATGGCTAATTATATCCTGAACAGCGTGGGAGATAAAAACGCAGCCTTTGCACTTAGCCTTACCGGATTCATTGTTGGACTTCCCGTGTTTTGCGATTCAGGCTATATTGTACTGAATGGATTGAATAAATCATTATCAAAGAAAACGGGAATATCAATTGTCATAACGAGTGTTTCCCTGGCTACCGGCTTATATTCAGTACATTGTTTGATTCCTCCTCATCCCGGTGCGGCCGCGGCGGCAGCAACCATTGGGGCAGATTATGGAAAACTTATATTATACGGTATTCTAATTGCAGTGCCCGCCATGCTGGTTGGTCATTGGTGGGCTGTATACGCGGGAAAAAAAATAATCCCCGTGGAAGCGGGTGAAGTTGATGTTCCTGAAGATTTAACAGCAAATCCTTCCGTATTAAAAGCCTTTCTCCCTGTCATAGTTCCAATATTGTTAATTGCCCTTCGGTCTTTCATTAAGTATGATTCACTCTCAACCAGTACATGGCTAAATGGATTGCTGTCTTTGGGTGATCCTGTTATTGCCTTATCAGTTGCTGTACTCCTCGCCTTCGGCACAAAAACAAAATGGAAGAAAAAAACGGTAAGCCTTTTACTACAAGAATCCGTTGAAAAAGCGGGTGGAATTTTGGTAATCATTGGAGCAGGCGGTTCATTTGGTGCTGTATTGGCAGCAACCAAAATAGGAAATCATTTCAGTGAAGTCTTTGCACTGAACAGTATCGGAATTTTATTTCCTTTTCTACTAACCTTCCTGCTCAAAACAGCACAAGGTTCATCTACAGTTGCCATTATCACCGCCTCGTCTATTGTACTGCCTCTATTGACGGCGCTGGGTCTTGATTCAGAAAATGGCAAACTGCTTGCCGTACTTTCTATGGGGGCTGGCTCTATGATGATTTCTCATGGCAACGATGCTTATTTCTGGGTGATCACCAAATTCTCCGGGTTGGATGTAAGAACAACATTGAAAGTGTATTCGGTTGCGTCCCTATTGATGGGCGTCACCACCCTGCTCATGGTTTACTTTTTATCATTAATACTTTCATAAACAATTATGCGCATACTCATTGCACCGAATGCTTTTAAAAACAGCCTGGATGCCTCCCTCGTTGCTGAGGCCATCAATAAAGGTTTACAACAGAGTACCCTTTCTTGCAGTATAGAATGCTTTCCGGTTGGTGATGGAGGCGATGGTACGGCCACTCTCATTGTACAACACTTCAATGGAAAAATGCTGGAGGCAACCGTACATGATCCGTTAGGAAGGAAAATAGCTGCCCTATTCGGTATAACAGATCAAGATCAGACTGCCGTGATTGAACTGGCTGATGCATCGGGCTTACGATTACTGCAACCCGGAGAGTATGATCCTTTACATGCCAGCACGTACGGCACGGGTGAATTGATAAAAAAGGCGCTTGAAAGAGAAGTCAAAAAAATTATTCTCTGCATCGGCGGAAGTGCCACGGTGGATGCGGCTACCGGAATTATACAGGCACTGGGAGCGAAATTTTATGATCATAAAGGAAATGAATTGTCTCACTTGCCGGCGTCCTTAACCGACCTAAGCAGGATTGATTTATCAGGAATAGATAAGCGGTTGCAGGATATCGAACTGATCGTGCTGTGTGATGTAGAAAATAGTCTACTCGGGAGTCATGGTGCTGCCAACATTTTTGGCCCGCAGAAAGGTGCTTCGGCAAAGGATGTACAACAATTAGAAAATGTACTTGCTAAATTTCGCAGTGTAGTATTAGATAAAACAGGGAAAGATATGGCTGCCGTAAAATATGGTGGTGCCGCGGGCGGTGTAGCAGCAGGATTGTACGCATTGCTGGATGCAAAACTGGTAAATGGTATTGATTACTTCTTAGACATAACCGCGTTTGATGCAGCACTTCAACACGCTGATCTCGTAATAACAGGGGAAGGAAGCATAGATATTCAAACATTGCAGGGCAAAGCTCCCTTTGGTGTGGCAAAGCGGGCAAAGCAAAGATCAATTCCTGTTATTGGCCTGGCCGGAAAAGTACCCTTGTATCCGGATGTCGCATTGCAGCAATACTTTGATGTATTAGTTCCCATCAGTCATGAAGCTATGGATACAAAAACTGCCCTCCGGCATACTTATGATAACCTGCTGCGTACGGCTCAATGTCTTGGGGAGTTATTGAATTTGAAAAAGGTGATACAGGACAAATAATGCAAAATCGATCGGCCAAAATGGTCAATATTGAATTGTGCAGAAAGGAAAGAAAATAATTACTTTAGGCTGTCCGGTGTATTTCGATTAGATTTATAAAGCATTGTTCCGCAAAGTTTCCCTCTAGTCCTTTCCCTTTTCATTCATTTATTAAATAAAAAATTCTTTATGAACCAGAAAATGATCAGCCAATATTTATTGGCAATCAGCTTTTTTTTAACCTGTATTGCCTGCAACCAGGATGAGAAAAAAGAAGATGAAAAAAAAGTGGATAGTAGCAGTACTGCAGTAAAAGAAGTAACACCTCCTGCACCGCAAGAGGTGTCGATTGATGCAACAACCAATGCTCCGAATCTGTACAAATTAATGAGCGATTCACTGGGCATCAGGGTGCTGGAAGCCACCTATAAACCAGGCGATTCATCCGTCATGCATTCGCATCCCGACAATGCTTTTTATGTAATTGCCGGAGGTAAAGGCGAGTTTATAGATAAAGATGGAAAAAAGATGGAGATCGATTTAAAAACCGGGATGTCGAATATTAATTCCTATCAATTGCATAGTGTAAAAAACATAGGCAAAACAACCATGAGAGTCCTCCTGGTGGAAGTGAATCGTCCGAAGGTAATAGTTTCGCCCGACCCTGCCACTGATGCGACCAAAGTAGCGGGCAATAATTATAAATTAGTTAAGGATTCATTGGGGATAAGAATAATAGAGGTTAATTACAAACCAGGTCAGGTATCAGCTTTACACTCACATCCTGATTACGCTGTGTATGTAGTGGATGGGGGTAGTGCCACATTAACTGATAAAGATGGTAAGAAAAATGCCAACGTTGTAAAAACCGGGGCGGCCTGGATAAACGGAGCTGACGCACATAGCGGTAAGAATACGGGCGGTAAATCCTTTAAACTGATATTGGTGGAAGTTAACAGACCGAGAAAATAAATCAGCAGGGATATTACAGTGTCTTAACCAGGCAGAATATAAATTTCCTTGCTCATGGGCCAAGTGTTATTCAATATATAATTGGCAAGCCTTATAAAAGAAAAGGCCATCTGTGCTTTACAGATGGCCTTTTCATCTAATCAAATTTTATTGAAATAATTTTTCCTGCGGTGGTTTGGTACCTACCATCCGGATATAAATGGTGGTTTGCCCACGGTGGTGCGATTGGTGCTCAAATGCTTTGTTCATTAACGCAAACTTGGTTTCCTCAAAAGAAAATAATTTCTTTTTCTCTCCCCATTTTTTATCATCAGAATTTTTAACAGCTCTTATGCAGTAATCATAGCTATCCGTTACATAATACATGACAGAATCTTTTTTCTGTGATGTGGGGCGGTGCTCAATGTCCGATTGAATCCAGGCAGGTGGTTTCTCATCACTTACATTTGACATTAAGAATAAATTTCCCTGGGAAAGATGAAGCATCTGTTGAGCAAAGCTCCTTACACTGTCCATAGCCTTAAAGGAGTATTTATCTGCTGGCATCGTATTAAGGTACTCTACCGTATACTCTTTTGCCCGTTGCCAATCTTTTACCATTTGTGCTTTTATGTCATTGGCAGTTAATGGCTGTGCATAACAGGAAGAAGAAATTATTAAAGCCAATAAAGGTAAGCAGGTACCCGACCATTTGAATATTTTATTCATAATAATGCATTTTAGACAATTAAGGTAAGATAATTCCCGTCAACGACCTGGCCAGCAAAAAATTCATGCTTACTATCTAAGACTGGAATAAACGATGGACTCAAACTTCCCTTCCACATCCCCATGACTATTTGGATTCTGCTGAGTCATAAACAGGCAAACGAGACGTGCCTTTGGATCGGCCCAAAACGTTGTACCATAATAACCGCCCCAGGCAAAAGATCCGGCATTTCGCGGTCCCCTCGCAGCTGATCTTTCAGAAGTAATACCAAAACCTAACCCCATATTATCATCACCAAAAAGACCGGGAGCGAGTTGGCCGCTGATCATCATTTCGACCGTTCTTTTAGACAAAACCTGGTGACCATTATACTTGCCGCCATTCAATAACATCTGCATGAAAACGGCATAATCAAAAGCAGTGGAGGAAAGTCCTGCTCCCCCGGAAAAATATCGTTTCTTCATAGTAGGATAATCTGGATCTATGCGACGAAACTCATGGCTCCATTTAATTATGTGGCGTAATGAGTCTTCTGTATAAACAGTGGCCAGCCGATCCGCTTTGGATGCAGGTACATTGAAATAAGTATCCTTCATACCCAGCGGATCAAAAATATTCTTCCGTAAGAAATTCTCGAGATTCATTCCGCTGATCACTTCTATCAAACTTCCAAGCAGGTCGCTGTTCAAACCATATTGCCATTTTGTACCCGGATCAAATGTTAACGGTAGTTTGCCCAGCGCTTTCATTTTTTCGAGGAGGTTTTCGTCAAAATAACCAAGACCCGAGGGGATATGATTTTTTGTATAGATAGCCTGCACTTTGGAACTTCCGATATCGGTATAATCAAGGCCCGAAGTATGTGTAAGCAGGTGACGAAACGTGATTTCATTTTTTGCAGGAACTGTAGTGTAAGTCGTATCCGATTCATTAAACTTATCCAGTACCACCGGGTTCTTAAATTCAGGAATAAAATCAGAAATAGGTTGATCCAATAATAGTTTGCCCTGTTCGTACAAAATCATAATGCCAACGCTGGTAATCGCTTTTGTTTGCGACATGATACGGAAGATCGCATCATTTTTCATTGGCTTTTTGGATGCTGCATCTGAATACCCATACCCTTTGTATTGAACAACCTGGTTATCTTTTATTACGATAGATACCGCTCCGGTTAACCAGTTGTTTTTAATATAATCATTTACCAGGCCGTCAATCCGGTCTAATTTTTCATAATCGACGGAATTGTTTTTTGCCAGGGTTTGTATTACCTGGGCTTGAACCAGTATAGGCAGGAGCATGATAATTGCAGCGATCAAACCGTTTCGGAAAAATTCAAATTTTAGCATGGTATTTTTTGGTTTTTATAAGAGAAAGTTAATACAAAATAATACAACAGGCTTCTTTCATTTTTCTTCAATCCGGAAATGATTTCATCTACCTGTCTCTCCCCATCGCCTGACTGGCCGAATAAGTATCGAGTACTTTACAAATAACTGAAAGGCCTGGAAAGTAAACAGCAGGTATGTTTTGAATACTCATAAAAAAGAAAATAATACTTCTTGGTTAGGCAACCCGCAGTATCTTCTTTTGATTCTATTTCTTTTTAAGCTTTACTATAAAACCGCCACCCGGTGCCATGGCAAGATGCAGGGTATCATCCTTAGCTATCATAGTGGTTGTAATCTGGTAATCCGACGGATAGCGAACTGCATTCATGCCGTCGGCACAAACAGTTGCATCGTAATTGCCCTGCTCTAAAAAATTAAGGTTAATGTCAAAAGCTCTGGGTGTCCAGTCAGTCATACCCCCGATAAACCATTCATCTGCTTTTTTTCGGGCGGTAATAATATAGTCTGAAATCTTTGCGTCCAATATAATCGTAGTATCCCAGGTGCTGGGGATACTGCCCAGTAGTTCCATGAATGCCGGTTCCATAAAACCCTGCGAAGGGTTGCCGGAAAAAATTTGCAGGGGACTATCATAAACTACAAACATAGATAATTGATGGCAACGGGTACCCTGGCTCATTACTTTGCCCCATATAGGTTTGAATTGTGTTTTGCTGGCGTTGTCAAGAATACCAGGTTCATAATCCATGGGGCCCGCCAACATTCGTGTGAATGGTAACGTAACGTCATGTTCGGGAGAAGCTTTGTCGCTCCAGGCATTGTACTCCGAACCCAGTACCCCTTCCCGGGTAATATTGTTTGGATAAGTGCGGTTAAACCCTTTGGGCGGACAAGCGCCATGAAACATAATCATGAGTTTATGCCTTGCACATGCCTCGGCAACCTGTTTGTAAAATTCAACCGCTTTCTGGTCATCACGGTCGATAAAATCAGTCATAATAAAATCGACGCCCCATTTATTGAATTGATTTAATGCGCTGTCTAGTTGTCTTTTTAATGTAACTGCTAATGTCCACAAACTAAGTTTAATTCCTTTTTCATTAGCGTAGGCAATGAGGGTATCCATATTGATGTCAGGATTTATTTTGAAAATGTCCTTGATATCACTCCAGCCTGCATCCATCATTATTCTATCAAATCCAAAGCGTTTGGCAAAGTCGATATAATATTTATAAGAGGCGGTGTTTACCCCTGATTTAAAAGGAACATTAAAAAGATTTACATCAATAATCCATTCATCGGTGCATTTGCCAGGGTGTATCCATGAAACATCATTTAACCTGGATGGTGCCGCCAACCGGTATACTATGTCATTGGCAGGAATTTGCTTGTCTTCCCTGGCTATCGCTAACACCCTCCAGGGTAAATTCCTTGTACCGGTTATTTGCGCAATATAATTAGCCCGCTTTGTAACAATAGCTTCCGGATAATCTGCCTCAGTAATTTTTTCTTCCAATGGATACCCGGCAAATTCAGCCTGCAAAGAAACCTTTCCGGTACCTTTCAGGAACATGCCAGGATAATCATCGAGATCTGATTCTGTTATTGCAATCTTGATATTTCCTTCCTCCACCAGCACGGGTGTGTATAGTAAACTGGTTTCATCCAAACTATCCATGGGTTTGTGTTGATACAATTCTTCGAAACTGGTATGGTATTTATCTTCCTTATCCCTTTGTTGAATAACCGGAGCAATAATTTGGCTACCCTGCCTGAACACGAATAAGGCTGTTTCATTCTTGATAGTCACAGAATCTTTAAACCGGGTAGCAATCCGGTATGCTACTCCATCATTGTACACTCTAAAAATGAGAGTGAATGGCTGTTTAAACTGAATCACCAATTCGTTATAAAAGTCTTTGCAGTATTTGCTTCTATACGGAACCGGCAATTCAATATCCTGGTTTACGATTTCAAACTTTTTTGATTTTACAATCAGTAAGTCAGATAATTTTTTACCATTCCCCAATTCAAGATCAATCAAAGATGTTGACAGAACTATGTTGTCATCCACATATACTGCATAACTAAGGGCCTTTTTTATTTGGATACGTACCCGTATTGATTTATCCGGGGAAGCAACAGATAGTGTATCCTCCGGATGGGCCTCCCTGATAAGCAATAAACAAAAAAGACAAATAAGAATATTTTTCATTTTATTATTGATTCCAACATGCCTTCAATCGATTTTGACCGGTCTTTGGGTTATATGGCTCCGCTCTCTGGCAACAGTATTAAATAATATAAATAACTTCATAAAAATAGTTCCCTAAAGTTAGGGTTACTTAGATAACAAAACTAACTGCATTACCTAGATTTCCATGGCCACGCAATCACACTGGAAAACTAGCCAGGTATGCCAATATATTCAGGAGGTGTCCTATTAATTTATCAGATTCCTTACTGAAAATTAAATATTTTACAAGCAATGCATAAACAGTATTTATCCACTTGTCAGTCACCTTCCACCATATTTCATACTTTAATTCTAATAATCAAGAAACCCGATATCCTTAATTCATCTTTTAACCGCTAACTTTATAACAATTAATTTATTTATTAATGATCTCCCCATGTTATACATGATCATTGAAAGATTCCGGCCGGGTAAGACAAAAGACCTTTATAAACGTTTTGAAGAAAAAGGAAGGATGTTACCGGATGGCGTCAAATATATTAATAGTTGGATTGATAATGATATACTCACCTGCTACCAGGTGATGGAGTCAGAATCCGAACAAAAACTTCAACAATGGATTAGTTATTGGAATGACCTGGCCGATTTCGAAGTTATACCGGTTATCAGTTCAGCGGAGGCCAAGGAAAAGGTGTTGTCGGTATAAGCAATTTCCATTCTGTTAAGAAAATATTCAAACCATGGAAAGCAGCGAGTTTCTAAATAAAAGTCCCGCGCTCTCTGGAATTGCCTCCGCCAGGTCAGTTGCCCAATCTGAACATAGGATAAAAAAAAAGATTGAGCACTCTGGTGAAAATTCGGATAAAGTATTTGATATTATTGTGCTGGGTGTGGGTTCTATGGGCTCTTCTACCTGTTATTACCTCGCTAAACAGGGTGTAAAAGTATTGGGACTTGAACAATTTGAAATCCCCCACGAATTTGGTTCTCATGCCGGGCAAAGCCGAATCATCCGAAAAGCCTATTATGAACATTCGTCTTATGTGCCCCTGTTGGAAAGAGCCTATAAGAACTGGAAGGAATTAGAAGATATTTCCGGCGTACCTGTATATTTTAAAACGGGCCTTTTTTATTTTGGCAACCCGGATCATTCTATTATAAAAGGCGTACATGAATCCGCCACTAAGTATAAAATAAGAATCGACTCAGTTCCTCATTCAGCATTTAAAGCCAATTACCCTCAATTAAATATTCCTGCTGATTATGAAAAATTATTTGAACCAGACGCCGGATTTATTACACCTGAACGAGCCATTCTTCTTTACGCTGAGCAGGCGCTGCTTTATGGAGCGGTAATAAAAACGAAACAGAAAGTATTAAAATGGACTAAAAACAAAAACGAAATAAGTGTAATAACGAGTACCGGGTCTTACAAGGCAAAAAAACTAGTCATTACCGCTGGGCCCTGGGCTGGTAAGATGGTACCCGAATTATCACACACGCTAACGGTCACCCGCCAACTGATTGCGTGGGTTATTCCCCGAAAATTAAAACCATTTAAGTTAGGAACATTCCCGTGCTGGATGATAGCGGATGAAACAAAACCAGGCGTTTATTATGGCTTTCCCATTTTACCGGTTAACAAATTCAAAGGTCCGGTTGGTTTAAAACTGGCGCATCATTTTGCCGGTTCCATAACCGATCCTGATAACATCAATCGGGTGCCTTCCCCTGAGGATGAATCCAACCTGGTTTATACATTAAATAAGTATTTCCGGGATGGCTACCGGTACACCCAGGAAATGAAAACCTGTATGTATACGAACACGCCCGATGAAAACTTCATTCTCGATTTTCTGCCTGGTTATGATAAGGATGTAATAATTGCAACAGGATTCAGCGGTCACGGATTCAAGTTTGCCTCAGTAGTTGGTGAAATCATGAGTGACCTGGCAATAAAAGGATCTACGCAATTGCCTATTGGTTTTTTAACTGCCCGACGGTATGTTAAATAAATTGATTTCACTAAAACGGTGTCGCGCTTATGTCATAAATTTTCAGCCCGCCTTCTTTCGCGGCTACATATAAGTAAGGCTTCCCCTCGTTATCATATTTGGAGGTTAAATATATTTCGGAACACGTAGAAGCAACTTCATACTTACTTGTTATTTCAAAGGTGGAATTCCCATTTCCATTGGTATTCTTTTTGCATGACAAAGACAGCGCTCCAATACAGATAATTATAGTAAGATGTAAAGTATTTTTTCTGAAAAGCCACATTTGACCGGGTATTTGAGTTCCTTTAAAAGCTACTGGCACCATTATTCCTAAACTTTTTAATAATAACGTCAATTGATACAATAATATTGAGTAAAGAGTAATTTTCCGGGCGTCCAAAGACTGAAGTAGTGGGAGTAAAAACGCCTATCAAAAACGCATGGCTGTTGCAGCAATTTGAAATTTAGCCAGCAGACTATGGTCCCATTAGTATTTAAAAGGGAATCACGAACCTTCAATTTGTTCCGGCAGTTCAATGGCCTTTCCGCAATGGGGACATTTATGAATTTTCTCTTTTTTTAATTTTCTCATCTCTTCCAGGAAACCAGCGGTAATGATACCTGCGGGCAAGGTTAAAATGGCTAACCCCGAAAGAACGATGATACCAGTCAGTACTTTGCCCCATATCGTTATCGGAACCATATCGCCATACCCAACAGAAGTAATTGTAACGACAGCCCACCAAATGGAGGCCGGTATACTGGAGAATTTTGCAGGTTGTGCATTGTGCTCAGCAAAATAAAGAAGGCAGGAAGAAATAATGATAAGAAAGGATATCATCACCAGGCTGAGTTTTAGTTCGGGAGCCCTCGCAACAAATACACCCTTTATCATTTTAGCCGCCTTCATGTACGCAGTGAGGCGGAACAGCCGTAAAAATCTCAGGAGACGCAAAATACGCAATACCCTCAAATCAAGCCCCATTCCAATATGGATATAAAAGGGTAGAATTGCCAGCAGGTCTATAAGTGCCCCAGTGGATACCATGTATCTTAATCGACCATATACATTATGCTTATAGCGGGGATCATGCGTACTGCTCCAGACCCGAAGAATATATTCAATAGTGAAAATGATGACGGAAATAAGATCAAAGAACTTAAAAAAACCTCCGTATGCTTCATGAATGGAATGTACTGTTTCCAAAATAACGGCAATAACATTCAGAACGATAAGGATTATGATAAAACTATTGATGATCTTGTCCCATTTGCTTTCTCCTAATTCAGGATGCAGGAGTATGTGAACCTTCTTTTTGGTTGCATGATACATTACCTATGGGTGTTTTGGTTCATTTAAAATTAATGAATAATGCTTACTATTTATCAGCAATCTCTCTTACTTCGGTTGCATTCTTAAACCCAATCACCCATTTTAGCGTAGCGTCATCACTCAAAAACTAATTATTAAGAAGCGTTTCCCGGGAAAAATATTTAAAGCGGTTGACCTAAAGCTGCCTGACCACCGGCTCAAAGGGGGGCACTATCCTAAGCAAACCGGGGGATTTGGTTGCCCAATGCGGGAAAACGATTCTACGAAGCCCGCCCAACATACCTCTATCTTAAGCAATAGAGACCATAAATATTTTGGCATAAAATTTACAACTACCTACATAGTCAATTACTCCCGGTTTTTACATGAAACGAACCAGACAGGCTATTAAGTAACCATCATTTCATTTAAAAACAATTTGAAAATTAAAATCAAATAAACGTGAAACTATATATCAAATACATGGTAAGCAGTCGCTGCAAAATGATTGTTAGTGACCAACTAAATAAGCTCGGTCTTTATCCAACGTCCGTTAATTTAGGGGAAGTGGAAATAAGAGAAGAGATCACGTCACCACTGCGGGCGCAATTAAAAGTTTCATTACAACAATATGGACTTGATCTAATAGAAGATAAAAAAGCAATCCTGATTGAAAAGATAAAGAATGTCATTATTGAAACCGTTCATTTTTCTGAAACATTACCGAGTGTAAAGTTTTCAATTTATCTCAGCGAAAAATTGAATTACGACTATACTTATCTTTCCAATTTATTTTCGCAATTAAATGGAACAACTATTGAACATTTCATTCTTCGTCACAAAATTGAACGGGTAAAGGAATTGATTACCTACAATGAACTCAATCTTACTGAAATCGCCTGGAAAATGAACTACAGCAGTGTGGCTCATCTCTCCTGCCAATTTAAAAAGATTACCGGTTTAACTGCTTCCGATTTTAAATCTAAACACCAAAAGGAGCGCCGCATGCTGGAAAGAGTGTAAGGCAGCGCCACGTAATTGTTGCCCACGGCTGCATGAATCATAAATGCCACTTATTCTCTATCCCACATAACATGCGGCGGATTGGATTTAACCACTTCTACGTAAGACATTCGAATTCTAAATCCCCGGTGTCCAAACTGTGTATAGTTTCAATCTGATTAGTTCTGTAGTATTAAACAGTTGTAGTAATCATGATTATTTTTTTATCTTATCTTAAACTTAATCCTACGTATGATGTTATAATATGGTAACAAATTTCTTTGTATGAGAAAGGCAATAGCAGAAGTCAGGTCAGCCACCATTGAATTCAATGTAAAGGCATTGGAAAGTTTACTGAACCAGGGATACAAATTTGTGCAGGTGAAAGGGCTTACTTTGGACAGGCATTACGACTACGTTGAACCACACTTCCTGGTACTTGTTCCATGTAAGGAACTGCCGACAGATCCGTTGAAACTGGACATCTACGAACCTATTCAAAGCGAGTTATTATTTAAATGGGCCAGGGAAACAAATGAATACCCTGAGATTGTTATTGCCAATAATCGGAATAACTAATCTCGGTTCCTGATTGGCCGTTATTTATATAATATTTAAATTCAGATAGAGGTAATTTAAAAGTGCATTTTATTGCCCCCTTTTCCGGAGCATTCAATAAAACGTCTTATAATCAGAATTCTCCTTCTTGAAAATGTACCCATTCCCACTCATTATCTTGGAGTCAGGATTGAAAATAATTTCACGTTGTCTTTTCTATTTCTTTAACCGCTGGAAAACCGAAACATATTTGGTTCCATCTTTACCTGTTATGGTCTGTTTGGACTCATCCGGACCATTCATTTCATTATCAACAGGAGGCAAATCCTGTAAAATAAGCGTTGGATTATTTGAGGTGGTAATAATTTCTTTTATTTTATTTGTTCCCTCCATCGAAAAAGTACCAAACGCAATGGTGGTATGCAGTTTTTGAGTGGAGTCTTTATCGAAAAGGCCAATCATAAAATCACCCGCATAAAAAGTCTTGAATAGATTTCTTTCATGTACCGTGGTATCCTTCCCTTTTACTATATAGTATTTTATTTCTTTCCAAGCCCCATCCACCGGGTATTTTACCGCTGTACCTGTATTTTCATATTCTTCTGTAAGCTTGATCTTTTGCCCCTGGATTGTCATTTCAGGAATCACCTGCACAAAACCTTTACCCTTTTTTTCCACTAACAGATGGTAACTAACCGGAGTTGAAGTTCCGGTAGAATCAGCCGCACTAAAAATAATATTTTCTGTTATTTTTCCTGTATCAGCATTGTATGATCCAATACCAAAAGCCGCGACAGAATTGGTAGGATTTACATTAGCATACATCATATAATCTTCCGTAAAAATCTTCAATTGCTTTAAAATATAATAAGTGGTATCGGTATTACCCCCTTTAATTGCCTGCGATAACATATTATATGCTCCGGGCATTTGGGGAATTTCTTTTTTAACTGGGCTGGAGCAACTGATAGCTCCTATAAGCAGGAAACAAGGGATAATTGTTTTCATGTTATATTTTATATGAAAGTTACTAATTATATGAATACAACAATACTTTTTACCCATTTACTAAATACTTCGGGAAGCCTCTGTCAAGGCATTTCATCTAATACGAAATTGAACAAAGTGGGAAATGGTCAGCTATTGGCTGCCCGGCCTGCCAGTTAAGAACTTCCGGGCAGGACAAGGATTTTTTAACCGAGGATTTAAAACCGGCTAAATAGCCAGCCAAAAATTTCAAGTGGAATGCTATTGTTTCCTGATACTTAATATAGCGCCTGTTTTTATTAATAAATTTGCGGAAGAAATCAATTTCAGACTTCGTATGGTTGCGTTCGCGCTTAGCTCAGGTGTAAAAACAGCCGTACCGTTAATAATTACGTCCGTATTATCATCGGGCATTATACCGCAACCCCAATTGAGCGGATTTTCCCATGACTTACTTACCGAACCTATCCAGGTAACTCCGAATTTTAAAGTAAACTCTGGCGAGTAAACAGAACCGAGGGCTGCATTAATTATACATCGGTAGGTGTTGCCGTAAAAAAAGGTGGGTGGAGAGTTTAATTTCAGAGAATCGGCGCTAGCACCCGCATATATCGCGTTATTACTAATATTGTTATACCCAGACCCGGTATTCACCTGCCATTGGTAAGAGCTACCGGTTACTCCCGCTCCATATGTAATATTGTTGCCCGGGCATTCAGGTACAACATACGACTTCATAATTGCAAAAGAAGAAAACCCGGCAAACGTACCGGCGAATATAAAATGGGGCATCACTCCATAATCATACCGGCTGTTGATTGAGGAGAATATTGGGGGCGTAGAAGGTGATGGCAGCGTAATATCCCCGGTTGTCTTTACTATTTTAACATCACCCAATACATTACCCGTGGAACCCAACCAACCATTTATTTCATCGGTGGTATAATAAAGTTTAAGGGTGTAAGGAGCCGATGTGTTGCTGTTTTGGGATGTAACCTTAAAAGCCTTTTCTGAAATTTTTTGGTCGGCCGATACGCCCCAGGCCTGGGTGGCATCATTGCCCGTACGTACCAGTTCCATCCTGGTACAGCCAAAATCAAACGCACTGGTATTTTCAATTGTAGCGATTATGTTTTTGGTGATGGGGTTAAAAAAGTGAACTGTTTGAAATGGTCCCAGGTATTCTTCATCCACATTGGCGGCATCCGCCGTCGTTTGGATGGGAGATGCTGCAGCTCCATTGATGACAATGCTGTCAATAATGAAAGGTGGATTTTTTACTATCGTGGAATTATTTAGCCATTCAAATGCTATTCTTAAACCGGAACTATTATTGCCATCCGCAGGGAACGTTATGTTTTCTATTATTTTTCCGCTTCTATTGAATATATTATCCTTTAGCAATACCCAGGTCGATCCATTGTTGATTGAGTAAAAAACCTTGCCATAATCTAATCCGGTTAAACCACTTCCTGAACCCCCATTTACAAATAATCCTTCCCCAAAACACTTATAGGAATAAGTGAGCTGTAGATTAGAAAAAGCATTTGCATTGATAAGAGGTGACACCAGCCTCACCATGCTGCTGTCATTTAAGACAGCTCCTGAATATGCCAGGGCAGTTCCGTTATTAGATATATATGCCGCTTTAGTGGAGAAATCAGGATCCCCGCTATTACCCACAATCCACCTGTTGGGCGACAGATCTCCATAATTGACTAGCTGGGTCCAATTACCTAACCCTCCAGAAACGGCATCAAAAGATTCGAAGTACAGGCGTTGGTTTGGGGTAGAATCTGGTCTGTAATCATCACTGCTAATATTGATGATATCTGTTGTATAATAATTTCTCTTTACCGCGTTACCCCCATTGGCATTAATATCAAAATTAAGTGTAAGTATTTCCAGGTTTTCAATAATGGCATCATTATATACTTTGAAACTTATAGCCTGTGATAAATTAGATCCATCCAGGGTAAAATTCATCGGCGTTATTTCCACATCCTTATTTGTACCTATAATTAATCCATCAGATCCGGAGGGCATCAGGCTGATCGCAACCGGCTGCGAAGGTTCATAAGGAATTTTAAGCTTAGTAGTTATTATTTTATAATCCAAACAACCATTTTCTACATCCGCACTTTCTTCTGAAACATTTTGATAAGTAGTTTCAAAATAAACACCTGGATTGATACAGGAATTGTCTCTCACCAGCGATCTTATTCTTTGACCGGGTAAGGGGCCAAAGCCGTTGGCAAAATTTATTCCGTAACCGGTAAGATGACAATAACTCATGATAGTACCCCCGGAAACAGGTGCTGGACCTTGCGAACATCCACCCTCCGTAGCATAACAATTATCAATAGCCCCACCGGGCCAGGAACAGGATTGGGTATGCGGAGAGCCCAAATTATGGCCGAGTTCGTGCGTAATAACCATCGCCGACCATGAATAAATCGGAAATGGGTTAAATGAATTGCTCAAATTGCCACTGACTGCCGTTTTTGAACTGTTGCCGCTGCACAACACATTCAGGAAAGCTATACCACCCCCTAACCCACGCTGAGATAAAAAATGAGCTAGATCGCCCGGAAATCCAATAGACATATTTGCTGAAAAAGCATTTAATACAGCAGAGGTTGTTGACAAAACGTTATAAGGATCTACTGTATTCCACACTTTGATTGCACTTATCTTCGTGTTGATACTGTCATTTTCATAAAGCGTATTTACCACATTAAACAAGGCGGTCACATAGTTTACTACAGTTGACACGTCAGAGCTATTGTTGATATAGGTGGTATAATCCGCTTCAAAATAGATATCCACCGGTTCCGGATTGATGGTAGTGGAAGCAATAGATAAGGGAGAATAAACAGGTATAGGGTAAGTAAACGTATTGAGTGAGTCTTCAGACGCACAGATGAACTCATTTTTTAATAATAAATCCGTATCCCGGTAAATAATATGAGCGCTGGCAGCCTTTGCATTGGTTGAATTAATCGCCCCAATATTTATATTTCCGGTTTCATCATCTGAAATAACCGCTACCAATCTGTCTGATAAAATACTCACCGCGGCAAAGGAATGCGGTTTGCCTTTTACAGTGCCCTTGTAATGTAAAGCAGCCTGGCTGTTTGAAAATTTATCATTGGGATTGGTACTGGTTGTTATAAAAAAGCCTTTTGAAAGAAGCTCACTTTTTTCCAATATTATTTCCCATTCTTTATTTTCAAACTGAAAGGTTAAATTAAATGTCGCTGGTTTTTTTAGCTGTAGTTCATTGGCCAGGTCCTTTTTAAATGTAGCTATTCGGCCTTTTTTGAGGAATGCAGTAATATCAGGTGATATGTCTTTATAATTCTCTAATAATTCAATGTTATTATTCTGAGAAAATCCGGCAATAGCAAAGAATATAAAAAGGGTAGAAAAGATGATTTTTGGCGGAATTTGGAACTTCATGCAATGCTTTTTTTATAACGGATCCGGTACAGAGAGTTCGGCAAATTAAATAATAGTGTTATTATATTAAACAAATACTTCACTCCTTGCAAGAATACGCTTTTTCGGGCTGATTCTTACCTGCAAACCACTCGTGCCACCTGCTTTATTTGTTGACAGTTTAAGAATGTCCTTAGTAACAGGATATTAAATCTAGTATGCATTAATATTTTGTTTGAAAAATATATCCCCACAAAACCAACAAGCCGGTTTTGCTCAAAATCCTTTCCCCATGGCGCCTGTACGATGCTGACAGGCACATCACCTAAAGCAATAACAGATTATATGTACCTTTTCAATAAAATTTTATAGTATCGCAAGCAAAATGAAAACCTGGATGTATGGAAATACTTACACTTTTATGGGATGAATTGATTGGTTTCTTCGGTATCCGGTCGTGGATTGAACTATTTAAATCGGGCAACTACAGCGCGTTGTTAACCTATGATGGTTTTTTATCAGCGATTGGGCCCCTCATCCCTCTTTTATTAATCATCGAAATCATTCGTGCCCTGCTGCTGAGAAAATTCAGCAGGAGCACCTACCGGGTTATCTTTTTTATTTATGTATTCAATAGGTTTGTTTCCCGGTTCATTTCGATAGCGGCCGTGGCTTTTTGTATTGGCCTTTTTGAAAAGTATGCTATTTTCAAATCCAGCTTTACATGGTATTGGTTGATCTATGGCTACATCATATGGGAGCTTGCCCATTTCGTATACCATTACCTGGCGCATAAAGTCCGCTTATTTTGGTGCTTACATTCAACCCATCATGCGCCGGAAAACATGAACCTTTCCGTTACCTATGCTCATTTTTTTCTCGAAGGGCCGTATGCGGACGTCATCCGGACTACCATTTGTATCCTATTGGGGGTAAATCCCCCACTCTTATTTTTGATTATGTTTATTGATGGTACCTGGGGAGCATTTATTCACGCAGGAGAAAATCTTCTTAAGAACGGACGGTTAGGGTTTCTCAACAAATTAATCCTAACCCCATCCCATCACCGGGTGCACCATGCAAGAAATCCATTGTATATGGATACCAACTATTGTAACCTGTTGAATATTTGGGATAGAATTTTCGGAACTCTGCAACAGGAAAAAAATGAAATTCCCGTTGAATATGGAATTACGCGGACAATAAATGCCAATAGCTTCCTCGATGTTTATTTTGGAGAGATAGTAGCCCTGGGTAAAGATGTACTAAAAGCGCCCGGCATTAAGAATAAACTTTTATATATAATAATGCCTCCGGGCTGGAGTCATACCGGGCTCCACAAAACAGCCTTCCTCGTAAGAAATGATTTCCTGGCTAAAACGAAAACGGAAACCTGATTTTGTAAAGAAATAACTTTTGAAACGGGGCAAAGTCTCGCAGTCATTTCCTTCTAATTCACATACCTGGCAATATAATTTGATCTGTCGATTGCGTCGGCGGCTTTTTATAGTACATCAGTAAAGTAATAGATTAAAATCAGAAATCAACAACGTACTTGACAGGGTGCTGCGGATCTTTAATAAATAACTACCTTCATAAAAATGCATTTCATGACCACCCGCGGTTTCATACTTCATATAATTCTTTTTCTTTTTTTCTTTAGTAATGCAACTTCCCAAACTGAATGGCCTCTTAAAGAATGGCCCGTTGCCACACCGCAGTCCGTGGGCTTAAACAAAGATTCTTTGCAGGCATTTGATCGGGATATTGCCAGCGGTAAATATGGAAATGTGGATGGAATGGTTATTATCCGCCATGGGAAACTGGTGTATCAACAATATTTCCAGCATGACTATGAAAAAATATATGGAGACAGTGCCAGGATAACCAGCGCCCTAAATCCATTCGATCCGGGTGGTCCTTATAACTATTACAATTCCTGGTGGCATCCTTATTACCGCCGGGGTGATTTGCATACGATGCAGTCTGTCACAAAAACAATTACATCAGTAATTATTGGCGTGGCAACCTCCCGCCATGAATTCCCCGACCTTTCCGCAAGGGTACTAAGCTTTTTTGATACGACGAGGGTAAAAAATATAGATGATCGCAAACGGAGAATGACCATTCGTGACCTGCTAACTATGACGGCCGGTTTTGACTGGGATGAATATTTAGATTACAGCGATCCAAAGAATGACTGCAGCCGAATGGAAGCTAGTTTTGATTGGGTGCAATATGTTATTGACAGACCCATGGCTCTTGAACCCGGGCAATCTTTTAAATATAATAGCGGTGCCTCTCAGATCCTTTCTTATATTTTCAGAAAGGCAACCGGTGTAGACATTGAAGAGTATGGAGCAAAATACTTATTTGGCGCATTGGGTATTAATCATCACTTCTGGAAACGTACGCCTACGGGTTTGGCAGATACGGAAGGCGGACTGTTTTTAGCAGCCACTGACCTCGCAAAAATTTATTATCTATTTTTAAAGAAAGGAAACTGGAATGGAGTACAGCTTGTTTCTGCCGAATGGGTAAACGCATCCACTACTCCATCAACCAACGTGGGTCCGAAAGTCAACTATGGATATAAATGGTGGCTTTTTTCCTATGGAAACGATAGCACGAAATATGCCTGGGCCGGCTCTGGTTTTGGCGGGCAGTGGCCAATCATAATTCCTGAATATAACATAGTGGCTGTTTTTACGGGCTGGAATATTATCACAGGCAAACCATCCCTCAGAGCTGGGGAAGCAATCCGGAGAATAGTCAATGCTATTTCTGATAAAAAATAAGATGATTATCACCAGTAGACTTATTCTATATGCTTCTTTTATTCCAGTATAAAATAAACGCAGAAGAATTCAAATCATTTCCGCATAACAAAATAATTTTCCCCATTATTAAATAACCTTTTGTGGCAGGCGTCATAAATAATTTATCAGTTCTTAGTCCCTTTTAATTTTATTCAACCAGGTAAAATACGGGCACACACATCATGATGTGCGGCTTTGAGGAAAGGAGGTTTTTAGTTGCGTTAATGAATGAAGTTTCATTATCAAAAAAAAATAGTACGGTTATTAACTTAACTTAGCCATAAACTGTTTATGTCCATTAGCCAGCAACTTCGCCTCGATAATAAGGTAGCCATCATAACAGGGGCCAGTAAGGGTATTGGAAAAGCGATTGCCAGGGCATTGGGTCAGCAGGGGGCAAAGGTTGTAATAGCCAGCCGAAAACAGGAAGCCGTAGAGGAGACTGCCAGGGAATTCTTGGCAGAAGGAATAGAAGCCATTGGCATCGCAGCACATATGGGAGATATGATCCAGGTAAAAAACCTGGCGGATCAAACTGTAAATCATTTTGGTGGCATAGATATTATCGTAAACAATGCTGCCACTAATCCCAGCTTTGGCCCCATAATAGAATCCGATAACAGCCAATTTGATAAAATAATCGAGGTTAATGTAAAAGGACCTTTGGCTTTATGCAAACTGGCCTTTCCGGTGATGAAACAAAGAGGATCCGGTTCTGTAATTAATATCAGCAGTATTGAAGGCATTACTCCCGGAGTAGGATTAGGTTTATACAGCGTTAGCAAAGCGGCCTTAATTGCACTCACCAAAGTATTGGCAAAAGAATGGGGACCCGATAATATAAGAGCTAATGTTATTTGCCCGGGCTTGGTTAAAACAAAATTCAGCGAAGCGTTAACAGCAAATGAAAAAATTTTGAAACAGGTATTGGCCAAACAAGCCCTTCCACAATTAGCCGTGCCCGAAGACATTGCTGGTTTAGCATTATTTCTCGCGTCGGATGCTTCTTCTTTTTGCACCGGTGCTGTTTTCACTGCGGATGGAGGATATACAATTTAATTCTTATGGTAAGCATTTTTTCAAGCGAACGCCTTAAAGAAATTTATCCAAAGGTGAAAATTTTTGTAGAGCAAGAACTCTTTCCCATTGAAATGGAATTGCTGAGCCTGCCATTTAATAAAGCAGCCGTTATACTGCAGGAAAAAAGAGAGAAAGCAAAACAAGTTGGCTTATGGGCGCCCTATTTACCAGAGCAGTACGGTGGATTGGGGTTAAGCATGATTGAATTCGCACAGGTAAGTGAGCTTATGGCTACCACTCCCTTTGGGCACTATGTTTTTAATTGCCAGGCTCCTGATATCGGCAATATGGAGTTAATGCACAAACATGCGGGTGCCGAATTAAAAGAAAAATTTCTGCAACCATTAATGAAGGGAGATATCAGAAGTTGTTTTTCGATGACAGAACCTGAATATGCGGGTTCGAACCCGGTTAATATGGGAACGACCGCACTCCGTGAAGGTGATGAGTATGTTATTAATGGCCACAAGTGGTTTACTACTGCAGCGGATGGAGCCAGTTTTGCTATCGTAATGGCAAACACAAATAACAATGCCTCTTTGTATGAAAGAGCAAGTATGATCATCGTTCCAACGAATACGGAGGGTTTTCATTTGAAAAGAAATATTTCCGTAATGGGAGAAGCAGGGGAAGGGTACCACAGTCATGGAGAGATTGAATATATAAATTGCCGGGTGCCGGCGGCCAATTTAATTGGTAAAGAAGGCAGCGGTTTTTTATTAGCCCAGGAACGGTTGGGCCCGGGTCGTATACATCATTGCATGCGTTGGGTGGGCATTTGCGAAAGAGCCTTTCAATTGATGTGTAAGCGGGCGGTGGAAAGAGATATGGGCGATGGCTCAAAGCTTGGACAAAAACAAACCATTCAAAACTGGATTGCTGAAAGCAGAGCGGAAATTAATGCCGCGAGGTATATGGTATTGCATGCCGCTCATAAAATGGATACTGATGGAAATAAAGCAGCCCGAAATGAAATATCGGCTATTAAATTTTTCGTGGCTGATATATTAATGAAAGTGCTGGATAGAGCCATTCAATCTCACGGTGCATTAGGTATTACTGACTATACCCTATTATCTTTCTGGTACCGCCACGAACGGGGAGCCCGAATTTATGATGGCCCCGACGAGGTACACAAAACATCGGTAGCTAAAGCAATATTAAAAGAGTACGGTTTAAAAATCTAACCCGAAGTTGCCGTAACCACATCACCATGAGTAACTATTCAAATAATATTGACAAGGCAGTGGCAGCCAGGGACGCTGAAGTTCCGGATAATTATAAACTAAAAAATTATTTAGCTTCACACTTACCCGGTTTGGAAGGAGAACTCGTTATTGAACAATTCCCGGGAGGCTATTCCAATCTGACATTTTTGTTGAAAGTGTCTGGCAGGGAATATGTTTTACGTAAACCTCCCCATGGCGCCAACATTAAATCGGCCCATGATATGGGAAGAGAGTTCAACGTTTTGACTGCATTAAAACCAGTATATAAACCTATCGCATCACCTATATTATATTGTGACGATTTAACAATTATCGGTTCCCCTTTTTATATAATGGAAAGAGTTCGGGGAATTATTCTGCGCAATAGAGTACCGAAAGGCATGGAGCTCACTCCTCCGATTATGAAATCCATATCTGAATCGGCCATTGATAATTTAGCGGCATTACATTCCATCGATTTAGATACCACCGGTTTAATTAACCTGGGAAAACCCGAAGGGTATATTCAGCGACAGGTAGAAGGATGGATTAAAAGATATGTGGCCGCGGAAACAGATAACATAGAGGGAATGAATAAAACAGCTGAATGGATGCAGGCCAATAAACCGGATGACGCGGAACCGGCATTTATTCATAATGATTATAAATATGATAACCTGGTGCTCGACCCTGAAAATTTAAACAAAATTATTGCAGTATTAGATTGGGAAATGGCAACAGTGGGAAGTCCTTTAATGGATCTGGGTACATCCCTCGGTTATTGGGGGGAAGCGACAGACAGTGATGCACTAAAGCCATTTAACCTTACATGGCTGCCGGGCAACCTTACCCGCGAGGAAGTGGTGAATCGTTATGTCGCCGCTAAAACAATTGCTGTACCGGACATGGTGTTTTATTATGTATTCGGTTCTTTTAAAATTGGCGTGATCGTACAACAGATATATGCCCGGTATAAAAAAGGACTTACCAGCGATGCGCGGTTTGCCAGTTTACTGCAGGTTGTACAGGCCTGTGCAATCAATGCGCAGCATGCTATTCGGTTTAAAAGGATCAGTAATTTTTACTGATTTATTTTTCATCCATTAATATTTCTACCTATGCCACTCAAATTAACCGATATCAAAAATGTATTGATCCTTGGCAGCGGAACTTTGGGCCTGCGTATAGGATTGCAGTCTGCTATTAGCGGGTTCGATACTATTATTTACGATATTGATGAAAAAACATTCGGCCCGGCAAAATCAATCCAGGAAGCTATTCTCAAGAACATGATAGAAAAAAAGCTGATTACCAAGGAAGAAGCGGATGCTGCAAAAAAAAGGATAACATTTACTACAGATGCTGCCAAGGCTGCGGCCAAGGCTGATTTTATAAGCGAATCCGTGGTGGAAGACCTGGCCATAAAGAAAAAAGTGTGGGCGCAGTTCGCACAACTTTGTCCTCCTCATACCCTATTTACTACTAACACATCCTATCTCATGCCTTCGTCATTTGCGGAAGAAACCGGAAGACCCGAATTGTTTTGCGCATTTCATTTTCACGATGTATTTACGGCTAATGTGGTAGATATAATGCCTCATCCCCGCACTGCCCAATGGGTAGCAGAACTGGTAATGGAGATGGGAAAAAAGCTTAATCAAACAACTGTGTTTGTAAAAAAAGAATCGCCGGGATATATTTTTAATGCTATGCTGGTGGCCTTAATTGGTGCGGCAGGCGCATTGGTTACATACGATATCGCAAGCATCCAGGATGTAGACAGAAGCTGGATGGGTAATTTTAAAATGCCTACCGGGCCCTTTGGTATATTAGACGCGGTGGGGTTAGAAACGGCCTGGCATATTACCAATTCGCTACCCGATGCAAAAAGCCAGAAGTTTGCCGCTTTATTAAAAACCTACGTTGATGCGGGAAAGCTGGGAGTAAAAAGCGGCGAAGGTTTTTATAAATACCCTAATCCCGAATTCACCCAAAGCCATTTTATAAATGGTTGAAATAACAAGGATGCGGAGAAATTTAAAATTCTCATAGTGGCATTGTTACAAATCATGTAATTTAATATTTAAGTATGATGCTCTTGTTTATACTTAAGAAAACATGGGTAAAGATTGAGCTCTTTGACTTTGCAGTTATTTTTTTTTATCGCAAAGAATACAAGAAGAATAAGACGAGAACAATGCGCATCTATTTAGCCAAAGACCTTCACGCCCTTTGCGAAAAACTTAGCGCCCTTTGCGTTGTTTGTATTTGTTTCTCACTACAAGGAATACCCACACCAGGTGAGGAAATAATTGAATAAAAAATAGCAGATTAAATCCGAAATCAACATACCATATCTGAAAGATCAAGACTTGAATTCCTCAACAAATCAGCTGTGCCAGAAATGGATTATCCCCCATATGTTTTTTTGGGTCTTTTTTTAGAGGAACCGGCCAATTTCTTTTCTGTTTCCGTTTGCGGAGTAATATTTTTTTTATCTGCTGGAAGATGAGGGAAGCCCGGAAAATCCTGGTCAATATGAGGATCGGCATTTTGCTGTACCTCTTCATCGCTTTTGATAGGGTTAGCTTTTTTAGCCATAAAAAATCTTTTTAGTTTTTGCCTAGGTTTCCAGTGTGCAACAAATTTGAGTTTAATCTCCAGGAGATTCGTTACAACATTATTGAAACAATTTATATAATTCACATATTGGCCGGCGAGAAGGTGAATAGTCTTTAATGATTGCTACAATATAAATAGGTAGATTTAGGGTAAAGAAAATATGACCTCCACTCATACTATAGTAATTGGTGCCAGCGCGGCCGGACTTGCTTCAGCAGCCTGTTTACAAAAACAGGGTATTGAGTTTATCGTTTTGGAAAAATATTCGCAGGTGGCGACTTCCTGGAGAAATCATTACGACCGTTTGCATTTGCACACCAGCAAAAAATGGTCGGCATTGCCCTTTAAATATTTTGACAATTCCTTACCAAACTATCCTTCCCGTCAAGATGTAGCCGACTACCTGGATAAGTATGCAAAGGAATTGAATATTCACCCGGTCTTTAATACAGAAGTTCGTTCGGTAAAAAGAGAAAAAAATAACTGGATCACCGAAACCAATAACGGATCATACCAATCCTTGTTTGTAATAGTAGCCACAGGCCTGAATCAACAACCAAACATTCCATCGATTAAAGGGATGGATTCATTTAAGGGCGAAATTTTACATAGCTCTCAATACAAAAATGGGATACCCTTTGCCGGCAAAAACGTTTTGATCGTTGGTTTTGGAAATTCAGGCTGTGAACAGGCGATATGTTTGCACGAACACGGGGCTCACCCTTCACTATCCGTTCGTTCGGCCGTGAATGTGCTACCAAGAGATATTTTTGGTTTTCCAGTTCTTGAGTTAGGGAAACTTACTGCCATGTTTCCGGCACGGGTAGCTGATAAACTAAATGCTCCTTTAATAAGAATGCTGGTGGGCGACCTAATCAGACTGGGATTAAGAAAATCAAAAATAGGACCAAGGGAACAAATTGAAAAACAAAAAAGAATTCCTTTACTGGATGTAGGTACTATCAAACTTATTAAACAGGGATATATAAAAGTATACGGAGACATCCTGAACATAGTGGGAAATACTGTTTACTTTGAAAATAATCAGCAGCAAAATTTTGATGCTATCATTCTCGCGACCGGGTATAGGCATAATCTTAAAAGTTTTTTGAATCTGGAAAGCGTCCGGGAGGATGAGCTAAACAATTCTATCCATTGCCAATCCTCTTTTGGTAAGGACGGATTGTACTTCTGTGGATTCTATGTTTCGCCGATGGGTATGCTGCGCGAGATCGGCATCGAAGCCAGGGCCATTGCAAAAGATATTGGCCATAAGGAATTATCCTATCCATTGAATTGAACCCTTGAATTCTTACTCACTTTCATTGAAGTGCCTGAAGAGGGTTTTTTCATAAAATCCTGCTCTTCGCTTTAATATCATTTCAATACCGTAAAAAAAACCTCCTGGAACATCCGGGAGGCTTTGGGGTAAAAAGGAGCATTAAATTAATCAATTGGGAGAAGAAACGACTTTGACAATCCTGTAAATTGCAATTCCTCGCCTGTTTAATTCAATATTTCCTATCATGCTTAACCCTTTTGTTGGGAAAACTGTCTTCGGGTCCCATTGGGTTAATAATGCATCCTGAAGTGTTTTAAATAAATCATAAGAAACGGTGGTAAACTTAATATTATCTCCCAGGGGTGCCAGTACGGTTGCATTCCCCCAAGCCACTTGAGGCGTTTGGTCGCTATTCATTGCTTTCTGGATAAAAGGCCCCCAGTATTTTTTTTCTAATCCGATCAGGCTATCCGCATAGTTGGTGTTATGGTAATCCATTACGATGTAGTTAAAGTCTTTTTCAGGAATAGCCTTGGCATCCTGCACCCAATCCTGGTTGCGCAGGAAGAACTGGCTCATAGTGGTGGACATTGAATTGGTTTCCATATCGGCCATTTTAACTCCCGCCACAGATTCTACATTAGTAAATACATCACCGATCTTATCGATATTCGGAAATGTGTTAACGAATAAAAAGTTAGAGGAGTTAGGCATATCATATCCTCCTACTTTTTGCAAAAGGGCCCAAAAAGTCATCGTCTTATCTTTGGCAGCTTTTTCAGCTACTTTACTCCAGTAAGTGGTTTCTCTTTTTATGAATTCCTCAATTTTATCATCAGGAACATGGCGATACTGATAAATCGTAATCGAGCGATCCTGGGCATTGAGCTTTATTTGAAAACAAAAAATAAGAACCAGAAAACTGACAAAAGCAGTGAACTTTGGTGTGATTTGATTGAACATTTTCATGATTATTTGTTTAAAGGTTAGGGGAAAATGCCTTGTTTGGATATTTGAAAAAATACATAAGATATGCTGATTTATTGGATTGAATAATTAAATATCCTGAAAAAGCTCTTATCTCTTTGCCGGCATTACCTGATCGTCCAATGAAATAGAAAAAATATTAAATTAGGGAACTGATCTTTAAAGTTGTACAAACTGATCCAGAAAATCATTCAAGTCGAAATATTTAGCAATGGAACTTAAATCACTGGAAATGAAACCCCGCCTTTTTATCGGATCTTCGTCGGAAGGTTTAAAGACTGCCAAATTCTTACAAAAACAATTAGCTGAAATAACAGAATGTGAAATTTGGAATGAAGGAGTATTTGGATTAAATGAAAGCTATTTTGAAACACTTATCAAAATACCTAACCTTTACGATTTTGCCCTGTTGATTGCCACCAAAGATGACCGGACCAAATCAAGGAACAAACTATTTAATGCGCCGCGGGGTAATATTATTTTTGAATTCGGACTTTTTTTGGGGAAACTACATCGCAAGAGAGTTTATATTCTGCAGGAAGAAGAGGTTAAACTTCCCTCCGACCTATTGGGGATTACAGTATTAAAATTCAGGAGAAACAGCAACGATAACCGACCATCCGCCTCTCTAAAAAAAAGTACTGAAAAGTTACTACTCATCATTAAGGAAGAAGGGGATCGGTTCATTTATACTGTACTACCTTCAACGGCCTTAGCCCAGGGTTATTTTAATAATTTCATACTGCCTGTCAGTAAAAACCTGGTCACTGAGAAATCAGTTTGGTTGAAAAATGACTCTAATGAAATTATCCTGGACCAGGAATGGAAAAAAGAAAAAAAATTAAAAGAGTGGAAAAAGTTTGAATTGATCATTATTGTTCCTGATGATTTGTTCATAGATTACCAGGATAGGATCAGAGAATTTATCACTGAACACCATCTCGTAAAACTGGAGGTAGCTAGCAATACCAGGGATTATAATTTTTACCTGAACGCAGACCAGGATTCAAAGGAAATATTAAAGCTATATGATATTCCCACTACCCTATCGGGTATTGATAATGCCATTGACCGGCTTATTCCCAAAGACTATGAGGGAAAAGAAAAAAAACTCGAAACACTTCTTAAAAAAAGAGAGATCAGCAACTTTGTTAAAACGCTTGACTTTTTAATTAATGACAAAAAAGCTACTAAAGATAAAGTACGAATTGAAATAGTGGATATTTAGTATGGTTATGATTTGATCATCGCTTTGGATCCTGATCTGATCACCCGGAAACACGGGTTTCCCCTCTCCTGCTTCAATCAACTTATTTTTCATAACAGGTACAATTATTATTTCCCGGTTACTGTTAGTTTAAACCCGTTGACCCTGATTGTTGCGCCAGGCTTTACATCAACACTTCGGCAGGAAACATCACTGGTGATTATTGGAGAAAAAAGAGTGCCGGCAGGTATAATAACATCGGTATTGGCACTGGGTATTACACCGCAAGACCAATTGGAAGTGACGCCCCAGGCATTGCTGGTAAGGCCACTCCAGGTAACACTGAATTTTAACGTGCGCGTACTGCTTATAACTGTGCTTACTCCATTTGTTGCTACGCAACGGTATATATAACCATAATAAGTAGACGGCGGATTTGTTAAAGTAACTTTATTGGTAGTAACACCGGAATATGGTGCCGTATTTGTAATGCTGGTGAAACCAGTTCCCGTATTCACTTCCCATTGATAAGTATACCCTAACCCGGCGGATGGAACGGTGAACGAGGTACTGGTGCCCGGGCAAATAGAAACACCTGTAACAAGGTTAACTGTCTCACTACCGAAATCGAGACTGGTACAATACGGGTTTATAGTTCTTACGGTATATTGGCCTGCCTGGGCAGGAGAAGTCATAACAAATTTATAGAAGATGGTATCAAAACTTTCCTTGGACTTACCTATACCCTCCAGCGAATAAACTTCCAACCCGTTACGCAGTATTTTATAGGTTTGACCGATTATGGAATTATGTATTCCCAATTTTACTGTATCACCTGAATAAAAATTTCCACCCCCTGAAAAATTTCCCGCCAGCAGCGATGTTTGAGTGGCTGTAACAGAATACACCTTTCCCTGGCATCCCGCACTGGTAGTTATGAAGGTGCGATATTGTCCGGGCAGTGTTGCATTATAGGTTGATGAAGTAATGCCCAGCGGGATTTCATCCCTGAACCATTGATAAGTAGTTCCGCCGGTAACGGTTAAAAGGGTATTGCTACCACTGCAAACAACCGGGTTGAACGGGGTAAGCGAACCAATGGTAGCGCTCCCAGAGCAAGGAACAAAGCTGATCGTTTGGGTGGGTAATTGGAAGCAATCAAAATACAAATCAATCAGGTTGCCATTCCATACTATTTCTTTTACCCGAACATGAATATAATAGGTGACCCCGCTTGTTAGACTATTTGCCGATGCAACCGTATCGGTAGTCGTAAGATAATTTATCAGTACGGAGTTGGGATCAGGTTGCGTAGTTACAGCGTACTCGTACGTTACAGCAGGCCGTGGACCGGAAGCGGCCCAACGAAAGTTCACGGCATTGGATCCCCATGAAGTAATTGAAAGGTTGTCAATATCACCATAAAATGCATAAAAACTGGTGAAGGCCGTGTCTGTACAATTTTTTTTGGTTGTTATCACGCGGTACTCGCCCGCATCAGCGGCGGAATACATGTTTGCTGCCACACTAACCTGGTCGCCATTACCGTCCAATGGACCACCCTTGCTTTTTACCTTGTTACTATTGGCGGCATATACTAAAAAAGAATACTGCTGATTTGACTGGGAACCCAATATTCCAAATCCAACATCATTATTCTTACAATAAATAGCCGTTTGCGATTGTCCAAAGAGGCTAGGGGGAACCAAACTGCAGGTTTGCGCCAGTGTTATACCACCCGGTAGCGCCAGGATGAGAAATAAAAATATTCTCTCATATATGTTGTTTGAAAAAACAATGATATTTCTTTTAATCATAAATCAGCTGTTTTTAAACTACCGTGAAGAACAAATCTTATATTTATGATTTCAAAGAGATACTGGTGACAGGTTTTTGAGAAGTATATGGATAAGGCGAAACAACAATAAACTCTGGGGACGCAAATAGATTATGAAAATAATTGAAATCCTGTAAATGTTCAAAAGAAATTTACCGGACCTGTTTAAAGTGGATATTGTTTTAAAATAATATTTCCATTATTTTATTAATACCCAGGCAGCCCATTTAAAAGGCTCATTCCGGTATTTGGCTTTCATAAGCTTTTGCGCACCATAAAACGCGTCACTTACTGATTGCTTCTTAAACATTTTATCATAGAAGGCTTGCATAAAAGCTGATGTCTCATCATCTGGAACCTTCCACAGGCTCATTACTAAGTTTTTTGCGCCCGCTATCATAAACGCCCGCTGCAAGCCATAAACTCCTTCGCTGCCCTGGATATCCCCCAGGGCTGTTTCGCAGGCAGATAGCACCACTAATTTTGTGTTAGGTAAATACTTGTTACTTGTTTCGTAAGCCGTAACAATACCATCCTCCATTCCATCAATGTACTGTCCCTTCCAAGTATTGTTTGCTCCGGCAAAAAGAATCCCTGCCCTCAGAAGCGGGTTAGCAGATTGCCTGAACACTTTTCCACTTAATCCAAATTTTTTTTGAATGCTGTCTCTGCTGTCATAAGCAGGATCGGGAAAGAAAAAGCCATGTGTGGCTACATGCAAAATAGAAGGAGAAGCCGGACCATTCAACGCATTAAATGATTCTTCCGTGGCACGAATGCCAGAGAGAATGCTGACTTTTATTCTTACTATGTTGGCCTTCTTTTTTATTGCCAGTACTTCTTCGGCTGTGCCCGGTAGATATCGAAATGTGTTTCCTCTTGTAAAATCACCGGACGCTGCTCTCAATACGGAATCATTCATTTTAATGACCCCATTAAGTTTCTTCAGTTCAGCGGTATCGGCATCGTATTCAATACCACCATAAAGCTGTATTTTATCAGATTGGGTTATGAATTGCTGGGTTTGGTTAACAAGCGCCCCGGTACTATTTAACTGGATCAAGCGGTATTTATCGCTCAATACCTGCCCCGTATTTATTGATAATGCTCCAAAAGATATCCTGAATAAATTACCGGCAGGTGCAAAATAAACGGTTGTAATACCAGGAATATATTTTTCTATTGGCCTCCATATAAGATTAAAAAGTGACGGTGATGAATATAACCGGTTAATGGTAGTAGTTTCATCTGCTGTTTTTTGTTGAACCAGGTTATCCAGTTGGGCTTTTTCAAATAGCGGAACAAGTATAGGTTCTGCTGTCTCTTTTTTCAGGATCAATGCCACATACAAAATGCTGTCATTCCAGTGGCTGCCATCAGTAACCCGGAACTCAATAAATTCAATAGCGCATTCATTTTTTGTAAGTCGTTGTTGAATATCTTTCCATTTTATTTTGCGTTGAATATCTTTAAAAACAGCGGACCGGCGGGAAATCACTTTTTCTAAACTATCCGCTTTAGCTATCACCGCCTGGACAGGCCCATCCTTTGACTCCGAACCTCTGGAATACAGTTTTGCCAGTTGTTCTTTCAATCCTACCCATACATCATACAATTTGATAATCACAGTATCTTCATTATTGTATATTTTTTGACGGGTTTGCTGAATTGAGGATAGAATTAAGTTACGGTTCAATAAAGACATTTCGTAGGAAGGTGATGCTTTGTAATGGGACAATTTTTTATAATAAAATGATTGGCATTCATCCGAAGACCCATTGATATTTTCAAGGTACAATTGCTTCTCCTTTTCGCTGGTAAACTGAAAAACGCTGTTGAGCCGGTTATACTTTAATTGAGCAGCTTCAGAAAAAAGCGCAGCAGCTTTAGCAGGCTCATTCATTCTCCAGTAAACTCTTGCCAATTCTTCCGCATTGGCAATTAAGTAAGGATGATCTTTCCCTAAACCTTGTTGCCAAACCTGGCGCGCCTGCAAGAAAAAGGAGGCAGCTTCTTTGTATTTTCCCATGGCATAATACAGCTCGCCCAGGTTATTGAAGTTGATAGAAAGTCCTTCCGATTCTTCTTTTTCATAAATTTTCTTCGCTTCCAATAGCAATGGTTCAGCCTTGGCATATTGCTCCATATTTCGGTATAAGGCCCCGAGGTTATTACAACTTTGCGCGTAAGACAGGTGCTTATTTCCATATTTTTTTTCGCGTATGCTTTTCGCCTCCAGGTAAAGTGCTTCTGCTTTATCAAACTGTTGAAGGTAATTGTTATATAAGTCCGCGAGAATATTACAGCTGTACGCATATTCAGCATTTTCTTTATTGGTCCCAGCCCGGATATCCTTTGCTTCCAGGTATAACAACTCTGCTTTTTCATATTGGCCCATATCCCTATATAGATTAGCAAGACCAACACAGGTAATTGCATAAGGACTCCGGTCACCGGAAGGTTCGATTGTTGCTCTTATGGCTTTTGCTTCCAATAATAAGGGCTCTGCCTTATCCCACTGGCCCATATCACTGTATAAAGCACCCAGGTTATTACAACTTTGCGCATAGGCCAGGTGTTTGTTTCCAAATAATTTTTCCCGTATTTCCTTTGCCTTCAAATGAATGGCCTGGGCCGAATCAAATTGGCCGGTCTTGTTAAACAGAACACCCAGCATATTGCAGGTCCAGGCATAATCCCGATTCATTTCCGAGTAGGTGGTGGCAATCGAGTGGCGCAGATTTTTATAAGCAGGAATAGCCGCCTCGAAATCTTCTAAAGAATAATAAACATCCGCGATACTTTTATTAATCTTAATATACGTATCAGTAGAAACAGAATCCGGTGGGATAACTGCCTTTACTTTATTGAAGTATTCAATTGCCCGCTCCGGGTCTTTTTGATTTATGAAGTAAGTTGCGCTGTCGTTGTATATTTTCCAAACCTGGCTCGAAGAAGATTGGCCCCATACCATAAAAGCTAATATAAAAAAAGAAGGAGTGATTATCAGCTTCATATAAAATCAATTGATTATTTAAAGTAATGACTTCCACAGGGATCGGGCCTCCCCCTCAAATCCATATTTTATCAAAAACAGCACGTAACTTTTCAATAACGCTTTATTATCCTTGTTAGATTTTACTAAAAGGGAATAGCGGGCCGCGGCTGCATCAATGAAAGCATTTTTTTCCAGCTTTTCAATTTGCTGCAGCTGTTCTTCCAGCGTTGCTCCTGCGGAATCACCAATTAATTGTTCCGTTAGTTTTTTTTCGGCATCCGGTGTAAGCAGGTTGAAGTAAATCGGAATTTCATCTTCGCAGGTGCCATCTTCACTGGTAACCCGCCAAAAATATTTACCTGCTTTGCCTTTCAACATTTCAGTACAATTGACGGAGAGCAATGTGTCTTTTACTTTACTGGCAGATAATTCACTTCCATCCTGGTCATAAATAACCAGCAAATAATCGGATAAGCGGCTTGTTTTATGCCACCTGAAAATTATGGAAGCAGCGGCTGTTTGCAAGCCATTTACCGGGAATATCCTGTTTTCACATTCATCGCCGCGCGAAACTCCACCCCATACGCCTGCTATGTTTTCTTTTTTGAGTTTTTCAAAATCATGATTTGGATCCAGTAATTCATGAAATAATAATTTCAGGTATTTGGCAGTTAGACCGTCAGCCGCTTTCGGAGTTACTCTAGTTACCATCACCGATACCTTATTAATGCCTTCCGTTTTTATAACATAGTAATGGGCATTTCTATCTACCAGGGTAAGTTCCGCCCCCTTTTTAATTGACAGCCTATCATTTTTGAATACCAGTTGTTTTTGTTTCAATACAACCAATTTCTTACCGGGGTTCGCTATGGATGCCTCTCCTTTCACCAGGTACACGTAATAATCAGGTAGCTGGGCCTGACTCTCCAGGCAAAAAACAAGAATGACAGGGATCAATAAATGTTTCATATTGCATGTTTATGGCTAAAGACAGTAGTATAATTAAATTTTTTATGCAACCAGAGCGCAATAGTCTTATACACTCCCAATAATTCAAGACACAGGACGAGAGCAATCATAATGGGCAACAAGGGAATTTTTATAAGGAACCAATTAAATACCATAAGAAATATATAAAGAATTACCACGATAAGAATGAATTGTACCAGCAGGAATTTCCCGTGCGAAGGATGTTTTCCTTGCTTATGTTGAAAAAGAATATAATAAAGAAATAAAGAAATGATAATTCCTGCCAGCAGGTACGAAACGAACATAGAGGCCTCTTTTGCATAGCAACCGCTGATAATCATAGAAAGGATATTGGCATGTATTACCACCCCATACATATCCGGGAAACTTTTGCCGGCCACCTGTTCATTTAAAGGTGAAAAATGCAGATCCTCCAGAACAAAGGGTGGATATTTAACAAAATAACCCAACAGTACAATCTTGTTCGCAAGCAAGCTGGTTAACTGGCCGGTACTGTCGTAGTAAATTAATTGAGCGGCCGTGAGATTATTGTAGCTTTCTATATTTCCCTGGTAGTTTATAATCTCCGTTTCCCTTTTTCGTTCATGTAATATATCAAATTTACCCGGAGCAAATTTTGCTGCAATGGCGGAAGTAAATGCAGGGTACAGGGAATCGGCTATTTTTATGAATGGCAGGTAATTGCGAACCACTGAAAACTGGTTACCTAAAAAATTAATGTAACCGGACGAATAGAGATGCGTGCCTTTATCGAAGAAATTACTGATAACAACAGCTTTTTGGGTAGTTGAATCTATACCATACCTTTTTCCAAAAATAATATTTTCAAACTGGTTGATAGCCTGGACAAATTCAGCGTTTTCTTTCGCATCGCCTTCCCTTTCGAAAACAGCATCTATCCCAATTACCGCCGGACCATACTTTTCGATCAGGTTAATCTGTTCAGCAATTGAAGCCCGGCTATTTCCTATTTCAACCAGGATTATTGAATCATCTCGTTTGGTATTTTTTAATTGCTTGCCTGTATAGTACAAGTCATAAATATCAAAGCCCAGGAATTCTTGCCGAATCGCTTTGCTAAACTCAAACTTTAAGGGAATAAAACTAACCCCATAGGTTATCACAAGAGTTATGAAGGCAGCCAACAAGCTTTCTTTGACTATATGTAACTTATTCATGATGGTTAATAAAACTCTGTTGCCGGGTGAAATATTCTGCATTGAAAAATCATCGCCTACCAGGGCCAGGTTTAACAGGAGGGATTTGTAGAAGGGGGTTACCCGGGAATATTTTCAAATTACACTATTTTATTCAAGTAATAATAGTTAAGTGTATAGAACCACAGCAGGTGTTTTTCTTTTCCCTTCCACTCCCCGGTCCTTGATATAACATCAATTGTAAATTTATTTGTTTTGCCCATGGAGTCCAAATCATAATAATAATATAAGTTATTTTTTAAATCACCCGTTTAAGGGCTAACACGGCTGAATTCTTACAAATGCTGGCTTTATTTAATGGGAAGAAAATAATAAACTGAAGGGGCATCTGGAATAAAGGAAAGCCATTTTCAATTACTTATTGGAATACCTTACCGGTTCTGTTTTGTTGAATGATTGTGTATTTGATACAAAAAAGCACTTTATCCTCTATATTCCGGGCCTGCCGTCAGCTTCCCTCAAAATTTTGTTGAATCCTTTCTGTTATAGGCCCCCATGGCTGGCGTTTTAAACGACTTAACTAATAAAATAAAGGCTCAATGGCTACTCAGAACGGAGACAAATTGATAGTTTTCGCCGATTAGACCCAAATATTTGCCGCTCATATAATGGACAAATTTCAAAAGCAAAATGGTTAAATTCTATAGAATGCAATACAGACAAGGATTTCACTCATAAAAATGTACTGTGATATAGCCATTACTGCAATTTAACCATGTACTTTGTTTTGCATAGTACTAAATAATCTTCTATCTTTGTTTTATCAAAGTCAAAGAGAGCAGTTAAAAACAAAAAGTAAAACCATTAAAATTAATAATCATGAACACGCAAAACAACCACTTATTCACAACAATAAGTAAAACCGAAACAAAAAACATGACTTCTGTAGTAAACGAAACAGTATCCTCCGGCAGCAAGCAGGGGAATTCTTTCACCGCGGCTGATTTATGGAATATCCAACGTAATGGAAGAAGTATTCAACAAAGAAAGCATTTCTCTTAATTCGAAATGAATTTTTGAATCATTCACCCTGGCAGATTCTCTCAAAGAAGTATGCTGGGGTGAAGTCATACCGCAACCTTTCCCTTAAGATCGGTAAAAATAAATACAAGGGAAACCTGCTATTCATCAAAGCCAGCCAGACCTTCGGAGAAAATAATAAAGAGCGGCACAAACGCAAAGTGTTAAAAAAATAACTCCGTAATATCCATAGTGCCAGTTGAGCTCGGGCATGAATTTGAAATTCATTCCATAAAATCCCGCCACCATGGTAGGAACAGCAATAATGGCCGCCCAGCCTGAAAATTTTTTCGATACGTCACTTTGAGAAATAGAAATAAGTGAGAAGTTGGCTTCCATGGCACTGTTTAATAACTCGCGGGTATTATCGATCATTTCATTAATACGCACTGCATGATCATACACATCCCTGAAATAGGGTCTTGTTTCTTCGGAAATGCATTTAATTTCTAAGCGCATAAGCCGGTTACAGATGTCTACCAATGGCGATACGGCCCTTTTTACTTCCAATAATTCTCTTTTTAAATCATAAATCTTTTCTGTTGTTTCGCGGGTAGGTTTTTCTTTGAAAATTTTCGCTTCTATGGATTCCAGTTCCTGCTCCAGTTCATGCACTACGGGAAAGTAACGGTCAACAATAAAATCCATGACGGCGTACAAAACAAAACCCTGCCCTTTTTTCATCTGCTCTGGAGTGGATTCACAACGCGTTCTTACTTCGGTATAAGGTACATTAGATCCATGGCGCACCACCACGATAAAATTATTACCCACAAAAAAATGTGTTTCACCAAAATCAATCCGATGCTCCTGGTTCATTTGGGCTGTCCGCAACACCACAAAAATCGAATCGGCATATTGTTCCACTTTGGGTCGCTGATGCGCCCGGTGGGCATCTTCAACGGCCAGCTCATGCAGGTTGAATTCATTCTGTACCCGGTTCAAAATTTCTTCTGATGGCTCATACAAACCAATCCAAACAAATTGATTTTCTTCTTTTAATACCCTGCTTCCATCGAAGATGTCTACATCAGCGATCCTTTTACCATCAGCATAAGCAGCACTGTTTACAATCTCTTTCATGTTGTTAAGTATAAGTATAAATGAATCCCAACGGGTGATGCGGACGAAATGTTACCATTATAAAATTATTGATTTTGGCCGTCATTTATACTTCCTGCATCTTAATTTACCGGCACGCCTCTCTATTATTCCTTGGGGCAATCCGGCCTCAAGTGCCTGGCAGACAAAACCCATCTTCTTCCTGATTACTTCTGATCAAATTTTCTTCCCGGCCACTTCCCCCGACCCGGTAAATGCATAGTTCTCATTGCAACGCAGTTTGAGGTAGCTCATTCGTCACGTAAAACCCCAGAGAGACAATGCATAAAAAAATTTCACCAACTGGTTTCCTGAATTCCATTTGAATTAACCCGGAGGGGGAAATATCAAAGACTGCTTCTTCAAATAAATACAAACCTTTCCATTTTAATTACGCGCTGTTTATTTAAAAAATGAGTTTCCCTTATAAAGCTTAAACAACAAAAATAGATATTCAATTTGCACAGACTATAGAGAACCTTTAGCCAGCTTGTGTGTTACTGACGAAAAGCAAAAAATAATTAATTATGAAAAAGCACTTTTTCTCAACACTCGCAGCAGCTTTAATCATCTCTGCCACCTTAGTAGCCTGTAACAGCGGTGGTGAAGCAAACCCAACGGAAGATTCAAAAACAACCGTAAAGGCGGAGCCTATGGAACCAAAGGTGGAAGCTCCAAAGGATGTTATTGATGTAGCTATGGGGTCTGCGGATCACAGCACCCTGGTAGCAGCTATTAAATCAGCCGGACTAGTAGAAACCTTGAAAGGGACTGGCCCTTTTACTGTATTTGCCCCAACAAATTCAGCATTTAATGCTCTTCCCGCAGGTACTGTAGAGGGTTTATTGAAACCAGAAAGCAAAGAGGCACTTATTAAAATATTGACATATCATGTGGTAGCTGGTTCCATAAAAGCGTCCGAATTAAAAGATGGTCAAATGGTAAAAACCTTACAGGGTGGAGAATTGAAAGTAACTATTAAAGATGGCAAAGTTATGATCAATGGTGCAAATGTTACGGCGGCTGACCTCATTTCAAGTAATGGCGTAATTCATGTGATTGATGCTGTATTAATGCCAAAAAAATAAGCGGTTCTATTAGTGATTGATTTTACTATAAAGGGAGCGACAAATGTTGGTCCCTTTATAGTTTACTTTTTCTTCCACCTTTGTTATTTCCTTTTTACTTCATCTGGTCCTTTTGCTGTATTTCATTTTGTTTCTTTAAAGTTTCTATCATTTCAAAACAATTCAAAGAACAATTACACCAAAAACCATATAAATGCAATGGCAGAAGCCAACATGAGGATAAGCGTCGCAAAACCGAGGAGGTTGGACAAAGATTTATTGGTAAATCTGCCCATTATCTTTTTGTTGTTGCATATATGCAGTATAATAGCAATCATAACCGGCGCGGTTACTCCGTACAAAACCGCCGAATACAATAATGCCTTTATGGGACTAATACCGAATAACTGAATAAACAACCCGATGAGCAGCGAAATGATAACGGTGATATAAAATCCTTTTGCCTCACTAAATTTTTTATTGAGGCCCTCCTCCCAATCGAATACTTCGGCCATCATATAACTGGAAGCCCCCGCCAAAACCGGAATGGACAGCAACCCGGTACCAATAACACCCAATGAAAATAATGCATAGGCCATTTCACCTGCCAGCGGCTTTAATGCGCTGGCTGCCTGTTCCACTGTATCAATATTATGAATGCCCGCATTAAATAAAACAGTGCCCGAAGTAAGAATGATAAAAAAGAAAACAATATTGGTAAGCATCATGCCTCCTTTAACATCCGTTTGCATATCGAGGATAATTCTTTTATCCACCAGTAATTTCCGCTCCCTGACTTCCTCTACTTCCATAGAAGTCTGCCAGAAAAACAAATAGGGCGAAATAGTAGTTCCTAATATGCCCACCAGTGCCATAAAATAATCCTTCGAATTTTCAAAGCTGGGAACAAAAGTTCCCTTTAATACTTTTAACCAATCAGTATGTGTAAGAAAGGGGATGAGAATATAACTGAACAGCGAAATACATAGCCACTTAAGTATATTGGCAATCTTATTATAGTTCCAGAAAATTATGCTATACATAAGTAAGCCCGTAAACAGAACAGAAAAAATAAATGCGGGAATTTTTGGAAATAATAAATTTCCTACCGCACCCATGCCGGCAATATCGGCGCCAATGTTTAACGTAATCGACGGATAACTCACTATTAAAATAAGATAGAGCAGGCGTTTTTTATAATTTTTCTTTATAACACCGGTAAGACCAGAATTGGTGACCAGTCCAATTCTTGCACACATCTCCTGGATTGAAACCATCAACGGATAAGATACAATGGCCGTCCATAACAGGGAAGTCCCGAACCGGGCACCTGCCTGCGAATAGGTGGCGATGCCAGAGGGGTCGTCATCACTGGCGCCCGTTACCAGCCCGGGGCCCAGTTGCCCGAAAAATTTCCTAATCTTATTTGATGCGCTCTTTCCTGCGTTCATATCTCCTTGATAGTGGTATAAAATACTAACTACCCGTGCAATTTAATCGGAATTATTTCATCAGCCGCTGTAATGTTGTATTCTTCTCTTTTGCCATAAGGATTTCTAACGCTGATCCATTTAAGACCAGGTAAATAAATCGTTTGTACCTTAAAAAATATTTGCTTGCGAGTTTTTAATTTGTTGCTCTTATCGTTTCAGCTGAGCGAAACACAATCATTAGGATAATTACTAAAACTTCGAGGCCCTGTTTTGAAAGGGCAAGGATTAAAAAAGCTCTTGCGGCTTATCCCCCGAAAAAAAAGCTATTCACAAAAAGACACCCTCTCAAAAAGCTTGGTTTAAAAAATTCCCCGAACCTTTCTGTAGCAGGCAGGTTCGGGGAAAATAAAATTCATTAGTGGCTATCGATTCTTTGTCATACGTAAATGGCTAATCCAGTGGCATTTTTTTAGCGTTTTGATTAAGCCACATTTCAAAAGACTGCAAGGAAGGGTTTAATTCTTTGGCAACTTTAATATCCCGTGCATCAGAAAAAGCAGTATCAAATTCCTGGTAATATTGAAACATATTGCCAAGGTCCTCCGCGCCGGGAAAACCAAAGTTCCTGTACATCTCCGGGGTTACTTTATTATACCTTACTTCCTGGTCCAATGCCTTTGTTAACGCAGCGGCCATATCCTTACAGCTAATGTGTTCACCCGAAATACCAATAGTCTTACCAATCATCGATTCTCCTTTTTTGAAAATACCGTAAGCACATTTACCAATATCCTCTGCTGCGATTCCGGACAGTTTTTTATCTCCCATCGGAAAGGTAATCGCCAAAACACCATCTGCCCCTTTCTTGGGACCCATACCAAAATAAAGCATGTTTTCCCAATAGAAAGTCGTTAGCAGGAAGGTAGTGGGTACTCCTGAATCGGTAAAAAAGTGGTTAGATTCTCCTTTGCCGTCGAAGTGAGGCACTTTATATTTTCCCATCAATGTCGGCATCCGATCATCATGCAAGGGAACTTTGAGTCTTGTATCTTCCAGGGTGGACCAGATCACATGTTTAACGCCCGCTGTTTTAGCAGCCTCGGCCATACTCTTCGCTTCAGCACCTTCTTGTTCTGGTGAATAATGTGCCCAGAAAAAAGTAACACAAAAAGCTCCATGGGCTCCTTCCATGGCCTTTAGAATACTTTCCGGATGGCCCAGATCAGCGGTTACTATTTCAGCGCCCAAATCACGAAGGGCTTTTGCCTTTTCTGATTGGGGGTCCCTGGTTACAGCACGAACCGCAAACTCGCTATTTTTATCTTGTAAAATGGCGCGGGCAAGTCCGCCGCCTTGCGCTCCGGTAGCACCGAATATGGTAATGATTTTTTTTTGTGGCATATGTAATTCGTTTTTGTTACAAGTTATGATATAAGAACGATTATATTGTTCAAACACTAATTTTTAATTTTTGCCATATTATTTCAAAGGCGGCTATTGGTTCTGCGTTGAAAAATGCAAACCTTATAATCATTAATACCTCCGAAGATTTTATTTGTTCACTGCCTCCTGTTTTTCTCCATACCATTGCAACCTGTCTCTTTTCCTGGTAAACAATAATAAAATTGAAAAAAGGGTAGCAGGAAAAAATTATTGGCCGATAGATAATCGTGGATCAGCTGCATTCTGATAATTATCCAGAGTTAATGACCCTTCCACCTTGATATGAATGGCCGGATAAAAAACCGTATCAATTACTTAATAAGTTAATTGTAGTAAATTAGCCGGATATAAAATTTCTTATCATGCTTAAAAGATCTATAACAATACTTCTGCTGCTCGTTGCTTTTTCAACCATTGCTCAAAACCGGATGACCCCTGAACTGCTTTGGAAACTCGGCCGGGTATCCGGACTGGGCATTTCAAAAGACGGGAAATATATTGTTTATTCAGTGAGTACGCCCGACTGGGAGCAAAATAAAAGTAAGCGGAAATCGTATATCATTCCGGTGGCCGGTGGAGAAGCGATAGAAATTAATAACCCGGATAGTTTGCTGATCAATAAAAATATATCAACTGATGGAAAATTTATGGTCAGCAATAAGGAAGTGAAAGTAAAAAATATAATGGGGAGCGACTTCTATCCTGAACTCAGCAAATCCAATGCTTATATTTTCGATAACCTGAATAACCGTCACTGGGATACCTGGGAAGAAGGAAAATTTGATCACGTGTTTGTAGCCAAAATGGAAAATGGAAAAGCCGTTGAAGAAAAAGATATCATGCCCAATGAACCGTATGATTGCCCGCAAAAACCTTTTGGCGGTGAGGAAGATTATATTTGGAATCCCGACGGTAAGCACCTCATTTATGTTGCCAAAAAGAAATTCGGAAAAGACTATGCGGTCAGTACTAACACCGACCTGTATTCCTACAATATTGAAACGGGAAAGACCGAAAATCTTACTGTGGATAGAAAAGGATACGATATCAACCCGTCATACAGCAAAAATGGTTCACTTGCCTGGATGAGTATGAAAAGAGATGGTTATGAATCGGACAAGCAGGATATTCTTACCATGGCAGGGTCGGGAGTTGTAAATCTTACCCAACACCGGGATGATATTCATGTAGAAGGTTTTCGGTGGGCAGCAGATGGCTCGCGAATTTTCTTCTGGGCGCCGATTAATGGAACCTTGCAATTGTTCGAGGTAAGTTACCCCAAAGCCAATACAAATCTTCCTGCCATCAGGCAAATCACAAAAGGCGATTTTGATATTAACGGAATCATTGGCCAGGTAAATAGCACACTGATAGTATCCCGCACTGATATGAACCATGCCGCGGAATTATATGCAGTGGATATATCCAACGGAAACTGCCAGCCACTGACGCATGTAAACGATGCCACGTATACTTCCATTGGCATGTGCAAAACAGAAAGACGATGGATCACTACCACCGATGGTAAACAAATGATGGTATGGGTTATTTACCCGCCCGATTTTGATCCCAACAAAAAATATCCAACGTTGCTTTATTGCCAGGGTGGTCCGCAGGTCCCTTTAACACAATTCTATTCCTATAGATGGAATTTTCAATTGATGGCTTCCAACGGATATATCGTGGTGGCCCCCAACAGAAGAGGTATGCCGGGGCATGGTACTAAATGGAATGAGCAGATAAGTAAAGATCACGGAGGCCAGGTAATGAAAGATTATCTTTCGGCGATTGATAACCTGAGTAAAGAAAAATTTGTAGATAAAAACAGGTTGGGATGTGTGGGGGCAAGCTATGGTGGTTATTCTGCTTTCTATTTGGCCGGAAATCATAATAATCGTTTCAAAACTTTTATTGCCCACGACGGAATCTTTGATACCCGAAGCATGTATGGTACAACGGAAGAATTATGGTTCGTGAATTGGGACTTGGGAGGTCCTTACTGGGTTAAAACAAACGCGGCGGCTCAAAAAGCATACAACCAGTTCAATCCAATTAACTATGTAGATAAATGGAACGCTCCCATCCTGATCATTCAAGGCGGAAAAGATTACCGCGTTCCGATTGAACAGGGATTGCAGGCATTCCAGGCGGCGCAGTTACGGGGAATAAAAAGTAAACTGCTCTACCTGCCCGATGAAAACCATTGGGTATTAAGTGCACAGAATGCCTTGGTTTGGCAAAGAGAATTTTATAAATGGCTGGGCGAAACTATGCCGGAAACAGATCAGCCTAACGGGAAAGGCAAAAAAGCTTTTTAGTTTTTTCAGCAAGAGCCTTATCAAGAATATTAATCGGCTAAAAATACCTGCCCCATTCAGAAATTAAGCGGCAGATACCTTATTCATGAACAATAGGACAAGAATATGAAAAGGATCAATTATTCAAATCTAAAAAAATGATTTTATGAATAATACATTAAAGGCGATGCTTATTACCTCGCTATCGTATTTACCACTGTGTATGTTTGCCCAAAAAGACATAGTAATAAGTGATAGCCTGAATGCGAACGCCGATAAAATGAACGTGAAAATGGGAACCCAATGGATGGGGAAAATATGGAAATTCCGTTTTGGCGATTATGCCGTTGTTTCCAGTAAAATGGGGTGGGCTACTACCAGTTCAAAAAGCAATTTTTTTAATTCCCGCACCGAAAGCAAAAGCACCCAAAAGTTTTCCTTTACAATGTCCGGGGGCACTGCAGACATAGCCAGTGTGAACGCAGCTGATAATATCCAGGTTAAGGAACTGAATCAAATTGAAGTATTGCCCCACTTTTCATTGGGAAACAATGAACTTCTTAAAGAATCCAATAATTTTACCGCCTATATAACCATTAACGACGATAGCACGGATACCTGGGCTATATTAATGAATGTGTTGAGGGGAACCGAAGTAAAAGGGAATTATAGTTATGAAGAATTTATGACTAATGGAACAAGAAAAATATTCTTTGTTCGTGTCACCTCCAACAAGAATGGCGATGACAAACGCAATATTCCGGCCGTCGGATACGAGCTAATGGAAAATGGTCAGGCACTGGGCGCTCTTCAATTTTACGGTGGCGGAATGATGGGAGCCAATAAAAATATCATCTGGATAAATCGAAATCTTGATCCGAAAATGAAACTATTAATGGCGGCAGCGATGACGGCTGTTTTACAAAAGAAGGTTAACCAGATGTCTTATTAAACAGTATGCTTGCTACTCGCTCACTGGTTTGTAAGAAAATTTTACACCCAAACTGGGAGTAGGATAATAAATTGCCTTCCCGGAATTATCAACCACAATGACGAAGTAAATTAAATCCGACGACTTCTGAATGCATTTCAGGAAATTCATGTTTAGAGAAAATCCTGCCTAACTTTAGATGGACCTGAATTTTCCTTACCGGAAAACTAATTACAATGAAAAGATTCTTACCTCTTCTCTGCATTTTTTGCCTCCATCTATCAGTAAAAGCTCAGGAAAAGGTTCTGATAATGCCACCATTGGAAAAACCGGTTGAAATAATTACAGATCGTTGGGGAGTGCCACATATATATGCACAAACGGAGAATGACTTATTTTTTGCGCAAGGGTACCAGGCCGCTAAGGATCGCCTGTTCCAGTTTGAACTCTTTCGCCTTAATGCTACGGGAGCCATGGCCGAGGTATTGGGTAAAAGAGAACTGAAAAGAGATATTGGTGCGCGTTTATTCAAATTCAGGGGAAATATAGAAGCGGAACTGAATCATTATCATCCGCGGGGAAAAATAATCATTCAATCATTTGTCAATGGTATCAATGCTTATATAAAACAAGTACTGGATAAAAAAATGCCCATGCCGGTGGAGTTGCAGTTGCTGGGAATAAGACCTGGTTACTGGACACCGGAAGTGGTGATTTCGCGGCATAATGGGTTATTGACTAATGTACAGGAAGAGTTGGCAACAGCCCGCTTGAAATTGAAAATCGGGGAGGCAAAACTTCGTACTGTTTCTAATTTTCAACCACGATTGCCCGATCTCCGGATAGATTCAATTATTGATGCAGAAAGACTGAATGATGAAGTATTACAATTGTATGAGGCTTTTCGTACCCCACTCCTGTTTAAACCCGAAGACATTGCCGAAAATAATCGCACGAGGGAAAATATTGACCGATTAGCATCAATCAATGAATACAATCAAACGGATCAGCAAAGAGAAGGAAGTAATAACTGGGTAGTTTCCGGTAAACGCGCTATAAATAAGTTTCCCCTGTTGGCCAACGATCCCCACCGTGCCATTACTTCTCCCTCCTTGAGATATATTGTACATCTCTCCGCCCCCGGCTGGAATGTAATCGGTGGCGGAGAACCGATATTACCCGGCGTTTCCATTGGGCATAATGATTACGGTGCCTGGGGACTGACTATCTTTAGTACCGATGCAGAAGATCTATATGTATATAAATTAAAACCCGGTGATTTGTCCCGCTACTATTATAAAGGTCAATGGAAAACTTTCAAAATTATTATCGATACTATTGCTTTAAAGAATCAAACTCCCGAAATAGTTACGCTAACCTATTCGGTTCATGGGCCCGTAACATATATAGACAGCATTCATCACATCGCTTATGCAGTCAGGTGTGGCTGGTTGGAAAAAGGATGCGCCCCCTATCTGGCCAGCCTTCGAATGAACCAGGCAAAAACATGGAATGAATTCAGAACCGCCTGTTCGTATAGTTATATTCCGGCGGAGAATATGGTATGGGCAGACCGGCAGGGACATATTTACTGGCAAACGGTAGGGATCGCTCCTATCCGTACACATCATTCGGGTATGGTACCCGTACCTGGTGATGGAAGATATGAATGGGCGGGATATCTGCCGGTACTAAAAAGGCCCTCCTCGTTTGATCCCCCGGCTGGATTTATCGGCACCGCGAATGAAAATCGAACCCCACTTGCTTATCCTTTTATGAATACGATTGGTTATTCATGGGCCGATTCTTATCGTTCTGATCGAATCAAAGAAGTGTTGAATAGTGGTAATAAATTCTCTATAACGGAAATGCAGGCATTGCAAATGGATTATTATTCATTACCCGCAAAACAATTAATACCCTTATTGAAAAACATCTCTTCAACAGACAGCAGTATTCAACAGGTAAAAAAATTATTAACCGGGTGGGATTACGTTTTATCGCCCTCTTCCATACCTGCTACGATATATGTAGAATGGGAAACCTGGCTGGAAAAAAATCTGTTGAAAAGGCTTTCGCTTGATACTATAAAAGGGGTAAGGATAGATTTCAACACGCAAAAAATGATTGAATTGCTATGCCGGCCCGATTCCACTTTGGGAGAAAACGTTAACCAGTCGCGCGATGCAATATTGGAGCAATCCTTACAAGATGCCATGATAAGTTTACAGAAAAAATTAGGACCTGATAGGTCATCCTGGCAATACGGACAAGACAAAATGAAACATGTATTGATTAAACACCCTTTGTCGCCCGTAGTGAATGAAGATTTGAAAAAGCAGCTTACTATTGGCCCGGCGCCGAGGGGAGGCAATGCAAATACAGTAAACAGTTCTGGCAATAATTTAAATCAAACGCACGGTGCTTCGTTCCGGATAATTATTGATTGCGCGGATTGGGATCTCACGAAAGCTACCAATTCACCCGGCCAGAGCGGAGATCCCGGAAATCCTCATTACCGCGACTTATTTGAACTATGGAGCCGTAATCAGTATTTCCCTTTGTATTTCTCAAAAGACAAGGTAAAAACGGTAGCAGAAAGTGCAGTACGATTGATACCCCGGTAAGTTTATTTTTGACGAATTAATTTTTACGTCCGACAACAACTTATTACAGGATGGAAGGGTCAAGAGATCCAGTTGTTTACAAAGAATAAAAAGCTTAGGAATGTGATTGAATGCGGGAAGATATATTCACCCCGTCGCCCATTACTTAGTTGCCTTGAGAAATAAGTTCACCTATATGCAGTACCTTCCTCAAAAGAACCCGCGGTATCTGCTGCAGCAGCCGCATTTCCATTGCACAGCGTATAGCCTCCGTAGCGCTGGAAAACGAACAAAGACTTCCATCACCATAATCATTTAATATTTTTCCGTGATGGACGGCCACCGATTCTTGTAAAACAGTAATATAATGACGAGTAACTGTTACCGCATTTTGCGCATCCTGCTGCACCAGGAAGGTGTACCCAACAATGTTGGTGAAAAGAATTGCAGCAAGCTGGCGGTTTTGTTGTTCCATTAATTCTGCCCCAATAGTAAAAGGTGCGAAATCGTGGATAAAAATAACTCTTATTTTTCAAGAAGGTGAGGTTAATCTAAGTTCATCTTCCTCAGCAAAGCTTTAAACCTTGGTTCATTTTTTAGCATGCCATAAATGGGTTCAACTTTGAGGAAATACATGTAAATCTCTTTGTCCGCATGGGCCTTTTCGAGTTCTGACAAAGCATGGTCATAATCTTTAAGAGCAATATATGGATGGGCCATAAAAGTATGCGGGGTGGAGGGATTGTCTGTGAGTATCTTATCTAGTTCCTTCTTTGCCCTGGGAAAATCCCCGGAAACCGCATAAGCGTAGCTGAGTAAAGGACCCTGATATAAATCAGTCCTGTTGCGACCGCTTTTTGGAATTTGTTTAATAAGGTCTATGGCTTCTCCATATTTTTTTTGGGCTAATAGAACAAAAGCGAGTACTGGTTTTGTAAGAGGGAATTTAGGATTGAGCACGATTACTTTTCTAAATTGCTTTTCTGCCAGGTCATATTTGCCCGCGAAATAATAGTTCCTTCCTAAAATCCAGTTAATAGAAGCCGACAACGGTTCCAGATCACGTGCTTTCTTAATTTCATCAATGCCCTTTTCTGTGTCTTCGCCTGTATATTGTAACAGATTTCCATAAAATATATGCGCATATGCATATTTCGGATTTAATTGTATGGCCCTTTCCAGCGTTATTTTTGCCTTTTTCCAGTCATAATCAAAATTGGACTGAATAAACCCAATGGTTGTTATTGCTTCCACAAGTGTACTGTCGAGAAATAATGCTTTGTTGGCATAATCTCTCGCAATGGGTACAGCTTGCATTTGTGTTAAGCCTTGATTGTTGAAAATATATAAATCGGCAAGGCCCGCGTAAGCCAACGCATAATTTGGATCGAGCGTGATGGCGCTTTTATAATTGACTTCCGCACTGTCAAAGCTTATCGAAGTGCGGTTATCCCAAAAATAACGACCCTTAATGTAATGATTATAGGCTTCTGTATTTTCAGTATACTGCTTTGTTATCCCCTTCTTCTCCTCCGTGGTTATATGTGCAGATAACGAGGACACGATTTTTTGCGCTACCTCACTCTGTAAGGTCAATACATCACCCCATTTTTTATCATCATCAGCATCCCAGATTGTTTTGCCTGTAGTCACGTCGAACAGGGAAGCCGTGATATGAAGTTTATCCGCTTGTTTCTGACAAGTTCCGGTAAGAATGGCTGCCACTCCTAATTCATCGGCGATTTCTATAAGCGACCTCGTGGTATTTTTAAAAACTTTTATCCTGGCCCACTGCGGCACTGTTTTCAACCCGGATAATTTGGAAAGTTTGTTAATAATATCAACGGTAAACCCATCGCTTATGTATTCATTTTCTTTCTCAGAAGAAATGGATTCAAAGGGAAGAACTGCTATACTTTTTTCTTTTCCGGTAAACCCGGTATAACGAGAATACTGGCGATATAAGAAAAAAGAAACAATGACAAGTAATAATAGTATTCCGGTTAAGATAACTTTTTTGGGTGAAGATTTCTTCTCTTGCAGCTTGCCTTGAATTTTCTTTCTATCCGGAATTACCAATCCCTCATTGGCGAGTGCAAATACCTCCATCGGTTCATCCACATTCTTAAATTGATACCGGCCCACCGAAACGCTACTAAATTCAGGCTGATTTTTTAGTTTGTCAAACACCTCTTTAGAAAATAAAATGGTATTGGCCAGCCCCAGCGATTGAATGCGGGAAGCTACATTCACCCCATCGCCCATAACTTTGTCGCCTTCAAAAAAAAGTTCCCCTACATGCAAGCCAATGCGCAATGGAACTCTGGGTTCATTTTGCAGTTGCTGTTGCATTTCAATTGCACAGCGAATGGCCTCCGTAGCGCTGGAAAACGAACAAAGACTTCCATCCCCATAGTCGTTTAGTATTTTCCCGTGATGGGAGGCTACCGATTCTTTTAAAACAGAAATGTAATGGCGGGTAACTGCCACCGCATTTTGTTCATCCTGCTGCATCATAGCAGTATAACCGACTATATCGGTGAAAAGGATAGCGGCGAGCTGGCGGTTTTGTTCTTGCATTATTTCTATCCTAAAAGTAACAGGTGCAAAGTCCTATCTAAAAATAAAACTATTTTATCAGAGATTGAGAGGTCAATCTAGGTTCATCTTATTAAGTAACGCCTTAAACCTTGGATCATTACGGATGGGGTCAAAGGCGGGATCGACTCTTATCCAAAACATATGTAAATCGCGGTTATCATACCCCAGTTCTAATTCTTTCATGGCTTCATCGAAATTTCCAAGCGCAACATATACCTGTGAATTTCTGAAATGGGATAAGTTTGGATATTTATTCATGGTCGTTTCCAGCAATGCTTTTGCTTTTGCTTTGTCTCCCATAACCGCATAAGCATAGCTCTGCATCACCTGGTAATTGTCAAGCTGATGTTCGTTTCCTTCGGGAAGCTGTTCGAAATAATCTTTGGCCTGGGGGTACAAATGCTGCTTCAAATAAATGAGCCCAAGTGAAAAAATAGGTGCATAGTGTTGGGCTTCGTTTATAAATGATAACATTTTTTTGAATTGATTGATAGCAAGATCATATTTACCAGCGAAGTAATAATTCCTGGACAGGTTCCAGTTAGTATAATATGAGAGCGGGTCAAGATCAACCGCTTTTTTAAATTCCTGCAAGGCTTTTTCTTTATCAGGGGTAGAATTTATAAGTACCAGTCCATAGAACATGTGGGCGGCGGGGTTATTCGGATTCAGTTCAATAGCTTTTTCTAAATTCTTTTTCGCCTCAGCCCATTTATAATCAAAACTTTGTTGAATAAATCCCATGGTAGTATAGGCTTCACTGAGGGTGCTATCCAGCGACAGCGCTTTCTCTGCATAAAATTTTGCAATGGGTACATAATCCAATTGTGATATGCCTTTGAAATTAACATCATAACAATCGGCAAGGCCGGTATAAGCTAACGCATATTTTGGTTCCAGTTGAATAGCCCGATTGTAATTAGCCTCAGCACTGTCGAAATTTTCCCGCCCTGTAGCATTCCAGAAATTTCTCCCCTTTAAATAAAATTTATAAGCCTCTACATTTTCTGTATAATGTTTGGAAAGACTTATTTTTTCCTCCGGCGTTACATCAGCTTTAAGAGCAGAAACAATTTTCCCGGCAACAGTTGATTGAATAGATAGGATGTCTTTACTTTCATATTCAAAATCGTCGCCCCATAAGCGTTTATTGGTACCTATTTCAATCAGTTCAGTTATGATGTGGGTCTTGCCCTCGTGTTTTTGGATAGTGCCCGAAAGTATAGCTGCCACCCCCAGTTCATCCGCTATTTGCTTCAGTGTTTTTGTTGTTTTTTTAAAACCCCTCACCGAAAACCAGCCAATTACTTTTTGTAAGGAAGAAATTTTTGAAAGGTTATTGATGATATCCTGTGTGATGCCATCGGAAATATATTCCTCACTATTGTCGGTTCCGGTATTCTCAAAAGGTAAAACGGCGATTGTTTTTTCACCTGAAAATCCTCTTATGGCATAAAACCGCTGATAGATATAATAGGAAACAATAATTAATAAAACAGCCAGGCCGGCGATGATCCATTTGCTGCGGGCTGATCTTTTTCGAATCTCTTTCAGTTTTCCACTCATCTCTTCCCGCTTAGGCACTGTTAATCCGTCATTAGCCAACGCAAACACTTCTATCGGCTCATCTACGTTTTTAAATTCAAACTTGCCGACAGAAATACTTTTAAATTCCTGCTGGTTCTTAAGCTTATTGCTTATTTCTGACGAAAAAAGAATGGAGTTGGCAATACCCAATGATTGAATCCGGGAAGCTACATTCACCCCATCACCCATAACTTTGTCGCCTTCAAAAAACAATTCTCCTACATGCAGCCCGATCCGCAACGGAACCCGGGGTTCCTGTTGAAGCTGCTGTTGCATTTCAATTGCACAACGCATGGCCTCCGTGGCACTGGAAAACGAACAAAGACTTCCATCGCCATAGTCGTTTAGTATTTTCCCGTGATGGGTGGCCACCGATTCTTTTAAAACAGTAATATAGTGACGGGTAACCGTTACGGCATTTTGCTCATCCTGCTGCATCATGGAAGTGTAACCCACTATGTCGGTAAATAAAATAGCTGCGAGCTGGCGGTTCGGTTGTTCCATAATAACAATTCAAATAAAATCAACCCGTATATCTATTCGAATTTAAGGTTTATTTTTCATGCGATAGATAAAAATTGAACTATCAAATAGTAATCCATCTTGAATCATCACTAATAAATGGAGCTGAAATAGGATATTGGTGCGCCAGGTCGTTTATTATATTAAAAACAGAGCCATCGATAAACGCGGTTCATTGGGCCTTAAATACAACGATTAAAAAAGAGTGAAAACTTGTGATAATATTTTCATTCATGGTTTTCGGTGGCCCGCATGAAAGGGTGCCGATGAATATCATTCTTAACTTTTGAACGAATGTTGTAGCACTTTTTGATGCGGAGCGGAGATCTAAGTAGAATATTTTATCTTCATATAAAATATAGAATGCGATTACCATTCAACCATATGCTGGTTCTTTTTCTTTTGGCCGCCTGTAACCAGGATAATCAAAAAAGCCCTGCGGAAATAACCAGGAACGACCTGAAAATTGCATACTACAGTTGCGGGAAAGGTGATACCACCCTGCTGTTTGTTCATGGATGGTGCATTAATAAAGAATACTGGCAGCCGCAGGTAAACTATTTCTGCCCGAAGTACAAAGTAGTAACCATTGATTTGCCGGGTTTCGGTCAATCAGGTAAAAACCGAACCGATTGGAATTTTGATGAATACACAGAAGACATCAAAGCGGTTGTTGAACAACTACAGCTTAAGAATGTGATTCTGATAGGGCATTCCATGTCGGGCGATATTTTATTGAACGTAAGTAATAAATATCCCTCGCTGGTGGCGGGTATTGTAGGGATAGATAACCTGCACGAACCAGGTTCTCCAATAACTCCCGAACAACAAAAAGGATATAACGATTTTTTTGATAAACTTTCCGCGGGTTTCGACAGCACGGTGAATAATTATATGAAGACTTCCCTGTTTCAACCCACTACCGATACGGCCGTGGTAAACCGTGTAATGAATAATGTTTTTACCGCGGATTCATCTATTGCCATCCAGGTCTTAAAATCCTTAACGGTTACCTCACAAAAAGAAAAATTGTTGATGCAGGGCCTCTCTCACAAATTATTTCTATTAAATAGTGATGTAGTTCTTATAAAATCAGATTCTCTGAATAAATATTGCGCTAAGGGGTTTCAGGCGGAACTTGTACATGCTACGGGTCATTATCCTATGATCGAAAAGCCCAAAGAGTTTAATATGGCATTACAGAAAATTATCAACGACATGGGAAACAGGGAATAGACTTTTTGAGAGAAATACAATACCCCCCCGCAGAGTTTACCTTGCTTCCACACTCTTGTTCCGCTTTTCACCTTAACTAAGATCTCTTAATAATTATTTAAGTAAGCAGCAGCATTCTTAAGGTATTTAAAAATGAATACATATCGTGCAGGCTGTCCCGCCTTCATTTTCACAAAAAAATCCCGGGCAAAAAAGGAGCACCGGGTTGATAATTAGATGGCAGGAAATGCAGGCATGCCAGAACTTTCGGCTAAAGGGTACAATAATTGTTATTACTGAATAGCTGCATGGCACTTCAGAAGGTGCTTAAACAAAATGCAGCGTTAGTCACCTTAAATTATTTCATGAAAAAAATTATTGGTTTCGCCCTCGTGGTTGTGGTATTTTCTTTAGCCGCCTGCGCTGATAAGCCCGCAGAAGTTAAGAAAGAGGTCATTATAGTACCGGCTGCCCCGGTTGTTATAGTAAAAGACCCACCGGAAAAATCCACCACCATCGTGTTGGATAAAAACGGCGTCAAAGTAGTAGCTAAGAAGATAGACGTTACCGTTAAAAAACAATAATCGTTCACCTATTTCTTATGAGTCATTCTACTAAAATGGCCGTTCAATTCCCCAATTTGGGATCATTTCTCCCCAGCACAAGAATTGCAACGTATAGGTAACCAAGTAAGAATAAAAAAAACAGGTAATCATGAAATGTGTGAAATATGTAAATATTGCTCAGAATTGTGTAACAATCCAACAAAAAAAGGAACGCAACTTTACATTTCTACATTTACCTACTACAATCTTTTTCTCTTATAGCAGTTAGTTTTGGTTATAGTCCCTGTTTTTACAGGGACTTATTTCTACCTTCTTAAACACAAAACAATTTTACATTCTTAATTAAAAAAAACAAATATGAAATTTTATGCAATCGTGGCAATAGCCTCCATGTTGTTTACCGGAACCGCCAGCGCACAACATGTAAATTTTGGCATCAAAGCCGGTTTAAACCTTTACAATATTCATAGCGACAACAGCTCTGCGTACGATACCAAAGCCGGGTTACACGTTGGATTGCTTGGCCATATCCATCTTAATAAGCAATGGGCCGTTCAACCGGAATTACTTTTCTCGGGCCAGGGAGCAAAGTACACGGTTAACGAAACGAGTACTAAATTAAACCTCGGATACATTAATGTGCCGGTAATGCTGCAATATATGTTCGACAATGGTTTCAGAATAGAGGCCGGACCGCAGCTTGGTTTCCTGGTGTCCGCCAAAGCGAAAGCCAACGGTAACAGCACGGATGTTAAAGACAATATTAAAACGGTTGACTTTGCTTTAGGCTTTGGTATTGGTTATATACATCAACCATCCGGATTTGGCGTAGATGCAAGGTATAATCTGGGTTTAAGTAATCTCAATAAAAACAGTTCTGTTAAATCAACTAACAGAGGGTTTCAATTGGGCGTGTTTTACCAATTTAAACACACATAATTTATTTATTTGGAAATGGAAGGGGTCAACATTTTTTGTTGACCCTTTTTTTACCCCTTTAGAAATCGGCCGGCAATAACCCCAGGATCCGCAAAGGAGAATATACTGTCTGCTGGTTTGCGATCGGCCCACCACCTATTGCATATCCGATTGGTATTTCCACCGGCACCCGGCTCATTATCAAAGTTTACACATCCCTGGAACCTGGTGCCTTGTTTTAGCAATATCAGTGGCAGGATGGTTCATCCTGTTCTTATGGAAATGTTTAATTGTGAACACGTCAATAGGGCAATAAATAAAAAAAGGAAATGAAAATATTTTGTTAGTAAATTTATTGAAGAATGTCGTCATACCCACTACAAACAATATAGATAACCCGGGAAATTTTTTATTGTCCAGTAAACCAAACAGCAAAGTCGTTTGAAATTGCATATTAAAAATATGGTTTGCATCCGTTGCAAGATGGTGGTAAAAGATGAACTCACACGGTTGGGATTTCATTATACATCGGTAGAATTAGGGGAGGCAGATATTATGGAAAAAATTTCAGGCGAACAGCACGAGCTGATCAAAGCGGCCCTGCTGAAGTCGGGACTTGAACTAATGGATGATAAAAAGAGTGTGCTGATACAGCAAATAAAAAATATTATTATTGAATTGGTGCACTATTCGGAAGAGCCACTGACAATAAATTTCTCGGACTACCTTAGCCATAAATTAAATCATAATTACACTTACCTGGCTAACCTTTTTTCCGAAGTGCAGGGTACCACCATTGAAAAATTTCTGATCACACATAAAATTGAACGGGTAAAAGAATTACTGGTGTATGATGAACTCAATCTTACCGAAATCGCTTATCTGATGCATTACAGTAGTGTGGCACATCTTTCTACCCAATTTAAAAAGATCACCGGCCTTACTCCCTCCCATTTCAAGCATCTCCGCAAGAAAAGGCGCGAAATGCTGGAAAATCTCTGAAAGTCGCTTCCGGCAATAGCAACTCTATTTCTGAAAATCTGTGAATAATATAAGCTTTTACTGCAATTGTGTAACATATTGAAGCAGGGAAAGCTCACCTTTATAATTATCCATTCAATAAGTCGGAACTAAATGGGCACTTCTCCTACCTGATGCAGGGGTATTGAAGTAATCACTCCCTTACTTATTCGTACATACCAAAAACAAAAATAGCCGTTGAGAGAATTTGGAGGAGCCTGCTAATAATTTGTACCACCCCTGATTAAAGTAGCGGGCAAATACATAATCAATAAAAAATGGAAACTAATGATGAGTATTCCGGGCTAATGCGCAATTTTCATTCTTTAAATAAACTAAAAAGTCTTGTATGGGAAATTTACTTTACATTATAGCCGTGATCCTTATTATTGGCTGGTTGGTTGGGTACTTCGGATACCACGCCGGGGGTCTTATCCATATCTTGCTGGTAATTGCCCTTATTGTTATTATACTCAGAATTATTCAGGGTAAAAAGATATTTTAGAAATGGAGGGGAAAATGCCAGGTGGTTGAATAATGTCCTTTCTAAAAAATATATCCTAAAAAACAACAATGAAAGTTTTAATTATAGCCACTTCGCATGCTCAACTGGGTGATACCAACAAATTGACTGGCGCGTGGCTGGAAGAACTATCGGCGCCCTACTATGTGTTTAAAGATGCCGGGGCGCAAATTACGGTTGCTTCACCTCTCGGAGGCGAAGTACCATTGGATCCCAAGAGTCAATCCATTATTGTGGCCACTCAAAGCACCAAGCGATTTTTGAAAGATCCGGAAGCAATAGACTTCTTTTCTAATTCTATCCCCCTACGAGAGGTTCAGGCAGAAGATTTTGATCTGGTATTTCTTCCCGGCGGCCATGGCCCGATGTGGGATATGGTAAATAATATCCCATTAAAGCTATTATTGGAAGATTTTAACCTTCAAAACAAGCCGATAGGTTCGGTATGTCATGGGGTAGTTGGTTTGTTATCCTTACAAAAGGACTCGGGCGAACTATTAGTAAAAGGCAAACAATTGACCAGTTTCAGCAATAGTGAGGAAGAATCAGCCAGGTTGACCAGCATGGTACCCTTCTTATTAGAAACTGAGTTGGGTTTAGCGGGAGCCATATTCAGCAAAGGAGCTAACTACGTAAGTTACGTGGTGGCCGATGGCAATATCATTACCGGTCAAAATCCCGCTTCATCGGAAGAGGTAGCGAAAAAAATGCTAGCCTTGTTTCTTCATAATGAATTTATCAAAAGGGCCCCATCCGTTGTTACAGAAATAATGTGATCAGGCGATTCCTTTTTATTGAAATCGGCCTCCCCTCACTTCAGCGAAGATAAATATAGATCAAAAGAAAAATGAACCGGTTTGCTTTTTGGCGACCCGTTCCTAAAATAGGTATTTAAACACGGTACTTATTTATCCTTTTTCGTGCATAGTACAATAGGAACTGCTGCTTCCTAAAAAATCTGCTTCTTTATACTAAAATATGTGAATCATATAACAATATCATTAAATGGTATAACACTTAGCGGTTTTCCAGCACCTACCTTTGAACAGGTTTATGGTACTAAATTAGTTGGTTCAAGGGCTGGATTATATCCTGCCCTTTTTGTTCCCTTTATTATTTTAATTCGATAAATCTGTCATAGGGATCAATAAATAAAAGGGAAGTAAAATTTAAAATACCTAATGCATAAAATTACAATCAATGAGTAACGAGCATAACAATAACATCACAGAGATTCTTGAACTGGAAAAATCAAAAACTCATATAGTGGTAGAAATTATTGAGTATATGCCCAATTCGGTGGTCATGAAGACGATCATCCGTAAATCAACCGGAAATATAAGTATGATGTCTTTTGATAATGGGGAAGGATTAACTGAGAAGACATCTCCTTTTGACACGTTCGCACAAATCATAGAGGGCCGGGCAGAGATTGTAATAGATAAAATACCGCATTTTCTTAACCCGGGCGAGGCCATCATTATCCCTGCTCATTCCCCAAATTATATCAAGCCAAACGGGCGTTTTAAAATGATTTCAACCATCATTAAAAGCGGGTATGAAGAATAAATACTGTTTCTTCTTTTGGCAATACCAACAAAGTCTGATAGGCAATAACAGGGTATCCTATCATCAAAAAAAAACTTTACTTAATCCATCACTTTCCTCTATGTTGTAGTGGAACAAAATAATAACAAATGAAAAAGATATTCGCATTTATTTTACTTGCTTCTCTTTTTACCGGTTGTACCCAAAACCTGGTGACAGGTCGCAAGCAACTGAGCCTCGTATCGGAAACTGAATTGCAATCCATGGCCAAACAGGAATACAAAAGTTTTTTAGGGGCCAATTCGGTAGTTAGTGCATCCAATAATAAAGATGCGGAAATGGTACGACGCGCAGGAACCCGTATTGCGGCAGCTATTAAATCATATTATGATGGTAAAGGGCAAACTTCCGTTTTGGAAGGATACCAGTGGGAATTTAATCTTATTGATAATAAACAAGCCAATGCCTGGTGCATGCCGGGAGGAAAAGTAGTGGTGTACACCGGCTTATTACCTATTACACAAAACGAAGCAGGATTAGCTATTGTATTAGGACACGAAATTGCGCACGCTGTTGCACAACACGGTAGCGAAAGAATGAGCCAGGGATTATTACAGCAGCTAGGGGGTGTTGCTTTGCAAATAGCCGTAGCCAATAAGCCTGCTGAAACACAAAATCTTTTTATGACAGCTTATGGTGTGGGAAGCAATGTGGGTGTTATGCTACCCTTTTCCCGTAAAGCAGAAACCGAAGCAGATAAATTCGGGCTATACTTTGCGGCCATGGCTGGTTACAATCCACAGGAGGCCATTCCATTCTGGCAAAGAATGGCTGCATCATCCAGCGGAGGCAAACCCCCGGAATTTCTAAGCAGTCACCCATCCGACGAAAATAGAATTGCAACCATAAAAGCAAGCATGCCACAGGCGTTAAAATATTATAAACCCATGAGGAAATAATTTCGCACCCGCAATAAATCTATGAGTAACGGTCTTCTCCGAAACACTAAAGCCTATTTGGTTTTAGGAGGCTACTGACAAGTAATAAATATTTCAATTAAAATTTAAATCAATATAACATGAAAAAAATGGCAATCCTGCTAATAACAGGTATCATCCTGGGCACCGGCGCTATGGCACAGCAAAAAGATATTAAGAAAGATGAGAAGGTGCTTAAAAATACGATTAAAGACAAAAGAGAAGACAGGCGTGAATCTGGCAAAGACCTGGCTCATTTAAAAGTAAAGTCCGCTATACGGGAAAATAAAGAAGTAGGGCAACATCGCAGAAGTATTCGTAAACAAGGTAAACACCTTAAAAAACATGGTGTAAAACATCCGGTTACAAAAGCTAAGCAGCAGATCAGGGAAGAAAAGGAAATTAAGAAGGGTAAGGATTAAAAAGTAAAAAACAGTTACTCAACCGGATAATTTGGTAAACGCAAAATGGAAACTTCGGGTAGAATGCCTTTTTTTGCCAAAGCGGCATTAATCTTTATCAGTATTTTTGCATTCGCTACAACCATGTATGTTGGGCAACGTATTATCCTGCCAATCGCGTACGCCACCCTGCTGGCCATTTTACTTAACCCGGTAGTCAACTATTTAATTCGCAAAAAAGCAAACAAAATAATTGCTATCTCTATGGCCGTGGTTCTCGCCATGCTCGTAGTTATGGGATTTTTATACATTGTTTCTTCGCAGGTAAGTATGTTCAGCGAAACCTATCCCCAGCTGAAGCAAAAGTTTGCTGTTAGCAGTAAGCAACTGGTGCAATGGATTTCGAAAACTTTTAATATCCATACGGCAAAAATTAATAGCTGGATAAATGAAACGGAGAGTGAGGCGATCTCCAATTTTGCCATTGGGGAAAAATTGACAGAAGCCGGACGAGTGATCGTAACCGCCATGTTGTTGCCGGTTTATTTGTACATGATTTTATATTATAAACCGCTTTTGCTTGAATTTATTCGCAAACTTTTCCGGTCCGAACACCATGCAACGGTTGTAGAAGTGTTAACTGACTCTAAGAAAATCATACAAAGTTACTTGGTGGGGCTTTTTTTTGAAATGATTATAATAGCTATACTGAATTCCTCCGCGCTGTTATTATTGGGAATCGATTACGCTATCATCCTCGGTATAACCGGCGCCGTCCTTAATATTATTCCGTATATCGGCGGAATCCTCGCTATAGCCTTACCTATGATCATCGCTTATGTAACAAAAGATTCGCTTTCGTATTCCGTGTTTGTGTTCCTGGCATACTTATGTATCCAGTTTATCGACAATCATTACATTATTCCAAAAATTGTTGCTTCCCGGGTAAAAATAAATGCGCTGATTTCTATTATCGTCGTTTTAATTGGCGGGGCATTCTGGGGAATTCCTGGAATGTTTCTTTCTATTCCATTAACCGCCATTATAAAAGTAATCTTCGATCATATTGAACCTTTAAAACCTTGGGGCTTTTTATTGGGAAATATTGTTCCCTCCGCTTCCCGATTTTACCTAATAAAAAAAAGGAAATGAACAGAACGAGACTTGTTCCCGTCCTTACTTAAACCAATTCTCCTTTTAACCATACTGAGTAATACCTGGTTAGAATTTAACATGAACTTGGCGATCGGGAACGTACTTCTACGTTCGCCCACAGAAATCTGTGAATGATGTAATTTTTTCCGATAGTTGTATAACACTTATAAATTTTAATTTAAGCACCTTTGCCTGGTGGTTAAAAAAACTGCCTTTTGCAAAGGCATTTTACATGGATTTGTCAGGCCTTGCAACTGGAATACTATTTAAATAAAAAAAAATGAAAAGTATACTTAGTATTGTTCTTATTGCAGCCATTTTTTCAAGTGGCTGTAAAACCTGGAATAAAACACAAAAAGGAGCCGTAATTGGAACAGCCGGTGGCGCAGCGGTTGGCGCAGTAATAGGACGTGCATCGGGCAATACGGCCCTGGGCGCCATCATTGGAGCAACAGTAGGTGGAGTAGCGGGTGCTGTTATTGGACGGCAGATGGATAAGCAGGCAGAAGAAATGAAAAAGAATATACCGGATGCTACCGTAGAAAGAGTGGGAGAAGGAATTATAGTTGAGTTTAACAGTAAAATATTATTTGCGTTTGATAAATCAAATCTTTCTCCGGAGGCACGGGTAAATTTAAATAAACTGATAGGTATCCTGAATAAATATCCGGACACTAATATTGAAGTACAGGGCCATACGGACGATGTGGGAACCGCTCATTATAATAAGGCATTATCGAAACGTCGCGCGTCGGCAGTTTCCTCTTATTTATCTTCCAACAATATTTCTTCTTCACGCCTTACTACCAAAGGATTTGGGGAAATAGCGAACAAGTACAGTAACAGTACCGAGGAAGGACAGGCACAAAATCGCCGGGTTGAGTTCCTCATTACCGCCAATGAAAAAATGAAAGCGGCTGCGGCTAAAGAATCGGGGAAACCATAATGGTCAATAAATTAATGTATCTCCTTAATTTTACACCGTGGTCACAATATCGTTCTGCAATAAATAATAAAATAGTTTTAATAAAAAGAAATAAAATGAAAAGAAGAATTAGTTTAATTATTTCCTTCGCCTTTCTGGCAATATGTTCACAAGCTCAGCAAACCATCACTACGGCAGGAGGAACAAGTTTTGGCCTGCGAGGGGGAATAAACTTTCAAAACATTAATGGCAAAGATGAAAATGGTAACAAGTTAAAAAACGATTTGCTTATCGGGTTTAACGTGGGCGTTAACGCGGAAATCCCGGTGGCCCCGCAATTCTATTTTCAACCCGGCTTGCTCTTTACGGTAAAAGGGGCAAAAAGCAAAGAAAAGATTCTTGATGAAACCATCAATGCTAAAGTAAGAATCTCCTACCTGGAATTACCTCTTAACTTTCTTTTTAAACCCTTACTGGGAACCGGACATTTACTGCTAGGCTTTGGCCCTTATGTGGCATTAGGCATTGGAGGTAAGGCTAAATATGACGCAGGTGGAGCAAGTAAAACGGCCAATATTAAATTCAAAAATACCGTAAAGGTCGCTGATGCTGATGACGTGGTATATATAAAGCCCCTGGATGCGGGAGCTAATTTGCTGGTCGGCTATGAATTCTCCAATAAAGTGTCCATGCAATTAAATACCCAGCTAGGTCTTACTAAAATCAATCCATCCTATGAAGGTTCATCTAATGATAAGACTTCAGCTAAGAATACAGGCTTTGGCTTATCCCTGGGATACAGGTTTTAATATATAATTATCCGTACCGTACTATAAAATAAGAATGGTTGCTCTGACAGGCAACCATTTTATTTTAACTACTACCCGGGATATGTTCTTAAATGGCATGCAATCGGGCACTTTCTGCAGACTATTCTTTCAACATCCGTTTCAGTTTTGCCCATATCCTTTACTATTATTACTTTTAGAATCCGCTTTTGGCGGTTATCATAAAGAGTAATACCCGCCTTTCCCCAAAGTGTGAATTATATAACATTATTACTGAATAGTATAATAGGTAATGGCCAGATTCGCTTTATTTTTACAGCGGTTATTCATAGGATATTGGATTTTAATAGGGGCTGGATCTTTATCCTGGCCCTTTTTTTATTCCCCCCGCTCATCCTGCTGACCTTTTTTCCAGAGGCTAAGGCTTGCTTCCTAAACCCCAAGCCATGAACATTTACCAAAAAATCCTTGCAGGCAGGCGAAAACAATCGGACAGATCATTATTGACCTATTTCGGTTAGTTATTTTACCACTTATCACCCATTATTACCCAAACCATCCCGAGTCATTTCGTTGGAAAATAGAATAAAGTAACAAATAGGTTTAGAAAAAAATAGTCGCCAGGCATTGCTGGCGACTATGGATAAAAGGATTGGGTAAGATCCTTTGATTCTCTTGGATGAATCTACCTGGAATTGATTGGCGGAACAGGAGGCCTAATTTTCCAATACCTCCCTACTCCTTAATTATTGGAATGTATTTAATCATTCCATTTTCATAATTATTTTCATAAGGAAACCTGGAAATATTCAGAACAATTTATTTTAGGTTCACTCTCACAAAAGCAGGATCAACAACAAAATAATTATAATAACCGCGCCTATAGAAAGATAAATTCCCCCACTGTTGGCTTTCATTTCTTTATTAATTCCTTTTACTTCCTTCCGGAGACTCTTCTTCTCCATCCTTGACATCCCCGATTTATCCATCCCCTTGATATATTCCAACCGTTGAATTAACTGGCTGGCCCTGGGATCCTCTGTTTTTGCAGTGTTAACAGGCAAAGAGGGATCAGGAAGTATAAAAGCGGAGCTTGCAGAGGCAGAAAAAGATAAAATCATAGCAAGCGATGCCGTGCTTAGAAAAATTCTTGCAGTCATGGGTTTTGTTTTAAGAAGTGATATAAAATACCATCCGGAAATTCAGTCCTTGCTTGGGAAAACTTTCCTAATGTCTGTGTAAAGTTGTAAGATATTTTTTACCTAAGTGTTACATGATTTACCGAATATGTTATATTATTCACACATTTCAATTAATATGATTTTTTGTGGAACCAGTCCCCTATAATGTTAGCGATTGACTAACCCGAAAGCAGGCCCTGCTCAAAATACTGCAGAAAGTAATTTGCATGGCAAACCCGCAGGGAAAACAATAGTCTTCCAACGACGATGAAAACTCATATAAAATGCCAAAAACATCGGTTCCTTATTTATTTATAAGTTGTCCATTAAATCGATCTTAAAGACGAATATGATTTTCAGTTATTCAAAATATAAATTGATCTCTAAAAAGAGTAGAATAAATATACATGCAGCGAAAACTGCTGGCGCATAGCGAATCGTTGAAACGATTTATCAATTAACTTTATACTACTGCCAGGAAAAGGCAAAAAAATAAATGGCTGATCCAAAACCAAATGACGTTCCCTTTACGCTTAAGCAAGAACTAGTCCACAGCATGATACATGGATTTGGTATCCTGTTTGGCATTATCAGTATTCCCATTCTGACCGCTTTAGCAGCAAAAAACGCGAATGTCCCGGGTATTGTAGGTGCCAGCATATATGGGTTTAGCTTCTTAATGTTATTCACTTTTTCCACCACCTACCACGGCTTTCAGCAAAAACAGGTCAAAAGAGTGTTAGAGATTTTTGATCATATCAGCATTTATTTTATGATTGCAGGTACTTACACCCCCTTCCTGCTTATTTTTCTCTGGAATCCTTTCGGCATTACGCTATTATTTATATTATGGGGACTAACGATCCTGGGTGTATTTTTTAAAATATTTTTTACCGGCCGGTTTGATATTATATCCCTTATTATTTACTTATTAATGGGATGGATATTGGTATCCGGCGGACGGCGATTTTTTTCGGTGGTGCCGGATAATGTCTTACTCTTTATTATTATCGGGGGCGCCTTATACAGTATTGGAATCGTTTTTTATTTGTGGAAAAGATTTGACTGGCATCACGCGGTGTGGCATTTTTTTGTGCTGGCAGCGGCTGTTTGCCACTATGTGGCTGTTTTACTGGCAGTATAATATCAGATATTGTCTCCGGCTATTTATACAAGAGACCGCTTTGTAAATTAAACCTAACTAATATGAAAAAGTATTTAACTTTTCTGGTATTGCTGATACTCTCGATGGCTTCTTTCACCCAACCCAACACTACCCCGGTTTTAACGGAAGGAGCCGGTTTGCTTTTTAAGGATACAAAAAGCAAACTAACAAATGAGGAAAAGAACTGGTTGTTTAAACATATCAATTTTACGTTATCAAAAGATAAAAAACAATTTATGTCGGGAGAATATGAAGTAGCCGTTCAAACGTATATTACTGACATTAATAAAGATGGTAAAGAAGAAGTTTTTATAGTAATGCAAAGCGGTGCCCTTTTTGGTAATACGGGCGAAAATTTCGCATTGTATATGAAAAACGGCAAAGGCTATTTTGAATTTCGCGATGAAATAGGTGGTGGTATTGCCATGATTTTAGCATCAAAGAATTTAGGCTTACCTGATATTGCCATTGGCGGCCCCGGATTTAAATTTCCCGCTTACCGGTGGGATGGCAAAAAGTATAAATATTTTAAAGACATAAAAGATGCCGATCTGCAAAGCAACAAGGTAAAGTATATGGATCTTGCGGAGTGCAGTAAGCTGTATACGGATACTTTGAAGTAATAGTTGATTGCATTACCGTGGTGCTTAGTAAAACTAAAACACGATTAACAACCTGCTGGGTTTTACCTTTTGTGTTTATTTCTGACGAAAAAAGAATGGAATTAGCAATACCCAATGATTGAATCCGGGAAGCCACATTCACCCCGTCACCTCATTGCATTGTCACCTTCAAAAAAAAATTCTCCTGCGTGCAGCCCGATACGCTGGGGAACCCCGGGTTCATTTTGCAGTTGCCGTTGCATTTTAATAGCACAGCGCATTGCTTCGGTGGCGCTGGAGAATGAACAAAGACTTCCGTCTCCATACTCATTTAATATTTTCCATGATGCGCAGCAACCGATAGTTTTAAGACGGTTATATAGTGCCGGGTAACCGCCACCGCATTTTGCTCACCCTGTTGCATCATAGCGGTATAATCCACAATGTCGGTAAAAAGAATGCCGGCGAGCTGGCGGTTTTGCTCTTGCATTATTTGGACCCTAAAAGTGACAGGGGGTAAAGCCTTTCTTAAACATTAACCCTTTTTCTCAGAGTAAGGACAGGCTAATCCAGGTTCATCTTTTTCAGCAGTTCTTTAAATCGTGGTTCATTTCTGATTGGGTCAAGGATTGGGTCGATCTTCAAAGTGACCATTGGTAAGTCATGAATATCAAAACCCCGTTCTAATTGTGTCAATGCTTTGTCAAGATTTCCGAGACTTAGATAAAACTCCGCCATGAAATAGGGTGATATTTTAACACGATCATCATTGGTAATTTTCTCAAACTCTGCTTTTGCCTTTTCTGTATCCCCGCTAATACTATATGCAAGGCTCAATAGTATGGTGCCACTTGCACCCTGACCGAAAGGCTTAGGTGGAAGTTTGGAAAAAGCATCAATGGCCTCGGGATACAGTTTTTTTTGCAAATAAGAATAGCCCAAATATTGATAAGCGCGTTTGAAATTTGGGTCCAATCCCAGGGTTTTCAAAAGCTGGGTAATTGATAGATCATAGTTTCGTGCATAATAATAATTTCTTCCCAATACAAAATTTATAGAGGAGGAAAGAGGATCTAATTCCAGCGCCTTTTTAGTTTCTTTGAAGCTTTCTTCCGTATTTCCGTTAAAAAGCAATGAGTTTCCATAATACAGATGAGCAATCGAATAATTTGGGTTATCACTAATTACTTTTTTAAGAATACTTTGCGCACCCTTCCAATCGTAATCAAAATGTGATTGGATAAAAGCTTTGGTTGCCCAAGCCTCACTGAGATTACTATCAAGCATTAATGCCTGGGATACATAACCCCCGGCAATTGGCATTGCTTCAATTTGAGATAGCCCTTTCTGGTTATTAGTGTAACAATCAGCCAACCCTGAATAAGCAAGCGCATAGTCAGGATCCAGTTGAATAGCCTTCTTAAAATAGAATTCCGCACTATCATAACTTTCTTTATATCTTTTGTCCCAGAACCAACGGCCTTTGCGATAAAATTTGTATGCTTCTACATTTTCAGTATAATGTTTTAATAGGTTTCTCTTTTCCTGGGATGTCAATGTTGTTTCAAGCGAATTGACAATTTTAGTGGCAAGTTCTGTCTGAAGATCAAAAATTTGAATATTGTCCCGATCATAAATATCAGTCCAGATCAAATCTCCCGTCTTGCTGTCCATCAATTGAACGACGACCCGTATCCTGCTTCCAATTTGCTGAATACTTCCAGTCATGAGAGAATTAACATTAAGTTCTTCTCCTATTTCCTTCAGGCTTTTTTTCGAACCGATATAATACCCGGAAGACCTGTTGGATATCACTTTGAGTTCCTTAATTTTCATAAGATGGGCAAGAATATCTTCTACCAGTCCTTCACTTAGGGCTTCATCACTGTTTCCACTTACTTTAAAAGGAAGGATTGCGATCGATTTTTCATTTTCGCTAAACTCCGCTCTATTAAAATACTGCTGGTAAACAAAAAAAGAAGCGACGGCCAACAATAGCAGGCTGGCGGCAAGTATTATCGTTCTGTATGAAGAGTTTCTTTTTTGCAGCTTGCCTTCCATTTTCTTTTTTTCAGGAATCACAAACCCCTCATTAGCCAACGCAAAAACTTCCATCGGTTCATCCACGTTTTTAAAATGAAACCGGCCCACCGAAACACTTTTGAAGTCCTGCTGGTTTTTAAGCTTATTGTTTATTTCTGACGAAAAGAGAATCGAGTTAGCCACTCCCAGGGATTGAATGCGGGAAGCTACATTCACCCCATCGCCCATTACTTTGTCGCCTTCAAAAAAAAGTTCCCCCACATGTAGCCCGATACGCAACGGAACCCTGGGTTCATTTTGCAGTTGCTGTTGCATTTCAATAGCACAGCGCATTGCTTCGGTGGCGCTGGAGAATGAACAAAGACTTCCGTCTCCATAGTCATTTAAAATTTTTCCGTGATGGGCAGCCACCGAAAGTTTTAACGCAGTTATATAATGCCGGGTAACCGCCACCGCATTTTGCTCATCCTGCTGCATCATAGCGGTATAACCCACAATGTCGGTGAAAAGAATAGCAGCGAGTTGACGGTTTTGTTTTTGCATTATTTCGGCCCTAAAAGTGACAGGGGGTGAAGCCCTTTCTAAAAATAAACTCTTTTTCTCAGAGTAAGGACAGGCTAATCCAGGTTCATCTTTTTCAGCAGTGCTTTAAACCTGGGTTCATTTCTGAGAGGATCATATAATTGAGAGACCTTCGTACCGACCATAAAAATTATCCTCTTTTCATATCCCTCTTCTAATAGGGTTAGTGCTTTATTGTAATTTTCCAGACCTATGTATGCCTGAGTAAGATAGTGGTTGAATGATGGTGGTGGGTTACTCACTTCTCCTAGCGTCTTGTCAAGTTCTGTTTTTGCTCTTAATTTATCACCTGCAATAGCATATGCATAACTGAGTAAAAGACCACGTTCCGGTACTGTGATTGGGAGTTTAGTGATTACATCAATCGCCTGCGAATAGAGTTTTTTTTGTAAAAAATTAAGACTTAGCCGTTCCTTTGCCTCTATATAATCCGGAGAAAGGGATATGGTTTTTTGGAACTGTGTTATAGAGAGATCATATTCACGGATTTGGAAATAACGGTCGGCAAGTGACCAATTAATAGAGATTGAAAGCGGATCAAGCTCCAACGCTTTTTTAACTTCTTTAATTCCCTGTTGTTTATCTCCGTTAAAAATAAGCACATTTCCATAATATAAATGAGCAGTAGGATAATTAGGACTTAGATGAATCGCTTTTTCTAAAATCTTTTTTCCTCCGATCCAATCATATTCAAAATGTGATTGAATAAACCCAACCGTTGTCCATACTTCAGCAAGGTTGCTGTCCAGTGAAAGTGCTTTTGCCAAATAAGCTTTTGCTATCGGCAGCGCTTCAGCAGATGAAAGACCCTTATTGTTTAAAGCATAACAATCTGCAAGGCCCGAATAGGCGAGGGCATATTCCGGATCAAGATCAATGGCTTTCTTGTAATAGACTTCAGCGCTGTCGAAGCTTTCTCTCGTTCTTTTATTCCAGAAATTCCGGCCCCTTAAATAAAATTTATAAGCCTCTACATTTTCTGTATAATGTTTGGAAAGATTCCTTTTTTCCTCCGGTGTTACATTAGATTTCAGAGCAGTAACAATTTTCCCGACAACATTTGATTGAATAGATAGAATATCATTACTCTCGTATTCAAACTTATCTCCCCATAATTGTTTATTGGTACTGACTTCAGTCAGTTCGGCAATAATGTAGGTCTTGCCTTCGTGTTTTTCCATAGTAGCTCTAAGAATCGCAGCCACACCCAGTTCATCAGCTATTTGTTTCAGGGTTTTCGTTGTTTTTTTAAAACTTCTGACCGAAAACCAACCAATCACTTTTTGTAAGGAAGTGATTTTTGACAGGTTATTTATAATATCCTGTGTGATACCATCGGAAATATATTCTTCGCTGGTGTCTATTCCAATGATTTCAAATGGAAGAACAGCGATTGTTTTTTCACCATTAAAATCCGTACCGGATGAGAAATTTTTATAAATAAGAAAGCCGGCTGCCAACAAAAAAATTATGACAGCAGGTGCCAGCCATTTTTTGCGGGATGATTCTTTCTCCCGCAGCTTTCCTTCCATTTTCTTTTTTTCAGGAATCACAAACCCCTTATTAGCCAACGCAAAGACTTCCATCGGCTCATCCACATTCTTAAATTGAAACCGGCCTACTGAAACACTCTTAAATTCGGACTGATTTTTAAGCTTATTGTTTATTTCTGACGAAAAAAGAATGGAATTAGCAATACCCAATGATTGAATGCGGGAAGCTACATTCACCCCATCGCCCATTACTTTGTCGCCTTCAAAAAATAGTTCTCCTACATGCAAACCGATGCGTAAGGGTACCATTGGTTCATTTTGCAGTTGTTGTTGCACTTCAATAGCACAGCGCATTGCTTCAGTGGCGCTGGAGAATGAACAAAGACTTCCGTCGCCATAGTCATTTAATATTTTTCCATGATGCGCAGCCACCGACAGTTTTAAAACAGTTATATAATGCCGGGTAACAGTTACCGCATTTTGCTCATCCTGCTGCATCATAGCGGTATAACCAACAATGTCGGTGAAAAGAATAGCGGCGAGTTGTCGTTGCTCCTGTTGCATTATACTATTTCAAATAAGTACCAGGAATTCTTATAATTAAAAATGAGTTTTCCCTGCGCAATATAAATTTACCTTAATTAAAATTTCTTCCCTTGCAAATAATAATTTTTCATAAACTCCGAATAACTTGATGATAAGAATAACTTCATTAAATAAAAAAGCACCGGTTTTTTATACCAGTGCCGCTTATAAATATTACCCGAAATCAAAGTTTAAATTGTACGCCCAAAAACACCTGGTAATCTCCTGATCCGCCAGCTCCAACGGTGTACACCCCAGTGATCTCCGTGATTTTTTTATCGGGCAAATTTTGTTTAATCTCATGCACCATAATTATGGGTGTATACATAAATATAGTTGCCTTTTTAAACTTATAAACTACCCCTGGCTCAAAGGATAAATTATGACCCGCCCTTCGTGCCCCGTTGCTGGCTCCAAAAAGATCCTCTACCGGACTACCTTCATTCCTTAACCCCGCGGAAAAACCCCAATTGTCAACATTGAAACTGGCACCAATTCTCATCGAGTAAACATCAGGTACACTCAGCTCCACATATCCGCTCTGAACTTGCAAGGGTGTCGGCATTCTACCCGTCGTAAATTGGGTACCATTCTGATCTCTCGGGTTACTGAGGTAATAGAAATTTCCGTAAATACTGATGCTCTTGGTAAGAAAATAAAACGCATTCAGTTCGGTAATAATACCAGTCCCTCCATCACCTAATTGAATAAAGGGATTAACCGCCGACAACAGCTTTGTAGTGTCATTCCGGTAAAAATAATCCTGGTATTTATAATCGCCGGTAGGTAGTTTAATACCTAACCCCAATTGTATATTTCCTTTTTGCCTTACGCTCGGGGCAAAAAGCCATTTATAGGCAGTTATACGCACATCACCCATACCAAATGAATGGGTGGTGTGCCGGGTGGTGTTTAGTCCACCATGTTCCAAGGTAGAAGATCGGGAATTGGAGGTGATGGGTAAACTGAAATTCACCGACCATCCATTATTCAGCAACCGGCTTATCCCTATATCCATAGAATAAGATTTAAGGATGGTTTGGTTCGCCTCGGCGGTATGCTGATCTGTTTTTTCTTTAAAATCCCGGAATGCCTTGAAATAACGGGTTGTAACATCTAATAACCAACTCGATGTTGAAAACGCATTATCAGTCAGGTTATATTGTCCAAAACCTGAAATGTTTCGTATTGCAATGCAACCCTGCGACCTGGCAATATTATTAAACAACAACAGGCTAAATGCAAAAAATATAGTCTTTTTCATATAAGAAGTTTTTTTGACAAACAATCCTCATTGAATTACTAAATTTATGAATATTATTTAGATTATATACCGCGTTGATACAATTGACCAGAACTATTAGTCGGTTAAATGGCATCCTGGTAAATAAATCATCAGAAATAAGATGCAAGAATCTGTACCAGGGTAAATGATCACACTTTTTGCTGAGAGAATATGAATTTGCAATCAGGTTTTTTGGGGATAGCACGCATAGTACTCTGAACAACTGTCAAACTTTCATCTTCTTCCCGAATTTTCGGGAAAAATTTTTCCTTTATGTAAATTGAATTCCAGGCATTAACAGTATGAAGATTCCGGCAAAAAGCATATTTTCATTCTTCAATTTATTCTGCATGAAATATCCGCTACTCTTTACCCTTCTGACCTGTTTCCTTCCTTTATGTAAAATGAACGCCCAGGTAAATGTTCTTACCCAACATAACGACTTGTTTAGAACGGGTGCCAACCTGAATGAAACATTTCTGGACGTAAATAATGTGGTGCCTTATTCGTTCGGTAAGCTTTTTGAATACCCGGTGGAAGGGCATGTGTATGCCCAACCCTTATATGTAGGCGGGCTCCTTATACCCGGCAAGGGAACAAAAAATGTTCTGCTCATTGCCACCATGCACAATGATGTATACGCGTTTGATGCGGATGACGCCGCTCAGGCTTCTGCTCCCTTATGGAAAGTAAACCTTGGTGCTTCAGTTCCTCTTCCTGACCCCAATATCGGCAAGGCCTGCGGAAATTATAATGATATTAAAATTGAAATTGGAATACTGAGTACTCCCTTTATTGACCTCCCTGCAAAAACAATTTACCTTGTTGCCAAAACAATCGAAAACGGCCAGTATACCGACCGCCTTCACGCGCTGGATTTGATCACAGGCGCTGAAAAAAATGGTTCACCAAAAATCATACAAGGTAATGTGCCGGGAACAGGCGTCGGCGGTACCAATGGCACGATTCCTTTTATTAGCGTCAATGAAAATCAACGATCAGCTATCGTATTGTCAAATGGTATTGTATATGTTTGCTATGCCGGTTACTGCGACACTCCGCCGTATCATGGTTGGATCTTTGGTTATGACGCCAACAATCTTTCTCAAAAAATTATTTTCAATTCAACACCAAACGGTGATGAAGGCGGAATCTGGATGTCGGGACAAGGTCCGGCGGTAGATGCCAACGGGGATTTATATGTTATTACAGGAAATGGTGCGTTCAATCCCATTGCAAATAATTATGGTGATTGCTTCTTGCGATTAAGACCGAATGGAAATACCCTGGAAGTGGTTGATTATTTCGCTCCTTATAACCAGGCTTATCTCGACGAAATTGATGCTGATCTCGGTAGTGATGGGGCGATGCTGATCCCCGGAACCAACCTGGTGACAGGTAGCGGAAAGGAAGGTATTTTGTATTTGATTAACCGTAATAATTTCGGAAAATTTAATGCACTCAAAGATACCAACCTGCAAAGTTTTAAAACATTTAATGGACACCTGCACGGGTCAACGGTATTTTGGTCGGATGCCTCAGCTACGGGCTTAACCTACTGGTGGTCGGAATACGATCGGTTAAAGGTATTCAGATTGAATAATGGGTTATACAATAAAGTGCCAGCAATGCAAGGCCCGCAGGCACCCAACCAGGGTATGCCTGGAGCAATGCTGTCTGTTTCTGCCAATGGAAATGCGGCAGGTTCTGCTGTACTCTGGGCAACTATTCCCACACTGGAAGACGCTAACCATGGTACCGTAGACGGTATGCTCCGTGCCTTTGATGCTTCTGACGTCAGCCGCGAATTATGGAACAGTGAACAGTTAACATCGCGCGACCGATTAGGGAAATTCGCCAAATTTTGCTCCCCTACTATTGCCAATGGAAAAGTTTATACTCCCACTTTTTCCAACAAGATCATGGTATATGGAGTCATTGAACCCGGCAAATTAAGGGAACCGGAGAATCCTGCTAATGTAGCCAGCGGAGTAGATTATCAATACTATGAAGGGACCTGGAATTATTTACCAAACTTTGGCCTGATCTATCCGGTTAAGTCAGGAACTATTGACAATATTAGTCTGTCCCCCATTCAACGACAGGATAATTTTGCCATGCAATATTCTGGCTTTATTGATATCCCCGCTGATGGATATTATACCTTTTATCTCAATTCCGATGATGGCAGCAAATTATTTATTGGAGATCTGAACCTGATTAACAATGATGGACTGCATGCTGTTTCAGAAGCTTCGGGTAGAATTGGTTTGAAAAAAGGTAAACATGCCTTCACTGTAACTTTTTTTGAAAAGGGCGGCGGCCAATCAGTAACCTTAAGTTATGAAGGTCCCGGCATGGGAAAGCAATTAGTTCCTTCTTCAAAATTATACCGGCTGAATATTTCCCCGGACGAAATCAAACTTTATCCAAATCCAAGCCGGGAAAAAATAAATCTCTTTGCGGGAAGTTCCATTACTGCGGGATCAGCTGTGGTAATTTATAATTCCCTGGGGCAAGCGATGATTAAGAGCCAGGTTACCGGAAGGGTTACTGAAATAAATACATCCAGACTTCAAGCCGGAGTTTATTACATCCGGTTATTGGCAGACGGAAAAAAGATTACGGAACGATTCGTTAAAAATTAGCGGGATAATTTTCCCCAATATCTTATCTTTTTTAACTTTTTGCGGGCTATCCTTTTTAAGTTTAGATTTGAATAGTAATGAATATCATTTATTATGAACCATCCCTCCCGTCGCCAATTCCTGCAATCATCCGCAGTCTTACTGGCAACTGCCTTTACAGGAAGTTCATTTGATTTTGAAAAATATACTCCTCTCCTCTCATTTTCAACTCTGGGCTGCCCTGATTGGACATTCCCCCAAATTGTTGATTTTGCAGTGCAGCATAATTATAAAGGCATTGAAATGCGGGGCATTCAACGGCAGTTGGATCTAACCAAATGCAACGAATTCAGCACAGCTCTAAACAGAAGGGCTACCTTGAAAATAATGGAAGAAAAGGGACTACGGTTTGTTAACCTGGGGGCTTCTGCCACCTTACATTTCAGCGATTCGGCGGAGCGCCAAAAAAATGTAGACGAGGGCAAGCGTTTCATTGATTTGGCGCAGGATATCAAGTGTCCTTACGTCAGGGTGTTCCCCAATAACTTCCCCAAGGACCAGGAAAAAAATGCAACGATGGATCTTATCGCAAAAGGATTGCTGGAATTAGGTGATCATGCAAAAGAAAGTGGTGTGGTGGTATTAATGGAAACACATGGCGATCTCGTATATACGGAGGACCTGGAAAAAATTATGCAATCGGCCGAACATCCCCAGGTGGGATTGATTTGGGATATCACCAATATGTGGACAGTAACCAAAGAAGCTCCGGCACAAGTATATAATAAACTAAAAAAATATATCCGCCATACTCATATCAAAGATGCAAAAATGGTAAAAGGGAAGATTCAATATACGTTATTGGGCCAGGGAGAAGTTCCAATCTTTAATGCGATAGATGCATTGGCAAAGGGAGGATACAATGGTTATTATAGTTTTGAGTGGGAGAAATTATGGCACCCGGAAATTGCTGACCCGTCCATCGCCCTGGCAGATTACCCCAACATGATGATGCAACATTTTAAATAGAGGCCCTTGTCCACCGAGGGGAAAACTTAGGGGCATTATGTTGAGCAATTAATTATTGCTTCCAGTCAAACGAACAAGACTAATACTCCATATTGCAAAAGCCCATTCAGGATTAAACTTCAATAAAATTTATAAATAGCAATGCCAGGCGATTCCCTTTTTATTCATAATAAAGCAAACAGCCAAAATACCTATGATGCTATTATTGTAGGATCGGGTATCAGCGGAGGATGGACCGCGAAAGAACTCTGCGAAAAAGGATTGAAAGTACTGCTGCTGGAACGGGGCGGGAATGTGGATCACCCCAATTACCCCAGCGCTACCATGGATCCCTGGAATTTTCCTCATCGGTTTCGATTAACAGAAGAAGATAAAAAACGGCAATTTGTTCAAAGCCGGCATTGGTCCTTCCGGGAAGACAATAAACATTTTTACATCAACGACCAGGAGAATCCCTATGAAGAAACGAAACGTTTCGACTGGATAAGAGGAAACATAGTGGGCGGCCGATCCTTGCTATGGTCAAGGGCCTGTTACCGGTGGAGTGATCTTGATTTTGAATCCAACCTAAAAGATGGAATTGCTATAGACTGGCCGATTCGATATAGAGACATTGCCCCCTGGTATGATTATGTAGAATCGTTTATCGGCGTGAGTGGCAGGTCCGATAACATACCGCAGTTACCGGATGGACTTTTTCAACCACCATTTGAAATGAATACGGTAGAAAAGTTCTTTAAAGAAAAAATTGAAAACAACTATTCCGATCGAAAAGTTATAATCGGCAGAACGGCTAACCTTACCAAACCAGTTAAAGGAAGAGGACTTTGTATGGCCAGAGATCTCTGTCACCGGGGTTGTCCGTTCGGCGCTTATTTCAGTACCAATGCCAGTACCATGCCGGCCGCTTATGCAACGGGTAATCTAACGGTCAGGCCCCATTCCCTTGTAAATAAAATATTGTATGATGAACAAAAACAAAAAGCATCTGGCGTAGAAATCATTGATACCGAAACCAACGAGGTCATTGAATTTTATTCACGCCTTGTATTTCTGAACGCCTCCACCGTAGCCACTGCTTTTATTCTGTTGAATTCTGTGTCTTCCCGTTTTCCAACCGGATTAGGTAACGGCAGCGACCAGGTGGGTCGCAATCTTATGGACCACCACAAAGGAATTTCAGCCTCGGCCCGGGTAGATGGTTTTGAAGATAGTTATTACTATGGTCGCAGACCTACTAATATTTATATACCCCGATTCAGAAATGTTCAACAGAAGGATGCCAGGTTCCTTCGTGGCTATCACTACGGAGGAAGTGCCTACCGAAGCCAGCATCAAATCGATGGTATAGGCGCTGGTCTGAAAGAGACAATGAGTGAACCGGGCAATTGGCACATGAGTCTCTATTCGTTTGGTGAATGTTTACCTTATGCAGATAACCGTATTACGTTAAACCGTAGCAAAAAAGATAAATGGGGCCGGCCAATTATTGTTGTTGATTGTGCCTTCAAAGAAAATGAAAAAGCGATGAACCAGGATATGGCCAATACGGCCGGAGAATTATTAGAGACGGCAGGGTTTAAGGAAATCAATATTTCGAATAATATGTCGTACCCGGGCAATGCCAATCATGAAATGGGTATTGCCCGAATGGGGAGTGATCCAAAAACTTCTGTTTTGAATAGCTTCAATCAAATGCACGAAGTGCCCAATGTTTTTATTACCGACGGTTCCTGCATGACTTCGGGTGCTTGTGTGAATCCTTCATTAACCTATATGGCCCTCACCGCCAGGGCCTGCAATTATGCAGTAAAGGAGATGAAGCGGTTGAATATCTAACCAACC
>JANMBO010000086.1:0-2830 GCA_031360425.1 Chitinophagaceae bacterium | reverse complement strand
GATATTCATTACACCATTCTGGCTTGCAAAAAGGACTGCGTGAACATACTTACTATTCATGATTGTGTATTACTAAAAGACATTAGTCGCCTTCATCCTAAATTTTGGATTTTTAAGTGGTTTTGGTACGATTTGCCTGTTAGAAAAGCAGATGTAGTTACTGTAATATCTGCCAATACGAAAAAGGAAGTGATTCAATTCACCGGTTGTGCTCCTTCCAAAATCATTGTTATCCCTAATTTTATTGGTGATCTGTTTAGCTACCATTCCTCAACATTTAATACTAGTTTCCCCCGAATATTATTCATAGGTACCACTCCTAATAAAAACCTTTTCCGGTTGGCTTCCGCCCTTCGGGAAATTCCTTGTATTCTTGATATCGTTGGAAAAATAAATGAAGACCAGGTGAAAGCTCTTGAGGAAAACAATATTACCTACGAAATCAGCTCTCAGCTTAGTGAACAGCAATTAGTACAAAAATATATTGAATGCGACCTGGTCGCATTTCCTACCACTTATGAAGGATTTGGATTACCTATAATTGAAGCACAGGCTGTCGGAAGACCTGTACTTACCAGTTCCATTTCACCTATGAAGGAAGTGGCCGGAAACGGGGCCGCTTTCTGTGATCCATATTCTGTTGATTCTATTAAAGAAGGATTAATGTGCATAATCAATAATGCAGAATATAGAAAAACCCTTATTGCCAGTGGCCTTCAAAATGTAAAGAAATACAGGCTTAATGAGGTAACTAAGCAATATACCGACCTGTATACAAGGGTTTATAGAAAGAAAAATGATCAGGATATCCATGTTAATAATAGTCGATGAAAAAATTGCTTTTCACAAGGCAGCAATCTTAGGGGGGAAAAATATTTTAAATATATTATATTATATATGTATATATACTTCTGGAGTAATAGTATAATAATTAGGTATTATTTTATAATAAGTTATCTCATACCTCGTTATAATGTGGCTGCATTAACTGGTGAGACCAGAATGCAGCTCCATCATCCTTACAAAAACCAATATTCGTCCGATGAAGCTTGTGAAGAATACATTTGTTCAAATGGCATTTTCAGTAAAAAGAAGAAGCAATTATTTGTTAATCTTCCTGAACGGCTTTCTTCTTGCTTCACTGGCTTACTTTTATATTGAAGACAGTTATGAACAAAAAGTATTTACATCACTCGCAGATTACGTAAAGTTTACCTCTCTACAAAAAACCGGAAGTATCAAAACGGAAAATTTAATTACGACAAGCCTTACTTTAACGAATTATCTTGGTCAGGGGCGGAGGAAAATATTTGAAGGTCAAGATCTCAATTCTATAAAATCAGAATTAATCCATCCCGTTTCTTTTGATCTGATGACAGGCAAAGGAGCTTGTGGAAGCTATTCCTATATTCTGAGCCGGGTATTATCCGAGTTGAATATTCCCAACCGCATTGCTCAAATGAAAGTTAGTGACAATTATGGGGGGCATAATATAGTGGAGGCACAAACTGCTGATGGTTGGGTTGTATTAGATCCGTTGTTTAATATTTCTTTTAAAAAGCAAGATGGCAAAATGGCCAGTTTTTCCGACATACAAAGAAACTGGCAATATTATCAAACTCAATTGCCAGTAGGTTATAATTCCAACTATAACTATGCCGGGGTGCGGTATACCAATTGGGATAAAATTCCCGTAATAATGCCCGCTGTTAAAAAAGTTTTAGAATGGACTATTGGAAAAGAAAGGACCGAGGTTTTTTCTATTCGTACGCATATGTTAAAGAAATTTTCAATGTTGTTGAATATTGGATTAATACTTTATGTTTTGATATTCCTGGTTACCTTACGGAAGTTCATTATCAGGAAGAGAGAAGCCAAATTCTTCGATCCGAAACATCTCTTCCCAAAGAGAAGTTCATCCGTAACACTTCATTCGATGTCCTGATTTCTACCTCTTAATTATATTTTACAGGAAATTCCCCTTAGATGTGTGGTATTGCAGGTTATGTGCGATTTGATAGTTTGCCTGCCGATCAGGCTATTATTAAAAAAATGACAGATGCGATGGCTCATCGTGGGCCTAATGCAGAAGGGTTTTTTGTGAAGAATTCTATTGCGCTTGGTCACCGACGGCTCTCTATTATCGATCTTTCTGAAACGGCCAATCAACCTTTCGTAGATGCATCAGGCAACCTGAGGTTGGCATTTAATGGGGAGCTGTACAATTTTAGAGAAGTAAAAGCTACTATTTCCGGTCATTCATTTCGTACTAGCAGCGACACCGAAGTATTGGTAGAGGCCTATGCACGTAACGGTATTGATTGCATAAAACAGTTTAAAGGAATGTTTGCCTTTGCAATATGGGATGAAGCAAAGAAGGAACTGTCTATTGCGAGAGACAGGATGGGAGTGAAGCCATTATATTATTATCATGGAACCGATTTTTTTCTTTTCGCATCCGAGATAAGAGGAGTTATTGCCTCTGGGTTAATTAAACCGAAACTGAATCAGGAAGCATTGAAAGATTATTTCTCTTTCCAGTCGGTAAGTTCTCCGCTTAGCATAATAGAAGGTATACAACAACTGGAGGCAGGTCATTACATAAGAATTAAAAATAACCAGGTTGAAATAAAAGCTTATTGGGATATTGCTTCCGTTAGAAAAGAGTATGATTTTACCTCCCGGGAGCGGGTTACTCAAAAAATAAAAAAGCTTCTATTACAATCGGTGGAGGGAAGAATGATCAGCGACGTTCCTTTCGGCGCTTTTTTATCCGGTGGCATAGATTCCAGCGCAGTAGTTGGATTGATGGCCGCGGTAAGCACCAACC
>JANMBO010000073.1:0-46082 GCA_031360425.1 Chitinophagaceae bacterium | reverse complement strand
TGACCCGAACAATACCCGAACAAGACCCGAACAATACCCGAACAATACCCGAACAACACCCGAACAATACCCGAACAACACCCGAACAAGTGTCGGAGAACACCCGAAGAAAATGAATCCGTCTGTGCCAAATAGGCCAATCCTGTCGATTCCGCCATATCTGCGAAATAGTATCAAGTCTGCTAACTATGTCATTCCGGTGATGTTTTTTGGAAGCAGCTATCCCGGTACGGTAGATTTGATTCATCAGCCGGATTCCTGCCTGGTACAGGCAAGGGTTGTTGGTTGTAAACCCCCTTTCTAAATTTTAAAAAAAATGTTATGGGAACTTTCAGAATAAGCCTGCCAGTCAGATTTTCCGGAACAGCAGGGAGCTATGACACCGACTATATCCTCAGCCTTCCGGTAATTAAAAAAAAGCAGGGCCCGGCATTGGTTTTTATCCAATGTTCACCAATATTCCTGCGGATATTTCAATAAGGCTAGTTTGTGCATTAATACGCCGCAATAAGTGTTTCGGCAGGTATGTTTAATTTATCGTGCAGTTCCCGGATCATAGAAAGAGACAACTTTCTGCGGCCGGCTAATATTTCAGATTTTCGGCTGCGGCCGCCGAGTATGGCAGTAAGTTTTTTTTCGTCCATTCCCATTTGCTCCATACGGAATTTGATGGCCTCTATCGGGTGGGGCGGGGGTATAGGATAATGCTTTCTCTCAAACGATTCCACCAGTATGGAAAGCACTTCCAGCTCATCAGCCAGTTTGCTGCCGGGGTTCAGGTCTTTCTGCATCAGCGAATAGATATGCTGCAGGACCTCTTCATATTGCTTTTTTGTTCTAATCGGTTTTATCATATGCCACTTTTTTAACGTCAATCTTATCGTACTCCTTATGGGTGCCCATCCACACGATGAAAATAATTTGCAGCCGGTATTCTATATCCACAATCAGCCTGTACTTATTGCCATGAATATTAAATACCACTCTTTTGTCGCCAACCACAGAGGCAGTACGAATCTGTTCCTTTAATTCATTGTGGTTTCTCCAGTTTGCTTTATATGCTTCCTGGTACCACGCGAATAATGATTGCTCTGCCTCTTTCTTCTTTTTAGCGTATTGCTTCAGGGTTTTAACGGCTATTACTCTCATAAGCAAAATCAAATATACAAAAATGTTACCAAATTGGTAACACCTGCTATTGATTTTTCTTTAGAAGAAAAGGTAAGAAATCGATAGAGGTGGGTTGTGTAGTACCTGTTTCTCCTTTCCCTACTCGTTTAATTTCCATTTGGCCGGATGGGTATTTAGTTAATGCAAAGGAAAGCCTCCTCATGGGGTCTTGTCAGCCACAAAGAAACAGGGATCCCCAATAAAAAAAGCCCCCCGGTTGACCGGGAGGCTCTTACCATCAACAAATCTTTTGCTATTTCTTAGGTCTTTTAAACTGGCCATAGTACACGATCTTCCCGTTTTTTAACCCGTTAATATCATGATAAGCGGCTGAATCTACTTTGCCGGATTTATAGGTGTCGGTTTCATCGTACCAGGTTACGATAAATTCCTGCTTCTTATCGGTGGAATACATTTTATGCCAGGCAGACATTTCAATTTTCACCGAACGCAGGCTATCGCGGTTGGTAGTCCATATTTTCATCAGGTCGGCATTGATTTTTGTTAAATGATCCCCATTGTTCATGTCTATCACAACAGTATCACCCATTGCCTTACTCAATCCACTGATATTTCCGTCGGCCCAGTCTTTATATGTCGCCAATACGGTTTTCAGATCCGCATCGGATACCTCGGTAGACCAGTTGCTGCTGAAAGTAGCGGTGTAAGGCAGATCTACCGGCGTCGTCATTTTTTCCGCTTTTGCTTCCACGGGTTCGTCTTTTTTGACCTCGTTATTGCAGGCTACTAAAAAAACTCCGCATAATAAGAACAGGCAAATTTTTTTCATACTAAACATTTTTTTTGTTGGTTGATAAATAAAAACGGGTGGCCTCAGAAAGGTAATACTGAATGGATAAGAATAAGGTGGGAGGGATCAGGTAACCAGTAATAGAAGAGGAAGGTAATTAATGAAACGGTAATTCCGAAAAATGAATTTATTGCACGCCTCTTCAGGTTGGGTAGTCACGGTTGCTGGTTTTCATTAACCTGTTTCTTCATTATGATTTTGCAAAAGCAAGTAATTCTGAAAAATCACCGGCATCCGCTTTCTTCAATGCCGCTAAATAATCAGCGCGGGGACTGCCCTTTTTTACAAGATCAGCAGCTCCCCAGGTGAAGGGGGGGAGATGAAAAATTTTTTCACTCATAGTATCTGCCAGCAGGCGGGAATGCCTTCCATTACCATTGGCAAAACAATGCATCTGTACTATACGATGCTTGATACGAACAGCAATTTCTTCATCGGGGAAACTTTGGTGAATTATCCAATACAAACCATCGCCAAGCATTTGTGGTAAGGCCACGGCGATCTGGTGTTTATCAATACCAATGTTCTTGTCTGTCTGGCGAAATTCCCCCGCCCATTTCCATACGTCTGCATACATGCGGCGGTGCAGTTCCCTGATAAATTTTTCGGAAATAATTTCTTCCGCAGTAAGCTTTTTTCTTTTCTGCCACAATATAGCTTTCTCAATATTTTGCTGTTCAAATTCATTAAGCTCGCCATGGGTAGTGATGCTTTTGATCAGCAAACCTTCTTTTTCATCTTCATCCAGCGGGGTGTTTCCATTTGTATAATCAAGATCTAATCCCATAAATAACCAGGCATTTCATTTTTAATTTCTTCCGCTCTTTCTTTTATTGCTTTTTCAATCCGATGTCTGGAATTTTCCTGGTCTTCCAGCATTATGCTGTGTGATGTACGCATCACAACTTCTCTGGCTATTTCACTGGCTTTTTTCTCAATCATCTTTTTAAGTGATTCTTCTTTGGGAATAAAACCATAAACTAATTGCATGTTCAAAACTTTGCCCGCTTCTCTTAGCTTTTTTAACGTGATGGAGCCGTCTTTTTCCCGTTGTTCTATTTCTTTCACACTTTGAGGAGCAATAGATAGCCTGTTCCCCATTTGCCTGAGCGACATTTTAAGGGAAGTTCTTATTGCATGAATCCATCCCCCGGATGGTGTATTGTCATCCAGCTTGCTGAAAGCCAATAGCTTTTTGTCCAGTTGCTCCACAATGAGCTTGTTAATTTTTGACTTGGTCATAAGGATATAGCCTTAAATATTATTTACAAATATAAGGCTATATCCTGAAAAGAAAAATGGATATTAAGGTTATTACCTTAAAAAGAAGGATAATTACGTCACCACCCCGTCTTTATTAAAATTAGGTAGCCCGGGAAGAACGTAGCCGTTTGACAAAGGTACAATCGAGGCGCGCTTGAGTTACCTCGTACCCTGTCCTAATTGACCCCGAAATATGGAAGTTATATTATGCAATCCGATTATAAAAAAACTATTAAAAGGATTTACCTCTATCCAAAAATCACTTTCGTTAGGGTATCACCGCACCTTTTGCAATCCACTCTTTTACTTTGGCTACAAACTCAGCATGGGTAAGTGGTGGTGGGGTAACATAGGTCCATCCGTTTAATACCTAGGGATCAAACTCTACTTGCTGCAAAAGCCTTTCTATGAAAATTTTAAAGCCTGTACTATTAGCAGACGTTCCTCGGGTCTTGTTCGCCTTTAGTCCGTACCTACCCCGTTGAACAACGGGGTTTCCCCGGCTATAACCCGAACATGTTATGACGGAGAACCGGAGAAAAGTGAGTTTGAAAAATGAAGTACTATGCATTGCCCGTAGTTCAAATTCCTTTATCTTCCCCAACTAAACCCCGGTTGGGTTGTTCTTTTAAAAAACAAAATTATATATGTCATCCACCAAAGCCTATGCCGCGCAATCGGCCACTGACTCCTTAGCCCCCTGGACCATTCAACGAAGATCTCCCAAACCACATGATGTGGAAATACAGATTCTCTACTGCGGCGTTTGCCACAGTGATCTTCATACCGCCCGCAACGAATGGGGTATGACCGTGTACCCCATAGTACCCGGCCACGAAATTGTGGGCCGTGTTACCGCTGTGGGTAGTCATGTCAAAAAATTTAAAGTGGGCGGGCTCGCCGCTATCGGTTGCCTCGTGGACAGTTGCCGCGAATGCGATAACTGCAAAGACGGACTGGAACAATATTGCAGCAACGGCTGGGTGGGTACGTACGGTGGCATGGAAAAAGATGGCAGCGGCCCTACCCATGGCGGTTATAGTAAATCTATCCTGGCACACGAAGATTTTGTGTTGACGATCTCCGATAAATTACCCTTGGAAGGAGTAGCTCCTTTACTTTGCGCCGGCATCACTACCTATTCTCCGCTGCGTCACTGGAAAGTGGGCAAAGGGCATAAGGTGGCGGTTCTCGGTCTCGGTGGTCTCGGTCATATGGGCGTTAAACTCGCAGCCTCCTTTGGAGCAGAAGTAACGATGCTCAGTCATACCGCTTCCAAACAGGCCGATGCCAAGCGACTCGGTGCGCATCATTTTGTATTAACCAGCGATGAAGCACAGGTGAAAGCCCTGGCTAATTCATTCGATTTTATTTTAAATACAGTGTCGGCTCAACACGATTATAATATGTATCTCGGCATGCTCAAAACAAACGGTGTGATGGTTTGCGTGGGCGCGCCTCCGTCCCCGGCACAGGTGCCTGCTTTCAATCTCATATTTCAACGCAGAAGCCTGGCGGGTTCGCTCATTGGTGGTTTGCCCGAAACACAGGAGATGCTTGATTACTGCGCCGCGCATAATATTGTTTCGGATGTGGAGGTGATTGCGATGAAAGATATCAACGAAGCCTACGAACGCATGATGAAGGGCGATGTACGGTATCGGTTTGTAATTGATATGGCGACGTTGTAGTCTACTCCTTCCGCTTTTTTGCCCTCATCCCTCTAGGAGGCTGGTAGCAGCAAGACTATTTGCAACCTTCTTCTTAATCCATGATAAAATTACTTAGGGTGTTGCAAGCTCCCTTCAGGGGATGGGGGCGACGATGTAAGTAACAAATACGAAGGTCTTCCCCCTCTCTTTAAGGAGAGTGGCAGGGGTGAGGTGAACCAAAAAGTTTTTATTTCTTCGCCCTCAGGTATTGTACCGGCCACGGTAAATCTACTCCCAACTCTTTCGCCGCATGCAAGGGAAAATAAGGATCACGTAATAACTGCCTCGCGAGTACGATGAGGTCGGCTTTTTGTTCCTGCAGAATATCCTCTGCCTCCTGCGCCTTAGTGATTAATCCAACAGCTCCGGTGCATATCCCCGATTCCTTCTTTATTTTTTCCGCGAACCCTGTTTGATACATCGGGCCCAAGGCTATTTTCTGCAACGGTGAATTACCTCCCGATGAACAATCAATTAAATCAACTCCTTTGGTTTTTAATACGGCGGATAATTGTACCGAGTCGTCCGGCGTCCATCCGCCCTCTACCCAATCTGTAGCCGAAATACGGATGAAGAGGGGCAATGATTCGTCCCATACTTTTCTTACTGCTGCCACTATCTCCACTACAATCCGGATCCGGTTTTCAAAAGAGCCCCCATATTCATCAGTACGATGATTGGAAAGTGGTGACAAAAATTCATTGAGCAGGTATCCATGCGCGGCATGCAGTTCAATTATTTTAAATCCGGCCCTGGCCGCCCGTTTCGTGGCCGATTCAAAATCATTGATCAGTTGCTTTATATCTTCTTTACTCATCGCCCGCGGCAAGGGGTCCGATTCATGAAAGGGATTAGCACTGGGCGCCACTGTTTGCCAGGAGGCTTCTGCTGCCGTTAATGCCTGCCCGCCTTCCCAGGGTACATGACAACTGGCTTTTCTTCCGGCATGTGCTAACTGAATGCCCGGTACTGCCCCCTGTAATTCTATAAAGCGGGCAATGCGTTGCAAAAAATCAATATGCTCCTCTTTCCAGATACCCAGGTCGGCAGGAGTTATTCTTCCTTCGGGTGAAACCGCTGTAGCTTCAGTAAATACAAGACCGGCGCCACCCACCGCTCGGCTTCCCAAATGTACCAGGTGCCAGTCGTTGGCAAATCCATCTTCCCCGGAATATTCACACATCGGTGATACTACGATGCGGTTCTTTAACGTAATGTTTCTTATGCTGAGCGGTTCAAAAAGTAATGCCATTTCTCTTATTTTAAAAATCAGTGTGCAAAGGTATCTGATTGCCTGATAAGAAGAGGGAAGTTTACTCTACCGATCTTACTATTCCTTCGAAAGGGATTCTTATCCGAGTTTTAATTATTGATACTGCAGTATCTGGTCTGGAGATATTTGAAATAATAGGATTGATATGGCAACATGGTAAACAGTTTTTGTTTTATTTGCCACGAAGACGGGAAAAAGTCTCAATTGCTTTCGTGGCAATTTTTAATCCGTGTTTGTGTGTTTTATTTCAATCAACTAAACATACGAACGAATGCCTACTGGTGATCTGCGGTAAAGGTTTGTGATTGATATGGCTACCCTGTAATTCTTTTTTGTTTTTTTTTGCCGCGAAGGAACGGAGAAATCTCTATTGATGTTGTGCTTTCGTAGTAATGCTTTTTTCAAGCATTCTGTGTTTTATTTCTGTCAACCAAACACACGAACGAATGCCTGCTGGTGATCTGCGGTAACGGTTTGGGATTGATTTGGCCACGTTGCAGCAGCAAAGACTCCGGTGGTTTATTGAAATTCCAGCCCAGGTAATGCTTCAGCAAGGAAGAATATACAATGAAAATTATCTTTGAATCTCATTTACGCCGGAGGCGTAGTCTCCCAGTAGATACCGACAGGTGAGGAATAATTTGCCCCGTAGGGGCAACCTGTCTGTCTGCAGCATCTAGTTGTAAAATTCAAAGAGATATTCATCTTTAAAGTCAATATCAAATAATCTTAACAGGCCTGTATATTCCATCCTGAAATTCTGTTTTGCATGATGCTCCTTTTGGTTCCGAATGTATTGGCATACGCGGTCGACTTGCGATTTGCCATATGAAAAAGCCCCATATCCGGATTGCCATTCAAATTTTCCTTTTATTAATCCTCTATCATTGATCCAATTATTGCTTGCTCTTTTTATGTCTTTTACTAAATCAGAAATAGCAATTGCGGGATTTAACCCTACGAAAATATGGATATGATCGGGCATACCGTTTATCACTAACATTTTATGTCTATCGTTTTGAACCACCGCCGTTATGTATTTATGTAATTCTTCTTCCCAGGAATTTTGTATAAAGCTTTTCCTTCCTTTTACGGCAAATACTAGCTGGATATGCAATTGTGTATATGTATTACTCATACAATGAGGTTGCCCCTCCGGGGCAATGGGTTGTTTATATAATTCATTTCTACCAAGAGGTAGCCCCGATGGGGCAAAGGCCCTCGATTATTTTTTCTTTTATCATCAGCCTGTTTTTCCAGCCCAGGATCACCCCTGTTCCAAACAGGTAGGTCCCATGGGGCAAAGGCACTCGATTATTTTTTCTTTTATCATCAGCCTGTTTTTCCAGCCCAGGATCACCCCTGTTCCAAACAGGTAGGTCCCATGGGGCAAAGGCCCTCGTCTATTATTTCTTTTATCATCAGTTTGTTTTCCAGCCCAGGATCACCTCTGTTCCAAACAGGTATTTCACCTAGGGCAAAGGCCCTCGTCTATTATTTCTTTTTTCATCAGATTGTTTTCCCCGCGTGGGATTTACTTCTTTTACAAACAGGTAGCCTTATGGGGTAATTAACTATTATTACTATGAATTTGTCTCTTCCAAGTTTAACTCTCTCTCCCGGAAAGGAGATATATTTTATACCTACATTGCCAACCCATCTATATCCAGGTCTTAATATTATTGGCTTCATCATGATACTCTCTAAAAAAATTGAAGGCCACTACGGGTGACCTTCAATATGACCTACAATTTAATGACTCTAAAACTCAGTTTAAAATTACCTCCCATGAAAAGAACTCCAGTCGTTTTTTCATCATTCTTTTATGTTTTTTTCTTTTTGGCCCCCGGGCTGGTTCCGAACCGTCATTTATTCATTTCTTTACGGTCTTAATTTTTACCTGATGATTCGCAAAGCCACTCTCTACGATCTCCATTTTATCTACGACTTGTACATGCATCCTCAGATCAATCCCTGGTTGCTGTACGAACCAATGAGTATCGAAACATTCAAACCGATCTGCCATGACCTGCTGAAAAAAGATATTGAGTATGTCTATGAACAAGGTGGAATAACGATTGGTATGTGTAAACTGGCCCCATTCACCCATCGCACAGCGCATGTGGTATACCTGGGCGGCGTAGGTATTCATCCATTATTTTCAGGAAAAGGTCATGGTACTAAAATGATGCGGGAAATTATTGACCATTGCGGAACGGCCGGATATAAACGCATTGAATTAAGCGTTTCGGTTGAAAATGAAAAAGCATGTCGCCTCTACGAGAAAGTGGGTTTTGAAAAAGAAGGAATACTGAGAAAATATTCTTTCCTTCAAAAGGAGAACAGGTATATGGATGAGACGATGATGGCATATATAATGTGAATAGTGAATGGTCAATAGTGAATAGTGAAAGAATCCCAATAGTAATACATTTTCTATCACAAGTTACACACTTGGGGATTATTGACCATTCACAATTGACTATTGACTTATCGATTTTCTCCAATAACCCTTAACTTCATGAGGATTTTTTTTCACTTCAAAAATCAATAGAATGAAACGTGCCATCCGGTATTTAGCCTGCTTTACTATTCTTATATCTATTTTGAATTCTACTGTTTACTCACAGCAGGCGGCTCCCCGTATTATTGTAATTGGCGCTCATCCTGATGACCCCGACTCAGACGCTGGGGGCACCGCTGCCTTGTTTGCGCAAATGGGCTATGCCGTCAAATTTTTGTCCGTTACCAATGGCGATGCGGGCCATCAAACAATGAAAGGAACTGAACTGGCCAAACGGCGCTATGCAGAAACACAGGAAGTGGCCAACCGATTGGGAATAATCTATGATGTGCTCGATAATCACGATGGCCAGTTGATGCCTACGTTAGATGTGCGTTTGCAGATCATCCGGAAAATTCGGGAATGGAATGCCGATGTGGTGATTGCACCCAGGCCAAACGACTATCATCCCGATCATCGCTATACCGGAGTATTGGTTCAGGATGGGGCTTATATGGTAACCGTTCCCAATATTTCGCCGGAAACACCTGCTCTCAAAAAGAACCCGGTTTACTTATATTCCTACGATCATTTTCAACGCCCTAATCCATTCCGGCCCGATATTACTATTGATATTTCTTCCGTTTTCGATAAAAAAGTACTGGCACTGGATGCTCATGAATCGCAGGTATATGAATGGTTACCCTGGATCGGGAATTACCTGGAACAAGTGCCTGCTGGTAAAAAAGAACGCATCAAATGGCTGTCAGAAAGAATGAAGACAACTATTGACGCGGCTGTTAGAAAGTCACTGGGAAAATGGTATGGTACCAAAAGAGCGGCGACTATCAATCAAGCAGAAGCTTTTGAGATATGCGAATATGGGGCGCAACCGGATGAGAAGGAAATAAGAAGGTTGTTCCCGATGCTGGGGAAATGAATGCTGGTTAATAGTGAAGAGTCAATAGTGAATGAACCCCGATGGTAATGGATTTTATACAACAAGTCACACTCTTGGAGATTATTGACAATTCACTATTGCCTATCGACTTTTAAAATTCTGCACTCTTCGGCGTTCTTGGAAAAGCAATCACATCGCGGATATTCGTCATTCCTGTTACAAACAAAACCATTCTTTCAAACCCTAATCCGAAACCGGCGTGAGGCACCGTTCCAAAGCGACGGGTATCTAAATACCACCAGAGTTCTTCTGCTGATATATGCATTTCTTTCATCCGCGTTTCTAACTTATCCAATCGCTCTTCTCTTTGCGAGCCGCCTACAATTTCTCCAATCCCCGGAGCCAGGATATCCATAGCCGCTACTGTTTTTCCATCCTCGTTCTGGCGCATATAAAACGCCTTGATCTCTTTAGGATAGTTGGAAAGAATTACCGGCTTTTTGAAATGCTTCTCTACCAGATATCTTTCATGCTCGCTTTGCAAATCCATTCCCCACCCGGTAATGGGATACTGAAATTTCTTTTTCTTATTGTGATTGCTCTCTTTTAATATTTCAATCGCTTCGGTATAAGTAATCCGTTGAAAATTGTTTTTCAATACAAATTCCAGTTTCTCTATCAATCCCATTTCGCTTCGCTTATCCTGTGGCAATTGTTTTTCTTCTTCTGCCAGTCGCTGCGCTAAAAATTCAAGGTCCTCTCTGTTATTATCCATCGCATACTGAATTATGTAGCGGATAAATTCTTCGGCGAGGTTCATATTATCCTCTAAATCATTAAAAGCCATTTCGGGTTCTATCATCCAGAACTCGGCAAGATGACGGGCCGTATTGGAATTTTCTGCCCGAAAGGTGGGACCAAACGTATAGATATCCCCAAATGCTGTAGCACCTAATTCTCCTTCTAACTGGCCGCTTACCGTTAGGTTGGTAGCCCGGCCAAAAAAATCTTCTTTGAAGTTTATCGTTCCATCTTCATTACGGGGTGTATTATCAAAAGGCAGCGTCGTAACCTTAAACATTTCGCCGGCACCTTCCGCGTCACTGGCGGTTACAATGGGGGTATGCATATACACAAATCCTTTTTCATTAAAGAATTTATGAATAGCAAAGGCTAAGGCATGCCTCACCCGGAACACTGATCCAAATGTATTGGTGCGAAAACGCAGGTGAGCAATCTCTCTTAAATATTCAAGTGTTGGTCTGTTTTTTAACTGAATCGGGTATTTTTCGGCATCACTATCTCCCAATACTTCAATGGTACTCGCCTGTAAATCCATTTTTTGCCCCTTTCCTAAGGAGGGAACTAATACCCCTGTAACTTTTAAGGAAGCAGAGGTGGTAATTCTTTTCAGGAGTTCTTCATCAAACTTTCCTAGCTCCGCAACAATCTGCAGGTTATTATTGGTAGAACCATCGTTCAGCGCAATAAACTGGTTATTCCGGAAGGTGCGCACCCAACCCATAACCGTTACTTCCTGTTGCTGTGGCTCCCAGCTCAGCAGTTCTTTTATTTTAATTCTTTTGTTGAACATAACCTGGAAAATTTGACCTGATTTTTCGGGAGGCAAAGATAAGGAGGGTTAATGTGCAAATATGCAAATGTTCAAATTCTTGCAAGGCTGACATTTAGCACGAAGAGGTAAGACGCTATTACAAGGAAAATATAACCCTGAGGCATTTGCACATTTTCACATTTACTCATTACAGAAAGACATTTTACCCATATCGTAAGCTTCCCCTTTCGTTAATTCGGTACTTTCGCCCATTGTGGCTGAACGACAAGTACATATTGCCTTAGTGGGTAACCCAAACAGCGGAAAGACTTCGTTATTCAATGCATTAACGGGACTTAATCAAAAGGTGGGCAATTTTCCGGGTGTTACGGTTGATAAAAAAACCGGCACTACCACTATTTCCGATAAACTGAAGGCCCGCATTGTTGATCTGCCCGGAACCTACAGCCTGTATCCCCGAAGGGAAGACGAATGGGTCGCTTACCGGGTATTAATGCAACAGGATTCAGACATTAAACCTGATATGGTTGTATTGGTGGCCGATGCCAGTAACTTAAAACGAACTTTACTGTTTGTTTCTCAAATTATAGATATTAAGATCCCCATGGTGCTGGCCTTAACTATGATGGATATTGCCAAACAAAAAGAACTGGTAATTGATGTGCCAGCGCTGGAAAGAGAATTAGGCATTTTAATTATTCCGGTTAATCCGCGCAAAAGCAAAGGTATCCCCCAATTAAAAAAGGCAATAGAACAAACGGCCAATGAATTGCATAGAGCCCCTTCCAGGGATTTTATCGACAATCATTCCCTGGCCACCGAGGCAATCAGCAGTGTAAAAAAATTATTCCCCGGATTAAGTGATTATAAGGCGATTCATTATCTCATCAATCACGAATCATTTTTCCTGGATCGGCCGGTACAGGAAAAGATAGAAACGATTGAACAGCAAAATGGATTTAATCACACCAAAGTGCAGGCGGAAGAAATTCTGGAGCGTTATCGCCGCATTGGAACTATCATGAAACAATCTGTTTCAGAACCATCAGCGATACAGAAAAAATTATTCAGCGATAAACTGGATGATGTGTTGCTACACCGGCGCTGGGGTTATCTTATTCTGCTAACCGTATTGTTTCTGCTTTTTCAAAGTGTATTCTGGTTGGCCGAATTCCCCATGAATTTTATTGAATGGGCCTTTGCTACTACCAGTTCCTGGTTTGGAACTGTATTACCTACAGGCTGGTTAACCGATCTTTTTATAAATGGAATATTGGCCGGTCTCAGTGGTATAATTGTTTTTATTCCGCAGATTATGATCCTGTTCGGATTAATTACTGTATTGGAAGACACTGGCTATATGGCCCGCATTAGTTTTTTAAGTGATAAGCTGATGCGTAAGGTTGGATTAAATGGAAAGAGTGTGATGCCGATGATCAGCGGTTTCGCATGCGCCGTACCGGCTATTATGAGTGCCCGCAATATCGAGAATAAAAAAGAACGGCTGCTTACCATTCTTATTACACCACTGATGAGCTGCAGCGCCCGCTTACCGGTATATACTATTCTTATTTCGCTGGTTATTCCACCAAAATATTTCCTGGGCTTTCTCAGCCTGCACGGACTGGTGATGATGGGACTTTATTTATTAGGATTAGTGATGGCACTGATTGTTTCTTATGTGGCCAAATGGTTCATCCATCTGCAGGAGAAAAGTTTTTTTATTCTGGAATTGCCTGTTTATCGTTCGCCCCGCTGGAGAAATGTGATGATTACGATGATTAGCAAGGCAAAAATATTTGTACTGGATGCCGGAAAGATTATCATGGTAATTAGTCTTATTCTATGGGTATTGAGTACTTATGGTCCCAAGGAAAAAATGAAAGCCGTTGCCGATAGTTATGCTCAAAAGATAGAACAACAACCCGGCAACGTAAATGAATTGAAGCGCCAGATGAATGCGGAACTACTGCAGCATTCTTATGCGGGCATATTGGGAAGAAGTATTGAACCCGCTATTCAACCCCTCGGATTCGATTGGAAGATCGGTATTGCTCTGATTACTTCCTTTGCTGCCCGGGAGGTTTTTGTTGGCACCATGGCTACCATCTATAGCGTAGAAGGAGGGAATGACGCAGATGAATCTACCCTCCGGCAAAAAATGAATGCGGCGGTTAAGCCCGATGGATCAAAAGTATATTCCCTGGCAAGCGGCATCTCCCTGATGATATTTTATGTATTGGCCATGCAATGTATGAGCACCCTGGCAGTGGTGCGACGCGAAACGCGCAGCTGGAAATGGCCATTAATTCAATTTATTTATATGACCGGATTGGCCTATATAATGAGCTTTATTGCCTATCAATTATTGAAATAAGCCTTCTCCGGCTTCACAATAGATCCGTTGTTTTTCCGTTTTGAATTAAGGTCAAATCCAACCCCCATGAAAAGAACATTACTTCTTATCCTGATCGCCTGCGCCACCTTATCAGGCTTCTCCCAATCGCAATGGTATTATTACACGGAAGAATTTTATTTCGTTAAAGAAGTCCCGGTTAAAGACTTCCGGGGGAAAAATTTCCGGTATGAAATTGCCGTAAAAGAAAATCCTGCTGATACCCTTTCCAAAATACGGGTACATGGAATTAATGTGGGTAAAGGGGATGAAGACTTTATTAATAGCAATTTTTCTGTTGAAACAAGACAAGAACAGGATTGGACCATTTACACGATTGCAGGGGCGGTTGATGAAAAAGCAGTTCGGCTCTGGTTTTATACTGCCATAAATGGCAATGGAAGTTTTTACTTTGATGATATCAGCTTTTATATTGAGCAGGAGCCCGGCCAATGGAAACAATTGAAGCTGCCCAATACCTCTTTTGAATCGAAAAGCAGCAATATTTTTGATGGTTATTATGTTAGCAAACGCAATTCACGCACCTTGATTACGCAGGTATCGAACCAGGTGTACAAAACAGGTAAGCGATCCTTACAGGTTATCAGCAGCCGGCAACAACCAGTTTCCCTGTTAACTACTGTACAATAGAAACAGCCCCTGAATGGCTGTTCCACTTAAAGTTCAAAAAGCACAAAGTAAATCCGGTTTTTTTACTTTGTGCTTTTGAGAGACCACAGGCTCCTCTTTTTTATTCAATTCCCTGTTGAATCCTTCGCTTCAGATCAGGATACATTTTCCGCATCAGGCTGTTTAACACGTCTCCGCGTGAGGGTTGATTAAATCCATTCCGGTTATTTACCATCATCCAATCCTCCTGGCTCAATGCTCTTGAATCTCCACTATAGCTGGCGCTGCTTTCAATCCAGCTAACCTCTTGCCGAACAAAGCCATTATCAATATTCGCGCGACTGGTAATTTCAGTGATACGATATTCCACCTCGCCCTCAACAGTATAATTGTTTTCCGTTACATACAACGTTGCATATACGGTTATGTATATAGGCTTGCCACTGGTATCTTTTCCGTTTTCAACATTACGAGATGCCTGCCGGTTGTATTGCCGGGGTATCGATCGAATAGGATTTATGTTTCTCCAGCGAATCCCTATTTCCCAATCAGCTTCCAATCTTTCCCTGCCCAGTTCACGGTCGTTGTAAAAACGAGCCGGCATATAATTGGCCGAACGACCACCCAAATCACGAACGAGTGCATCCTGGTATTCTTGCGGGCGATAGCGAAAATCAGGATAGTTCCAGTTGCCTGATCCGGAGAAAAAGACATTATCTTCCTCTATAGGAGTGATCACTACATTTACAATACTTTTTTCATAGGCTTCCTTAATCATCTTATCTGCATCTTTATAACCACTCACATAGGATACACTTCTTTTAAAATACTGCCATGCCTGTAAAGACGCTTCCCTGTTATTTACCACTAACTTATTTTGCGCGCGAACATAAAAATCTTCCGCCGCCTCTTTCTTAACCGTTTCAATATCGCGCAGGTAACTGGCAGGCTTAACTATAGAAAAACTTCCTGGTGTCGCCTGCAGGCTGTTATATATATGTTGAAGCGCATTCAACTCGTTAAGCATTTTATCCCATTTCTTATCATCATCGCTGCTTTTATAAACCTCAATGGCTTCCAAGTGTCTTTCGGCAGATTTTGAATAAAGAAGGCGTAAATCATTCTGAGCTTTTTCATTACCAGGTCTTTTGTTTAACTCATTGATAGCGGCAAACAAAGGTTTGTCTTCCGCGTAACTCGCCTGGAATTTTTTAGAAGAGCCACAAGAGGCTAATACTACAAAGCCAATAAAAAAAGGTAAAATTTTTCTTTTCATACAAAGTTCCTCCTTATAAGTATAACGCAAAGAATAGTCCCGGGGGTGTTATCGTTTTCTTAAGGTAATTGTTTGAACAATCTTTAACATTCCAGAAACTGCTTTTACATAGCCTTCGCAGTTTGTCTCAGAATATATTGGGGAAGAATCAGGAAAGTTACGCGGTTGATTGGTTGCCGGGTTTATAAGTAGACCGATGAAATATTAAAGCACCTTTAGTTTTTCCAGGTCTCCTCTGAATTGTGCTGGTGACTGAAAATGAATAGTAGTAAATCCAAGTTCTATTGCCGGGTAAAGGTTTCGAACATTATCATCTGTGTAAATAGCGGTGGAAGGATCTATTTCAAAACGCTTTATCAAGGTTTCATAAATTTCGATAAAGGGTTTTCTTGTTTTTTCTTCGCCGGATACTACCCGGCCATTGAACCAGTGTAAAAAATCGTACCGGGATAAGGCAACCGGAAACGTTTCAGCGCTCCAGTTAGTAAGCGCATACGTCTTATAAGAAGGCTTTTCTTTCAATTCCCGGAAGACCTCTAAGGTTCCATGGATGGGTCCGCCCAGCATTTCTTCCCAGCGATCATAAAATGCGCGGATATTTTTTTCCTGGTCGGGAAATTGTTTGATCAATAAATCGGTTCCCTCTTTGAGAGGCCTCCCGGCATCCTGCTCTTCATTCCATTCGCTGGTACAAATATTTTTATAGAACCATTGCAGCTCTTCTTCGGTAGAAAAGATTTTTTTAAAAACATAATCGGGGTTCCAATCGATGAGTACGCCACCCAGGTCGAAAACAACGGTATTAATATTTGGCATAAGGCGAATATACTTTCAATATATCAAATCGTATTAAGTAATGCCTTAACTTTTTCCCCGATAAAATCACGCACTTCATTGAATGCCGATGCTTCCATATGCTTGGGGTCCGGAATCTGCCAATCAATAAATTTTTTCGCAGGCATCCATGGACAGGCATCGCCACAACCCATAGTTACCACTGCATCAAACGGCGCATACTGTTCTACTTCCTGCAATGATTTGCTGTCGTGTTTTCTTAAATCGTAGCCCAGTTTTTTCATCGCCGCTATGGCTTTTGGATTTACTATCCCCGAAGGTTTGGAGCCCGCACTATAGGCTTCTACATTTTTTCCTCCATACATGGTAGCAAAGGCCTGGCTCATCTGGCTCCGGTTGCTATTTTCTACACAAACAAACAGTATTTTCTTTTTCATGAATTATATAATTGGGAAGATCCCTGTTTTTGTTTTCTTCTTTATTGGATCTGTCTCATCGGATTGGGGATTTTACATCAGGCTCCAACTATTTTACTTCTCCTCTCCATCATTATGATTGTTCTCCAGGTGCCTTGCAGTTGCGCTATCCGTTCCCGGTAACCAATTATTCTGAAACCACATTGCTCGTGCAGATGAATGCTGGCCCGATTCTCTTCGTGGATAACACTTAATAAACTCCATATCCCATTCCGTTCGCTTTCTTCAATGAGTGCACGTAATAATCGCTTTCCTCTTCCCCTTCCCTGCTGTTCTTTATGCACATATACCGTTACTTCTGCCACGCCCCGGTAACATTCCCTGGCAGAAACAACACCAATGGCGCACCAACCCAAAACTTGTTCGTTTTCCAGAACCACCAGGCGGGAATGTGGCAGAAATTTTTCATTTATTTTTTCCCAGGAAGGCAGGGTTGTTTCAAAAGTGGCATTCCCGGTATCAATACCATGTTGATAAATTTCGAGTATTGCCCCGGAGTCTTCCGGTTGCCAGTTTCTGATCTGCATACCTCAAACTTACAATATTTCCTTTTTCATTAGAATGGCACTTGACGGACACAGGTGGCTAAATTCCGACGACGTTTTTATTGCTACCGGAACTTCTTCCCTGTTTATCTTAAGAAATCTTTTTTTTGCAAAATAAGTTTCGGCCGTTTCAGTTAAAAGAAAAATCTCCCTAATGCCTATTTGCTTTGCATAATTAATCAATTCAAGTACCAGCATTGAAGCAAGCCCTTTATTCCGGTAAGTCGGTTCGGTTGCCATGCTACGAAGAAGACCAAGACTTCCATATACCTCCAGTCCGATAACTGCAGTTATTGTTTCTTTTTCCTTAGCCACGAAAAAATGAGGGAGTTTTTTATCCATATCTTCTACCGGCAGTAGCTGGCTTGATAAAAGTGCCGCTACGTTTTCGTAGTCGCTTGGCGTAGCCTTTAAAAGTATTATACACTCTCCCTTCGCATTCATCGAATCGTTTTGTAAGTTAACAACAGCCGCTTCCGGGTTCGCAGCAATTACGCTCATCTTTTGTTCCCCTTTCTGCATATACCGTAATACTTAGTATTCGGGTGTTACTCTTCTTGTATTCACTTAATTCTTCCGGAGTAAGATATTCCTGTAAAATTTCAGTGGGTAATACAATCTCTTTTTCTTTTTGAAGTGTAATATTAGTGAACCCGGTCTCTTTTATAATACCCAGGTATTCGTCTTTCGAAATAGCACCTGCTACACAGCCGGCATATAATTCGGCAATTTGTTTCCATTTTGCCGGAAGATTTCCCTGTAATACAATATCTGAAATAGAAAAATGTCCCCCCGGCTTCAAAACCCTGAATACTTCACTGAATACTTTGTGTTTATTGGGCACCAGATTGAGTACACAATTACTGACAATCACATCGGCCTTGTTGCTGGTTACCGGCATGTTTTCAATATCTCCCTGGCGAAACTCCACATTATTATATTGTAGTTTTTCGGCATTGGCTCTGGCGAGCTCAATCATTTTTTCGGTAAAATCGATGCCCATTACTTTCCCGTTGTCGCCCACCATTCGACGGGCAATAAACGCATCGTTACCAGCACCGCTTCCCAGGTCAATCACGGTGTCTCCTGCTTTAATATTAGCAAATTCAGTGGGAAGCCCGCATCCCAGGCCCAAATCGGCATCGGGGTTATATCCTTTGAGGGTGGAATAATCGTCGGCCATAATATTATATACATCACTACCACCGCTTCCGGTAGCGCCACAACAGGAAGAAAGGTTTTGTTGTTTGGATTGATGGGCGATCGTTCCATATTTCTCTTTAACTATTTCCTTTAATTGCTGTTCGTTTTGCATGTTTTAACTATTTACTGATTTATAATTTTTTTTAGGAAGGAGGGAGCGGTTGGCTCCCAACGACAGTTTTAGCTACAACCCATTCCGGCGATGCTGACAAAACATTCGTTGCCCGGGGTGCAATAGCCGGGCTCATTTACTATTTGTACCCATCCAATAAAAATGAATGAGGGTGATTAATAAAAAATTATTTGCACGTTAGCAACATTTTGCATTGGTCTCTTTTAACTTAATAAACAGGGAACTGAAATCGCTGTTGAATTTTTCAAAGACTTTCCAGTTTATACAATAACAACTGCGCGGTCCATCTATGCTTCCATCAATTAGTCCCGCCATTTTCAATTCTTTTAAATGCTGACTCACGGTGCTCTGCGCAAGCGGTAAAACCTCTACGATCTCTCCACAAATACATTCATTACGCTGGGCCAATACTTTTAAGATAGCAATGCGCGCCGGGTGGCTTAATGCCTTGGCAAAGGCGGCCAGGTCTTGTTCCCTTTGTGAAAACGCTTCTTTTTTATGAACTGCCATATGAATTAGTTGGCTTTTAAAAAACTACAAAAGAGAAATTGCTGAATGGTATTCAGCGGTGTAAAATGCTTTATGGTGATACATTTTATTTTTTGAAAAAAATTTTTGGCTTTGGCGGTGATGATTTCCTCGCTATACCCTTGAACAGGCAGTCCACTGCATTTTTCAGGACCATTAAGAGAAAAGATTCCCAGAATAATTTTCCCTCCCTTTTTAGCCGAATTGTTTGCTATTCTGAAATAATCCTCCACTTCTTGTTCCTTGGTTAGAAAATGGAGAACAGCCCGGTCGTGCCACAAATCGTATTTCCGCCGGCCATCAAAACGAGTTACATCTCCTTCTATCCATTCAACCATTTTCGCTTTCTCACCTAATCGTAGTTTTGCTTTATCCAATGCTGCCGGTGATATATCCAACACGGTAATGTCTTTATAACCCCTTTCAAGCAGGTGATCTACGAACGTACTGTCGCCACCCCCAATATCAATAATAGAAGCCTCTTTGCTTACTTGTAATTCTTCAAGGAATTGCAGGGAGACATTTGGCCGGGCCTGGTACCAGCTTACCTCTTCAGATTGGTGGTTTTGGTAGACGCGTTGCCAATGTTCTTTTACTTCCATCCTTTATCGTTTTTATACGATGAATCAGTTCAATTAAAAAGACGATTCGTATCGCCTTGATATCTTATATCGCAAATATACGATAAAAGAAAAATAATTTCCAACTATTTTTTCCTTCGCCCAAAAAAATGGTCTGTTGTATATGTACCGGATCCTGCGAGCCTAAGTTGGGTCTTGAATAAAGAAAAGATGAAAGTATTGGTAAGCACCCTTGTTTGAAATACTTTCTCTTTAAAAGGTATAAATTGAAAAGGCTTCTTTAAAGTGTTTCGAGACTATGTAAAAAAAAAATTCCCCTCCGTGGAAACGGAAGGGTCTCTAACGATTGCTTGCCATATGAAAAAAATGTTATCTTCGATCTGTTTACAGCCTTCTGCTGTTTTATATGGTCTCTACTGATTGCCTTTCTCTACCGATTGCCTGCCATATGTGTTCTAAATCCGTTCGATTTAGATTGTATAGTAAAAATAGCGAGTACTACGGGTGCAATAAAATCAACTTGTAACCATTTTCATTATCGCTAAACTAAAATTTAATCAGTAAGAGTTTGAAAACAAACAGTTTAGGAACAACTTTGCAATTATGGCCAACCGGATTTCAGATACCCTTTTTCAATTAGTTCATACACTGGAGAAGTCGGAAAAAAGGCACTTTAAGCTTTATATAAAACGAAGTTCAGCCAACCAGGAGCTCAAGATTGTTCAGCTATTTGATGTAATGGATAAGCTTTCAGAATATGACGAGCCACTGGTACTTAGAAAAATGAAAGGCATTTCCAAGGCTCAATTAACCAATCTCAAAACCCATCTTAATAAGCAGTTGCTGGCCAGTCTTCGTCTTTTAAAGCTGGGTGAAAATGTAGACCTGCAGCTCAGTGAGCACCTGGATGAGGCAAGAATACTGTATAATAAAGGACTGAAGATTCAAAGCCTTCGGATTTTAGAGAAAGCTAAAGAACTCGCCCGCGCCAATCAAAAGTTCAATACCCTGGTGCAAATACTATCGCTCGAAAAAAAAATTGAAACACTTCATATAACCCGGAGCTCAACGGAAAAAACAGAGCAACTGGCTAAGGAGGCCCTGCAAATCAGCAGTCATATTGATCGGGTAACCCGTCTTTCTAACCTGGCCCTTTTGCTATACCGATGGTATATATTAAACGGGCACGCCCGCAACCAAGAAGACGAAAAAGATATTAAATCATTCTTCAAAAACTATTTACCAGGCGACCTTCAGGCTGTGAGTGGTTTTTACGAAAAAATGTATTTATACCAAAGCTACTGCTGGTATGCATTCATCCGCCAGGATTTCCTGATGTATTACCGGTATAGCCAAAAATGGATCGATTTGTACACGGACGATCCGCAAATGATTATGGTTGAAATGGGCCATTATGTAAAAGGGATGCACAACTTGCTAAATGCTCATTTTGACCTGCGTAATTTTCAGGGCTTTGAATTGGCATTAAGAAAATTTGAAGGCTTTGCTCAAACCCCCGCAGCAAATGAACACGATAATTTCCGGACACACACTTCCATTTATATCAATAGTGCCCGCATAAACCAGCACCTGATGAAAGGAACTTTTAAAGAGGGGCTTGAGTTAATACCCGGAATTGAAAAAAAACTCAATGAATATTCATTATATGTTGACCGGCATCGCATTCTTGTTTTTAATTATAAGTTTGCCAGTCTTTATTTTGGAAGTGGTGATTACAATAAAGCTATCGACTATCTCCATAAGATCATTAACGGACCATTGGATTTACGTATCGACCTGCAGAGCTATGCGCGATTGATGCACCTGATGTGTCATTACGAGCTCAAAAATTATGAATTGATTGAATCGCTTACTAAATCGGTGTATCGATTTATGGCCAAAATGAAAAACCTGACGGTTGCAGAGGAAGAAATCTTCCTGTTTCTAAAAAGTTCTTTTGGATTTTCCCCTTCCAAATTAAAGCCCGGGCTGGAAAAACTACTTCACAAAATTAAACATCTCGAAAAAAGTCGCCACGAAACAAGGGCCTTTGCTTATTTAGATATTATATCCTGGATAGAAAGTAAAGTGTACAATAAATCGATGGGAGAAATTATTTACTCCAAGTATTTACAGCGCCGCAAGAGAAATTACAACAAGGAAATATGAAAACCCGTCAAGAGCCTTCGCTCTGCCCAAACAAAAACACGTTTATTCCTTGCTAAAATATCGTTATAGAATTTATATCCTTTCTCTGTTACCTATTTGCTTAGTCCTAGATTTTACGGAGTCTCTCCACTGCCTGCTCTAATGTTTCTTCTTTTTTGGAAAAACAAAAGCGCAGTACTTTATTGTCGTTTTCATCCTTATAAAAAGCCGAAACGGGAATGGTGACTACGCCAAATTCTTTCGTAATGCGAATAGCAAATTCTTTATCTCCTTCGTTGCTGATGCGATCGTAGGTAGCCCCGATAAAATAACTGCCACGGCTTTCCAACATCCCGAATCTTGTATCCTGCATCATCTTTATAAAATAATCTCTCTTCTTTTGCATAAAAGATCCCAAAGAAAGATACGCGTCCCTATTTTTCAGAAATGCTGCCAGCGCCACCTGCGAAGGGGTATGGCAGCAAAAGCAATTAAACTGGTGCACTTTCCGAAACTCTTTCATTAGTTCTGGCGCAGCGATACAATAGCCCAGTTTCCAACCGGTACAGTTATATACTTTACCAAATGAGAAGCAAACAAAGCTGCGTTCCACCAGGTCGGGATAGCGTAAAACACTCTGGTGCGAAATACCATCGAAAATGAGGTGTTCATATACTTCGTCGCTAATAATAAAAATATTCGTTCCCCGAACTACGTCACGAAGCTGTTGAATATCTTCCGGAGTTAATACAGCACCTGTTGGGTTATGCGGCGAATTAATTATAATAGCTTTGGTTCGGTCGGTAATTTTTTGTTTTACTTCGTTCCAGTTGATTGAATAGTCGGGGAAATTCAAGCCAATCCGGACGGCAATCGCACCATTGATTTCGATGTTAGGGATATAGCTATCGTACGCCGGCTCAAATACAATAACCTCATCGCCTCGTTGCAGTATGGTAGTAAGTGCTGTATAAATGGCATAAGTTCCCCCCGGAGTTATTGTTATCTGTGTATCGGGATTAATACTGCTATCATATAAAAAACCCGCTTTTTCAGCCAATGCTTCCCGCAGAGGCATATATCCCTGCATAGGAACGTATTGATTATATCCCTGCTGCATCACTTCGGTAACCAGGTTCATTAACTCCTTATTCATGGGAAAATCAGGAAACCCCTGGCCCAGGTTAATTGCACCATGTTCGCTGGCCAGGGAACTCATTACCGTAAAAATGGTAGTCCCCACATCGGGTAGTTTTGAATGTATGTTGGGTGACATAGTTAAGCGTGTGCGGCTAAATTAGGAGGATTTAAGCAAATGAGTGTTTTAGGTTTCTCAGGCCTTTTAGAAAAATACATTCTATTACAAAAAAATTCGCTGGTATCGTTGTGATTGCAATTGGCGCCCTGATTCTTAAATCAGGATTAAAGAAGATCATATTTCTTTCTTCCTTCTTCTGTTTAAGATTAAACATTTACTAAAAATCGTCGTCTATTTTTTCTATGATTGTGTTTCCCGGCGATAAAACAATTTTCACAAAGGCTTTAACATATATGGGTTGTTCTCGTCTATAAGGAATCTTTTTTGACCCAATTCTCTTAAATAAAACTTAACACCACAATATTCTACGCTGTTTTTACATTAGTAACATACCACGTCTTGTTTCGTACTATTTATAGATAACAAAAATTTACCCGGGCAGATCTCTACGCAAACCCAGTTTATTGACTCCAAATTAAATCCGGATAATTTTATGCGTAAGAAATTTTATTTCGCAATAAGTATCATTGCAACGGTTGGATGTATTCAGCAAGCGGCCGCCCAGAAATCAACAATTAAGTACGAAGCCGGTATTGGCCTATCCGGGTTTATTTACCAGGGAGATTTAACCCCTTCGCAGCTGGGTTCTTATCGTACATTACGCCCGGGGATTTCTCTTTGGGGCGCTAGGATGCTGAATCCATTTTTATCCCTGCGGGGAGTAATTAATCTTGGTGGGTTGCATGGCAACGATTCAAAATACGCCACTCCCAAATATCGGCAGCAGCGTAATTTTTCTTTTTCCTCTTCCCTATTAGAAATTTCAGTCCTTGCCATATATAATTTCTCCGGAAACAATGAATATATAAAATTATCGCCTTATGTTTTTGCGGGATTAGGATTTCTTTTTTTGAAAACCAATACAGATTATTCTGGTTTTAACGCTTCTTTTTTTGGGTCAGAATCCTGGGTAGTATCTGGACTAGGAACAGATATTGCCCATGGTCCGGCGCAACGAATTCCGATAATTCCCTTGGGAGCAGGTGTACGTTATCCTATTAGTTCCTATTTATCGATTGCTTTTGAAACAAATTATCGCCTGTTTTACACCGATTACCTTGATGGATTTAGTCGCTCGGCGGGAGCCTCAAAAAAAGATCACTATTATAGTCATTCACTTTCGCTTATTTATGCATTTAGCAATGATAAAAGCATAAAGTGTCCTGTAATTAAACCATAGTAAAATTAATGTGGAATACAACCACATTTATTTACTCCTTAATTTCCTGAAACAAATAAAGGTGGCAAGGCCAGGTTTGGGTCTATTGAACATTTTCCCACCAATAAAAATTAGTCTCGTTGTATAATTGAAATCCAGCTGATGGATATAACTGGTTACCGATACTATTTACCTTTTCTGTTTCCAGCAATAGACCCGCAGCGCCTGTTTCTTTTGCAAGCTGCTTTGCGGCGGCGATTAATTTTTTAGAAATCCCTCTTCCCCGAAATTCCGGCAACACATACAAATCATTTAATAACCAGCTACGCAGCATTCGGGTAGAAGAAAATTGAGGGTATAGTTGAGTAAAACCAGTGATTTTATTATTTTCTTCATCCACATAAATTACAGAATCTTTTTTCTCTATTCGCTCTTTTAAAAAGGCATTTGCCCCAACTATATCAGAAGTCTTTCGATAAAAAAGCCGGTACGCATCGAATAGATTGCAAAGTTGTTGAAGATCGTTCACTGTTGCCGGGCGGATCATATTCTATTAAGGCAGCTTTTATTTCTTTTTAAAAACAGGAACTGTACTACAGGGTTCTCCATACATGATGCTTTTTGCTGCCGGTCTTAATTTTTTGGTTATTTCCATATAGGCATATTCGGCAATTGGAATTTCTCCACATCCTTTTACTACAATTCTTTTATCAGCAAAGCTGTTTGAATCAATTGCATCAATCCTCTTTAGGAAAATCTGCCTCCGCGCCGCCTCAACATCTCCCAATACTACATCAATAGCTAATGGTTGGAGGTAAGACGCTACCAACATATATGCCCATACAGGGATGACTGCGTCGACAGAACAAGTTACGGCCACTATTTTACCAGAATAGGGTTGCCAGTCGTATTGTTGAAGTGCGAGACGAAAATCTTTTTCCTTTAATATGAGTTCCATAAAGAGCAAGGGCTTTAAATCAAACAATATGATTTCCTCTTTAGGATAGTATTCCTCGAGATCAAGGGTAATTAATCCGCTTTCAGATACTTTATTTATTATTGGTTCGCTCATAGTTAAAAACAAATGTACGCCTGTTTTGGGTGAGGAGAAAAGTCCGTGGTATTCATTTCGCTTTTCGAAAATGACATTAAAAAGCCCGGACCACTAACGCGATACGGGCTCGGAAGCTGGTTAGGCTTGGTTTTTAAAAATATTTATAGCGATCATCTCTAATAGTGGCTGACTTTTTTATGTTTTCAATAATGCTTCGCTGGGTAAACATTCGCAACTGCTGCTGTTGATTTGCCTGCTGTGCTTTTATATCCATTCCAGGGTTGGGTACCGCTCCAACGCTTTCCGTTTTAATAACAAACGCCCCGATTTCTCCCGCGATAACACCAGAAACCTTCGTCTGATAATTCTTATTGAAGGCCGCCCCGGCAATTTTGGGTTCGAACCCTACATTTGCAATTTGAGGATTTCCAAATGATACACTATCCGCTTTTAATATGGGCTGATTGATCGCTTTACTCACTGCATCCAGAGAAGAGGCGTTTCCAATTTTTTCTGCAATTTGTTTCGCTTTCTTTTGTTGGCGGATCTTAAATTCGGTGTTGGGCCTTGCTCTGTCGACTCCCATAGTTCCTTCTTCATATAAATGGGTTAACAAGGGCACCATGTAAATGGAGTATTTACCATTGCTAATAGCGAATGGCTGCTCCGGCACATCTCCTATTTTCGCATCATTAAAAATCCAACGAACCAGTTCCCTCGAGTTTCCTTCTATTCCTACGCCCCGCACAATAGGATCAAGAGGCTTTATTTCAGCTGCATTATAAATTTCCAGGTTTCTTTTCTTTGCATTTTCTTCAAACTGTTTTTTGTTACGGCTTTCGGCAGCAAATTGGGCTGCGAGTCCTTTGGCGGTATTATCCGTTTCATCACTAGTTAAAACCGGTTTGGATAGATAGGCAATTTTATACCCTGCTACTGATCCCTTTTGAGAAAGAATCTCTATATAATGGTAGCCAAATTCTGTTTTTACCACGCCCTTGGCGCCAGTGTTGTTGGTAAAAATAAAATCATTAAAGGGGGGTACCATTTTTCCGGTAACTACGCTATCATAAATTCCTCCTTTATCTTTCGTACCATCATCCGAAAATTTTGCACACAATGTATCAAAATTAGATCCTGTTTTAATTGCTAAAGCAATACTATCGGCCAATCTTTTGGCTTCTGTTTCTTCACGAATTTGTGTAAATTGACCTGATTGAGTTTGCTGCTGCGTTGCAATTAATATGTGTCTTACTTTTACGTGCTCAGGAATCTGACGAACACTCAACACGCGGGCCAGGGTAGCACTTCCCCCATCCATATAAGGACCATATACACTTCCAACAGGCGATTTTATGATTGTATCAATGTTTTGAATTTTTATTTCCTTCCGGGCAATATAACTGTCATAAAAAAGTATCTGGCTGTTTTCGTTAACAAGAAACTGGCCCACGATGGTTGTTTTTGCAAAACTATCTTTAAGATTCAATATCCCTTGCTGAAGAGCACTGCTGTCGGCTTTACTGGGAGCACCGCTGAAATAAACATAATCAATCCCTCCGGCCTTTTCCTGCTTAAATAAAGACTTATTCTTATTTACATACTCCATAACCTCTGCATCCGTTATTTTCACTATTGAATCGGGGATGGTAACATAAGGCACATTTACGAAAGAAATCGAAGCAATTTGACTATTCTCTGCAGTGGATTTCTCAATTAGCCACTTGGGGGCATAAACGCTATTTGCCATCATTGCTTCCAGCTTCTCCTTTTTACGGAACTTCACCAGAGCTGGTAAATATTCTCCGAAAAATGAAAAATAATCAGGGCTGTTTTTTTGCTTTTTTAGTTGTTGAACTGTTTGATAAGCCTGGTTGGCATCGAATTGTCCTGTTTGGGGGTTTGTGAACCGCTGACTAAAATCCTGCGGAGGATTTGCACCATATAAGAAATCCCCTAATTCCTTATCGGTTACTTCTAACCCCAATTTATCATACTCCTTATCAAGAACAGTATTTTCAACATATTCATTCCAGAGACGATCTCTTTGCTGCATGCGGGTATTTTCATCCATCGGATAACCCATTTGGGCATAACGCGTTTCCAAGGTTTTAAACTTTTCCTCAAATTCAACCCGGTCGATAGAGGTACCATTAACTTTTCCGAGGCTGTTTGAAGATCCTCCAAAAATGCTTTTATTGCGTAATCCTTCTTCAACCACAAAAACCAGAAGGGCAAATGCTATAGCAGCAGTCATAATCCAGGCGGCTTTTTCTCGGAGAGTTTGAATAATTGACATACTTTTTCTTTAGGTTCTTTTTTAAAATGGGATGCAAAAATAGGGTTAAATTGGGTTATTAACAAATTGTGGAAAATTCGCCAGAAGCTGCATCAACAAAGGGTTTTATTTGATATCACCAATCTTATTTTGAAAGAATTTCCTTTTTTTTGCTCACTAATATTTTCGTGAAACAAATCCGTGGAATTAGTATGCACCGGCATCTGTTAGGAAATTTTTTTTATTGTTCACAAGAGCATAGTTTCTATATTTTTTTGGTTAGTAATTAGATAGTAAATAGATCGTGTTGATGGTATATTTTTTTAATGTTCATAACAGCTAAGTTATCCCACGCTACTTAACAAGTGTTTTTTAAATATTCCATTTTTATTTATCCTCATCTTATAAAATCTATTATTTGTTAATAAGCAGCGGTAGGGTCTGTAAGCACTGTCTTTATTAATGTTACATACCTGTGGATAAGAGTGGATAAACCTAATAGTTTAACTTTACCAAAATTTGCAGTACTTAACTTTTCCACTAATTAACACGGATAATAATAATAGGATATTTTAAATAAATAATTATATTATAAATACTATGGCAGATATTCACATCGAACAGGCTAAAAAAAATTTGTCTATGTTTGGATTTCTGAACGTGGATGTAGATAGTTCGTTGGATTTATTTTATGAAATCGAAAAATTAAAAAAAGAAAAAAATGCAATTGTCCTTGCGCACTATTACCAGGAGCCGGATATTCAGGATGTCGCGGATTATATTGGGGACAGCCTGGGCCTTGCCCAACAGGCAGAGAAGACTAGTGCTGATATAATCGTTTTCGCGGGGGTTCATTTTATGGCCGAAACAGCCAAGATATTAAATCCTCAAAAGAAAGTATTACTGCCAGATTTAAAGGCTGGTTGTTCGTTGGCCGATAGTGCGCCTGCGCCATTGTTTCGTTTGTTTAAAGAAAAATATCCTGATCATATCGTGATTTCCTATATTAATTGCAGTGCGGAAATTAAAGCGTTGAGTGACATCATATGTACTTCGAGTAATGCACAAAAGATTATTGAAAGTGTTCCGGCGGATAGACCAATCATATTTGCACCAGATAAGAATTTAGGCGCTTACCTGCTCAAAAAAACAGGCCGGGATATGATACTTTGGAACGGAGCCTGCATGGTACACGAAATTTTCAGCCTGGAAAAAATTACCAGGTTGAAAATAAGGCATCCCAAAGCAAAATTGATAGCTCACCCGGAATGCGAAGAACCTATTTTGCGGATAGCAGACTTTATAGGGTCTACTACAGGCCTTTTGAAATTCACGCAGAGTGATGACTCAAGAGAATATATTGTGGCAACAGAGACAGGAATACTGCACCAGATGGAAAAGCAATCACCAGAAAAAATGTTTATTCCCGCACCGCCGGATAATAATTGTGCCTGTAATGATTGTCCGCATATGAAGCTTAATACACTGGAAAAACTTTTTTTATGCATGGAATATGAATTACCGGAAATAATTATGGATGAGGAATTACGAATCGCTGCAAAAAAACCCATACAGAGGATGCTTGAAATAAGCGCGATGCATGGATTATAATTTATCTGCCCATATAAACCATTAAAATTTGAACATCACTTGGATTTACTCCGCTGATGCGGCTCGCCTGACCTAGTGTTCTTGGTCTTAATTTTTTGAATTTTTGTTGCGCTTCAGTGGATAAGGAAGAAATTCGATCGTAGTCGAAATTTTCTGGAATAGTTAGATTTTCTAACTGACTCATTCGGTGAACAATCTCTTTTTCCTTTTCGATATAGACATCATATTTTATTTGAATTTCAGCTTGCTCAATGGTATCTGGTGAAAACGAAGTGAATTTCTGAGTGAGGGAAGAGATATATTGTATCATTAGTGGGAGGGAAATATTGGGACGAAGTAATAACTGAATTGCTTTTTGTTTTTGATACAGGGGGGCGGAGTTTCTTTCTTCTAAAAAGGCAGCGGTCTCTATGGGATCAATAGATATTTCAGAAAGTAATTTTTTAATTTTTTCGACTCCTTCTCTTTTTTGTATCACCTTATTCATTCTTTGCTCTGAAGCAAGTCCGATTCGAAAGCTTAGTTCCGTTAAACGCAAATCGGCATTATCCTGGCGCAGTAATGTTCTGTATTCTGCCCTCGAAGTAAACATTCTATACGGTTCGTCAGTTCCTTTACTTATTAAATCGTCAATCAAAACCCCGATATAAGCTTCACTCCTTTTTAGAATAAAAGGTTCATTGTTTGTTATTTTTTGATGAGCATTAATTCCAGCCATTAAGCCCTGGCAGGCGGCCTCTTCATATCCTGTGGTTCCATTTATTTGTCCGGCAAAAAAGAGGTTTTTTATCTGCTTTGTTTCTAATGAATAATTGAGTTGTGTGGGAGGGAAATAATCATATTCAATTGCATAACCAGGTCTAAATACCCTGACAGACTCAAAACCGCTTACACTACGAAGAGCTTCGTATTGTATTTCTTCGGGAAGTGAAGTAGAGAAACCATTGACATATATTTCAACGGTATTCCATCCTTCTGGTTCTATGAATAATTGATGGCGATCTCTGTCTGCAAATCGATTTATTTTATCTTCTATGCTGGGGCAATAGCGAGGCCCGACGCCTTCAATTCTTCCCGTGAACATGGGGCTTCGGTCAAATCCCTTTTTCAAAATATCGTGTACCTTTTGATTGGTATAAGTAATCCAGCAACTTCTTTGTTTGGAGGGTTTGGGAATATCAAGAAAAGAAAAACCGCTAATTTCTTCATCACCAGCCTGTTCTTCCATTTTTGAGTAATCCAGGCTTCTGCCATCAATTCGGGGCGGAGTGCCTGTCTTAAGGCGATTACTTTCAAACCCAAGTTCAACCAGTTGTTCGGTTATACCGGTCGAAGCTTTTTCTGCCACTCTTCCACCACCAAATTTCTTTTCACCAATATGAATAACACCATTTAAGAATGTTCCACTCGTTACGATAACCGCGTTGGAATGTATGGAGTGTCCTAATCCTGTTATTACGCCACATGCTCTGCTGTCTTTTATTATTATTGATGATACCATATCCTGGTAAAAATCGACATTGGGTGTTTTCTCAAGGATTTCTCTCCACTTTGTTGCAAAAAGCATTCGATCATTTTGAGCTCTGGGACTCCACATGGCAGGCCCTTTTGAACGGTTCAGCATTCTAAATTGAATCATACTTTGATCGGTAATGATTCCCGAGTATCCACCTAAGGCATCTATTTCACGAACAATTTGCCCTTTAGCAATTCCTCCCATCGCTGGGTTGCAGCTCATTTGGGCAATAGTCTGCATGTTCATGGTTATAAGCAGAACTTTTGAACCTAGATTTGCAGCCGCGGCGGCGGCTTCACAACCTGCATGTCCGGCTCCAACTACAATAACATCGTATTTTGGAAACATAGTTTGTAAAGTTACTGGACCTGGATAACCCGGAGAAAACATGCTTAATATTTAAATATGTTTCACGGATCACAGTTTCCAAATGGAACAAAGTGTAAATTTGGAGATGAGGAAGAAACAGTGGACTGCACAAACCAATATAACCGATAACCTATTAAAATCGAGGGAAAAGCGAAAATGGCAGATAGCCCTTAGAAGATATGTATTAGAGAGTAATAAATGCTCTTATTATGCGCCCTACTTTGGAATTGGAAATGAAAAGTTTAGGCAATGGATTGAACTACAGTTTGATGCAGATACAAACTGGGAAAATTTTGGGAAAAGGTGGCAACTAGAGCATGTAGTTCCAAGCAGCTATTTTGATTTTGATCGGGAGGAGGAGATGAAAATATGCTGGAATTTTATAAATATCCAGGTGGAAAGAGGATTAACCAATGGTGCAATTAAAGAGAAGATTGACTTAATTGCGGCGAAGACATACTTTGAGAGGATTTACATAAAAACCGGCATGTTACAATGTAAGCGAATGGTAGATTGGCTAGAGGGGATCGAATCTGCCCAGATTCAGAATATTCAGAGATTTGATGCATTTTTTGAGGAAAATGGAAAGTATCTTAATAAAGCTTCGTCTTTTTCTTCTTATGAATTTGATCAGCTTAATGAGGGTATCGAGCTGGAAGATATTCTTAAAGAGAGAGAAATATTGCGAAAGTACGGAGGAGCAGAGTAATGTTCCATATTGAAACTGTGATTCGTGGAACAATTACAATTGAAAATATCTGGCGAGGTAGTTGTTTTCTTTTTCTCTCATTATTAGCTTTTCGACCATAGTTTTGTCCTTATACCCACATAAATGGAGCACTCCATGAATTATTACACGGTGAAGTTCTTCTTTAAAAGTTGTATTGAACTGCCTGGAATTGGATCTTACTCGATCAATGCTGATATAAATTTCGCCGGTCACAATTCTCTTGGTTTCAGACTGGTCAAAAGTTACAATGTCTGTATAATAATCATGAAAAAGAAAGGTTTGATTGATTGAAAGGAGGTATTTGTCTGAACAGAAAATATAATTGAGCGACTCTAACCGATGCCCCTCCTTCTTAAAAAGAGTTATTATGAAATTCTTGAGCCGCGTTCTATCCCTGAAATCAGCTCCTTTTACAAGAAAGTGAAATTTAATTTTTGAAAGATGTTTGTGTGGCATTTCCAGAAATCGTAATATAATCTAAGATTGCAAAGCTACATTTGTTACTTGTTTCAATATGAAAAGATTATCTGAGTTAAAGGCGGGCAGTGTAGCAAAAATTTTATCTTTTGAGAAAAATGAGCTATTTCTGAAATTAATGGAAATGGGCTGTGTTCCTGGAGAATATGTGCGAGTTGAACAAATAGCCCCGCTAGGGGACCCTATTTCAATAACTGTATCTGGTTATAATTTAAGTCTACGCCTAAGTGAAGCGGATAGCATTTTTGTAGAATAAAGGCAATAATTTGTTGATTACTAAATAGTTAAATGAAAATTGGGCTATATTTTGGATCTTTTAACCCGATTCACCATGGTCATCTGATCATCGCATCTTATATTCTTTCTAATAGCGAATTTGACCAAATTTGGTTTGTAGTATCCCCCCAAAATCCCCTAAAAAAGTCCTGCTTACTGCTGAATGAATACCATCGATTTCACCTGGTGCAATTAGCCATTGAGGGAGAAAAAAAAATGCGGGCGGTAGATATCGAATTCAAATTACCAAAACCATCATATACCATTGATACGCTTACCTACCTGCAGGAAAAATACCCCGGTTATTCGTTTGCGGTTATAATGGGAAGCGATAGCTTTCAAAATATTTCGCGGTGGAAGAACTACCGGCCGCTGTTGAAAAATTATCCTGTTTATGTTTACCTGAGGCCGGGAAACACTGAACTGACAAAGTACAAAGAAGCAGAAATAATAGAAGTAAAAGCGCCCCTCCTCGAAATATCGGCTACGCAAATACGTAATAATATTAAGCAGGGCAAATCAATTCGGTACTTAGTGCCGGAAAATGTTAGGGAAGAAATTGAAAAGAACGGGTACTACAAAACAACCTGATTAAGGAGAAGGAATTAATGGAAGCATGGTGTTGATTCGTCATATACCATTTTTGAAAGCTGTTTTTATACACAGCATTACTGCATTTGGTGGACCACAAGGGCATTTTGGTATGATGATGAAAACATTTGTACAGCGTCGCAAGGATATAAGCCCAGGGGAATTAATGGAATACAATTCCTTTTGTCAGCTTTTGCCCGGCGCCTCCTCTACCCAGATCCTAACATTAATTGGTTTTAAAAGAGGAGGTTTTCCGCTGGCTGTAATAACATTGGTTATATGGATATTTCCTGCTTGCCTGTTAATGGGAGCATTTTCTTTCTTGCTTAGGTTTATTGATCAGCGGCATTTATCTACTGGTATATTTAGATTCATTCAACCAATGGCTGTTGGTTTTTTGGTTTATGCAGCCGGAAAATCATTCCGGCTTTCTATAAAAAATACGATTACGCGCATAATTCTCCTGGTGAGCATCCTGGCAACGTATCTTTTATTTAAACAACCATGGATTTTTCCTTTGTTAATGGCGGCGGGCGGGTTTGTAACCAACCTTAGCGATAGACGAATTCCCCAGCGCGGTCTGCCTCCAAAAAAAATAAAATGGGGCAATATATGGCTGTTTGCAATTGTGTTTTCTATTGCGGGCATTGCCAGCTCATTAGCAACAAAATTTGATTGGCCTAATAGAAGGCCGATTAACCTTTTTGAAAATACGTATCGATTTGGCAGCCTGGTATTTGGAGGAGGACAGGTGTTGATACCCATGATGTATGAACAATTTGTTGAGCGACCGAAATCAGAAAGGGTCATTAGAAAGAACCTGAATAAAAGAGAGGGGGTTGTTGCTATTGAAAAAGAAGACTTTTATACAGGAGCCGGCGTAGTGCGTGCGATACCCGGTCCGGTATTTTCTTTAGCAGCTTTCATGGGCGGCATGTCTATGAGCGACAAGCATGCGGGCTGGCAAATACTTGGGTGCGTAATTGGAAGCGTGGCAATATTTTTACCAAGTGCATTGCTCGTTCTTTTCTTTTTCCCGATATGGCATAATTTAAAAAAATATGCTGTAGTATACCGGGCATTGGAAGGGATTAATGCAGTAGTAGTTGGAATAATGATCTCCTCGGTTTTCTACATGTTGAAAGATATTTCGATTACAGAATTTAGAACGGTTAGTTTCCTGAATGTTGCAGTAATAATGGGAACTTGGGCGTTGCTCGGGCTCACTAAATTATCCTCCCCGATAATTGTTTCTTTTTGTCTAATATTTGGATGGTTCCTTAATTACCTCTTTCCTTCGTAACTATTCTTTTCGTTTATTATTAATCCATAGTAGCATTTCATCATGAATCTTTCCATTGGTTGCCAGAATATGGGGTTGATAAGGAGAATAGGGCTCGCCCTTATAATCGGTTACTTTACCGCCTGCTTCTTCTACTATAAGAAAACCAGCCGCACTGTCCCAGGCGTTTAGCTTGTGTTCATAAAATCCATCAAACCGACCGGCAGCAACCCAACAAAGATCAATGGCCGCAGAACCAAGCCGGCGAACGGGAATACCCTGGCGTATGAATCGATCAAAGCATTCTAAGGGTCCATTGGGGCTATCCAGGTAGGTATAAGGAAATCCCGTAACAAGACAAGCTTTCAGCACTTCGCTTTCAGTACTTACCGATATTAATTCGTTATTTAATATTGTCCCTTTCCCCTTCTCGGCAAAGTAAAATTCTTTTAAGAAAGGATTATAAACCGCACCCATTAACATTTGCCCGTTATGTTCCAGTCCGATGGAAACACAGCACAAGGGAATTCCATGCGCAAAATTGATTGTTCCATCAATCGGGTCAATAATCCATTTGTATTCACTGTCCATAACGATTTCGCCAACTTCTTCACTTAAAATAAAATGATCGGGGAAGGAAGCTTTAATAGTATCGAGGATGGCTCGCTCCGAAGCATGATCGGCCTCGGTAACCAGGTTATTGATGCCCTCCTTATGGCTTACCTGTAGATTCTTATTGTTGAAAAAATGCTGCAATACACGGGCACCCGCTTCGGTGGCATTGATGAGTGTTTCTTTTAACATGCCGCAAAGATATAAACAGGAATTCACAAAGCTCATTCAGGAACAAATATGCGTATTAGGACTTAGTTTTGACAATACAATGGACCTGTCTGTAATTATAGTTAGCTATAACGTGAAATATTTTTTGGAACAATGCCTTTGTTCGGTTAAAAAAGCATTTCAGTCATTAGAAATAGAGGTTTTCGTAATCGATAATAACTCATCAGACGGAACCCTAGCGTACCTGCTGCAAAAATTTCCTTTTGTAATTTTTATCAGCAATATGGAAAACACTGGTTTTTCAAAGGCCAATAATATGGCGTTGAAAAAAGCATCGGGCAGGTATGTACTATTTCTTAACCCCGACACCATTGTACCAGAAGACTGTTTTACCCGAACAGTTTCTTTTATGGATAAAAACCTACTGGCTGGAGCATTAGGTGTAAAAATGATAGATGGCGGAGGAAGTGTTTTAAAAGAATCAAAGCGAGGATTCCCCTCTGTATGGGCCTCTTTTTGTAAGATGACCGGGTTGACAAAGGCATTTCCTTCGTCGAAAATATTTGCAGCTTATTATATGGGTCATTTATCAGAAAATGAAAATCAGGTAGTAGAGGCTCTTTCAGGAGCCTTTATGATGGTTAGAAGAGAGGTATTGGATAAAACGGGCGGATTTGACGAACGATTTTTCATGTATGCAGAAGATATTGATCTTAGTTATAGAATACAGCAAGTCGGGTACCAGAATTTTTATTTTTCAGAAACTACCATCCTTCATTTTAAAGGAGAAAGTACCCGGAAAGACGCGCAATATGTAAGATTATTTTACCAGGCAATGGTTCAATTTGTGCAGAAACATTACAATGGATTTTCTTCGGTTCTGCTGGTTTTGGTGCTTAACATGCTGGCCGGGATTAAAACCTTGCTTTACTTGTTTGGATCTCCATACAAAGAAAACCAACAAACGTCTTTAAAAACCCCACTTAATTTTGCTGTAATTGGCGACAGCGATTCAATAAAAGAGGTTTCATCTTTTATTCCCATAAAGGAGGGATCTGAAAATATTATTTACTGTACGGGCAGCAACTTTTCCATTATTCAAATGATTGAAGAAATTCAGACTCAATCCAGAAAAAAGAATGTTTTTATTCATGCCGATAATTCCCATTCAATAATTGGCAGTAGATCAAAAGACCGACAGGGAATTGTTCTGAACGGAATCGTTAATTAGCTTATTCAAGGTATTGGGTTGGGTCTAGGTAAAATATTTTCTTCCATATTTGTTTAGAATCGTCGGCCATTCTGGGGATTGGCAACAAGGAGGAAATGGAGTAATGTAAATGAGCCGGTTTTCCTTTTGCATTACCAGTTGTTCCAACCGTACCAATCGGTTTTCCAGAATAAACAATCCGGCCCGCCGAAGTCTTAATTTCCTTTAGATGCGCATAATAATGCAACCGCCACTTAGAACAGAGCTCAAGAACTGCCTAACCTCCTCTTTCTAATACGCCTGAAAATAGCACGAATCCACTCGTAGAAGATACAACCCCGTTCCTGCCGGGGCGAAAATATCGACGCCTTTGTGTGTTACGGATTTTACCCAAAGATAAAACCAGAAAGAAGATACATTATAACTATTCTTGCCCGCACCGGCTACAGCCATAATAAAATGTTGCGGGATCATATATCCGATAAGAACGAATCCTGCCATGATAAAAAGAAATAACTTAATGATTCAACGAATTTTCATTGTTACCAGCTTTTAATGGTAAAAAAGTTTATTGACAAGAATCCAGAACGCAGGCAGGAGCGAGGTCTTTTAACCAAAACGTTAAATAGCCACAATTCCCTTAATTTTGAAATAACCACATAATAAACGATATATAGCTCCATGGCCCTTTTTGAAATTTCTTTGCCTGCGTCTATTGCCAAAGCTTTGCGATTGCCTGTAAAGTCTCCGCGCAGCCAGCAATTAAAGGTGCTGAGAAAATTATTAAAAAAAGCACGTTTTACCGAGTTTGGCCAAACCTACCGGTTTGATGAATTACTGCTATCCCGCCACCCCGGGAAGAAATTTCAACAGACGGTTCCTTCTTATGATTACACAAAAATTCACAAAGACTGGTGGCATAAAACGCTTGAAGGGCATAGTGATATTTGCTGGCCTGGAAAAATTAAATACTACGCGCTCAGCAGCGGCACTTCTGAAGCAGCAAGTAAATACTTGCCAATAACCAATGATTTACTCAGGGGGAACCGGGTAGTAATGATTAAACAATTGTTTACCCTGCGCACTTATCACGACATCTCAGTTAAAAGTATTGGAAAAGGCTGGCTTATGATTGGGGGAAGTACTGACCTGCAGAAGGGCCCCGGTTATTATGCAGGTGATTTGAGTGGTATTACTGCCAAAAAAGTCCCATTTTGGTTCACCCCATTCTATAAACCAGGAAAAAAAATTGCCCAAACTAAAGACTGGACCAAAAAAATTGAGATGGTGGTAGAGGAGGCAAATAAATGGGACATTGGTTTTGTGGTTGGAGTGCCCGCGTGGATTCAGTTGTGTATGGAGAAAATAATTGAACGCTACAATCTGAAAACGATTCATGATATATGGCCCAATCTTGCCTTTTTCGTTCATGGCGGCGTTTCTTTTGAACCATATAAAAAAGGGTTTGAAAAATTATTAGACAAACCACTAACCTATATTGAAACGTACCTGGCATCTGAGGGATTTATTGCTTACCAGGACCGGCAACATGCCCAGGGAATGAAGCTGGTGCTTAATGAACATATTTTTTTCGAATTCGTTCCTTTTACAGATACGAATTTCGACCACGATGGCAACATGATTGAGAACCCCGAAGCCCTGATGATACATGAAGTGGAAGAAGGAAAAGACTATGCGCTTCTCTTAAGTACTTCCGCAGGTGCCTGGCGTTATCTTATTGGGGATACTATTCGGTTTACTGATAAAGAAAAAAGTGAAATTATAATAACCGGACGAACGAAACACTTTTTAAGTTTAGTAGGCGAGCACCTGAGTGTTGATAATATGAATAAGGCGGTGCAGCTTGCCAGCGAAGAAATGAATATCAGCATACCCGAGTTTACCGTGGCGGGAATTCCTCACGGATTGTTTTTCGCCCATCATTGGTACGTTGCGTGCGATGATACAGTTAACAAAGAAGAATTAAAATTAAAAATTGACACTCACCTTAAAGTGTTGAACGACGACTATGCAGTGGAAAGAGAAAGTGCCTTAAAGGAGGTTTATCTGACCATATTACCCGAATCATCATTTATGGAATTCATGAGGGTAAAAGGTAAAATCGGAGGCCAACATAAGTTTCCCCGGGTAATGAAGGGGAAGATGTATGAAGACTGGCAAAAATTTCTTGAATCGGAGGTCGTGCGCTGACCGGATACAAGTCCAGGCGGCTGTTGATTTCCTATACTATCAGTAGCCTTTGCTGCCCCGATAATTCGTACATTGAAGTATTAATTCCAACAGGCATCATTCAATTAAACACTATAAGTATTTCTTATCATGTGGGAGGCCATTATAAGCGGACTAACACTGGGACTGATTCTTGCATTATCGGTAGGTCCCGTTATTTTTACTATTATTAAACAAAGCCTCAATAATGGCCATAGGGGTGGATTTTCTTTTGTGATTGGAGTGTGGTTAAGCGACATTGTGCTGGTTGTAATTAGTAATGCATTTTCGGAATTGGTTAAGGGATTGATGGAGTATAGGAAAGCAATAGGCGTGACAGGAAGTGTGTTTTTGATCGGAATGGGAGTGATCTATGTTTTTTTCAAAAAGGTAACCTTACAGGCGGGCCAGGAAGGGATGGCTACCCGATTCCGCAAGCGAGATATGCTCAAAATCGTATCGTCTGGTTTTCTGATAAATACACTTAATCCTAATGTATTTATTTTCTGGCTGGGAGTAGCTACCGCATTCACTGGTAAATTTACCCTTGGCCAGCGGGTCATAATTTTTTCCGTGTGTATAGGAATTAATATTCTCGCCGATATATTAAAAGTAATTATGGCCGGCAGATTACGTACACGGTTAACCCTGCACACAATTAGCGTAATAAATAAAGTTTCCGGAACAATCTTAATTATTTTTGGCATTGCGCTTTTTTACGGGGCTGTATTTCTATCCAACAGAATAGACTAGTATTAACAAATTCTTATTGCCTGTTCATTAACAGTAGTATTACCTTAACGATTCAAATGAAACAAGCACTGGCTTTTTTAATTACTTTATTTATACTTACTCAAGCCTCCGCCCAACCATCGGATTATATAATACTTAAGCAACGGAATAACCGAACACTAAAAACATACTATCCCGGAAGTTTTATTTCAGCCGTTACATACGATGGTTTTGGGCTAAACGGAATTATCACTGCTATTCGAAATGATTCTATAATCATTCAGCAACACGAGACAAAGCTGGTGCCGGCGGAGTTTGGACAAAAAATAGATACGTTCAGGTATGCGCTAGGTGTTTATTATAACCAGATAAAGAAATTCAATTTTGTAAAATATGATGCAGCCGGAAGAAAAGGAGGGTTTGCGCAAGTAACTATTCCTAAACTTCTGATTATTGGGGGACTGGGATTTTTGGGTCTTGAACTTATTAATACGGCCTATAGAAAAGAATCTCTTACGCAGGACAATAAGCTGAAGAGCATGAGTATTTCAGCCGGAGCAGCGGCTACCGGATTTTTATGGAATTTCATTTCGAGGAACAGGAACAAAGTGGGTGGAAAATATAGAGTTGTTTATGTAAAAGCAAACACGGGCAACAATTCAAAGTAGTATCTTGCGCTGCAACATAAATAATTTGCATGGCGGCTTCCGGGAAAAAGTTATTACCAAGGCTATGGCGTATTACCAAGCGGGTTTTCATTTTTCTGTTTTTTTTTCAGCTTTTCTATATCCTGTTACTAAAATGGGTGGATCCTCCCATTACGCTAACGCAACTGGGAAGTTTATTGGGTGGCGACGGATTGAAACGCGACTATATTAATATTAAAGAAATGTCGCCCTATTCACGCCTTGCTGTCATAGCAGCGGAGGACCAACTCTTTCCCGATCATAGTGGGTTCGATTGGAAAAGTATTGATAAAGCGATAGCGTATAATAAGAAAAAACCAAATCGGGTGCGGGGTGCTTCCACCATAAGTCAACAGGTGGCGAAAAATGTATTTCTTTGGCAGGGACGCACCAGATTCAGAAAAGCGATAGAAGCCTATTTTACTTTTATGATAGAGTTGATTTGGGGAAAGAAGCGGATATTAGAAATGTATTTGAATGTAATTGAAATGGGAAGAGGAGTTTATGGCATTGAGGCCGCAGCGCAAAAAAACTTTAATAAATCGGCGAAGCAACTCACCCGAATAGAAGCAGGTATGATTGCCTCTTGTTTGCCTAACCCCAGGATATACACTATAAGGGCAGGATCAAAGACCTTCTCAGCAGGCCCCAAATTTCCATGGATTCTTCAACAAATGAACGCGCTCCAGGATGATCCCGACGTGCAAGCATTATTACAATAGCTACTTAATTTCAAATTTAAAAGAACTGCTGTTGAGACTTGGGAATCCTGCCAGGCAGGAAGAGATAGCCATCCTGGCTGTGTAAATACCCGGACTTAGTTGATGGCTGCAAGATACCTTAGCGGAGACCTCTGTTTCAGTGATTTGCTTCACGGTAAAATTTGAGGAGAGATAACCCGCCACATCTCCTCTTTTATCATAAATAGTTATAGAAATGGATGCAGTGTCGAATGGCTGTTGCTGAAAAAAATTGAGATAGGAAGTAGGGGATTGTATGTGGCAGGTAAACCGGAGTAATTCTTTATTTATTAATTCTTCTCTGATAGAAGTTATCTGAACTTTTGAAAAAGAGAAAAAATTTTCAATCTTCGTTCCCCCGTTCCCCCGGTATTGTCTTCCCGGAATGCTGTCGCTGAATAAAAAAGATTTTGTACCAATAACATAAGCAGGTTTGCCAATCAACGAATCTTCCACCGGCCAATAATTGTAATTATTTCTGCGGTAATCCGGCGTATTTAGCGCAAAGGCCATTTGTTTCGAATAGAACCAGTATTTAGAAGGCTTCTGGTACGAATTAATAAAAACAACCGATAAACCATTGGCTTTTTGTTTTATGTCAGCCGCTACCATTTTATTTTCATGAAATTCGTCTTTACCTATAGCCGCCACCGCTGGAATGTCAAGCATCATATAAACGCGGGCAATAAGAACCAACAGTAGCGTTAGGGGGGCAATGCGATAAACCCATTTGGTAAGGAACGGTTTATTAATAAGATATTGATGACTCAATACGATCAGACCAACAAAAGCGGGCACCGTCCAATTGGCTTCAGCTCTTCCTTTAATCGTACTGATCAGGAAAACAAGATATACTCCGGCCAGGGAAAACTTCATTGCCCTTTCAGTAAGCGTATCGGGTTTGTGCTTAAAAGCAGCCCATATAAATAACCAGCCCAGCAGTGGTCCGGCCAGTGCAATTTGCCCCAACAGGTATTCGGTGGTAAACGAAAAACGGTAGCCTACAGCATTTCGTTCAAATAAATGAAACTGAACAGAAGGAAAATGGTGTTCGTATTGCCAATATATATGAGGAGAAAATAATAATAATGCAACAATAGCGACCAGGTATGTTTGATATTTAGAAAGTAATTTTGGATGGGAAATGAGCGTAAACAACACAATTAATATTCCATGGTACTTGCTGTAAAACATGAGTGCAATAGAAATTCCGAGCAGTAGTGAATTACCAATAGTTGCATTTAGAAGGAAGCGCCGGTATAACCAAAAGAATAGCGATACAAAAAATAATAACGGGATATCGGGAACGGCAATAATGCCCCCAATTTGTGCAACTGCGATGGATGCAGCGATTGCATAAAACAGAAAATCGTTCTTTTTTTCGATCAGTTGCTGAATAAGAAAAAGAGTAGCCGTATTCATCAGCACTATAAATAACCGAACCCCCAACTCCGTTGGGAAAATTATATAACCAGCTTTAATTAACCAGGCAATCAGGGGTGGGTGATCAAAATATCCCCAGGCTGGAAATTGGGAATATATCCAGTAGTAGGCCTCATCGTCAAATAACTCGGTAGTGCCCGCCTGAATTAAATTGATAAGAAACCAAATAACAATAAACAACAGGCGATGATTTCTTTTTATAAATTTCATAATTTACTTGGGTTGCCAACGCTAATGTAGTGCATCAACCGCAGCAATTGCTTTTTGCAGCCGCTCTTCGGTATTGCCGTTTATTTCTGCCCAGGGTGTGGACTGATTAATCATGAAATCTTCATAAATAGCATATAATTTTTCCCTTGTTTCCAAATTGGGGTATTCGCGCAAAGCGTCTTTCGTCCAGGGGAGGTCGGTATTGCAGAGGAGGTATAGATCATATTTTCTTTCTACAATCTGATCTATGATCCATGGGTGGCAGTTGCCAAAAACAAATTCGCACCACACTTTTAGCACATACATATCGGTGTCGATGAAAAGGAGTCGGGAATATAGGAAGTCGGGAAGTCCTAAAGAGGTTTCATTGTTCTTCCGGACTTCCCGACTTCCGGACAACCGGACTTGTTGTATATATTCTTCCTCCAAAGCAATTTGCCCTTTCGCAATATTCAACAGGTCATCATAATTATAATGGGCTCCATGCGCTAGCAGGTATTCACGGGCAAACTCCGGACACCAGATAGTTTTGTAATACTGTGCCAGCTGTTCACAGAGCGTACTTTTGCCTGTGCTTTCCGGCCCAATTACCACTATTTTTTTGATCTGCTTTCCTGGTTCCATGCTGGTTTTGCTTTCAATACTTTTTTATAAACGAGACAGGATTCATCATGCGCACCGGGCAGGTAACCGGTACTTATTAGAAATTCATTCACAATTTGACCGCCGGTAAAGCGAAATGTTTTCTTAAATAGCCTTGTCCATTCTTCAATGGATTTAGGATGATGCTGATCGAGCCAGTTTTTAAAAGAACCAAATTCTTTTTGCAGGCGAAGAATCATTTTTGCATTATCTATAGCCGCGTGTATTTTTAATCCATTGCGGATAATTCCGGCCTCGTTCATAAGCCGCGTAAAATCTTTCTCTTTGTAAGAGGCTACTTTTTTTATTTCAAATTGATGATAGGCCATTCGGAAATTTACCTGTTTTTTCAAAATAGTAGTCCAGCTCAGGCCTGCCTGGTTGATTTCTAAAATAAGCCGGCAGAACAATTCATTATCTTCAAAAATGGGAAATCCGTAATAAAGGTCATGGTATTCTTTGTGTTCTGCTTGTTCTCCTGCCGCAAGTGAATTTATGAATGTGCAATAACTCATGTGTGATGTTTATTAAATGATGGGAGACTTACTTTTCTTCACCCACTCTGTGTATCCCCACCAGGCCAGTAATAAAAATAAAACATACATCAATGTAAATAGCATGAGTCCCTTATAAAAATTAAGAGGGATGGCAACTATATTAGAAAAAATCCAGGCAATCCAGTTTTCGATTTTTCTTTTTGCCATCCACCACATAGCGGTAACGGCGGAACCGGAGACTAATGAATCAAGAACTGGCGTATTACTGTTCGTCCACATTTTTAAAACAAAAAAAATAACTACCCAGAAAAAAAGAAAGAACCCGATGCCGAACCACAATTGCTTGCGGGTACACCAACTGATAGGATAAGTATAATGAGCCGCGTCTTTTTTCTGTACCCAGTTATACCAGCCATATACGCTCATCAGGAAATAATAAATATTCAGGGAAGCATCTGCATATAAGGGAGGAGACAGCATAAAAAAGTAAACATATGCTGCCAGCAAAACGCCCACAATACCAGTGGGGTAAACCAATACATTGTTTTTACGGGCATACCAAACGCTGGCAATTTGGGTAACAGTGCTTATCCATTCGGGCCATTGCGTATTTTTAATATTTTCTATAAACTTTTGCCAGAGGTCACTCATGCGTTTTTGTTTGAAAATAAAAGAAGAGGAAAACACCTTTGAAACAAAACTTACCCAGGAAGAATTATTTTATCTTTTTGATATTTTCCCGGATCATCTTTTCGTAATCAATACCTTCTTCTTGCATCAGCTCAATACCAAAATTACGTAGCGATGTAATCAACGGTATTAGCCTTTTCCCTTTTTCAGTAAGATCATAGATGACTTTAGGAGGTACTTCTGCAAATACTTTTTTAGAAACAATTCCATCTTGCTCCAGTTCTTTCAACGCTCTTGTCAACATTTTTTGACTGATATGTGGAATATCCTTTTCGAGTTCAGAATACCTAAAAGGTTTGTACTGTAATCTCCATAATATAGGAGTCTTCCAGGTGCCACCAATTAACCCCAAGACATAATCGACGGGGTTGTAAAAGCGGTTATTATTTATAAATACATCAGGCATAATTAAAATTAAGCAATACGGACATAAAAGTGCGCAACATCCTCTTTAGTGCACTACAAGGTACTCTCTACTTTCTTCCGGAATTTTGGAACTTAAAAACTACAAAAATGAAAAAATTAATCTTAGTTACGATTCTGTTTATACATTGCCTTGGCTCACTTTCCGCGCAACATGGGGCAGGCACTAAAGGTAAAGTTTTGCTTGTTGTTTCAAATTCCTCCGTAAGTAAGCAAACAGGATGGCCTATTGGTGTTTGGGCTGCTGAGGTTACGCATCCTTACTGGGAGTTTAGTGAGGCTGGATATACCGTAGAGATTGCCAGTCCCGAAGGTGGAGAAATAAAATTTGATGGGTTCAGCGATCCTGAAGATGCCAGTAAATATGCAGCGTTCGATATTATTTCATTAGGCTTTAAGAAAGATCCTTCCAAAATGGCCCTGCTTCAGCGAACTAAAAAATTGTCATCTGTAAATCAAGACGATTACAAGGCGATTTTTATTTGTGGTGGTCAGGGCCCGATGTACACGTTTATTGACAACCCGGAGATACATAAATTCTTTGTCGATTTTTACATGACAGGTAAACCGACCGCGGCTATCTGTCATGGCACCTGTATTCTCCTAATGGCTAAACTTCCAAATGGAAAATTTTTGGTTGAAGGAAAACGGTGGACCGGCTTTGCGTCCTCGGAAGAACAATATGCAGACAACTATGTTGGCATGAAGATCCAACCGTTCCGTATAGAAGAAGAGGCCCGTAAAATGCCAAATAGTAGGTTCGAAGTAGGGGAACCTTTTGCGCCTTATGCTATACAGGATGGAAATCTGATAACCGGGCAGCAACAAAATAGCGGAGCGGCTGCAGCCAAACTGGTGATTACAAAGTTGGAAAAAGATAAAGTAAGATATCCCACTTATGTTCTGGTACATGGTGCCTGGGCCGACGAAAGCGCGTGGGGGTTAGTTAGAAACCAATTGGCGATAAAAGGAAATGTAGTGGTTGTTAATCTACCAGCTCACGGAATTGACCTAACAGCTGTAAACAAAATAACGCTGAAAGAATATGTTAAGAAAGTCACCGAGACTGTCAATAAGCAACCGGGCAAGGTAATATTGGTGGGACATAGTATGGCGGGAGTTATTGTGTCGCAGGTCGCCGAACAAATCCCTCAAAAAATAAGCAAGCTAGTTTATGTAGCAGCCTATCTGCCAGGGAACGGTGAAGATTTGTTATC
>JANMBO010000063.1:0-57046 GCA_031360425.1 Chitinophagaceae bacterium | reverse complement strand
CGTCGACTCGCATGGGCAGGCAAGTAATGCAGGCGCAATAAAGATTCCGGGAAATGTAATCCTTAAATAATATGTAATAACTATTATTTAATCTGACCGTTTAAACTGAAAGGGACGGCAAGCTATCCACAAACCCTTCCAACTGTCGCATTATAGGAGGAGGCATCTCCGGTGAGCAGGAGGAGGTTAAGAGGTCGTACGTAAATTCTACCAGGGAGAGGTTAGAAGGATTATCGAGTATTTCAAAGAATAGTATATGCTCGCGCTGGCGATGTACATTCATATAAATGGGCTTTTCATCGATGTATAAAATGGTATGGGTGATAAATTTCATTTGGAAGAATAAATGCTAAAGCGAAATTATTATATTTTTCTTTGAAACAGTAAGGGATGTCCCTATCGCGCGAGTTTGTAGCATCAAGTTTTGAAAGACTGCATTAGCCCTTAGCATAGCGCGGGGTGCTGGCAGCACTGGCGCAGCTTGTCCCACCTCATACGGGAAGTAGTTTTGCCTTGTACCCTAAAACAGTTAGTTTACCTAATACCCGGTAAAAAACACTTCCCGAATGGGTCGGGAGAAGCTGCGCCAGCTCAATGAGCGCTTTAGGCTTCGTATGGAAGATGTATAGAAATACAAACTTAATGCTACATACCAGGCAATGCAAACCCGAGCTATCAACGCAGAAAAATACCGCAGCCCAGGGCTGCGGTTAAGTGATGCTTAAATAAGATTGTATTTATTTGGAACTGAGATCGGCCCGGTAAGAGAGCATTTCACTCCAGCGGCGTTCTACAAATTTGGTATAGTCAGCGATATAACTATCCCAGGAGCCGGCGCCGTTCACTTCGTTGTAGCGTACATCCATGGGCTTGAGGGCGCCATAGGCTTTCAATCCGCCTTTTAAACGGGTAACGATGCTGTATTGAGGATCGCCGGAGTTGAATGCATTGTACACGGCCACGCTTTCGTTACCTGCCTCCCATGCTTTTTTCATTTTCATGATGAGGTTCCGCACTTCGTACAGCATTCCGGGTTTGGGGTACATGTGGTTGATGAGGATTCTATTGGCATAATCGGTAAGGGCAACGGTACTGAGATCTTCCTGGAACACGCCGTAGGAACTGGCGTTGCGGTCTGTAAGATAGATGGCCACATTTTTGTTCCAGTCGTTGGTATGTTCGGCACCGAGGTTGCCCCGGCTGTCGATGGATTCCCAGCTTAAAGGTCCTTCGGTCGTATGGTAGCCGCCGGCATCGGGCCCGCTTTCAATTTCAAAAACCCGCCATTTAAAGTCACCCGTGTGGTATTTTTTTGCGTGGGCAGCCAGTGCTTTTTCAAACTCGGCCACCTTGTCAACTTTGGGAAATACCCGAGTGGAACTGACAACGTTTTTGGTTTGGCTTATTCCCAATAGAGGAAGCGCCAGCAGAAGAAATAAAATCTTTCTCATGTAAAAATTTAATTAAAAGATGAATAAAAAATGGGAGGGCAAGTGCGCAAAGGGTGTGAACTTAAAAAAAGGTAACCCTTTTTTCGGCCATTTCAAAAAAAGAAGTCGGATTTTGTCAGGCATAATCTTTTCTTAATAGCTGGTATCTTTCTAAATTATTATTTGTATAAGGTTGAAAACCTTCAGGGATTTCAACCTTATACAAAACGGATTCAATAAAAGCGAAGAAGTATGCAATTGATATTCCGGCACTATTCCTATCCTTTCAAAATGGCCTAAAAGATAGCAATTGGAGAGACGCTCAATTTTATTGACCTGTTTTGTTCATTCAGCAAAACGTAGTCACCTCAATATTTACTACTGATACGGATCCAGGCCAACGAATGGAGGAAGATGAAGATGTAACGGACGATATTGGCAGAATATATAAATAATTTTCATCCTCTTCCCAGCCGGGTCTCCCACTTCACCCCAGCGTCTCCCGTAGGGGACTCTGCGCTTTTACCTTCTTTTTCGATAGAGATCAAAATAAGCAAACTTCTTGCAGTGGTATAATGGAGAATACGAAATCCAAAAGAAAATAGTACCAAAGTATCTTGCTTTTGTTATCGAAATCAACAGCGTAAAGTATACGCAGTTTAAAAGGAAAGCGACGGTAAGCTATCCACAAACCCTTCCAACTGTCGCATTATAAGAGGAGGCATTTCTGGTGAGCAGGTGGAGGCTAACAGGTCATACGTAAATTCTTCCAGGGGGAGGTTGGAGGGATTATCGAGTATTTCAAAGAACAGTACATGCTCGCTTTGGTGATGCACATTCATGTAAATGGGCTTTTCATCGATGTATAAAATGGTATGGGTGATAAATTTCATGGTGAAGAATAAATTCTAAAGCGAAATTATTATATTTTTCATTAAAGCATTAAAGGTAGCAACCCCCACAAGCAATAATCCCTCACTCGCGTCAGGGATCGATCCATATTGGTATCGGCTACTACGTACCGGTATATCCCGACCTTCGGGCATTGGCCAGGCAATCGATCCGCCTGCTATACCCTTGCGTGGAGGCACCCACGATGCGGCCATTACCGGCCGTCCGGCGCCAACGTCATCGACTTTGTTTCTTCGTATTCTTCGTGGCCGATGAGTGGAACCAACCGGAGGGCAGCCATTTTTTCTTATATTTAATAACCAATAGAACCCATAACGCCTGCTTATGCCCTCCAATATTTTTATCAACTACCGCAAAGAAGACAGCCGCTGGAATACCCAGGCCTTATATAATGAATTATTAAAGTACTTCCCCAAAGAATCCATCTTCAAAGATTTTAATACCATCGGGCTGGGGGAAGATTATATAGAATCTATCAATAAAGCCCTTGAGCAATGCGATGTACTGCTGGTGATCATCGGTAAAAATTGGGTGGAAATAAAAAACCAAAAAGGGATAACCCGGCTGCAGGATCCTAAGGACCTGGTAAGAGCCGAAATCGCCACCGCGCTTAAACGAAACATCAAAGTAATACCGGTACTGTTTGATAATATAGAAATGTTTGATGAGCAGGATTTGCCCGAGGACCTCCGGCCGATAACGCGGCGGCAGTATATATCTGTAAGCGATATAAAATTTGATTCGGATGTGCAGAAGCTGGCGGAAGCCATCAAAGGCATATTAGGTAAAAGTATTGACCCACCGCCTATTGAAAAATATAACAGGCAACCTGAACACTGGAGCACGGGTAAATTTTCCACAAGTAGCCGTTGGCGCACCGCTGCAATAGTAGCAGCAATTGGCGCAGTTGTTTCTGCCCTTGCCTGTTTTTTAGTCTTTTCGAACGACAGGCGATTCATAGATGGAGGGCTCAAAATGTTATTGAACTATTCGTTAGGCAGCGGCGCCTTTGCCGGGGTGTTATGGTTGATAGTGGGTGCAGTAGCAGGACCGAGAAAAAATCTATTGATGACCGCTGTTCTCGCTTCGTTTATTGCACTCGCGGCATGGATCGGCGTATATGGAACTTACCAGGATGTAATACAGGCAGCCATTATTTATGGAATGCCCATTGGCGCCATGCTGGGAATCTTATTCGCCTGGCTGATACAAAAAATACAAGTACCCGCTGCCAAATAAAAAAATATTTATGCCTAAGAGAGACTTTAATGTAGCCATCATGCACGGCCATTCCAATGCCTGGCAAACAGTAGAGCAATGGGTGCAGGAAGCAGGATTTACTCCCCGGGTATTAATAAAAGAATTCGAAGCCGGGGTGATTTTTGAAAGGCTAAGAGATATTATATGGGAAGAAATTCATTGCGTGGTAGTCATCATGTCGGCTGATGATAAAATAAATAAGAAAGTATACCGGGCACGGCAGAACGTGGTTTTTGAATTGGGCTATTGCTTTGGAGCATTTGACAGCCTGGATGATAATGGCGACTTCACGGCGGAAGATGCCATTATCTTTCTGAAAGAAGAAAACGTAGAGATATTCGCTAATATCCATGGACTGACGTACGTAGAATATAACCGTCGTTCCCTCTGGAGAAAGAAAGAATTTTTTACCGGTATATTGAACTCAGCATTTGAAAAAGCAAGGCAAGTTTATAGAGAGCTGCGGTAAAACCTTCATTCACCTACGACCCACACACAGGATCAGGGAGAGCGCACCTGCAGAGAAATAAAGAGTCCCCCCCCAAGCAATAATCCCTCACTCGCGTAAGGGATCAATCCAAATTGGTATCGGCTACTACGAACCGGTATATCCTGATTCAGACAATTTACCTACACTTTCTTTTTCTACCTCACCCTGCCAACATCAAAACAACCCCGTTTAACCGCTTTTAAACAATCTCCCAAACGTCTTTCGTGGGATGGGAGAGAAAGATATTTTAATAAATTGATGAATAAAATGGGAGAAGATGTCATCATAATCTAGTCTGGCATCAACTAAACCAGTGGTCATTTGGCTTCAAGATGGTACCATATTATGAAATTTACAGGATAGTAACTGGTCACAACTTGTGACCAGTTACTAATACGTTAATCGGCCGTCAATGACAATTTATGGAATAGAAAATGAAGGAACCTGGCTATTATACAAAACAAAATTTACGAAATCAGGGGGCAGAAAGTAATGTTGGACTTTGACCTGGCTGAGCTATATCAGTTAGAGACCAAGCGTTTAAAGGAGGCTATACGAAGAAACAGCAAAAGGTTTCCAATTGATTTCATGTTTGAATTGACAAGGGAAGAGTATATCTCTTTAAGGACGCAATTTGCGACCTTAAAGAAAAAAGGAAGAGGTCAGCACCTGAAATACTTGCCCTTCGCATTTACAGAACACGGTGTCACTATGTTAGCCAGTATATTAAACTCCGAAAGAGCCATTGAAATGAATATCGCCATCGTCCGTGCCTTTATTGCCCTTCGGCAAATTGCCCTTTATCATAAAGACCTGGCCGAAAAACCGGATCAATTAAAAACTGAAATGTATGACAGACTCGATAGTCATGACAGCCAGTTAAATGCTATTTACGATGCCATAGAAAACTTGTTGGATGATAAGGCAGTAAAGAAAAGCTGGGAAGAAAGAGATAAAATTGGATATAAGAAATAATTGTCTGAATCCTTATAGAATAAACAAAATGAAGAACCTGGCCATTATACAAACCAAAATTTACGAAATCAGAGGGCTGAAGGTGATGTTGGACTTTGACCTGGCTGAATTATATGGCATTGAAACAAAAAATGCTTAAAAGAGCCGCGAAGCGAAACCTGAAGCGCTTTCCTGCAGATTTTATGTTTGAACTGACACCAGCGGAGTACCAGTCTTTAAGGTACCAAATTGGCCCCTTAAAGCGGGGGCAACATTCAAAATATATGCCCTATGCCTTTACTGAACATGGTGTTACAATGCTGGCTAGTATTCTAAACTCCGATAGAGCCATTGAAATGAATATCGCCATCGTCCGTGCCTTTATTGCCCTTAGGCAAATTGCCCTGTATCATAGAGACCTGGCTGAAAAACTGGACCAGTTAAAAACTGAAATGTATGAGCGACTCGATAGTCACGACAGCCAGTTAAATGCCATTTACGATGCCATAGAAAATTTATTGGACGATAAGACAGCAAAGAAAAGTTGGGAGGAAAGGGATAGAATTGGATATGAGAAATAATTGCCTCCTTTCGATCTCCCACCGGCTCCTGTGTGTGGGCAATATTATTTTTTTATATGCCCCTTAAATGTACCGTTGGGCTGCAGGGCCACAAGACCAACTGGTTTATCACCATCCATTTCAAATTTCAGGGTGTAGCCCGGCACTCCTTTAAGTGAAAATACATGGAGTGATAACGGCACCAGTTCATAATCGCCCTGCCCCGGTGCAGATACCCAAAGGGCATCCACTTTCATTGTAATGGTGGCGGTAAGAGAAACTTCCTCAAACTCAAATGCACCAACATATTTTTCGAGGTCCTTTCCGGATATTTTTAATGTTGATTTGCCCAGCAACTGATCCAGTTTTTGCTTGGTGCCTTCACTGTGGGTAATGGCCAATGCTTTCTTATAATTGGTAACGGCAGCGGTGCTGTCTTTCTTTGCAAGCAAAAGATCTGCATACGAATCGTAGGTGTTGCCGCTTTCCGGATAGTTGGCAATATTCATTTCAAACAACGCCGCAGCCTTTTCATATTGTTTTTGCGAAAGTGCATTATAGCCAAGCCCGTTTATCATCATTTCGGGCGGGGGAAATTTATAACCCATTTCCCTGGTTACCGTCTCGTAATGTTTTTTCATTCTCTGCACCACTTCGATACCCGGGCCCATAAAGTCAGACCAGGTAAATTTAAAGCGATACCAGCTGAAGAGGAAACGAAGCCCGTCATATTCGCTTATCAAAGGAACAGAACCATGATCATCATCTCCATAAAACTTACTTTTATACTGTAACCCGTTTGGCGGGTTGGTCCTGATAAATTTATCCAATGCAAAAATAGAACGGGGATGCCTGGTATTTACAGATGTATCTTTTTTCATTTTTTCCAATGTCATTCCTTCGGGCAAAGTGTTAGCAATGCCGACATATAAACGGGTGCCATTATATTTTTGAGCGGAGAGTTTCTTTTGCGTGGCCGTTAAAAAATTTTCTTTATCATACCACATACTCGGGTCAATGGCAATATAGGCGTTAAATAATTTGGTATGATTGGTAATAATATTCATTACGGTGAGGCCGCCAAATGAATGGCCGATGAGTAGCCGGAAGGGTTGGGTAGGATAGAGAGAATCTATATGCGGTATCAGTTCCTTTTCCAGGAAACGGGTGAAATTTTCACCCCCGCCCGTAGTTTTTGAAAAATTACTGTCCATCATCGGGGGATCGCTAATGATATGTGTGGGCGTCAGGTCCCTCGTTCTGTCTGTATTGGGAATCCCTACTACGATCATTTCAGGAACCACCGTATTGCCATTTACCTGGCTTAGTTGCTGTATCATTCCAGCCACCGATTCGAAATGCCCCTCGCCATCGAGCAGATAAACTACGGGGTAACGCTGGCTGGCCGTTTGCATGCCGGTTTTCATATTGGGAACATATACAAAAACCTTTCTTTTTTCTTTCAGTATACCGGAATATACACTGTCCACTTTACCAATAAGAATGTTATCACTTGTTTGTCCTTTACCGGTCAATGTAATGATCGCAGCCAGCAGGATCAGCAATATATTTTTCATGTTTTATTTTAAGAGTTATTACACTACTATATTTGAAATTAAGAAAATCCTGTAACATCTTATCTTCTCCCTTGTCCGTGTCCGTAAAAAATATAAAGCCAGGCTGTGTTTCTCCCACCTGGTGCTTGTCTTCACGCACCAGCACGTTAAACATATTACGGGATCGTGAAGACAGGAACCCGGGCCTTAGAATGAAGATCATGCTGATACCCCTAAATTATATCTGCAGCCTGATTTTTCTTTTCTCCAACAGGCCCGCTATCCAGATCACCAGGAAGGCGATAAAAAATGAACGGATAATTCCGCCGATGCCTTCGTTAAAAAAATCAGGATACCGGAAGTTTGTCAGCGCATACAGAGAATAAAGCAGGTAGGGAACCAGGTAACTGGTGAGTGTGCTGGTGCCGCCGGGGCGGATACTTTTAAACCAATCCTGTTTTCCTTTGATGTCCACCCCGTAAATAAGTAACTCAAAAACCAGCATGCTGATGCCGATGTTGATCGCTACCCAGGCGGGTGTTGCAAGAATCTTGGAGATGCCGGCTGCGTGTGGCCTGATCAGAAATCCAAAAACCAACATCCCTATTCCGGCCAAGGCAAAGGCGATCCATAATACCCGGTCTCTTCCCTTAGCCGCCAGGTTCCTGTATAGCAGCGATATCACCACACCCGCCATCGTTAAGGTAACGGCAGATGCATTACCAATCACCCAGATGGAAAAACTAAGCAGGCCGGTATGAGAAGCAATATTGATCAGCAGAAACAACAAAAAAGCCGCAGCCTGTACCCACCCATTTCCTTTTGACAGCAGGAAAATCAATGCACATACCAGGTAAGACCAACCGATAATTCCCAGGATACCCCACCAATAAGGTTTCAACCCCACCGGGGAGGCTGGTTCTCCTCCTTTAAAGAGCCAGGCCATCGCCACTAAGATCAATAGTCCGGTGCCTTGTAAAAAATACTTCTTTGATTTCTTTATCGTACCGGGGTAATCCATCCAGGTTAAAAAGAAACCAACCGTTATCGCAATTTCCCATACGGCTTTCGGTAGCAGGGCAACGGGGTTATAATTCTCCAGGTTCACCTGTAAAAATCCCATCACCAGCAAAGCGATGGCGCGGAGCAGGATATACCTCGCAATCCCATAAAACGAATCACCCCTTTTCATTCTTTTCATCAAAGCGAAGGGAAGTGATAACCCCACAATAAAAAGAAAGATCGGAAAAATAGTATCGGCAAAACCAAGACCATCGGCAGCAGCCGAAGTATGCCCGATCCAGGCCGGAATATTTTTTACCCCGCTTACATCGTTCACGAAAATCATAAAGAACATAGTAAGGGCCCGGAACACATCGATGGAATAAAGGCGTTGGGGAAGCTGACTTCCTTTTGTAGTGCTGTTGTCCATTCCGAACCCGGGCAGGGAGCTTGTGTTGGCTGCTTCCGTCATAAGCTGATTTATTATAAAAGCAATAAGCAAACATATTGCTTAACCCGCACACTTCAATTTCCGTAGAGTCTCTCCCCCGGCTCACGCGCAAAGCCCTGAGGAAAGACTCTCCGGAGAAACAAGTTTGATCCGCTGGCTTTTCAGGCACAAGGTGGTTTGCATTCGCCTACGATTCTTTGAGGATACACATTTCTCAGGCAAACACCCCTGCGCCAGGTTGCTGACATTCTAAATCCCTTTCTCGCATTTACAGGTACTTGCGCCAGTTAGGGGCTTCAGTGTCGCATCAATTTCTTGTAGTCCTTCTCGTTCATATATTCTAAAATATCCCCCGGCTGACATTCCAGCTCGCGGCAAATATTATCGAGCGTAGAAAAGCGGATCCCTTTGGCGTGCCCACTCTTCAGTAAACTCATGTTCTTCAGGGCGAGGTCTACCTTTTCACTTAACTCGGTGAGCGACATTTTACGCCTGGCCAGCATGATATCCAGGTTCACAACTATTGGCATAAAAAAAATTTAAACGATTAAACTATGTTCTTCTTTCAGGTTAATTCCGTTTTCAAATGCTTTGGCTATCAGCAGCAGCAGCATACCGGTGATTAACCAGGAAGGAAATACAGAAAAACCAGAAGGCGTCAAACCACTGATATTTTTATAGTGCAGGGTTATCCGTATCAACAGGGGCACTGCAATAGCGCATAGCCACGATATAATTCCATAGCTCGTTATGATCCAGCCCACCAACTGCAGCTTTCTCATATTGGATACCGTAAAGAAATTTTTTTGAAGCGCCGATCGCGTAAACCGGTACAATAAAACCGTTACCCAGATTATTATTGCCAGCGCAATACCCAGCAGAATGAGTGAAATTATTTTATAGGATGAATAGGCGGAGGCGCTGATCGGTAAGACAATTCTATCGCCGGCTGAATCCTGCTCTACAAAGACCTTTTCATTGTGTTTGTTTAATACATAAAGCTGTCCGTTTTCCAGTGAATCGGCCGATGCCCCCGGAACAATAATATAATGGGTCATTGTCCCGGTGCCGGTTGTCGGCTCCCGGTGGTAATTCTTCCGGAGTTTTATAGGTCCTACCCGGGTCGTATATACCCAACTCGGGGTACTATTCAATTCTCCCGCGCCCGGATTGTCGGCGTCCCACATGATAATATGCCCGATAATTAATACTGATAGCATCAGTACATAAATGCAGATTACTGTTAGTAACAGTAGTTGGAATAATTTTACCATAAAAAGGATTTTTAAGATTAGAAATTATTATTGTCTTCCGTTTGAAACGATAATCCTCCGATTTCAATCATGCAAAAATTCCCTGACCAGCTCTTCCTTAATTCCTGTATACAAACAAAACTCCATGATCGTTACATAATGATGTTTTGCCTTACCGGCCGCTTTACGGATTTCCCGAAGCAGGCGGCAGGCTGTACTGTGTTTGCGCCCGGTTATGATCTCCACATCTTTTGGATAGATGATAATGCGGGAGCAAATTTTGGTTCGATAGTTATGACTGATTTGTTGCATACTAAAATGAGTGTTTTAGCAGAGCCGAATCTTATAAACGTTCATTCAAAGGATTTGAATTATGGCGCCTGGTTTCTCTTAGCTAACTCCCGATTACATCATAAATATAGTAATTATTTTACGTTAAACGTAAATTTTTACCTAAATTATGTATTTTTTTATACTTTATAAAATTGACCCCCCTATTGGGCCAGGGAAGTATAACTGCTTCTCCCCATTCATTGGTCTACGTTTCCGGGAGCATCATGGCGTCCCCTTGCCTGCAGGAGCAGTGTGACTTTTGTTGGAAGGAGAAGCAGTTAAGAAAGAACCATTATCAGCCAAGTGTTATCTTCCCGGTATAAATACTGGGAGAAACATCTTTGCCATTCTCCGAAATAAAAGCCAGCCAGGTTTCTACTGCCTGCCCTCTCAACACGCCTAGCTTAAGCTGGGCCGTTCCGGAATTACGGTTGGCATCACCGATAGTATAGTACGAACTACCGGTCGGTGGATGATAGGCCACGAGTATGGCCTTATCAGTACCCGTTGCACTGCCCAATCCTTCGTTGGATTCCCAGGTAAATCGTACCGCCGATCCTTCGGCAGCCGCTACGGGCGTGTACGCATTCGGCAGCGTTCCTCTGGCTACCAGCGCCATCTTATAATCAATTTCAAAATCGGGATATACACCGGTCACCGCATTTTTCAGCGTATAGGACAGGGCATTGTTTTGTCCTGTCATTTTACCGTTGTTGTTTTTGAAACTGATCATGAGCAGGGGTTTCATCGAACGGAGAAATTTAGCGGCCAGGCTGAATTTCAGCCGTTGGATTTCCTGGGCCGTGCTTTGTTTTTTTCTGATTACCGGAAGACTGCGCATATAGTCGATGCCATTCCAGTTACCTCCGATTACGGTGCCTACTGTTCCGGAGAATCCGCCCAGCAGGCCTTTTCTGAAAGTTCCCATAAAAAATAATTTTTAAAATTTAGAAATTGAGTTTACAACAAACAGCCCGTGCACGTAACTAGTATGGATCCGGCTGTTGAAGCAAATCTACCGTGCTTGGATAGCTGATTCCAAATAACATGACAGGAATGGCCTGTTTAGCAGACTTGATACTTTTTCGCAGCATTGGCACTATTGGCAGAATCGACAGCTTTGGCACAAGCCAATTCAATTTCTTCGGGTATTGTCCGACACTTGTTCGGGTCTTGTTCGGGTCTTGTTCGGGTCTTCTGCGGGACATCTTCGGGTCTTCTGCGGGACATCTTCGGGTTGGACCCGGAGATGAGGCGGAGATGGGGCGAAGATGGGGCGAAGATGAACCTTTCGAGACAGTCTTTAATCATTTTACCGCAGAGAGAATGAGTTAAAAGAGGTTTCGAAGAGAAACTGGAAACCGGGAGTCAGGCCGCTGCGTTAGCTCCGCGTTCTCTGCTTCTCTGCGGTAAAAACATTTTATTCCCCCTATTGCGCAAGCATGACGTCCATTCCTGGAAACCATGCGCGTTTTTTATCAGCAACCCGCCTTCATCACAACCTTTAATTATAAAAAAGTAAAAACCTTATTCCCCGCATTATATCTTAATAAAATAATCAGGCAATGATCCTTGCAGGACACAGGTGTTTTTAAACCTTTTAAAGTATTTACAGTACAATAAAAAAAACCCGCAAGATCTTGCGGGGTGGTAAATTAAAAGCATATTCCAATTACTTCTTCGGGAAATGACTTGTCTTTTCATCCAGTTCCACCATTTTGCCGTTCTCCATTCTGATGTCGTCGGTAACAGCCATTGAATCAGCTACTCCTTTTTCATTTTTCCAGCTTTGTTTGTACCACAAAGTAACCCACTCACTTTTTTTATCGGCCGATATTACAGATACGTAATCGTACATGGTAACAGAAAGGTCTTTGTACTTTGAGCGATCAGCAGTAAAAAATTTAATGGCACTGTCGCGGTTCAGTTTTACATGTAAATAATCAAAAATCAATTCCAATGAATCGCCAATTCCTGAGGCTAATGCGGTATAATCCTTATCTATATATGCTTTCATGACATTCATGGCGGCCACCACATTATCGGTGCTGCCTAACTGCCAGTTTTTGTAAGGTCTTTCCAGCGGGATGGGGAGTTTTACATCGGCAACAGGTACAGCTTCTGCTTTTGCAGGTTCGGAATCCTTTTTGTCTTTGCCAGCATCATTGCAACTTGCCAGCATAAAAGCCAGGCAGGAAATTAGCATAAATTGTTTCATGAATTTTTTTGTTTAAAGTGAAAAAGATAATACCAGTTACTTTCATAAGCAGTTGAGTGTACCTGCCTACTAAGGATAATGGCAAAAGTTAAGACTAAAAAAAATAAACAGCAAAATTTTGGGAGCATTAATCTACGCCCGTTTTGCCGCAGGAAATTGAGATAAAAGAGGTTTTGCAGAGAAACCCGGGACCGGCCTTGCTCCGCTGTAGCTTTGCGAAGGCGAGCAGGCAGGCCTCTGCGTTAGCTCTCGTCCTCTTCTTCTCTGCGGTAAAAAAAACCCTATGACGCAAGGTTGCAACCATCGCGCGAGTTCTTTCAAAATGGTTCAGGCGGCCCCATATCGCGCGAGTATCTCTTTTTTGCTGTGAGTGTTCGGCCGGTTAATTAATCCTTCCACATAACCCGGTTTTCGGATAAAGACCTGTCCCAGCTTGTCCCGCCTCCTGCTGGAAGTTGCTTTACCTGACATTCCTAAATTCATAAACTTTAAGAATGCAGGCAAAAACACTCGACCCATATGAGAGCGCTATAGATAAAGGAGCTAATCTAAAGAATTGAGTAGCTCCCTTACTCTTCTCACGCGCTATTAAAATGATTATTGTGATTACTCAGTCTTCAAACAGCATTTCTTATATCTGCAAGCTTTACAAAGGATTTATTTATTCCTGGAATCTTTCTTATTCATTCACCGAATAGTATTGCTCATTCGTCGAAGTACCTAAACCTTATTGCTTTCAGGCTCATTGAATTGAGCGGTTCCCAACCCGGAGTCCTTTTTTAGCAACACTTTTTATTCCTATAGATCGTTTATATATTTGTATCCGATCCGTATAACCCTAATACCCAACCCGTGAAAAAATTCGATTACGTTTATTTCACTATTTACCATTATTGCAGCAGGCAAAGTTATTTCCATGATAGCCTGGCTGTCCGACTTAAATCAATGTACCTGCTGGCGCTTTCTGCAGGTGGATGGATTCTTTGTTTACAATTACTTTTCTTACGATTTATAAAGAATGCCTGGTTTTCCTCCCAGGAGGGATCTATGTTATTTGCCCTGACTATTTACACTGGTATCACTTTTTTCTTTCATTGGTACTTTATTATGAAGGAAGTGGACCAGAAAATATTTAATAAATACGCAAGCGCCTGGAATGATAATCTTAATAAGAAAAGAGACTTGTTCTTAGCGATAACGGCCGCGGCTATTCCTTATGTAGTGATGGCGTTTGTCAAGGTGTTTTTCCCAAGAGGGTAACTATATAACGTCCAAAGAATAGTTGACTGTTCAATATTAAAGATTGAGAGATGAATATTGAGCGGTGAGCAGGTCAACTGATGCCTTTGCATTTTACCTTCATCGGTTGTATATATTTTTTCCCCCCTATCGCGCAAGCATAGCGCCCATTCTTAGGACCAGGCGAAAAGCGTGTTTGCCGCTTACCAGGTGCAATTTAAACAAATAGCGAGAGAGGCAAACCTGCTTCCCGCATTGGCGGGACAAGTAGTGCCGGCATTATAAAGGTAGTATGAAAGGCAATCCGTAAATAATATCAGGAATATTGCATTGCTTATCAGGATATTTTTTATCAATTGATAGCTGAATTCATTCTAATTCTCAAAAGAATTTTCCTATGAAATAAAAGATTTTTCCCTCCTCAACCAAATCAAGACAACATATATTGATCCCAAACACATGAGCTGCAAATACAAATTCGGCGATAATTTTAGACTCCCTGTTTTGTCTAAGCGTTAATACGAGAACAAACTCCTTACCTGGTAGTGGGTGCCAGGAACGATGATCTAAAAAAATTCCTATGTTGTCATTGATCACTTATCCCAACAATCAGAGGTTTTGTTTCTTCATTTCGTTCACCGCAAAATGGGCAGCGCGCGCGGTGATAGCCATAAAGGTTAAGGAAGGATTTTGATTACCAACGGATGTCATGCAGGCCCCATCGGTTACAAAAACATTGGGACAGTTATGAACCTGGTTATATTTATTCAATAAGGAAGTCGCCGGATCCTTTCCCATTCTAACGCCGCCCATTTCATGAATATCCAAACCGGGTGCCTGTTTATTATCCGTCGCAATTATATTCTTACCCCCCGCGATCTCCAGGATAGCCGTTCCCTCCGTTAAAAAATCTTTTACCATTTTTTCATCGTTATCATCATAGCCCACCGAAGTAACCAGTTGCGGAATGCCCCATTCATCGGTGAGCTCTTTACTCAACCGGACGCGGTTATCGTGTTTGGGAATCACTTCTCCCTGCATCGACATATATACGTTCCAGTCACCCGCCTCTGTCATGGCCTCCTTATAGGCTGCACCAATACTATCTGAGGCTGCCGGATTACCGGTATTCCGGTAAGCACCCCAGAAAACCAGGTAGCCACGGAGAAAATCAGTTTGTTGTTGATATACATTTCGGAAGCTCGGCATAATAGGAGAACTCGGCCGTCGTCCATAATAATATTGATCCATAGGTCCATCAATTCCGGCGGTAATATTACCCCGGTAATTCTGGAAGGCAACATATCTTCCCAATATATCATGATCATTTCCCAAACCATGGGGGAATCGGCGGGAGGTGGAATTCAACAATACCAGGTTACTATTTAAACAAGCGGCATTTACAAAAATGATCCGGGCGAAATATTCGGTAAATTCTTTGGTATGCGCATCAATCACGCGCACGCCGGTGGCTTTTCCTTTCTGTTCATCATAGATAATTGAATGAACTACTGAGTTAGGCCTCAACGTTAGATTACCTGTTTTTTCCGCCCAGGGCAACGTGGACGAATTAGAACTGAAATAGCCACCGAAGGGACAGCCGCGCTGACATATATTACGCGCCTGGCATTGTCCTCTCCCCTGCTGCAAATGAATTTCATTCGGTCGGGTTATATTGGCACAACGTCCAATCAACATATGCCGGTCTTTATAATGCGCATTTACTTTTTGCTGCATTTGTTTTTCCGCAGCATTCAATTCCCAGGGAGGCAGAAATTCTCCGTCTGGCAAGTGTTTGATACCATCCTTATTGCCACTGATGCCTGCAAATTTTTCAACATGCGAATACCAGGGTGCCAAATCATCATAGCGAATGGGCCAATCAACGGCAAATCCATCCCGGGCAGGGGCTTCAAATTCAAATTGACTCCAGCGTTGCGTTTCCCGGGCCCACATTAATGATTTACCTCCCACCTGGTAACCGCGTATCCAGTCGAAAGGCTTTTCCTGCACGTAAGGATGCTCTTTATCTTTTACGAAGAAATGCTGGGCCGTTTCATCGAACGCATAACATTTGCTGATGACTGGATTTTCTTGCCTGATTGCTAATGGAAGCTGGCCGCGATGAGTGAATTCCCAGGGATTTTTGAGAGTGGTTGGGTAATCTTTTTTATGCACCACGTTACGGCCCCGTTCCAATACAAGGGTCTTTAATCCAAGCTCACATAATTCTTTGGCGGCCCAGCCACCGCTGATTCCGGAACCGATTACAATTGCGTCGAAGCTGTTTTTTTGCAGTCCTCCGGAATTGATATTCACCTGGAGAGAATCGCCTGGCATAAACAATCAATTAAGTTAAAAAGGTAAAGAACTTTTTTCAAAAGAAACCTGATTTCACACAAAGAGACAAAGAGTTTCTCACGAAGAAACTGAGAAGACAAATTGCGCAAAGAATTTTCAGGTATCATCACCCGTTGTTTCTTTGTATGCTTTCATTCTCCGCAGCGTCCTCCGGCCCTTGTGCAAAGCCCTGAAGAGAGACGCTGCGAAGAAATAAATATCCAACCCTAAGTACCCAACTGAAAATCAAAAAATCAAATAACTATAAATTATAGCTACTTATGATTTGGGGGTGACCAAAATCCTGTAGATCCTATAATCCCATAAATCCTGGTTCTGACAATTGGCAAGGGGTAAGCCACCTTAGCAAGTCTTTCATTCCACCAGAGTCCACCGCACCCGATCAAGTGAAACAGTGTGAGACGAAGCGGGGAAATAAGGATAATATTGATTCAGATATAAATGTTTACATTTATTAAAAGTTGCCATTTTATGTTTAGGGCCCTTTTGACCCCTTTAGTATTAATTCTTTTCCTGTTTAACCCTAAGGGTCCCCAAACACTTATAACAGGAAGTGCAAATGCCCAGAGACAGTATGTTTCCTGTGGTCCAGAGATTGCACTCTCACTGGACCAACTTCCGAGGATCAAACATCCGCGACTGATTTATAGCGATGAAAAATCAGACTATCCGCTGGTGGTTTCAAACGATAATACGGTTCCTGCAGGTACGATGAGAAATAAGGGGCTGGAACTGCAGTTAGAAATAGTTTGGAGTGATTTTTATCCTGAAGGAAAGACTCACCCCGGTCTGAGGATGGTCACCATTGCGGAGAAAGGAAAGGCCCCTTCTATACCTGCTCCTTTAATTCGGGTGGAAACCGGTACCAAAATACATGCGGTATTGCATAATACACTTAAAGATTCGTCGGTAACCTTCTTTGGTTTACAGAAACGCCCTTCGTCCGTCTGTGACAGCCTTTTGCTGAAGCCAGGTGAAACAAAAGAAATTAATTTTGAATCCGGAATGGCAGGAACTTATATGTACGGGGTCCAACTTGGTACACATCGAACCGATAATGAAGAGCAACAATTAGGAGGAGGCTTTATTATTGATCCCAAAGGCGGATCACCACCCGATCGTGTGTTGGTATTGAATATTTTCAATTTTTTTGTTGATACGGCGCTTTGTGCAAATGGATACCTGGCATCTTTGACGATCAATGGAAAATCCTGGCCTTATACAGAAAGGATTACTCCATCGGTAGGCGATACGGTTCGCTGGAGGGTTATTAATTGTTCATTACGCGAACACCCCATGCATTTGCACGGGTTTTTATATTCTGAAGTATCCCTGGGATCTATACTATCCGATAGTATTTTTAAACCCGGGTATGAGCCAAATGTGGTAACACAAAGCATGAACCCCCTATCCACAATGAGTATGAAATGGGTTGCAACCCGACCGGGAAATTGGTTGTTTCATTGTCATCTTTCTTTTCATGTAACACCCGAAATTCGGCTACCCGGAGCAGCAGAACTGGATCCGGCCAACAAACGTCCACATATGGCCGGACTGGTGGTTGGTATAAATATTAAACCCGGACCCAGTGATTTGATTTCAAAAGGGCCAGGAAGCGAGCTTACCCTATATGCTAATCGATGCTTACCAGGAAAGTCCCCCCGCAATAGTTTTTCGTTATCACCAGATTTTAACCCCGACACTAATGCCTTGTCAACTCCGGGGCCGTTACTGTTACTGAAACAATATCAGCCCACCTATGTTACCGTTATGAACCGCATGCAGGTTCCTACCAGCGTACATTGGCATGGCCTGGATTTGGACAGTTGGGCGGATGGTGTTCCGGATTGGAGCGCATCTGATGGTAAGATGTCTCCCTCTATTCAGCCAGGTGAAAAGTTTACCTATAAATTGACACTGATGAGGCCGGGTACTTATATTTATCACAGCCATTTTAATGATGTACACCAGATAGCAAGCGGGCTTTATGGTCCCATCATCGTTATGGGAGAAAACCAGACTTATGATCCGAAAACAGATCACTTCTATATTGTAGGCTGGAAAACGACAACCCCCAATTCGATGGAGGATATTGAATTGAACGGAAGGAATCAACAACCGACGCAATATGCCCGGACAGGTGAAACTCATCGCTTGCGGCTAATTCATATAGCCCCTGCCGGAGCCATAAAAATAAGGATGCAGCTAGACAGTGTGGCCGTTCCTATCAAGTTTATTGCAAAAGATGGAACCGATCTGCCACCCATACAACAAACTTATATGAAGGAAAGTCCTTTTTTCGGAGTGGGCGAAACAGCCGATTTTGAATTCAAACCTTTAAAAGCTGGCACTTATGATTTACAGGTCGTCATCGTGGAGGGGCTTTTTTACTGGACCCAAAAATGGATGGTGAGGGATTGATTGGAAGACGTAATCATCTTGGTGTATCAGATATGCCCCACCCAGGTTCAAACGTCCGTTGGTGGATTTACTTCCTTTCAGAATGTAACTTTCCTTACTGGCTAAGGCTTGCAGGAAATTGGTCAACAAAAGGGCAACAAGTATATTCTAAGAAAGGAATAGAAAGGAAACTATCTGCAAAATTGGTAAAGTAATACTCCGGTCACAGGTTGATCGGACTATCAACCCAAATTTTATAACCTCTGCAATTAACCGCCTGATACTTGTGCCAGCTCTCTCTATTTTATAACCACATCCTTGCGCGAGCCGAGGGGCCCCGGTCCACCAGGAGCATACTATCTTAATAATTTTTTAAGGTTTTCAACCCAGAAAATTAGGTATTTTTATCGCTGCAGTCTAAAGTAAAATTATGAAAAGTAGTATAGTGGCATTATTCCTGTTGATTTCAGCAACTCTATTCGGGCAAGAAACAGTTAACGAAAAATTTCAAAAGATCGGGACGATTCAGCAAGCGCAACAATTCATCGCAGCCAATCCGGAACTTAAACCTGCCTTGCTGAACCTGTCGGCCGGAAAAGACACGGCTCTTATTGAAAAAAGGTTGTTGCGCCAAAAGAAAGGAGATATTTTTTCGGTTGGCTATGTCACCTATAAAGTCATTGAATCAACCGACACTACAGACTTCCGCGCAAACTATGTTTTCCTGGATGGAGGGTCTTACTCCAAATCGGAAATTGATAGCCTCAAAAAACTGATCGTACAAAAAGCAAATGCTGGATCCACTTTCGAACAGCTCTCTGATCAATACACCATGGACGGAAACAAAACGCATGGAGATACCGACTGGTTTTCCGGGCAATATTCATTTCCGCAAGAATTTCAGAACGCGGTCCATAATCATAAGCGCGGAGAAATTTTCTTTGTGGATGTACCGGAAAAGCAATGGCATTATATCGTTAAAAAGACCTACGATGACAGGGTAAAGAAAGACATCATCGTGCTACGGGCTAACGGAAGATAAAACAATTCAGGAATTATTTTGTACCGATCAACATTGACAAAGTCGTCAACGAGCTTTGCAGGCTGTTTATTGGGAACGATCGGGGATCTGGCAACGAATCTCCAAATAGGGAATCGGATCAACGGCCTCCGCCAACCCCCAACTGGCCAAGCGTCCCGCTTGTGCCCTCCTTTGTTATACTTCATAACTCAATTCTATACAACCTTTTTCTTTTTAATATCATATCTAAATCACTATTGCAATCTCATTATATTCTATCGGAATAAAAAGATAAATCAATCCAATACACAACCGCAAAACGGATAAAATATAATTTGCCGTTATCGCCAAACTTCTATTTCCTGCTCATACTGGCAAATTAAAGATTATTTGTCTCCGCCACAAGCGAGACGCTTGCACCAGGCTTACTATTTATATGCTTGCGCTATACGGGGGACTTTGAATTCAAACCTTTAAAAGCTGGCACTTATGATTTACAGGTCATCATAGTGGGGGGACTATTTTACTGGAGCCAAAAATGGATTGTGAGGGATTGATTGGAAGAAGCAATCATCTTGGTGTATCAGATATGGCCCACCCAGGTTTAAACGTCTGTTGGTGCCCTCACTTTCCGATACAGAAAGTAACTTTCTTTACTGGGCAAAGGTTCCAGGTAATTGGGCAACGATAGGGCAGCAAGATTAGCTAAACCAAGTGCAAACGCTGCACAAACCAGCGAAGAGAAATTATTGAGTATAGAGAGTGCAAGTCCGCATCATAGCGTCTGCGAATTTAAGCATTACTGCTTATCGTAACTGCCGGGCAACAGTATCCTGTTGTAATCCCATGTACTGGCAGAACTCTTCAACAGTAACAATCTGGTGTTGTTGTTTCTTGAGATGATCTGTAATCTTCGTGATGAGGTATCTTCCCTGCATAGCTTCGGCCTTAGCATTTGCTTTTGCTGTTTTTAAATAGGTAGTTATTTTTTCTTCGTTGCGGCCGATAATACGAATGAAGTTTTCTATTTCAGGAAGCTTTCCGCCATCACCAAAACCGTATATACAACGCCAGTATAATCCCCAGCACCAGTACAATCATCGCCAAGATACCCGGCGATACTTTGTACATACTGGTATCCACTTCCAGTGCATGAATATGTTCCCGTCCTTTTTTATCAAGCAGACTCACAGCAATAATGAGCACAGAGGTAAAGAAAAACACCCAACCCATTTGTATCAAAAATGGTATTTCAAAACCACCGTTTCCTGTTGGGTAAGCCGTGTACAACAATGTTTCATTGCCTGCAATGCGGGGTAAAAATTTATCAAAGAGCACAGCCAGCAACACACCGCCCACTATACCAGCAATGGCAGCTTTGGAAGTGGTTTTCTTCCAGAAAAATCCCAGCAGAAAAACAGGAAAAATAGCAGGAGAAATATAACCCGTATATTTCTGGATAAATTCAAAACCGCCTTTACCTCCAATACCCAATGCATCCTGCCAGTTTACAACAATAGCAATGAACAATGCAGTGATAACAACTAATCTTCCCGTCCACACCATCTTTTTTTCAGTAGAAGGCTTGTTGATGTATTTCTTATAAATATCGAGTGTAAAAATAGTGGAGATGCTGTTTGCTTTTCCGGCAAGTGAAGCAACAATGGCAGCCGTTAATGCAGCCATGGATAAACCACGCAAACCTGTTGGTAAAAATCCAAGCACCGCAGAGTAGGCATTGTCTTCACGGAACTCTCCATTGGTAAGCATCTGTTGCTGCAGCTCACCATTTTGATGCAGCACATAAGCAGCAATACCGGGCAGCACAACTAATAAAGGCATCATCAGTTTTAAAAATGCAGCAAACAAAATCCCTTTTCTTGCTGTTGGCAAATCTGCACCCAATGCCCGTTGTGTAATGTATTGATTGCATCCCCAATAATTTAAATTGGCCACCCACATACCTGCAGCAAGCATTGCCAAACCGGGCAAACTTGCATAGTGATTAATTTCCTGTTGCGATGAACCGGAAACAGGTTTATTAAATATCATATTAAAATGGTCAGGTGCTGATTTGAACAACTGGTTGAACCCTGCCAGTGCATCTTTTCCCAATCCGAATTTTTCACTCACCACAGTTAAAGCGATATAAGATGTTACAAGACCGCCAATAATCAACACCACCACCTGTATCACATCCGTGTAGCCAATCACTTTCATTCCGCCTAATGTTATTATTAATGCAAACACTGCCAGGCAAATCATAATGAGATGAAAATTTTCTCCTCCGGTAAGGTTGTTAATGGCGAGTGTGCCGAGGTATAAGATGGAAGTAAGGTTTACAAACACATAGAGAAAAAGCCAGAAGATGGCCATCATCAGCGCCACTGTTTCATTGTACCTTGTTTTTAAAAACTGCGGCATGGTAAAGATGCGGTTCTTCAAATAGATGGGCATAAAAAAAACAGCCACTACAATCAATGATACAGCCGCCAGCCATTCGTAAGCTGATATGGCAAGACCTAACCGAAACCCATTGCCGCTCATTCCAATAAATTGTTCGGCAGAAATATTTGATGCGATAAGCGATGCACCAATTGCCCACCATGTGAGCTGTCCTTCTGCCAGGAAAAAATCAGCAGATGATACCTGTGCAGACTGCTTGCGTTTATACACCCAAATACCGTAACCGGAAACAAGAATAAAATAAATAAGAAATACAATGTAGTCTGATGTGGCAAGCGCTCCCATGATGTGTCAGGTTTTGGTAAATATTAAAATAAAATCATTTCCCTATTTATATTTTTTGGCTGAAGGGATTTTTATCAGGGTACCGCAACGTACAGGCACGCCGAAATCGGGTGTGCCATCTGCGTTCCATGTAAACCGCTGTGCACGGGGCTTTCTCCATTGACCGCAACCCTGCCCAGGCCTGTTGTTGGCATGATACAATATCCAGTCTTCCTTTCCGTCCGGTGATTTGAAAAAAGAATTATGCCCCGGAGCATATACTTTGTTCTTTTCGCTTTTTGAAAACACCGGCTTTGCCGTTTTTTTCCAGGATGCAGCATCCATCAAATCACTGCCTGCATTTGCAGTGAGCATGCCCAATGCATAATACTCCGTCCAGCAGCCGCTGGCAGAATAAATCAAAAACAGCTTGTCATCATGTGCCAGTATTTGCGGCCCTTCATTCACATTCACATGCGCCACATCATCCGGGTTATCCAAATCACCATGCGTTTCCCAATCCAGTTCAGGGCTTGAAATTCTTGTCCTTTCTCCCACTGCTGTCCAAGGATTGCTCATGGCACAGATGTAAATGTTTTGCTGAAAGTTGATATCACCCTCCCAGCCGGACCAGATGAGATAGAGTTTATTTTTATGTTCGTACACAGAACCATCAATACTCCATTTATCATCTGGTGTTGCAAGTTTTCCTTTTATTATCCATTCACCCTTCATCGGGTCGGCATTGTTATTTTCAAGTACCCATAGCCGGTGGCTTTCATTTCGGCCGCTGTCTGCTGCAAAATAAATATACCATTTGCCCTGCAGCCAGTGTATTTCAGGGGCCCACAGTTCTTTTGAATAAGGCCCGGTTTTGGGCGGAGTAAAAACGATTTTCTTTTGTGAGGTTTTAAGCGTGGCAATATTGTTTGTTTTCCAAACTGTAATATTGTTTCCTGTGGTATGGGTGTAATAATAAAAGCCGTCTTTATAAACACACCAGGGGTCAGCACCTGCAGGCAATAAGGGATTGGTAAATGTTTTTGAACGCTGAGCGGTTGATGCTATTGCAAAACAACAAGAAATAAACAGCAGAAAATAAAAGTAGGTTCTTGTCATTTTTTATTTTTTTGAGCCGGGGTTTTGAATATCTATTAAGATTCAGTGGCGTCGTCACCGACCCCGAGTTTGGCTTTGTGTGCTGCATCGGGGCACTCTTGTACACTAAATCCTTATTTTACATTTTTCAAACAGCCTTCCTGAATGCATTCTTATTTCTTTACCGAAAACTTATAAACGCTGCTGCTCCTGTAAACTTTCTCCGGCTCCAGTACCGTTGAAGGAAAAGCTGGCTGGTTGGGCGAATCCGGGAAGTGCTGCGTTTCTAAACAAAAGGCTGTTCTGAAATCATCCTTGCCTCCCCCCTTCATTGTGTTTTTTGACTGCATAAAATTGCCGCCGTAAAACTGCAGCCCCGGCTCCTGTGTAAATACATCCATCACAATATATGTTTTATCGGCACTAACAGTTGCTGCATGATTCAATCCAGCAGATGTATTTTTATTCAGCACAAAATTATGGTCGTAGCCTTTGCCGTTTTTTAACTGCCCGTCGTTGGCATCCACATTTTTCCCAACGGTAACTGGCTGGCGGAAATCAAATGGGGTACCTGCAACAGGCACTATTTTCCCGGAAGGTATCAGCGTTGAATCCACCGGCGTAAAATTATCCGCATTGATAAATAATAAATGATTGTTGATGCTGCCGCTTCCCACTCCGTTCAAATTAAAAAATGCATGGTTAGTGAGGTTCACCACAGTTTTTTTATCTGTAACAGCTTCATAACTTAATTTCAATTCATTGTTATCCGTTAACTGATAAATAACTTTCACCTGCAGGTTGCCGGGATAACCTTCTTCCATATCTTTTGACAAATAAGAAAGTTCCAGGATGCTGTCGCCGATTTGCCTGGCATCCCACACCACATACTGAAAACCTTTTCTTCCTCCATGCAATGTGTTGGGGCCATTATTGTTGAACAATGAATATTTTTTTCCATCCAGAGAAAATTTTCCTTTGGCAATGCGGTTGCCATAACGGCCGATTGTTGCACCAAAATAAGGTTCCGTACTGGTTTGATATTGCAGCACATTGTCAAAACCAACAGATACATCTGTTAAGTTGTTATCCTTATCCGGCACCAGCAAACTCACCAGCCTTCCGCCATAATTGGTGATGGCTGCCTGCATGTTGTTTTTATTTTTCAGCACATACAAATCTGTTTGCTTTCCATCAATCACTTGCTGAAAGGCAGTTTTGGAAGGAAGCAGGTTTTTCTCCTGCTCTTTGCTGCTGTCTGTATTTTTCTCAGCTGCGGCATGAGGCGTATTGCTGCAACTTGCTATTGTCATTATAAAAACAATTGAGGTGGACAATTTTAAAATATTTATATAACAATTTATTAAATGATTCATGCTGATACTTTATTTTTTTCTGCTGCTTCATTCAATGGCATCTCCCAGCGCCATGCATCCTTCACCATGTCCACAATATTTTTTTCTGCCTTCCATTGCAAAACCGCATTGGCTTTTTCAACATCGGCATAAATGGCAGCAGCATCACCTGCCCTTCGTGGCCCCATGCTGTAATTCAGTTTCCGGCTGTTCTCTTTCTCAAAGGTGTCAATCACTTCCATTACAGAAAGGCCTGTGCCTGTGCCAATATTAAATACTTCATAAGGGGCATTGTCTTTTTCATTCATCAGCCTTTCGCATGCTTTACCATGTGCCTTTGCCAAATCCACCACTGTGTGGGAACCGATGTAACCCATTCCGCCGGCAACTAAAATTTTTTGCTTCATTGTATTGGTTGTTTCACGTTTTTCACCACTTCCTTTTTACTGTAAAGAACTGCAGGCATCTCCCTCAGCCGTTCTGCCGCCCACTCGGCGGTGATGTCCCTTTGCGGACTGGCCAGCATTTCATAACCCACCATAAATTTTTTAACCGATGCACTCCGCAGCAATGGCGGATAAAAATGTAAGTGCCAGTGCCACTCCGGATGTTCACCATCATTTACCGGTGTCTGGTGCATGCCGGCAGAATATGGAAAAGATGTTTCAAATAAATTATCATAGCGGATGGTGAGCTGCTGCAATGCTTCCGCCAATGCATCATTTTCTTCAGCGGTAAACTGCAAAATATTTTGCACGTGCCGTTTGCTCACAATCATTGTTTCATAAGGCCACACCGCCCAGAAAGGCACCAGCACCACAAAATGTTTATTGGCAAAAACAATGCGTTCACTTTTTTCCAGTTCAATGTTTAAATAGGCAGTCAGCAAACTTTCATTGTGTGCATCAAAATATTTTTTCTGCTGAATGGTTTCCTTGTGCAGTTCCTGAGGCACATCGTTCTGGCTCCATATTTGTCCATGTGGATGTGGGTTGCTGCAGCCCATGATGTCGCCTTTGTTTTCAAATATCTGTATGTATTTTATCCAGGGATGAGCCGACAGCATTTTAAATTCTTCCTGCCAAAGTTCAATCACTTTCACAATATCCTCCTGTTCCATCTGCGGCAATGTAAGGTCGTGGCGGGGAGAAAAACAAATCACCCTGCAAATCCCTTTTTCGCTTTCTGCATGCAGCAAATCCTGCTCGTTGAAATTGCCATCAGGAGTTTCTTCAAGCAATGAAGCAAAATCATTGGTGAAGGCAAATGGTTTTTCATATAAAGGGTTCACAGTTCCTTCCGAACGTTTGTTCCCGGGGCATAAATAGCAGGCTGCATCAAAATGCGGACGTTGCAGATTATTTACCGCTTCCATCTTTCCCTGCCACGGACGTTTGGTGCGGTGGGGCGACACCAGTATCCATTCGCCTGTTAAAATATTCAGGCGTTTGTGTGAATGTTGTTTTATATCAAATGTTGGCATGCTGTGTTATTTTTTGCAGCATCATTTCCTGTCAATTAAAAATTCTCATAAACCCGTCAGCAGTTGAAAAACCTGACGGTGGTTGGAAAAACTGTTACCGTTTTATATTTTTTGTCTATACCAACAACCGCCGACGGGGCTCAAAGCCGCCGTCGGGGTTGGCTAACATTCATGAGGCTCCTGCCTTTACATTTTCCTTCGCATGGTTCAATAAATTTTCAAACACCTCCGTTCCATTTTCAATCGTGGCAACATAAGCCGACAGCTTTAAATTCATATCCCTTTCATATCCATCGGATATTTTTTGCACCAGTTCATCTATGGCTTCTTCCTTCACCAGATTGATTGTGCAGCCGCCAAAACCGCCGCCCATCATCCTTGCGCCCAGCACATCCTTATTATCTTTTACAGCATCCACCAGATAATCCAGCTCTTTGCAACTCACTTCATACAGTTTGCTCAGGCCCTCATGTGTGGCAAACATTTTTTTTCCCAATGCATTGATGTCACCTCTTTCCAAATCATCACAGGCAGCCAGCAGCCTTTGTATTTCTTCCACCACATATTTGCATCTGCTGAAAACAACGGCATCTTTATCCGCCACATGCTGCTGTAACATTTCCATCGTTGCGTCCCTCAGGCTGTTCACTTCAGGATGGTGTTCCTTTATCCATGCAACACCCTGTTCAGATTGCCGTCGCCTTTCATTGTACGCAGATTCGGAAAGGGAATGTTTTACGTTTGTGTTGAGCAATACAATCTTATATCCGTCGAGTGAGAATGGTTTGTATTCATATTCCAGGCTGCGGCAATCCAGTCTTATCACATGGCCTTTTTTCCCAAACATGCTGGCAAACATGTCCATGATGCCGCACATCACACCGGAAAATAACTGCTCGGCTTTTTGTGCCACCTGCACCATTTCCATTTTGCTGATTTGCAAACCAAACAGTTCCTTCAATGCAAACACCGTGGCGCATTCCACCGCAGCAGAAGAAGACAATCCTGCACCAATAGGCACATCACCATCCAGCACCAGGTTAAAACCCCCAACTGCATGACCTCTTTTTATCAACTGGTCCACCACACCAAGAATATAAGTTGACCAGCCGGCTGTTGGTTTTATATCAGAAAGCCGTACTTCAAAACTTTCTTCAAAGTCTGCTGAATATAATTGAACAGAATCATCATTGCGTTTGCCAATGGCAACATATATAGCCTTGTCGATTGCGGCGGGCAGCACAAAGCCTTCGTTGTAATCCAGGTGCTCACCGATGATATTCACCCGGCCCGGCGAACGTACCACTAGCATTTTAGTGCAAGCGAATACTTTCCGGAAGGTGTCCCTTGCTTTTATGGCTGCTTTATTTTCAGTCTGCATCAGGTTTTTATTGATAGTGCTGATAAAATTTACCTATTCGCCAGAAGGCACATTGATTGCCACTCCCGTCTGCACAGGCTCACCAAAATTGGGTGTGCCGTCTGCATTCCAGTTAAATTTTTGTGTCCGTATATTCCTGCTACCTGAGCAGCCTTGTCCTGAGCCTGAATTGGCATGGTACATAATCCAGTCTTCCGCTCCATCCGGTGATTTAAAAAATGCATTGTGTCCTGGGCCATAGGCATTACTGGAAGTTTTTTTTGTAAATACAGCCTGTTCTTTTTTTGTCCAGTCTGCAGGCAGCAATGGGTCGCCACCATCTTTTAACGTCAGCATACCCAATGCGTAATCATCCGTCCAGCAACCACTGCCGGAGTACACAAGAAAAATTCTACCGCTGCTGTTCTTTAAAATTTGTGGCGCTTCATTCACAGGGCCTCCGTTTACCTCCCAGGGCAGTTCAGGTTTTGTAATCATCACTGCAGGAGTCTGCAATGTAAATGCATTGGTCATTTTTGCAATGTAGATATTTTGATTTTGCACAGCAGGGTTGGGACGCCCACTCCATAAAAAATATTTGCTGCCATTGTATTCAAGTACCGTTCCATCAATCGCCCAAAAATCTGCATCGGTTGTAAAAATGCGCCCTTTATCAACCCAGGTGCCAAGGGTCGGGTCTGCACTGCTGTTCTCCAAAACCCATGTGCGCTGTGTTTCATCAGCGCCTGCGCCAGCAGTGTAATACACATACCATTTGCCATCTAAAAAATGTATTTCTGGAGCCCACACATTTTCTGCATTGGGCTGGCCTGCCGCAGGCTTGTAAATTTCTTTGCTGGTTATGGCGCCCAGCTTGGAAACTGCGGTTGTTTTCCAAAGCGCTATCCTGTTGCCCAATGTTTGTGTGTAATAATAAGTGCCGTCTTTTTTTATCACCCAGGGGTCTGCTCCATTCTGCAACGGGTTGATAAATGTTTTTTCCGCAGGAGATGGAGGAGGTGGTGTTGTGCCTCCGTTTTTCTTATCGCAGGAGAATAAAAGAAAAGCAACTGCTGCGGTTAAAAAGAGGCTGCAATGTTTTTTAAATATCGGCATCACAAATTTTTTATCGCTTCGTGTTAATACTGCAGACAATGTCATTAAGATAAAGAAGGTAATAAGGTCATTACAATTTTCACTTTGATTCCTGCATCAATACAGTTATTTTATTTTCTCTTTGTAATCTTCTTTATTAAATCAACTTCGCTTTTTCTGTAGGGTGTACCATCCTGTCTGAACACATCATGAAACCACAGTTCCGGTTCGGCTGTATATTTTTTATCCCAGCTATCCCAGGGATATATCGTATTTGTTTTGCCTGCCACCAATCCCCAGTTATAAGCTGCTACGTTATACTTTTTAAAAATGGGTAAAGAGCCTTCAAAAAAACTTCCGTTGCCCCGGCTCATGTATTCTGTATTTAAAAGCGGCTTACCATAGCGTTGTAAAAATTTGATTCTTTTTTCAAGCTCATCAGGTGCATCGTAGTTATGAAAACTGATAATGTCTGATTGTTCCAGTTGAACTTTCTCCCAAATTTTTAATGTATTATGATTGCTCCAGTCACCCATCCATATACCTGAGGTAAGCGGCTGTGATGGATTTACACTGCGGCACCACTGAAATACTTTTTTTAATAAAGGAGCAACAATGAGTCCTTTATTTTTTGGTTCATATTGTCCATAACTGCTGGGATTAAGATTATCGGGTTCATTCCACACATCCCAAGCCAGAACACGTTTATCTTTTGCAAATTGTTTTACCACTGCTCTTACATAGGTTTTAAGCCGTGGATATTGTGTACTGTCCTGTAAGGCCTGCACACCCGGGCTTTGCACCCAGCCGCTGTTATGCACATGCGGCCGTGGCTCCCGTTGTGTACCCAGTTTTGGAAAAGGATCCCATACAGAATCAAAAAGTACAAACATTACTTTTATATGATGGCGGTTAGCAATGTCCAGAAAAATATCCATCCGTTGCAAAAAGCCTTTTGCATCCTGCTCATACAATAAGTCGTGCAAAAAAACACGTACGGTATTCATGCCAATAGAAGCTGCCCATTTCAATTCTTTATTGATAGTAGCAGTATCAAATGTTTCTGCCTGCCACATCTCCAGTTGATTGATGGCCGTGGCAGGTGCATAATTACAACCTACCAACCAGGGTTGTTTACTGTACCAGTTGTTTGCCTGAACTTTTGACCATATTCGTCTTCCGTCTTTATTTTTTTGTGCCTGTGTATTTAACGCCAGCAGCAAAAACAAGGCAGGTATTATTTTTTTCAAATGCAACATGAAAAAATTATTAATATTAGGTAAAGTGAAACAATTTGTTTTAATGTTCCTGTGCATAAGAACGATTTACCAACCGGTATAATAAACAGTTGCTACAAAAAATGAAGCAATAACCTCCCACTCATCACCAATTCGGATTTTGTTTCAGGTTAGGATTGATATCAATCTCAGATTGAGGGATGGGCATATATTTATTACGTCCAATAATAAAATTGTTAAACTCCGGGTCACGTGCTTTAAGCTCTGCCAATTTGGAAGCATCATCAAAATACCCCCAGCGTGCCAAATCGTTCCAGCGTAATGATTCACCAGACAGTTCAGTAATACGTTCATGCTCCAGTTGTTTTAAAAACTGCGCCTGGTTCATGCCCGGCATTACAACAGATAATTTTCTTAACCCGGAACGTTCTCTAACCCTGTCAACAAAAGCATAGGCTTCAGGTGTACGACCAAGACCATTTAAGGCTTCGGCATACATAAGCAATACATCTGCAAATCGTATAAGTCTGAAATTGATGGGACTGTTAAACACTTCAAACTCATTAATACGGAAATAATCATCTAAGTATTTACGGTACCACACTCTGTTCTTAATATTGTTATCATAATTCTTTGAGGTGAAGGTAGAACCATATATAATGGTAAAGTCTGGACCTCGTTCATCTGTAGAATCATAGAGTGCGGTTGCTGCAAGTCTTGGGTCTCTGCCACCTGCTGCTGTGTTTTCTTTCAAAAATTCATGTACGACCCAGCGGTGCATATTAGCATCATTAAAACCATGACCAGGTGGTCCAAAAAAAGGAGACCTGCTTGTACCCACATTGGAAGTAGGACCATCATCACCACCATTTTCAGGACGCTGTTTAAATTGTATTTCAAATACTGATTCCCTGTTGTTTTCTGTAGTATGTCTGAAATTATCGGAATAATTTGCCTGCAGGCCATACAAACCCTGTCCCGGTCCCGTAATTAACCATTCAAACGCTGTAGCAGCTTGTGTATACTTTTTTTGCTGCAAGTAAGCTCTGCCCAGCATTGCATAAGCAGCACCTTTTGTTGCTCTTCCAATTTCTTCTCCTATATAAGAAGCAGGTAAATTATTGGCGGCATCAGTAAGGTCGTTTTCAATTTGAGTCCATATTTGCAGCTGAGGTACCTGTGCTGGTTTATCATCAGGCTGTGATGGTTGTACTATCAATGGAATATTACCCCAGATGGTTTCGAGGTTATAATAATACAAAGCCCTTATAAATTTTGCTTCAGCTAAATATTGCTTCTTTAAATTTTCATCCATTTGGATTGCAGGAACATACGCCAGCACCTGGTTGGCCCTGTACACGCCACGCCAATGATGACCCCATGTATCAAAGTTTACTTCAAAACTGTATTGTGTAATATTCAATGCGCCCACACTTCGCAATTCATTCCATGGACTTGTTGAATAACCGTCATCAGAACGAATGTCAAAATAAAACGGCGTCCATCTTGAACCGGGAGAACCATTCCTGTAAAAATTACCATACACAGCATTAATGCCTTTGAGTGCATCGGCGCCTGTTTTCCAGAAACTAGATTCATCAATACGGTTAGGGTTTTCAATTTCCAGCTCCAGGCCTTTTTTGCATGATGTTACTGAAACAATGAGTGCAACAATTATAAAATATTTAGATATATTGTTCATTTCAAAAGAATTAAATTGGTGAATACTGATGTGTTAAAAACCAAATCTTACTCCTGCTGAAATTATACGCAGTGCAGGATACTGGCCATTATCAAGACCTCTTTCAAAAATGTTTACACCAATAATATCCGGGTCAAGTCCTGTGTATTTTGTAATGGTTAAAAGATTTTGTCCGCTCAAATAATACAGGCAGCTATTAAACCCGATACGTTTTAATGAAGACTGTTTAACGGTATAACCAATTTCTACATTGCGTAAACGCAGGTAGCCTCCGCTTTCGAGCCAGCGGTCGCTTTGTGGTAACACATTGTATTGGATCCCCTGGTCTGGTGCACCTATGGCTGCCCGTGGCCATTCAGTACTTTGATTTTGCGGTGTCCATACCTGTGCCCCTTTACGAAAGTTGGTATTTTGATCCATACGGTCAACATTGTAACGTGGGCGGTTGTAAAGTTGATTTCCTACCACAGCATACCACTGCATGTTAATACTGAAATTTTTATACGATGCATTTAATAAAAGACCCGCTTCCCATTTTGCCCAGGGGCTGCCTGCATAGTAACGGTCCTTATCAAGGTCCAGCATACCATCACCGTCAACATCTATATAACGAATGTCACCCGGCTTGCTCCATGGCTGCAGCACCTGGCCTGTTTTTCCTTTGTGTGCATCAATCTCTGCCTGGCTTTGAAAAATACCATCTGTTTTGAGCACATACCATTCACCAATAGAACGGCCAAGCTGTGTGCGTGCATCACCCAACTGGGTGTATTTAGTTGTAGCATTACCAAAAGCAACTACTTCGTTACGTATGGTTGTAAAGTTTACTGTTGCATCCCATCTAAAATCTCTAACAGGTTTTGAACGGTAGGTAACAGCTAATTCAAAACCACGGTTTCTGAGTGAAGCAGCATTCACAGGAGGACTACCACCTGCATTACCTGTTGTGGCGCTGATGGGTAAATCAACCAAAACGTCTTTTGAATCTGCAATAAAGTAATCGGCAGAAAAACTTAATACGTTGTTGAACATGGATGCTTCCAAACCAAAGTTGGTTGTGTTCTTACGTTCCCAGCGCAGGTTGTTATTGGCCAATTGTGTTACGATGCCCCCAACCTGCTCCACCTGGTTAGGGCCAAATACTGCACGTGGAAATGGATTGATTTGTGCATAGTACTGCCAGGGTTGTAAAAACTCTGAGTTACCCAATGAGCCGTAGGATACTCGAAGTTTAAGATCGTTAATGGCTTTTACTTTCCAGAAATCTTCTTTAGAAATGCGCCATGCAATTGATGCAGACGGGAAGTTGCCCCATCTGAAATTTTTACTAAAGAGTGAACTTCCATCTCTGCGGAAAGTGATACTGGTTAAATACCTTTCTTTATAAGAATAATTTACACGTCCTAACAATCCAATGATATTCCACTTACGTGTATAAGGATCTTCAACCGTTGGATTGCCTTCAATAGTTGTAAAACGGTTTAATGGATAATTAAATGTTTGATTGCTGAAACCAACTACCGCAGCTATACGGTGCTCTTTAATTATTTTATCATAGTTAACTGTATGTTCAAAAAGTTTCGATTCAAATTCACCACGGCTGCTGAAAGTGGCCAATTTATTATTGTTAGGAGATGGTGTACCCTGTCTTACAGTACCGGGCCGCCTGGTACCATCACCTTTATCATTTGTTTTTTCCAACCCAAAATTAAACCGATAAACCAGTCCTTCCATAATGCGAAAATCCAGATAAGCATTGCCACGTATTTTAAAATTGTTTTGTGTAAACTGGTCTAAGCGTTGCAGGCCTGGCACATTTGCAGTGAGTGTACTGAGGTAAGCATTGTTTAAACCAATGCCCCAACCTTCCGGGTTTTCGGGACTAATGTAACGGCTTCCCTGCAATGCAACAACAGGAGGCATTGTAATCATATCTACAAAAGGATTTACACCCACACCACCTGCCGCTACGGGGTCTTCCTTCGTCCAGCTAAACAAAACGTTTTGTCCAAAACTAAAACGACCAAGTTTTGTACTGGTGTTGATTCTAAAACCTGCGCGTGAATAATTGTTATCAATTACCGGCCCTTTATTGCTGAAATGATTACCGCTTACAAAGAAGTTCACTTTTTTAATGGCACCTGATGCTGAAAGATTGTATTCACCAACAGCACCTGTACGTAAAAATTCCTTTTGCCAGTTTGTATTAATGGCAGGATCAAAATCGGTAGTAAGTGAAGTAGGTATAGCTGCTCCTGCTGCCTGGTATAAAGTGGTAGCCAATGTACGGTATTCATTTACATCCATCATATCATACCGGTTGTGTACTGTTTGTACACCTGCCTTTATACTTCCGGTAAAAACAACAGGGCCTTTTCTTCCCTTTTTTGTAGTGATGATGATAACACCATTTGCTGCACGACTTCCGTAGATAGCTGCTGCCGATGCATCTTTTAAAATTTGGATAGACTCAATATCACTTGGGTTAAAATCGGGTGTAGCATCAGTGTACATGCCATCAATTATATACAGCGGATTGTTGTTTGCAAACGTACCTGCACCCCGTATATCAATTTTAGCACCACCGCCCGGTGTACCTGTGTTGCGTACCGTAACACCCGGTGTAAGTCCCTGGATGCTTTCTGCCACGGTATTGGCTGTATTTCTATTGGCCGTTCTTGGGTCAATGAGCCCAACAGCCCCTGTAAGATCTTTCTTTCTTACTGTTTGATAGCCGATAACTACCACATCAGTTAAAATTCCTTCTGCAGTTTCCAATGTTTCATTAATGACTGAACCGGTTACTGAAACTTCTTTTGTTTTATAACCCACTGAACTGATTACAAGCACACTGCCTGCAGATGCTTCAATGCTGAAAGTACCTTTTGCATCTGCCACCACAAATTTCTTTGTTCCTTTAACCGTGATTGTGGCACCTCCGATGGGTTCGCCAGATGCAGACTTCAGAGTGCCGCTGATGGCTTGCTGTGCAAACACATTTACCCCCAACAACAGCAGCACAACGCTGTAAGCAAAACATTTTAACAGTTGTTTTTTCTGGTTCATTATTGGCAGTTTAAGTTTTGAAATAAATGGCTATAGTTGTTTTTTTATAATAATCAATCCATCAATTGGGCTTCCCGGTTCCACACATCACCTATCGTATCTTCCAGTCGAATCCAATATCAAAAGCTGACATCCTGTAAGGATGCAGGCTGTTTTATTTTGTAACCTGGAATAGAGAAATAAAAACAATTTAATCGGCGGGCATATTCATTTTGCAATGGCAGTTCTTGATAAATGCAATGCATGCAATTAATAGATATGGAGTAATGTTTCATATAGCAAATGTTTGGCCTGTTCACAATCCTTAACCGTTGGGTGATTTGGCAGGCTGCAAAGCCTGACGTTAAACCACGAGGTAAAGTAAGACCTTAATTTTTCAGCCAGCCATTCCATGCGTATCATAATGTTTTCAAATCGTTTCATTTTGTTTCTTAATAGCCCGTTTTATCCTTTTTGATATTTGCTTGCAGCATAAGATTGCTTTCTTCGGGAAATTTTCATCAACTTCGCTGTAAGCTTTGACTAGGAAACTACATATCGTTTTGCTGCTGCCTGCTTTTATCAGCCTGCTGATTTGTTCCTTTTCGTCAAAAGCTCAGTCTTATTTTTTCAGGAACTACACAGTGGAAAGCGGCCTTTCAAACAACACGGTGTATTGCAGTGTGCAGGACAAAAATGGTTTTCTCTGGTTTGGCACCAAGGATGGGGTGAACCGTTTTGACGGTTATCATTTCAAGGTGTTCAACATGAATGAAGATGGCCGCAGCATTGAAACCAACCTGATTGGCTCGTTGGTGGTGGATGAAAAAAACATGTTGTGGGTGGGTTGCCAAAAAGGTTTATATACATTCGACAGGGAGAAGGAACGCATGGTGAGGTTTATAGACTCACTTACAGAAATCAATGCCATACAGTTTGACAGGGACGGGCATCTTTGGTTCACATCAAGGATTACTGTTTGCCGCTATGATTTCAGCACAAAAAAACTAATGATATTTCCGCCTTCAAAATATTTCAATGCCAGTTCACTTTGTCTCTCCGAAGAAGGTGACATTTGGGTGTGCAGTCCAAATGGTCTTTTGCACAGGTTTGATGAAAACACCGGAACGTTTAAAAGCTTCAACCTGTTTTCACATTCACCCAAACCTGCTTCTTATGCTGTTGTGAAAATTTATCCGGCAGGCAAAGGCGCTTTGTATGCCGGCACCACCAGCCAGGGATTGAAACGGTTTGACATCACAACATCTGATTATAGGGATTTGCTCACCATCAACCTTGATAAAACCGCTGTATATATTCATGATATAAAGAAGTATGCAGACAATGAATACTGGCTGGCTACCGAGTCTGGGATATTTATTTATAACATCCAAAAAGAAACATTCATCCAGCTCAAAAAAAAATTATCAGACCCCTACTCCCTTTCGGACAATGCGGTTTACACACTCTGCAAGGACATGGAAGGCGGCATGTGGGCAGGCACTTATTTTGGCGGCATCAATTATTACTCAAAACAGTTTGCCGTGTTCCAGAAATATTTTCCCGATAATTCTACAAACAACATCAGTGGCAGTGTGGTAAGGGAAATCTGCACAGACAGCCTGGGAAATTTATGGGCAGGAACAGAAGATGCCGGTCTAAACAAGATTAATCTCATCAGCGGCGCTGTCACCCAGTACAAACCATCTGGCGAAAGCAACAGCATCGCCTATTCCAACATTCATGGCCTTGCTGTTGCCGGAAATGAATTATGGATTGGCACTTTTGAATATGGGCTGGATGTGATGGACATCCGCACAGGAAAAATAAAAAAACATTTTATTGCAGGCCCCGGCAGCAATGACCTTAAAAGCAATTTTATCGTAAGCCTGCTGCACACAAGAACCGGAGATATTTATGCAGGCACCAGCAATTGTCTTTTTAAATTTATTCGCAGTGTAAATGGATTTGAAAACGCTGCCAGTCTTCCCCCTTACACTTTTGTTTCCTGCCTGATGGAGGATGCAGTTGGCAATATCTGGATTGGAACTCATGACAGGGGCATCTGGTATTACAACCCTGTTACAACACAAACGGGCCATTTTGAAAATGATTCGAAAAATAAAAACAGCCTGCCCAACAACACGGTGAATGCCATCTTTGAAGACAGCAAACAAAACCTTTGGTTTGCCACGGAAGGTGGCGGGCTTTGCAAACTGAGCCGGGACAGGAAAACATTTACAGGCTATACAGACAAAAATGGACTGCCGAGCAATTTTATCTTTAAAGTGCTGGAAGATGACAGGAAGAATTTATGGATAACCACATCACGGGGGCTGGTGAATATGAACCCTGCAAATGCTGTCATGACCATATATACAAAAAACAATGGTTTGCTGAACGACCAGTTCAATTATAATTCCGGCTATAAAGATGAAGATGGGAAAATGTATTTTGGAAGTGTGAAAGGCATGATAAGTTTCATGCCGGGCAATTTTTTAAACCCAACCATTGTGCCGCCTGTTTACATCACCGGCCTGCAGGTGCAGAACAAAGAATTTGACTTACGCAGCGACAGCGATATTTTAAAGAAATCAATTTTATATACCGATGAAATTACATTGCCGCATGACCGTTCCTCAATAAGCATTGATTTTGCAGCGCTGAGTTTTATTTCGCCGGAAATGACCACCTACAGGTATATGATGAAAGGACTTGGCAGTGAGTGGACAGAAATAAAACCCAACCGTAAAATTTATTTCACCAGTCTTTCTCCGGGCAAATATGTTTTTAAAATAAAGGCAGGCATCAATGGCAACTGGGGCAAAGAAGAAAAACAACTCATCATCAATATCCTGCCGCCGTGGTGGGCTTCCACATGGGCATATATTTTATATGCACTTATAGCAATTGGCATCGGGTATTATCTTTTGCGGACATACCACATCATCTCCGAAGACAAAAAGGAAAAAGAAATTTATAAAGCCAAGATTGATTTCTTCACCAACATTGCCCATGAAATAAGGACACCGCTCACACTGATAAAAGGACCTGTGGAAAATTTGATGGAGCAGGTGGAAGAAGTGCCTTCCATCAAGGAAGATGTGGCCACGCTGGAAAGAAACAGCAACCGCCTCATTGCACTCATCACCCAGATACTTGATTTCAGGCAGACAGAAACAAAGGGATTCAGCATTGATTTTTTAGAAGTGAACATCACTGCATTACTGAAAGAAAATCATGCAAATTTTTTGCCGCTTGCCAAAAAGAAGCAACTGGATTATAACCTATCGCTTCCTCCGGCAGAGATTTTTGCTTTTGCTGATGAAGAAGCATTGAACAAGGTTTTAAGCAACCTGATAAACAATGCAGTGAAATATGCACAGCATACGGTGAACATCCGCCTGCTTCCGGTTGAAAATAATGCAACAGAACTCATCATCGGAATTGAAAACGACGGTTTTGTAATACCGGATGAAAAGAGTGAAAAAATATTTGAACCTTTTTACCGGATGAAAGAAGCAGCGAAACAACAGGGAACCGGCATCGGGCTTGCCCTGGCAAAATCATTGACAGAACTGCACAAAGGCAGGCTTTATCTTAAAACTCCCGGCAACGGTTTGAATGTATTTGTGCTTTGCCTGCCGCTGAAACCTGTGCAGGATGAAAAACAAAAAAATAAATGATATGCTTCCATTGATATTGCTCATAGATGACAATGAAGAAATCCTTGATTTCCTGGAGAGGATATTGACAAATAAATATGCCATTCTGAAAGCGGCAGACGGAAAAGAAGCATTGAAACTGCTGGAAACAGAAGCGGTGCAGTTGATGGTAAGCGATGTGATGATGCCTGTGATGGATGGGTTTGAACTCTGCAAAATAATAAAATCAAATGTTGAATACTCACATATCCCCGTCATTTTACTCACTGCAAAAAACACCATCCAGTCAAAAGTGCAGGGGCTTGAACTGGGTGCGGATGCCTACATAGAAAAACCGTTTTCGAAAGAGCACCTGATGGCGCAGATAGCAAGCCTGCTGGCTAACCGTAACAGCATCCGTGAATTTTATGCCAGTTCGCCACTGGTGCACATACGCAGCATGGCGCACACAAAAGCGGATGAACATTTTTTGGAAAAACTGGATGCCGCCATCTGTGAGAACATGGAAGACGTAGACATGGATGTAGAGAAACTTGCCAAAGTGATGAACATGAGCCGCATTACATTATACAGGAAGATAAAAGCGATATCCATCCTAACTCCGCTGGAAGTAATCAATATCACCCGGCTTAAAAAAGCCGCAGAACTGCTGGCCGAAGGAAGCTATAAGATCTATGAAATTGCAGACATGGTGGGCTTCAGTTCACAAAGCAATTTTGCAAGGAGTTTCCAAAAACAGTTTGGCATAACACCGACGGAATATCTTCATTCCAAACAGGTTGAAAGAAAAATGTAAGTACCTATTTTCCGATACAAAACTTACTGAATATATAATCCAACTGATCTTCATTCGTGATCTCTCCGGTGATCTCTCCCAAATAATGCAGGCAGCGGCGGATATCGAGTGCCAGCAGATCACCGGGAATTTTATTATCAAGACCATTCTTTATTTCCTCCAGCGATTTGGAGACTTCTTTCAAGGCATGGTAGTGACGCGCATTCGTAACAATGGTGCCTTCTTTCTGCATTCCATCCAGCAATACCGTATCTACCAGGCGCTCTTTTAATACATCAATATGATTTCCATCGCGGGCGGATATAAAAATAAGTTTCTCTATACTGTCAAATTTTCTTCTCGCTACCCCATCACCCGGCTTATCAATTTTATTGGCCACAACCAGTAATTGCGCTGTATTCTTTTGCAGGGCCGCGAGCAGTTGTTTCAGACTATCAGCTGTTTCTTCCCCGGCATCAAATAAATAGATTACCACATCGGCCTGTTGTATTTTCTCCCGGCTTTTTTCTACCCCCATACTCTCAATGATATCGCTGGTATGTTCGCGGATTCCCGCGGTATCTATTAACCGGAATAAAATCCCGTCGATATTAATAATTTCTTCAATCGTATCACGGGTAGTGCCGGCAATTTCGCTAACAATGGCCCTGTTCTCATTCAGGAGATTATTCAGTAAAGTAGATTTACCGGCATTCGGTTTCCCTACAATCGCCACACTAACGCCATTCTTAATAACATTTCCCAGTTGAAACGATTGAATCAATTGATTCGTTGATATGGTTAACCGGCTAACCAGGTCGTAGAAGGCTGTGCGGTCGGCAAACTCTACATCCTCCTGGGAGAAATCCAGTTCGAGTTCGATAAGCGCGGAGAATTTAATCATCTCTTCCCGCAAAATCTTTAATTGCTGCGAAAACCCACCACGCATAGTATGAAGAGCTGCTTTCAGTGATGCTTCTGTATTGCTGGCGATAATATCTGCTACTGCTTCGGCTTGTGTAAGATCCAATTTCCCGTTTAAGAAAGCACGTTGCGTAAATTCTCCCGGTTTTGCGAGGCGGGCTCCTTTATTGATACAGCCATTAATGATTTGGTTCAAAACGAACGGTGAACCATGCGCTGAAATTTCTACCACATCTTCACCCGTATACGAACGGGGGGAGCGATAAACTGATACAACCGATTCGTCGAGTATCTTGTTATTCTCCTTTATAAACCCTACATGTAAAGTATGGGTGGGTTGCTGCGAGATTTTTTTTGAAGGAAACAACTCATCCAGTATGGCAAATGATTTTTTGCCACTCAATCGAATAATGCCAATAGCTCCTATCCCCGGAGCGGTAGCTAATGCAACAATGGTATCATCCCATCCACTAAGTTTGCCCAACATGTAATTAGTATTAACTAAAAAAATCAGGATGCTGCAAAAATAAAAATCCCTCCGCTAAAGGAGGGACTTTTTACTATTACAAACAAATGCAATTAACCTTCTGTCTCCAGCTTGAATACAATCGGCTGCTTCTTATACGATTTCACCTGGCGGCCATTTTGCACGGCGGGTGTCCATCTACCACTCTTCTTAATTACCCGGATCGCTTCATCGCGCAATTCCTGGGCACCGCTTACTGCTTCCACATCACTTACATTACCTTCTTTATCTACGATGAACTGAACTACAATCGTACCCTGCACTTCGTTATCGATGGCTTCCTGTGGATATTTAAGACTCTTACCCAGGTAGCGCATCCAGGCAGCTTGCCCACCGGGATATTCAGATTCAATTTCCACCTTGGTAAAGGTCTTATCATAATCCTCATCATCTTTCTTAGGTGCTTCCACTACTCCTTTTCCATCATCCTGAACCGGAGGGGCAGTAATCCCTTCATCTTTGATACCTTCCTGGTTTACCGTACCGATTTTGGTATCTTCCAATTTCTCTATTTCTGGTGGCTTTTCATCTTCTTTCACCTCTTCATCCTTTACAATTTTAGGAGGAGTGAACTTAGCCATTTCCACTTTGGGAGGCTCTGGTGGCTTTGGAGGAGGGGGCGGTGGAGGCTCATTCTTCGCTTCCTCGGTTTTTACATCTTCGAGTTGTACGTCCTGCACAACCATATCTTTCTTGTTGCTGGCGGAAATGGTGTTGGCAAGTATATATCCAACAAAGAGCAAAGCAATTAACACAGCCGTTGCAACGAGTGCAATGGTAAGCCGTTTGTTATATGTCTTGCGCAATTCGTAAGCTCCATATTCTTTATTTCTTCCTTCGAAGATAATGTCCAGAACATCAGCGCTTAAAATTTTATTTACTTCCATAGTGGTTGCTTTTAAATTAGATGCAATACCAAACAAAATCCATAAAAAATTTACTTAATTCCATTGGCCTGCTCGGTTAGTTTAACCAGTTGATATTCATCAGAAGATATGTCTACCATTGCATAACGCTTTACTTCATTGATCGACATTTCATCCAGAATATCTACGGTATTTCTATACGTAGCATCCGGTGAAGGTTTGATTACCACTACAAAATCTTTAGGATCCGTGCTTTTTTTCTTTGTAATGATAATACCCCGAATATCTTTAAAATTTGAAGCCTGGATCTTTGTTGGATCGTCCCCTTCATAATAATAAACCTGGTCGGCCTTGCCAATCATAATGGTTAAAGCACCAGAAGCTTTTACTTTATTCTGCTCCTCGGGCTTATCCGTATCCTTGGGTAAGAACAGCTTCATAGCTGTTGGCTGGCTCATGGTAGTAGTAAATATGAAAAAGGTGATCAGCAGGAAGCCCAGATCCACCATCGGGGTTAAATCTACCCGGGTTGATAACTTCTTACTTTTCTTTACGCCTGGCCCTTTTTTGTGCCCACCCCCACCAGAGGTATCCATTTCTGCCATATCGCAATTTTTTTATTGTTAAGAAATAAGTTACTGTGCCCCTTATTTTTTCGGACTTCTATCCATATTGGTCTTATACAAGTCGGTACCCGGAGGTACATTTTCCGGATCAGTGATCATCTGAAACTTAAATATCTCATTCCTCTTAAAGGCATCAATAACCCCTTTGAAGGAAGGATATTTTGCGTCATTATCTCCTTTTACCATCAAATTCATTTTATCCCCTGCAAAAGCTGTTTGTGCAGCCCGCATCCAAACTACCAGGTCGTTATTCGCTGAGTCGGTTACAGGAATACCGGGCGACTTAAACCTGACTGCATCATCGGCAGATAACTGGAGGAATGATTTGAGTTGAGAGAAAGGTACGCCAACAAAAGAAGCAGTCCGTTTAGCAAAAGCGGCTTTTTCCTGGGCGGTTAAGCCAAGCGATTTCAACTGATCCACCGCATCCATGATTGCTTCTTTTTCACTAGGGTTTTGATCAGAAACGGAGAAATATACCTTTCCATCTTTATCCAGGATGATCATTACAACATTCTTGGCCTCCACCGGTTTTGTAGAAACAGATTTAGGAGTAACAACAGTCAATGCCTCTGCCGGCTTGAATGAGGTGGTAAGAATGAAGAACGAAAGCAACAGAAAGGCTACATCACACATAGCCGTCATGTCAATACTGGTACTTTTGCGCGGAACTTTAACTTTTGGCATGATTACAAAATTTCAATTACTAATAATGATTCAAATTCAGCCAATTTCCATAACAGCTTCTCCTTTTTTAAAGGAGTACGGTGGCCTGCTTACTTGTAGAGCGAAGCAAAACTTTGAGTTAAAGTAAATCCTGACTCATCAATGCCGTAGGTTATACCATCAATCTTTGTGGTAAATATGTTATACATGATAATAGCCACGGCAGATGTACCAATACCAAGGGCCGTATTGTAAAGGGCCTCTGAGATTCCTTTTGATAGTTCTGCAGCTGCTGCTCCACCACCTTCTGCTCCAAGCGCCGAAAAGGACTTAATCATTCCTAAAACAGTACCTAACAAACCCATCAACGTGGCTACTGAAGCGATAGTTGAGAGAAACACCAGGTTTTTTTCCAGCATGGGTAATTCAAGAGCGGTAGCTTCTTCTACTTCTTTTTGGATGTTTAATACTTTTTGCTCCGTATTCAACTCGCTATTAGTGATCATTTCTTTGTACTTACGCAGGCCTGCCTTCATAACATTCCCAACACTGCCTTTTTGTTTGTCGCATTCAGTGATTGCCTGGTCCACGTTCTTATTGGCAAGATGATATTGTACTTTACGTATAAACTCAGCAATATTACCATTACCCGTTGCTTTACTGATTGTCATGAATCGCTCAATAACGAATACCACTACAACAAGGAAAGCGGCAATTAATATCGGTACAATAATTCCCCCCTCATACATTTTAACCAATCCGCCTTTTGGTCCTTTATGGTCGGGCCAGAATCCACCCGCTTTGTCGGGGTTTGTGAAATTGGCTGCATCGCCCAGGATAAACCGCCAGATAATAAAACCTGCAACGATACATACTACTGGAGCAATCAACGAAATCGCATTACTCTTCTTTTTAGGTTGAACAGATGTACTACTCTTAGTAGCAGTAGCAGTTGGTTTTGTGTCAGCCATAATTGTTTGTTTTTAGTGTTTGAGAATGTTAAGTACGTTTCAAAAAATTAAGAGTTCACAATTCTACAGAAAAAATTTTACCGCTATCGAAAATAACAGATAATTTTTTAACAGGGTTTCACAAGATAAGGAAATTCATAAAAAAGCAGGCGCTAAAAATAAGGGAAATGATTGAAATGACAACTCTCATTTATATATATAATTATTGCTAACTAATGTCAGCCCTATCTTTTTACCATTGGTATAATCGTTTGAAAGCAGATGAACCTCTTTTCCTTATCTTCATCCACTAAATTTTTACAAATGTATAGAACCGCCCGCATTACAAAAAAGCTTTTAGTACTGACATTTTCAGCCGTTATGAGCTTTGCGGCTATGGCCCAGCAACGCCCCAACCAGCCACCCCCGGCGACTAATGGAACGCCCGGCACAACGACCCCTGCCCCTGCCACCGCAAAGTCTGGACCGAAACCCTACAAGGAAATAATAACCGAAAAGGCACAAACCCGCAAAGGTTTGTTCTGGGTTCATAAAGTGGAAGACAAATGGTATTTTGAAATGGCCGACTCCTTATTAGGAAGAGATTTTTTGGTTGTGAACCGAATTTCAAAAGCGCCCATTGATACCCGCGCTGGTTTTTTTGGGTATGCCGGAGATGATATAAATGAAAATGTAATTCGTTTTGAGAAAGGCCCCAATAATAAAATTTTTCTCCGCAATATTTCTTTCTCAGTTTATTCGAAGGATTCCAGCAAGCCCATGTATAAAACAGTTCAGAATTCCAATGTTCAACCGATTGCGGCGGCCTTTGATATAAAAGCTTTTTCGAAAGACAGTACGGGTTCGGTAATTGACCTTACCGATTTCATCAGCGGTGATAATGAAATATTGTTCTTTGCTCCCTTTTTCAAAACTTTTTTACGAATCGGGGGAGTGCAGGCGGATAAGTCTTATATCCTGGATATAAAGTCGTATCCCATTAATACGGAAATAAAAACGGTGAAAACGTATGGTAAAACACCCCCACCTTCCCTGGTACCCGGGATACCTCCTTCGGGACCTACCGGTAATGCTACTTTTGAACTCAATAGTTCTATTGTGTTATTACCAAAAGTTCCTATGCGTCCCCGGTATTATGATGACCGGGTGGCTTATTTTACTACTGAGTATACTGATTTTGATGCGGATCCACAAGGCGTAAAAGACATCAGTATGATTACCCGATGGAAGCTGGAACCAAAAGAAGAGGATATTGAAAAATTCAAGCGGGGGGAATTAGTAGAGCCTAAAAAACAAATTATTTATTATATCGATCCGGTCACACCTGAAAAATGGGTTCCTTATCTTATTCAAGGGGTAAATGACTGGCAGAAAGCTTTTGAAAAAGCCGGTTTTAAGAACGCCATTATCGGAAAACGGGCACCCACTAAGGAAGAAGACAGCACCTGGAGTCTCGAAGACGCCCGTTATTCGGCCATTGTATACAAACCTTCCAATATTCCTAATGCCAGCGGACCTCATGTAGGCGATCCGCGCAGCGGCGAAATCCTGGAATCACATATCAACTGGTATCACAATGTAATGCGGCTTTTGCGAAATTGGTATATGATACAGGCTTCTCCCAGCGACGCCAGGGCACGTAAACCGCATTTTGATGATGAGCTGATGGGAACGCTGATCCGCTTTGTTTCTTCTCATGAAGTTGGACATACATTGGGATTACCTCATAACATGGGTTCGTCCTCTTCAATACCAGTAGAAAAACTACGCGATAAAGCCTGGGTAGAAGCCAATGGCCATACCCCTTCCATTATGGATTACGCCCGTTTTAATTATGTGGCACAACCGGAAGATAATATTTCACCAGCAGGGCTTTACCCCCGTATTGGCGAGTACGACTTATGGTCTATTGAATGGGGTTATAAACCTATTTTCGGACAAACCGAGGACCAGGAAAAACAAACATTGAACGATTGGGTTAAAGCCCGTTATTCAAATAATCGATTAAGATTCCTTCAGCAAGATGGTATTGATCCCCGTTCGCAAACGGAATGCCTCGGAGATAATAATATGAAAGCCGGAGAATACGGTATTAAGAACTTGAAATGGATAGTACCCAAAATACAAGGTTGGGTAAACGAAAAAGGAGAGAATTATGAAACGCTTACTGAAATATATAATGAAGTAATCGGACAATTTTCCCGGTATAATGGTCATGTGCTTACCAATATAGGAGGCATATTCACCGATAGCAAAACTACCGACCAGGATGGTGGCGTCTTTACCGTAGTGCCCAAAGCCCAGCAGAAAGAAGCGCTGGCCTTTTTGCAAAAACAATTGTTTGAAACACCCACCTGGTTGTTGGATAAGAGTATCCTGGATAGAGTAACTTCTCCCACCAGCGATCGTATAAGCCAGTTACAGGATCAATTTCTTGGTGGATTATTTAATACATCCCGGTTACAGAGACTTGTTTCGTCTGCCAACCGCAATGCAAGTGCTTACCGGATCGATGAATTTATGGATGACCTGAAGAAAGGCATCTGGAGCGAATTGGTAACACGCAAGCCTATTGACAATTATCGCCGCAATCTTCAAAAATCTTTTGTGGAAAGATTAGGTGCCATTGTTGCTCCCCCTACAACCGGTGGAGGAGGAACCGGAGGAATTGTAATCAGTTTTGGTCCGGCAATAGACCCAAAAAAATCGGATATTCTTTCCGTTGTCAAAGGAACCCTTCGTACATTGAAAACGGAGATAGCCTCCGCGATACCAGGTTATACCGATCGCATGAGCCGTATGCATCTGCAGGACCTGAATGATCGGATCGACCGGATATTGAATCCGAGATAAATTAGTGAATAGACAAGATTGAATAGTGAATAGTGAATGTAGAAATCAGGAGAAGATAATGGTAAATTACAAAAGGGCGGCTCAGGAATGAGTCGTCTTTTTTATTGATAGTAAGAGTACATTCAAGAAGGCTACCCCAGGTCTGACTATACAAAATAGACTCATTCAGGTGGAAGTACCAGGAGCAAGTACTCTCCAAATATTAAAGATCATCTTATATCGCCTATCAAGCATCTCATATCCCGTGTCCAGCATCCAATCCAGTATCCAGTATTTCTTACTCGTATCGCAGCGCTTCAATGGGGTTAAGCCGGGAAGCTTTAATGGCGGGATATAAACCAGCCAATAGGCCGGTAGCAGAACAAATCAATACACCGGCAATAATCCAGCCCCAGGGAATAAGAAAACTGGTGGATAGTAATAAGCCAACGACATTTCCTAATACAATTCCCAGGAAAATTCCGATAACGGCCCCCAATAAGCTAATGATAATCGCTTCATTCAAAAATTGGCTTCTTACACTTCCCTTCTTTCCACCAATGGCCTTAATCAATCCAATTTCTTTTGTTCGCTCAGTTACAGCCACCAGCATAATATTCATCAATCCAACCGCGGCCCCCAACAACGTAATAACACCAATAATGATTGCAGCGATCGTGATAAGACTGAGATTACGCAATAGCAACTCTACAAAGCTGTCGCTTTTATCAATAGCAAAATTATCGTCCTCCGTCGTAGTGAGTTTTCGAATCGGTCGAAAAGTGCCGGTAGCCTGCCCGATTGCCCCGTCCATTATTTTAAGGTCATTCACCTTAACCTGGATATTAAAAGAAGCGTTAGGATTGGAGTTAAAAAAACGACGCACATTAGTGTAGGAAGTAATAACCATATTATCCCAGCTCATTCCAAGAGTAGATCCTTTTGGCTTTAGTGTACCTATAACCCGGAAAGGAATACTATTAATCTGTACTATTTTCTCCACAGGCAATTCCAGGTTTTCGCCAAAAAACTTTGTTGCCACATCTTTACCGATGATGCAAACATTTCGCCCGGTTTGCACATCAAGCGAATTCATATTTCGTCCAAAAGCCAATGTAAACCCATTCTGGTCCACAAAATTCTCATCGCTGCCTACCACCCGAACAGTGGGATTAGATCTCTTGCTGCCAAATGAAACAACACCGTCGCGCACCCCAAATATATTCAGACATACCTTTGCCGGGAAATCAAAATTCTCCTTGAATTTTTCGGCTTGCATCACCGTTATGGGCTTCCCCATATTTGATTTCTTTTCTTTTCGTTGTCCCTTCTTTTCCTTTTTAATGGCATTATCGCGACCAAAAAAACGGGGTTCCCGGTAGCGGATGGTAAATCCATTGGCCCCCATAGAGGAAAAACTTTCGGTAAATTTTTGCTTGATCGCCTCAATCGCCGTGTTAATACCTACCAGTGCCATTATACCAAAGGCAATAATTGCCACCGTAATACTGGTACGTAGCTTATTACCACGAATGGTTCGCATTGCCAGGGTAAAAGTATCGCCATAAGCCATAGGGAAGCTAAGGTAAGTAATCCCCTGTTACGGCAGAAGAAGAGATATTATGAATGGTAACCAGCATTACCTGTTTTTTCAGAACCCGGGATTGTACAAATTATCAAGTAACCATTGGGGAAAAAGACCGAGAACAATTAATACAATGGCAACTAAAACCAATATGACCTTAAATACGGGTGTGGTGGCGATTGCATGTTCCTCTTCGCCCTCTTTAAAATACATTGCCTGGATGACGCGGAAGTAATAATACACACTGATTGCGGCACAGCCAATAGCCAGTATAACGAGCCAGAACACCCGGCCGTTAGCAATCGTAGCGGATAACATATAAAACTTTGCCATAAAGCCTGCTGTAGCGGGAATGCCAGCCAACGACAAAAGGAAAACCGTATTAGCCGCTGCCAAAACAGGCTCCCTCTTTCCCAGTCCGTTAAACCCTTCAAAAGTATAATCCTTCATCTTAATTAAAACGGCAAATACTCCGATAGTTGCCAGGCTATAAGCAGCGGCATAAAAAATCAATCCTTCCTTCGCTCTTCCGTTTAATGATACGAGGGCGAGCATCATAAAACCAGCCTGGGCTATACTGGAATAGGCTAACATTCTCTTTACGCTTTGCTGAAAAACGGCGGTAATATTTCCAATTAACAAAGTGGCCGCGGTAATAATAGCAACAGGCAATTGCCATTGCGGTTGCATATCTCCAAAGCATCCTTCAAACAAACGAAGGAAGGCAATAAAAGCAGCCGCTTTTACAATAGTAGCCATAAAGGAGGTGAATACGGTCGGCGCCCCGTCATATACATCCGGTGTCCAGAAATGAAAGGGCGCTGCGGAAACTTTAAAAGCCATAGAAAAAAGAAGTAACAATAAACCTGCGCTTAACATGGGAGTTAAATCGGAATTGCCAAGGGCAATGGCTTCCATCACAAAACTTCCTTTGGCTCCATAAATCAAAGCAATACCCATCAGCATTAGCCCGGTAGAAAACGATCCCATTAAAAAATACTTCAGGGAAGCTTCGTTGCTTTTTAAGTTTCTTTTATCGCTTCCTGTTAAAATATACAGCGGAATGGAAATGATTTCAATTCCAAGGAATAACATCAGGAGTGTATTGAAAGAAGAGGCAATGCTAACTCCACAGAGAACAAAGAAGAGGAGCGCAAAATATTCGGCCACATGCAGCCCTACCTGTTCTATATCCCGGCCCGACAAAATAAAATAAATCAGGGTACAGGAAAAGGCGATGCTATTAAATAACAATCCGAATGTTTCAAAAGATAGCATTCCTTTTACATCTACGTCAAAGAGATGGATGCCACGCATATCCTGTATGTTCAGCAGTAATAAAAGAGCCAGGCCCGCAATGGCTGTCAAACGCACAATCCGGTTATTTTTCACAAACAACCCGGTGAACATCATCACGACTCCCCAAATGGCCGAAAATACTATTGCATTCATATATTCTTAATAAATCGCTTTCTTATGGATGTTTGGTAATCATTCTTTTTAATAATCCTTCTACCGTTGACTGCGTTAATTCCAGCATTGGTTGGGGATATACCCCAAACACCAGGATCAACCCAACCAGTATAATCAGCACCAACTTTTCATTGAAACGTAAATCAGTAGCCGGCGCCGTAAGCGTATTGGTGTTTCCGTAAAATACTTTTTGTATCATATTCAGCGTATACACAGCCGACAATATAATGCTGATGCCGGCTACAGCCGTATAGATATAGTTGTATTGTGATACGTTGGATGTAAAAACCCCAGTAAACATTAAAAACTCACCGATAAATGCATTAGTGAGCGGAAGCGCCACATTGGCCAGCGCCACCGTTACCAGAAATATGGCTAAGGCAGGTGCTTTTTGCGCAAGACCACCCAACTCTGAAATTTTTCGGGTGTGAAAGCGTCGCTCTAATATTTCTACTACTATCCACAATCCAATAATATTGATCCCGTGACTGAACATTTGAATCATCACTCCCTGCAAACCGGTATCGGTGGTAGAAAATATAGCGAGGCACATAAGCCCCATGTGCGCAATGGAAGAATACGCAACCAATCGTTTCAGATCGTCCTGTTGAATTGCCAGAATAGAGGCATAGATCATCCCAAACATACAAAGGAAGGCGGCCGCATCGCCCCAACTCCAGAATCCTTCGGGCAATACCGGGGCCAGCCAGCGAAGAATTCCAAACAAACCCATCTTTACCATCACTCCGCTAAGCACCATGGTGGAAGCGGTTGGCGCCTGTTCGTAGGTATCGGGCTGCCAGGTATGAAATGGGAATAGTGGCATCTTTATAGCGAAAGCAATAAAGAATGCCCAGAATAACCAGCTTTGTTCGTTTAAGGCAAGTCGAACTTTATAGAACGAATCAATGGAGAAGGAAAGATCCGGCGTGCGATAATAAATATAAATAATGCCGATTAGCATTAACAGAGAACCAATAAATGTATATATAAAAAACTTAAAGGTTACGGCTATACGCTTTTCTCCGCCCCAAATGGAGCAAAGGAAGTACGCGGGAATAAGCGCCAGTTCCCAAAAGAAATAAAACAACAAAGCGTCCATCGCCACAAAAACGCCCATCAAACCTGCCTGTGATAATAACATGAGTGCATAAAAACTGCGCGCCTTTGAGTAGGAAGCATTATAGGTTGCACCAAAAATTACCGGAAATGCAATGGCAGTAAGCAAACATAATAACTGGCCCATCCCATCAAGTGATACATGGAAGCGACTGCCCAATACCGGCAACCATTCCACATTTGTTTGCAGATTGGACGCCTCTTTAAACATGGTTAACCCGGCTAACGAAATAACCAGTACTGCCAGGGAAGTTACCAGGGACCACCACTTCGCAACACTATCGCGTTTAATAAAAAACGTGAACAGGCCACTAACCAACGGAACCAATATCATTAAAACTGGTATCATATTACAACAACGCAAGCCTAAAAGGCTTTTTAATTTATAAGAATATCTCTACTGCTATCGGTTCACCCTTTCTACCTAATTCGGATTTAATTACAAGACTGAAATCATCTATCAAAGTATTCACCATGATGGATTTGATGGTTACTTCTTGAAAAAAAACTGCACAGCAAAAAATACCAGTATGCTGATCACCATCAACAAAACATAACTGCCTACCTGGCCGCTTTGCAGCAGCCGCAGCTGCCTCCCTCCCAACTGCACCATTTTACCTACACCATTCACGATCCAATCAATCACATCATTTTCGAGAAACGACAATCCTTTTTTACCTAACCATCGCAATGGTTTTACTATTATGCTATCATACAATTCATCTACATACCATTTATTTTCCAGTACTTTACCAAATCCGGTTGTTTCGCCAGGCTTGTATTTCCTGTATTTATAGAAAGCAAAGAACACAGCCGTTAATACTAATCCGGTTGCCAGGGCCATTAAAGACCATTCCGTACTATGAGAAACGGGTTGTTCGGATGATAAAGGAATAACAGGTGCCAAAAACCGGGATAACTTATTTCCTCCTTCGCGCACCACCACGGGCAGTTCTACAAAACCACCCACCAATGAAAGTATAGCCAATAAGACCAGGGGTATAGTCATCGCGGCAGGACTTTCCTGCAGGTGATGTTTTTGGTCATCAGTTCCGCGAAAATTTCCATGAAAAGTAAGTAGTAATAACCGAAACATATAAAAACCAGTAAGCATAGCCCCAAAAAGAGCAATACCATAAATTATCTTATTATGCTCGAAGGCTGCCAGCAAAATGGCATCTTTCGAAAAGAACCCGGAAAAGAATGGAAAGCCGGCAATGGCGAGCGTACCAATAAGAAAAGTGACATAGGTTATTCGAAGCTTCTTACTCAATCCACCCATCCTGGTTATATCCTGTTCGCCACTCATTGCATGAATAACACTTCCGCTGCCAAGGAATAACAATGCCTTGAAGAAAGCATGGGTCATTACATGAAATACTGCCGCACTGTAGGCGCCCACTCCGAGTGCCATAAACATATAACCCAATTGGCTTACCGTAGAGTAGGCCAATACTTTTTTAATATCGTTTTGCTTAAGTGCAATCGTTGCCGCCAGAATGGCCGTAGCAGCACCAATATAGGCCACCACATCCTGCGAAAGATGAGATAAGGAGTACAAAGCATTGCTGCGCGCAATCATATAGATTCCTGCTGTAACCATAGTTGCTGCATGGATGAGCGCGGATACCGGGGTGGGACCAGCCATGGCATCGGGCAACCAGGTATACAAAGGTATTTGCGCGCTTTTACCGGTTGCGCCAACAAATAATAATAAAGTAATACCGGTAATTATATAAAGATCCGTTGCTGCTGCCTTGGAGAAAACATCTCCAAAAGTTACCGATCCAAACTGGTTGATCATCCAAAATACAGCCAGCAAAAATCCCAGGTCGCCGATACGATTCATAATAAAGGCCTTCTTTGCCGCATTGTTATATTCATTGTTCTTAAACCAATAACCAATTAACAGGTAAGAACAAAGTCCTACGCCTTCCCAACCGATAAACATGATAACATAGTTACCACCCAGTACGAGCAATAGCATCGAAAAAATAAATAAGTTGAGGAACGAAAAGTAGCGGGCAAAATGATCACTACTCTCTTCGTGCATATAAGAGGTTGAGTACAGGTGAATGAGAAAGCCAATACCCGTTATTATCAGTAAAAAAAGACAAGACAATTGATCAACCTGGAAAGAAAATGGTATGGAAAGATTGCCTACCTGTATAAAGTTGAACAACCTGATAATTTCCGTATGGCCGTCTTTTACCTGCAAAAAAAGTAACAAGCTTATGATAAAAGAGCCCAGAACAGTACCACACCCGATTATACTTGTCATTGCTTTTGACAAACTGTTTCGAAGCAATCCATTCAGCAAAAAACCAATGAATGGAAGCAATGGAACCAACCAGACAAATTCAAAAACTTTACTCATACGTTAGTCTTGGCAAATAATAATTCTTTATTACACATCTACAACCAGCTGTGTCCCGGTAAAAAACACGGCGCTAATGTTTTAACCTGTTCAAAAAATTAATGTCAACCGAATGAATATTACGGTACATCATAACAATAATAGCCAACCCCACGCTTACTTCTGCTGCTGCCACAACCATTATAAAAAATACAAATAGCTGCCCGTCGATTCCTGCATTCGGATTTTTAGCCACGTCAGCCAGGTGATGCATTTTGGAGAACGCAACCAATAATAAATTGGCTGCATTCAACATCAATTCAATGCACATGAATATAATGATAGCGTTGCGGCGGATTAATACGCCTACAATGCCAATACAAAACAAGGCAATGGAGAGATAGATGTAATATTCAATCTTCATAATTAATCTCCTTTTTTACCAATAACGGCCGCGCCCACCATGGCACTTAAGAATAAAACGCTGCTTATTTCAAATGGTACTACATAGTCTGTAAATAACGCTTTACCCAGGTTATTAATGAGGCCAATATCACCGTCTTTTACCTGGGCAATCTTTCCCCTAACTTCCGCATCGCGCAGGGCCGCCACCAACACCAGCATTAAACATCCACCGGCTACAATTCCTGCCAGCTTCAGCCATTTATTTTTTTGCGGCTCGGTATCCGTGCTCAGGTTCATCAGCATTATTACGAACAGAAACAAAACCATAATTGCTCCCGCATAAACAATGAGGTTTACGATACCAATAAACTGAGCATTCAGCATTATATAATGACCGGAAATAGCGAAGAAGACTGTGATGAGCCAAAGCACGCTGTGAACTGGATTCTTACTGACCACCACCATTACTGCGCCTACCAGGGCGAGTATGCTTAAAAACCAGAATAATATTTGAGTTGCACCCATTGTTTCCCTTAATCAGTTAGTTTCTTATTATTAAATCTGTTGCCCAAAATTCATTCATCAGCCTCTTTCTCAAAAAATGAGCAAAGTTCAAGACCTATAAACCCAAACTATCAATTCAAAAATCCATTTTTATTTCTTGCTCTTTCAACCTCTCAACCTTTCCACCACTCAACCAGTCAACTTCTCAACCTTTCAACTTATCAACCTTTCAACTTATCAACCTTTCAACCTTTCAACCATTCAACCATTCAACTTATCAATCTTACCCCTGCACATGCGGCACATTCACCCTGTTGCCTAGCGCTTTCTTATATGCTTCCGGATCATCAATTGGATGCGGAATCAATAGATCCGGTTTTCCATAAATTAATCCTTTCCGTTGGTAATTGGCCGGGGCAAAAGTTTCACTGAGATAAATCGCGTCTTTCGGACAAGCCTCTTCACATAATCCACAAAAAATACAACGCAGCATATTAATCTCATATTTCGCTGCATATTTTTCTTCCCGGTATAAATGTTCTTCACCGGGTAAGCGCTCCGCCGCTTCCATGGTAATAGCTTCTGCCGGACACGCTACTGCGCACAACCCACAAGCCGTGCATCGTTCACGGCCTTCCTCATCACGGTTGAGGATTTGCAATCCCCGGAACACCGGACTGAATGCCCGTTTTTGTTCGGGATAGCTTATAGTAGCTTTTTTTTTAAATATATGTTTAAAAGTAATTGCCATCCCTATAAAGATATTCCACAGGTATAACCGCTCCAGCCATGTCATTGGCTTCCGCTCCACCAGTTGTACCCTGTTTGTTAATGCCTGCATATTTAATGCTTTTACTTTTTGCACTCAGCTATTAGCTTTTAAAAAGTCTGCAAATATAGTCCGGAAGTCCGGATGTCCGGAAGTCCAGAATAAATACAAATAACCGTCAAAGATTCTTTCGAACTTCCAGACCTGTCCACGGTAGGCAGGCTTTCCGGCGTTCGGTCTTTTCTTATTTTTTCAACCACAACAGCACCGCAGCCGTTACCAGCATATTTATCAAACTTAATGGTATTAAGCTTCTCCAGCCCAGGTTCATCAATTGATCGTAACGGAATCGCGGAATAGTCCACCGGATCCACATAAACGTAAAGATGAATATACCTGTTTTAGTAATTAAACTCAATCCTTCCAAAATCGCGAGCCAGTTCTGTCCTATTTTTTGGCCCAGGTGTCCATCATTGACAAAAGGAATATCATATCCACCCCAAAAAAGAGTGGCCATTACCACGCTGCTGATAAACATATTGATGTATTCCGCAAACAAATAGAAACCCAGCTTCATAGAAGAATACTCCTGGTGATAACCAAAGTTCAATTCGTTTTCTGCTTCGGGTAAGTCGAATGGAGTCCGGTTACATTCTGCCAAGGCGCAAATGAAGAAGATAACAAATCCTAATGGCTGATATAAGACATTGTACCAGGTATCAGCCTGTTGCCCTACAATTACACTCATTTTTAGCGAACCGGTGATCATCAGCAAAGCAATCAGCGATAATCCCATAGGTAATTCATAGGAGATAACCTGGGAAGCTCCGCGCATGGCTGCCAGCAGGGAAAATTTATTATTGGAGGCCCATCCTCCGATCATGATACCATACACCCCCATACTTACTACCCCAAAAATGAAAAGAATACCAATATTAATATCGGCAATCTGTAAACTTACCGGGCGCCCAAAAAAATTAATGGTTCCTCCCCATGGTATTACGGCCGATGTCATCATGGCTGTTAGCATCGCCAGGCAGGGCCCGAGTACAAATAAAAATTTACTGGAATTACTGGGAATGATTTCTTCTTTCATGAACAATTTCAATCCATCAGCCAGTGGTTGCAATAATCCGAACGGGCCCGCGCGGTTAGGCCCCCGCCGATCCTGCATTACGGCTGCAATTTTTCTTTCCGCATAAGTTTCATACATCGCAATTACGAGCGATATAGAAACGATTGAAATGATTAATACCAATTTCTCAATCAAAAAAAGCCAGTCAAAAGCTAAGAAAATCATTGTACTGTTTTATGTATAGTCAACATTTATTCCTATTTCCCCGATCCAAAAAGAATGAAAAATGAAAGAGCCAAGAACCCGTTCTTTTGCAATTACCCATATTTGCCCATTAATGCTTCTTTTCAAAATCCTCAGAATGAGCCGGGCCCTTTATCTCACTCAGGTGAACATTATCCTGGTTCACTTCACTCACACTATGAATATCCATTAATAAACGGGGTTGTCTTCCCCCCATAACTTCCTGGATGGTTTCTTTGGGCAATTTCATTCCTACATAATGGCCCTGTGATATAACGGAATGCCTGTTAATCAAACTAGGCCCTTCAATTATCCAATCACTCACTTTTTTCTTTTCAAACCGGCATTCATTACAAATCCATCCTGCTGTTCCCTTAGTATTGTCTTTCACTTCCCCCCACTCATCTTTGCGGGCCGTAACACGGAATACTTCTTCCCCGCGCAACCATAATTGTACTTCCCCGCAACATTTGCTGCAATCGCGATGGGCATCTACCGGCTTGGTAAACCAAACCCTGTTTTTAAAGCGAAATGTTTTATCGGTAAGCGCACCCACCGGGCAAACATCAATCACATTGCCTATAAAATCATTGCTAAGTGCTTTTTCAATGTAGGTAGCAATTTGTGAATGGTCGCCTCGATCCAAAACGCCATGTCCCCGGTCATTGGTTAATTGATCCGCCACATACACGCACCGATAACATAAAATGCAGCGGGTCATATGCAATTGTATGTAAGGACCCAGGTCGTGCTTTTCAAATGTACGGCGCTTGAAATCGTACCTCGTTCCTTCTTTGCCGTGTTCGTAACTGAGGTCCTGCAAATGACATTCACCAGCCTGGTCGCATATAGGGCAATCGAGTGGATGGTTGATCAATAAAAATTCCACCACTCCGGCCCGCGCATCCAACACTTTTTCACTGGTAATATTTTTTACGATCATGCCATCCATTACATTCGTACGGCAACTGGCTACCAATTTGGGCATAGGTCGCGGATCAGCACTGGAACCGGCGGCCACCTCTACAAGGCAGGTACGGCATTTACCGCCGCTGCCTTTCAACTTGCTGTAATAGCACATAGCAGGAGGCGCCACTTCACCACCAATGGAACGGGCCGC
>JANMBO010000062.1:0-134843 GCA_031360425.1 Chitinophagaceae bacterium | reverse complement strand
GCAGGAGCAATTTCAATGCCCCCGCTTCCCCATTATCTGTTTGTGAAACGAAATCTGTCCAACTTAAGGGTAATAACAATACGACATATAATTATCAATGGATCCCGGCCACCTATCTTGACAATCCTACCTCACCGAATCCCACCAGTACACCAGTGGCCGCTATTCAGTATATGCTAAAAATATCGGAACCGGTTTGCAATTACGATAGTACCTTTTTGGTAAATGTCAATGTTAACCCTTCTCCAATTGTGGTAGCACAATCAGCCAACGATATAGATTGTAGTTTGCCCACTTCACAATTGCAGGCAAGCGGCGGAGTTAGTTATGTTTGGACCCCGTCGGCGGGATTAGATAATTCTACCAAAGCTAACCCCATAGCCTCTGTTTCCAATACGACAACGTTTATTGTAACCGGCACTGATCAGTTTGGTTGTACCGATACCGGTTCTGTGAGTGTCAAGGTAACCAATGGTGGTAAACCTGTTTTTGTTCTACCGAATGCGTTTACCCCCAATGGCGATGGATTGAATGAATGTTTTGGCATTCAACGATGGGGGAATGTAACCATCAAAGAATTTTCAATCTTTAACCGATGGGGTCAGCGGATATTTACAGCCAAAAATCCATCGGCCTGTTGGGACGGAACCTTCAAAGGACAAAAACAGGATGTTGGAGGATATACTTATGTAATTAAGGCAAGTTCGTTTTGCGGAGAAGTAAAGAAAACTGGTATTTTAATGCTGATAAGATAAGATTCGAAAAATTACGAATGCCATTTATTCTATTTATACTATTTGAACCGCCAATATGCTTCTAATTCGTATATTTATGGTTAACATAACTGTTGTTTTATGAATAAATCTAAAATCATAAGCAGGTGGCTTTTCTTACTAATAGTACTTTTTAGTCTTTCGTGCAAAAAAGAAACAACTTCTAAAAGTGCTGAAGAACTATTGATCTCCAACGCATGGAAAGCTTCTGAAGTTCGCGGTCAGATTGCTAACAATCCTGTCTATTATAAAAGAGGATCAAGTGGTAACACCATCAATTTAGACAACGAAAGTATAATGTTCAAAGGAGATGGAACTGGTATCTATACTGATAATAACCAGGGGGTCAGTTCTTTTACATGGAGTTTTACCAATCCGGAAAAAACAAAGCTAACCTGGAATGTTCAATTCACTCCTGTCGCTACAATATATTGGGAAATCAGTACACTTAAAGAGGGATCGCTGAAATATGTAGAATATTATAATCAAGGCGGCACCAATATTTTTTCTACCGAAGTCCGTATTCCTAAGTGAGAACATGCTGCTTGCTAACTAATATTTTATTTTTCTGTATTAATCAATGAAAGCTGCTTATTCAATAAGATCATCAGACATTCAATTAACCCCCATCGCCACCAATTTCCTCGAAATGCATCAGCCACCCCGGAAGAAATTGGTATTGCGTCCGGATACAGCATTCGAATTATTACCCAAACCTGTTTCCGCTTCCCATTACCGCCATTATTATTATGGCGTGGGGGCCGAATGGAGCTGGCTCGATCGTATGGTAATTCCCGACGAAGAATTGGAACAGAAAATAAATACTCTCAATACAGAAATCTATATATTCTATGTAGATAATGAACCAGCCGGCTTCGCGGAATTTGTAAAAGAAAATGATTTTACGGAGATTCAGTATTTCGGCTTATTACCCGCCTTTGTAGGAAAAGGCCTGGGAAATTATTTTCTCCATTGGGTAATTCAACAGGCCTGGGCTTATCAACCCCAATGGATCCAACTCAATACCTGCGCGCTCGATCATCCCAACGCGTTACCTGTTTATAAAAAAGCAGGCTTTGAAATAGTACGCACCGAAATACAACAACGAAGAATTTTGAAAAATGACTGACCCGATCAAAGCCCCCAATCCGGTAATGAAGATTGTTCAGCGAGCTGTCCATTTACTTTTTGCCAACCGGCACAAAAACTCCCATTCGTAATAATCAGAAAGGGAGCCGGAATGGTGATGGAATACCGAAGCACTTGCTGTAACACTTCTTCACTCAGTTCAACCTCCATGGCTTTGCACTCAATTATCATCCAGGGTTGATGCCGCCGATCGTACACCAGTATATCAAACCGCTTCTTTAACTCTCCCAGCATTATTTCCTTTTCTACCGCGATTAAGGATAACGGGTATTTTTTTACCTGCGAAAGGTATTGCAGAAAATTCTGTCGTACCCATTCTTCCGGCGTCAACCGCACCCATCGTTTGCGGAACTCATCAAAAATGAATTCTGCTTCCGGCTCTTTTTTAATCCGGAAATCATGAGGCGGGTAATCGATTCGTATCATTAGTAGCGAAATAACTAAATTTATGGTTTACTAATCAGAGAATATATGAAGACCAAGGAAGAAATCGTTGAAAACTGGCTACCACGGTATACCGGGGAAAGACTGGAGAATTTTGGTAAATATATCCTCCTAACCAATTTCAGCAATTACGTTAATCTTTTTGCTCAATGGCACGAAGTAAAAGTAGTGGGTCTTGACCGTCCGATGCAATGCGCCACTTCCGGTGATATTACCATCATCAACTTTGGTATGGGTAGTCCCACCGCTGCCACGGTAATGGACCTGCTTACTGCCATCGCACCTAAAGCCGTATTGTTCCTGGGTAAATGTGGCGGACTTAAAAAAAGAAATAATATCGGGGATCTCATCTTACCCATTGCCGCCATCCGGGGAGAAGGAACTTCCAATGATTATTTCCCCGAAGAGGTCCCTGCCTTACCCGCCTTTGCATTGCAGAAAGCGGTATCTACTACCATCCGCGATCATGGGGTCGACTACTGGACGGGTACCGTATATACCACCAACCGACGCGTTTGGGAACATGATGAACACTTTAAAGATTACCTGCAAAAAATAAGGGCGTATGCAATTGATATGGAAACAGCCACTATTTTTTCTGTAGGCTTTTATAATAAGATCCCCACAGGGGCTTTGCTATTGGTTAGCGACCAGCCCATGATTCCCGAAGGAGTTAAAACGGAAGAAAGCGATAAAAAAGTTACCGGCGAATTTGTAGAAAGACATGTCAGGATAGGTATCGATTCACTAAAGCAATTGATCAATGATGGAATGACGGTAAGGCATTTGAGGTTTTAAGGGATGGAGGATGGAGAATACAGAATGAAGAACACAGAATTAGAGAATAGAGAATGGAGAATGGAGAATGAAGAATACAGAATGAATAATATAATATTTCGGATATCCAATGTAGAAAATTGGACCAATAGTATTTTATAAAGAATGTATGTCTTTCATGAACCATAAAACTAAAAAGTATAAACCACAAAGTATAAACCGCAAACTACAAACTACAAACTCTCAAACATCAACTCCCTTCTCCACATAAAAAATCTTCAGGTTGATTTTGAAACCGAACTCGGCCTAAGCAACGCGGTGAATAATATTTCTTTTGAAGTCAACCGCGGAGAAATAGTTGCTATAGTAGGAGAATCAGGATCAGGCAAATCGGTAACCGCTTTATCCATATTGCAACTGCTGCCCCGTAAAACCGTTCGGTACCCGACGGGCGAAATTCTTTTTTCATTCGATGGTAATTCCGTTACTGATATTTTAAGCTGCAACGAAGATGCGCTTCGTTCTATTCGAGGTAACCAGGCAGCAATGATTTTCCAGGAACCAATGACCTCGTTAAATCCTGTTTTCACCTGCGGAAACCAGGTAATGGAAGCGATACAGCTGCATCAGCATTTAAAGTCATCCGAAGCCAAACAAAAAACGATTGCCCTGTTTGAAAAAGTAAAACTTCCTCACCCTGATCAATTATTCCGTCGTTACCCGCACCAGTTAAGCGGCGGGCAAAAGCAACGGGTAATGATTGCGATGGCCATGAGTTGCGAGCCCTCGTTGCTTATTTGTGATGAGCCTACCACTGCGTTAGATGTTACTGTTCAAAAAAATATTCTGCAATTATTAAAAGAATTGCAGCAAACTACGCAGATGGGAATTATTTTTATTACGCACGACCTTGGCGTGGTAGCTGAAATTGCCGACCGGGCCATTGTTATGTACAAAGGAACTATCGTGGAAGCGGGCGACATCAAATCAATTTTTCAGCAGCCACAACATCCTTACACCAAAAGCTTATTGGCCTGCCGGCCGGTATTGCATCCACAAGGAAAACGGTTACCAGTGGTTAGCGATTTTATGAATGAAGGCGATGAAGTTCAATCTCCTAAAACCAAGCTGGCATTACCAGGCAATACAGTAGTTGTTCCGCCCACTCAGCATATATACAACCCTCAAGACAATAATAAAATTCTCCTGAGTGCTCAGGACCTATCTGTATGGTTCCCTGTCAAGAAAAACATAATAGGCAAACCACTGGAATACATTAAGGCGGTTGATGCGGTAGGCTTTGATGTGTATGAAGGAGAAACGCTGGGATTGGTAGGCGAATCGGGTTGTGGCAAAACCACCCTGGGTCGGGCGCTCCTTCGATTGATTGAACCTACCTCGGGAAGAATTTTTTACAAAGGAATCGAGCTGACCGCTAAAAAATCAACTGAACTAAAACATTTGCGTAAAGAAATACAGATCGTCTTCCAGGATCCGTACTCGTCCCTCAACCCACGGCTCACGATTGGTGAGGCATTGGCCGAACCCATGAAAGTGCATGGGATCATAAATAATTATAAACAACGCCAGGATAAACTAGTGGAGCTTTTGGAAAAAGTAAACATGAAAGCCGAACACCTGCTACGTTACCCGCATGAATTCAGCGGGGGCCAAAGGCAAAGGATTGTTATTGCCCGCGCATTGGCATTGAATCCATCGTTTATTGTGTGTGACGAATCGGTATCGGCATTAGATGTAAGTGTACAGGCCCAGGTTCTCAACCTGCTTAATGACCTTAAAAGAGAATTTGGATTTACGATTATTTTCATTTCACATGACCTGTCGGTGGTTCGCTATATCAGCCATCGCATCATGGTTATGAATAATGGGAAGATAGAAGAATTAGGAGATGCTGAACAGGTCTATCATCATCCACATCAGCCCTATACCCAACAGTTATTAGCTTCCATTCCGGGCTGGACATGAGAAACTACTCTTATTCCGGTACTGGTTGGTAAATAATCCACAGTAAAAGGGTACTAATGCACAATATAAAATCAAATTTCCATTTTCCCCCTTCCTGCATTACCTTTGCCCGCTTGAAAAAATGCTTTACATGATGTCAAACCTGGTGCCGTAAGACCTCGTTTGTATCGGAATCCCTAACCGATGTAACCTGGTCCCGCTCAGTTTGGTTATCATGTGGCCCTTAATAAAATATTAGCTACATGAAGTTATCCCAGTTCCGTTTCGATTTGCCCCTTAACCTAATTGCCCAACAACCCACCAAAAATCGCGAGGACTCCCGCATGATGGTCGTCCACCGCCACACCGGCCAGATCGAGAATAAACATTTCCGCGATATCTTGGATTATTTTGAGGATAAAGATGTGTTTGTAGTCAACAATACCAAAGTATTCCCGGCTCGTATGTACGGCCGTAAAGAAAAAACGGGTGCGAAAATTGAAGTGTTTTTGCTTCGTGAACTGAACAGGCCCAATCGTCTTTGGGATGTTATTGTTGATCCAGCCCGTAAAATACGCGTAGGAAATAAATTGTACTTCGGAGAAACCGATGAATTGGTGGCTGAAGTAATTGACAATACCACCAGCCGCGGCCGTACCATCCGTTTTTTATGGGATGGAACGGATGATGAATTTCGCCAGATGCTGGAAATATTGGGAGAAACCCCGCTGCCGAAATACATTAAGCGTAAACCGGAACCTGAAGACAAAGAAAGATACCAGACGGTTTATGCCAAGCATGAAGGGGCCGTTGCCGCTCCTACTGCTGGTTTACACTTTAGTATTGAACTGATCAAAAGGCTCGAAATTAAAGGTATTCGCTTTGCAGAAGCAACGCTGCATACCGGGTTGGGTACTTTCCGGCCAATAGAAGTGGAGGACCTGAGTAAGCATAAAATGGATGCCGAATATTACCGGATCGATGAAACCACCTGTTCCATTGTAAACAAAGCAATCAAAGGGGGACATCGTATTTGTTCAGTGGGCACCACCACTATGCGGGCCATTGAAACATCTTACACAGCCGAAAAATTATTGAAACCTTCTGAAGGATGGACCAATACTTTTATACATCCACCCTACAATTTTAATATTGCCGATTCGCTGATCACGAACTTTCATCTTCCGAAAACAAGTTTATTGATTATGACCTGTGCTTTTGCCGGATACGACCTGACTATGGAGGCTTACCGGAAAGCAATTAAGGATAAGTATCGTTTCTTTAGCTATGGCGATGCCATGCTGGTGGTCTGATCTACTCAATATATATTCTCCTTCTAATAAACTCCGGCTGCTTAAAAATTGGCGGGGTTTTTCCTGTGGAATAGTTAGATTTATAAATACCAAACTCAATCGTTCTTAATATGAAAGAAGTATTGCCAGCCTTCTGCCGCTTTAGCGAAGGATATTCCCTGTTTGATAAAATTAAATCGCTATTCAGCCGACATTCGTTATACAAATGGACATTGCTATTAATAATTTCAGGGTTCAGCAGCAAATTGAAAAGCCAGCAAGTAATCGATTTATATTCCGACAGTATTCCTAACTCGAAGCCAGCCCCCAACGAAGAGTTTGCTGATACTACTAAAGAAGGAATCCTTATCATTCATAAAATAAGTCGGCCTACCCTCACTATTTTCTTACCCGCGCCCGCGAAAGCTACCGGCGCCGCGGTGATTATTTGCCCCGGCGGAGGATATTGGATAGCAGCTGCCGGCCACGAAGGATACGATGTAGCCAGGCGATTCAACGAAATGGGTATTGCCGCCTTTGTATTAAAATACCGTATTCCAAGCGACGCTACCATGCTTAACCGGGAGATCGGGCCGCTACAGGATGCACAACGCGCTATACAGATGGTACGAACGAATGCCCGAACTTGGGGAATTCAAAAAAATAAGATTGGAATTATGGGTTTCTCTGCCGGGGGCCATTTGGCATCTACAGCCGGTACGCACTTTCAAAAATCGTATATTGACAATAGCAGAAATATAAACCTTCGGCCCGACTTCATGATATTGGTGTACCCGGTCATTAGTTTTACCGACAGTATTGGCCATTCGGGATCAAGGGAAAATCTTATTGGAAAAAACCCACCTGCAGAAAAGATAAGAGAATATAGCAACGAGTTGCAGGTTACCCGCAAAACGCCTCCTGCCTTTTTGGTACATGCTAAGGACGACCCGATAAAAGTGGAGAACAGCCTGTTATTTGCTAAAGCACTCCGGAAAAATAAAGTTCCGTATGAATTGTACCTGTACGAAAAAGGGGGCCATGGTTATGGAATGAACAATCCATCCAGCGAAATAAAATGGATGGACCTGGTGAATACATGGATGAGAAAAATGAAATGGATAAAATAAGAAATCGAATGAACCTCTCCAGTAAATAAAAAGCACAGGCTTTCTGGCCTGTGCAATTATATAGTAGAGCTAATAATAAATATTAATTTACTCCTTTCTTTCCAATATTTCCCGCCAGCCCAACACCAAACCAAAAATGATGGTTGGTTGTTTCAGTTATCGGAACGCGGTACTGCGCGTTAATTAATAAATATGCCTCATTAAACAGGTTCATTTGCAAACCCATGCCTACTGGTAAAAAAGCGCCAAAGTACCCTTTATATTTTGAGGCACCCATTCCCACCTGCAAATAGGGGTTGAGCAATGATTTATTCGATAATAATTTGCCCCGAACGGAAATATCTGCTTCCAGCAACAATAGATCACGGCCATTAAGCTCCCTTTTTTGAATTGGGTAATCAATAAAAGAAGCAGCCAGGCTGGTTGTAAAATCGTACATCCGGGAAAGACCATTAATATAGGTAAGGGCCAGGCCGGGGGTCATATCCTTAATCTTTCCAAATTCCTTATTTTTTAAAACAGTACCCAGTGAATTGGCTCTTACATTGGCGGCACTCTTAAAGTCGTTGAAAAAGAATTGAATTCCAAAAGTGGGCTTTTGTACAACATCATCGTCTTGGCCTATTGCAAGGGTATTTAGCAACACCAATGCAAACAGGAGGCCTGTTAGTTTCTTCATAAACGAGCTAGTTTTGTTGATAGTTAACAAAAATAACTGGTACAAACTGAACCGTAAAATTATTTATTCACTTTATTGAGATTCGCTAACAGAAGGTTTTTTAGTACCCAGGTATTCCACTCTCACCCGGGTTAGCCCTTTTCCAATGTAAGCGAGTTTGCTGGCGGCAGATCGGCTGAGGTCTATAAGTCGCTTATTTTTAGGATGCATCCTGTCTGTAATCCGTACAATTACGGACCGCCTGTTGCTTAAGTTGGTAACTCTGGCCCAGCTATTTAAAGGAAGGGTATTACTGGCGGCGGTGAGTCTTTTTTGGGTAAAAATTTCACCATTGGAAGTTTGCCTGCCCTCAAATTTGTTATCATAAAAACTAGCTATTCCATATTGAATGGCTGTTATAGTATTGATTTGCCTGGATGAAACATAACGACTGCCTGCCTTTTGGGCGTGCAGGCACCTGGGAGCAAATACCAGCAATATGACTGATAGTATCCATAGTTTTTGCATAGAAATAATTTATTGGATCGACTTGTCGTCAAAATACTTCTGGCGAAGCAATTTATCCTCACCATAAATATCCTCAAAGAATTTCACTTTTCCGTTTACCCCTTCACAGGAAAAATAACGGATAAAGAGGGGCAGCTTGCTTCGTACAGGCAAATAATGCTTTTCCTTGCGCCGGAGCCAAACTCTTAACGAATCAGAACCAATAAAATTGGATGTCAAGGGGGACTTTCTGCTAATGCTATCAATGCCAATGATATAATGTGCCAGTTTTTGCCATTCCTGCACCCTTACACAGCCATGACTCAGCGATCGGGAGGCATTGCTAAACAAGTATCGCTGGTTTGTATCATGAAGGTAAACGCTGTACTTATTGTTGAAATTAAATTTCAATACTCCCAATGCATTGGCATCCCCACTACCCTGTACCACTTTATAAGGAATTCCTTTGGTGTATCTATTCCAGTCAACCGAATCAGGATCCACTTCCTCGCCATCATCGTTTATCAGGGAATAACCATGCTTGTAAAAATAATCGGGATTCTTCTTTACCCCAGGCAAAACTTCCTTCACAATAATACTTGTAGGAATTGTCCATTGCGGATAAGTAATCATATCGGTAATGCGGCTGGTAAGTAACGGGGTTCGCGTATCAGGCTTACCAACCACTATCCTTGACTTAAAAACTATGGTATCGTTATCGATCAGTTTCAGGTAATAGGAAGGGATATTTACCCAAATATATCTTTCCGGCATCGTATCCGGTAACAGCTTATAACGGTCCAGGTTAATGGCAATTCGCTTAAATTTTTCCCAATCAGTAAAGTTCAGCTTATTGACGGTGTTTTCATTAATCCGGCCGGTCACTTTCAATCCTTTTGATTTTTGATATGCGCCTATGGTGGATCTCCAAAGGGCTGAATCTACCACATCACCTGGTGAGGGAAGGATATCCTCCTCAAAGAAACGCCGCTGCAATTGTTTGTATAAAGCAACTGAATCCTTATTCGGGTAAATTACATAGGTAAACCGTTTAAACTCTTTAATTGAATCAAGAAAAAATTTCAACCCGGTTTTCAAGGAGTCGTATCCCCGATGCTTTGGCTCCAGGCTGTGAAAGAGATTCCGGAGGTTTCGGGTTGATTGCAAATCTGCCAACACTTTGTTATAGAAACTGTCGGTTAGCAGGGTATCTGTTCGGAGCGTTACACTATCATACTTTAACCGCCCCTGCTTAAGGTGCCTGCTGATTAGTAAGAATGCATCGGTTAATAATAAGTCGGTACGTGACCACAAGGCTGCATTTTTCATGGCCAACGAATCCTTCGCCAGGGTTTGTTGAGCATTGTGCAATGCCTTATTATGGTAATCAGTTGGAAATAATCCGTACTCTTTACAGGATTCTATAAAATTGATTAGTGAATCTCCCAGTGGTTGCAGCGATTCTTCTTTGCTCCAAAAAGGCTGGTAATTGTTTTTCTGGTACACACTGTTTAATAAACTGTCCAACTTCAGTAACACCGTATCATTTATCCGGCCAGTATTTTGCATGGCGAATTGCAGTGCCAGTTCTATATTTTTTGCTTTACGTTCATCTATCAGTTCCACTTTCTCCACTATATCTTTTTCCTTCGGATCAGGTGCTGCTTGTTCCTCGCAGGCATACAGGAGTACTAATGCCGTGATAAAAACCAGCGGGAAAATAGGGCTGTTGATCCTGATCATAAAAAAGTCTTAGTTGGAAAGGTTGTATATTGAAAATGACAAAAGTGAGTTTCAAAAAAACCTGGCTGCAATGATATACAAATTACGCCATCAGTCCTATAGCTGGGGGCTGATAATGGCTCTTTTTTCCCAATTTTCAACAGGGCATTCTCAAAACCTGCCTCTCAGTAAATACGGCACCCCGGTAATGAATAAGGTTAGTGGTTATAAAGCTGCTGTAACAAAAGAGCCTGCTAAAAAAATGCTGGAGCTGAAACAAATAATACCAGGAATTGCTTATGACCTGCGATATGCCGGCACTAATAATTTTATTGGTCGCCGGATGTATCCATTACGGACCAACCATACGTATATGCGGGCGCCAGCCGCGGAGGCGTTGGCAAAAGTGCAACAGGAATTAAATCATAGGAATTTAGGCTTGAAAATTTATGACGCCTATCGTCCTTATTCAGTAACCGTAACTTTTTGGGAGCTGATTAAAGACGAGCGATATGTAGCAAACCCATCAAAGGGAAGCGGGCACAATCGCGGACTGGCAGTCGATCTTACTATTATTGATCTTTCCACCAGCCATGAACTGGATATGGGTACCGGCTTTGATAGTTTTTCTGATTCTGCCCATCATAGTTTCGCAAACTTACCGGAGATTGTCTTGCAAAACAGAAAGTTGTTTAAAGAAATCATGCTTAAATACGGCTTTCAATTATTTGAAACAGAATGGTGGCATTACTCCTGGCCCAATGACAAAGAATATGAAGTAATGGATATTCCCTTCAGGAAACTAATTAAAGCTATTGAGGAAAAATGAACAGTGCAAAAAAATAGAGTGGAAACCCTGGGTTCTCTTTGGAACTGATAAAAATCAACAATTCCTTTTTTTATTCTTAATTTTTAATTAATCATTTTTCATTTCAAACTGCCATCACCTGAATAACGGCATCTGTATTAATGGGTCCATATATGTGGGGGAATGTATCTTCATTGGTTGTTGACCAATCATAAATATAAGGGCTGGTCAACTTATCGGTATCAATTACCAGTTTCACCAAATTAGTTTTCCCCGAAAAATAGCGTTCCAGTACACCGGCTATCTGTTCTTCCAGACTACAATGAATATATCCTTCTTCTTTTAAAGAAGCGGATTCATACGATCCCTTTTCCCGGGCTGCTTTCCATTCAGCAGCAGTAGTAACATGATAAATCGTTGGCATTTAAAAAATGTTGAATTTTATTGAAGATATTGAAATATTACTGAACTCTTTTTATATGCTGTTCCAGTAGGAGTAAATCCACCAAAACGAGTGCCGTGGCAGCTTCTACAATTACCGGGGCACGCAGGGCCACACAAAGATCGTGGCGACCTTTAATGGAGAAATCTTCCATTTTACCAGTATCCCAGTTTAAACTGTTTTGTGCTTTTGGTGTTGAAGCGGTTGGCTTAATGGCAATTCTAAAAACCAGTTCATTTCCATTGCTGATACCGCCTACAATGCCACCCGCATTATTAGTTTTCGTTTTGCCACTTATATCTTCGATCGCGTCATTGTGCTGTGTACCGAACATTTTAGCAGCAGCAAAACCAGCTCCAAACTCAATTCCTTTTACCGCCGGAATGGCAAACATTATATGCGCCAATTGTGATTCCACCGAATTAAAATAGGGTTCACCCAATCCTGCCGGCAATCCATTAATTCGACACTCAACAAGGCCTCCAACGGAATCCTTTGCATCAATAGCGCGCTGTATTCCCTTCTCCAGGTCGGCCTCCCCTCCTATCTCGGTTACTGCGGCATTAATAGTAACGGCCGGCATTAATTTTTTGGCAATGCCGCCAGCTGCCACCAGTCCGGTAGTCAACCGGGCACTAAAATGACCACCTCCCCGATAATCTTCATTACCGCCAAACTTTTGATGGGCTACCATATCAGCATGACCAGGTCGCGGAAAACTCCGTTGCTTTTGATAGTCTTCGCTGCGGGTATTATTATTCTCAAATAAAATTGTAATTGGAAACCCGGTTGTTTTTCCGTTAAACAACCCACTTTTGAAAATGGGAAAGTCTGCTTCCTGCCTCGGCGTAGTGCCTTTTTGTTTACCGCCTTTTCTTCTTTCAAGATCGGGTAACAGGTCCTCAGCGGCTAAGTTCAATCCGGCCGGGCAACCATCAATAGTTATACCCACGCATTCGCCATGCGATTCACCAAAGATGGAAATACAAAAGAGTCTGCCAAAGGAATTCAAGATTGATTAGTTGTTTTATTAATTAGTTGATCCGGCAAAGATACTGAGGCTCCCAATGATTTTAAATGTTCATAAAATTCAGGGTACGATTTATTAACCACGTCCGCCTCTTCGATTATTGTTTCGCCCGTTGCTTTTAGAGCAGCTACCGCACAAGCCATGGCGATGCGGTGATCGTGATGCGAATGCACTTTGGCTCCTCGCACACCAGTTCCTCCGTGAACAATCATCAGGTTATCCTGCAAATCAATTTGGATGCCCATTTTTCCAAACTCTTCCTGCAATGCTATCCCCCGATTACTTTCTTTATGCGCTAACCGGTGCACCCCCTCAATTATCGTTTTGCCATGGCAATAAGCTGCCAAGGCAACCAATGGCGGAAAAAGGTCCGGACAATCACCGGCATTAAAATGAAAAGCATTCATTTTTTTTGGATGAAGTTCTATCTGGTTTGATTCAATAGAAATTCCAATTCCGCAATCTATAAAAGCTTGCACTATGGCTTTATCTGCCTGGGTGGAATTTATATCCAACCCTTTCACAACAATGGGTCCGGCTATTGCCCCCGCGACCAATAGGAATGCCCCACCACTCCAGTCGCCCTCTACTGTATAGTCGGAATTTGGGAGCCGGGAGCCGGAAGCGGATGCAGCGAAATAGAATTCTTCGTAATTTTTATTTGCCGGAAGCTTCAGTCCAAACTGTTTCATTACATCAAGAGTGAGATCGATATACGGTTTGCTTTGGAGGTTCTTTACTTTAATACTAACATCACTCGCATCAACCGCCGCAAAAGCAAGTAATAAACCGGTTAAAAATTGAGAACTTAATGATCCGTCTATCTCAATTGTTTTTGGCTGAAGGGGCCCTTTTATTTTCAACGGCAACTTCCCTTTATTGCTTTTTACAGAAACACCTAATTGAGGAAGTATCTCATCAAAAAAATCCATCGGCCTTGTTAACAGACTGCCTGATCCGTTAATAATTATTTCATGGCTGCTCAAGGCTGCCAATGGAGTAAACATTCGTATGCTTAAGCCGCTTTCACCGCAATTAATTTCAATCGGCTCGAATCTTCGCTCGGCTGAACCAGGTTCTTTTGTTTCGGTTGGAAAGGAGGCTATTGCGATTCCTGAACTTTGTATCGTCACCAAATTATTTGAACTCTCCACGTTTGCGCCTAATCGCCGGATGATATCCAGCGCTGCTTTATCATCGTTGCTATGCCCCGGGTTACTGATGACAGATGTGCCTTTTGATACGAATGCGGCTGCGCAGGCCCGTTGCATGGAGCTTTTGGAAGCAGGCGCCCGTATTATACCGCCTAAATTCTCTTCCCCTAAAGGAGTGATCGTAACAGCATAAGTAATAATATTATTCATAGTATTGCCGCTCTCTGATTCTATAAACTAAAGTTGTTCTATACTATTTTTCAATTGTGTCATCGGAATTTTTTTTACAATGCCCTTTCCGATCTTCTCTAACAACACAAAATTCATTTCATCCCGTACTTTCTTTTTATCTTTCTGCAAAACGTCAATAGCCTTTTTCCTGTTGAAAGAGGCATATGTCGGAAGATTATATTTTTCCAGCAGCTTCACTACTCTTCCGGTTTCTGTAAAGCCCGCCAGTTGTTCGGAAAGGTGACAGGCGTAGGTCATACCAATGGCAATAGCCTGTCCATGTGACAACTCATATTGGTTCTCCAGCGCGTGCCCTAATGTGTGACCAAAATTCAGCAATTTGCGATCGCCCCTTTCAAACTCATCCTGCTGCACCACTTTCGTTTTGAGGATCGCGTTGCGTTGAACCAGCTCACAGATTGATTTTTTCCGGTTTTGGTAGGTTAAAAAACTATTTAACGCCAGTTCCTTAAACATCGCCGCATCTTTAATACAGGCATGTTTTATAATTTCAGCAAACCCATTCTCCCACTCGCTTTGCGGAAGGGTATTCAGGAAAATCATGTCATGAAGAATAAACGCTGGCTGCCGGATAACCCCGACCATATTCTTATACAAGCCCACATCAATACCATTTTTTCCACCAATGGAGGCATCCACCATCGCTAATAAGGTAGTGGGCACAAAACCAAAACGAATACCCCGCATATAGATGGAAGCAATATAACCAGTGATATCAGTTACTACGCCGCCACCCGCCCCCACCAGGGTTGTTTTACGATCAGCCCCCATATCCAGCAATTGGTCAATAACTGTATCCACCGTTTCCTGTACTTTAAATTCTTCCCCGGGTTTCAATACAATCGTACTCCAGTTTTTAAACCGTTTACTATGTGCATTGAATATATTTTCATCTGTAATAATGATTGTATTCCGCTGGTCCGCCATTTCTTTGAGATGCGAAATGCCATAAGCCAGGTAATAATCCACCGATGAATGGGAAAATTTATAGGAAATCTTCTTCATAATATATTTATCGCCATGGGGCGAACCCGCGGGAGGTGCATCACTGATGAATCGATTTATAATTGCTCCGTCTCCTGAATCGTTTAACAATAAATCCGGGAGCCACCGGTTATTCCACTGCATCCCGGGCCAAGCTAATATAACTCTGTCCTAAAATTACAATCAAGCCACGAATCAGAGATTCGTTTTCCACCCGTTCACGGACATACGAAAGAGAGATTCCTGCTCCTACGAGTTCATAATCTTATTCTGATGATTAATACTCTCCATATGCACCGCATCAAAATAACGGGTGATGAATTCTTTGCTCAATCCGATCTTATCTCCCCGGTTAAAGGCTCTTTCCAGTATCTCATTCCATCGGTTGGTTTGCAGAATAGTAATGTTATTATTCTTTTTATACTCGCCGATCTTTTCGGCAATTTTCATTCGCTGGCTCAGGATCTGCATCAGTTCATCATCCAGGTGGTTAATCTGCTGGCGCAATTTTTCGAGCGCGGCATGATATTCTTCTGAGTTGATATCCTCTTTCCGCCATATGATACTCCTCATCATCTCTCCTAATACTTCCGGAGTCACTTGCTGTTTGGCATCGCTCCAGGCAGTGTCTGGATCTATGTGGCTTTCAATCATCAGCCCGTCGAAATCAAGGTCGATTGCTTTTTGAGCCACATCCATTAATATATCCCGGCGGCCACAGATATGAGAAGGATCATTGATAAGCATCATATGCGGATTGCGTCTTTTCATTTCAATGGCCAGGTGCCACATCGGGGCATTACGGTATTCCGTATTACCGTAAGAAGAAAATCCTCTATGAATTAAACCGATTTGTTTAATACCGGCTTTGGCTACGCGTTCTACTGCACCTGTCCACAATTCCAAATCAGGATTGATCGGATTTTTTATCAAAACAGGAACATCTACTCCGCGTAATGCATCCGCTACTTCCTGTACACTAAAAGGATTTACCGTGGTACGCGCACCGATCCATAAAATATCTACATCAAATGTCAGCGCGTCTTCCACTTGCTTGCCAGTAGCAACTTCAACCGTAGTGGGCAGCCCCGTTAATTTTTTCGCCCGTTGAATCCAGGGCAATCCCTTTGCCCCGATGCCTTCAAACATACCGGGTCGGGTGCGTGGTTTCCATATACCCGCTCTCAATACATCTACTTTACCGGTTTTGGCTAAGCGCGTAGCTGTTTCAACTACCTGCTCTTCGGTTTCGGCACTACAAGGACCGGAAATGATCAACGGCCGCTTGCTCCACGCCTGTTGTGTTACTTCTTTCATTGTTAATGTTGCTTGCATAAAACTATTTTTAATGTGCAGATGTGAAAATGTGCAAATTGGGTACCAGATATGTTAATCATGCGATAATGTATTCCAATATACTTACCGGATATATTCCCCGGTTCTTTCATCTGCACATTTCCTAATTTCCTAATTCGCACCTATCTGCTATTCGCATCATTCATCCTGATCCTTCTTCCCTTGTATTTTTTCCCGTCAATCGCTTCAATCATTTGTTTGGCAGCCCGACGATCCACTTCAATCCAGCTATTCATTTCCTTCATATCGATTCTCCCCAACGATTCTTTCCGCAGATCACTCATATCCAAAACAAATTGCAGGAAACTTGCTTTATAAAATCCGTCTTTGGTTCCCAGGTTTACAAACAACCGCTGGAAATCACCACTGGCCCCTCCTCCAAATTCACGGCCCCTGGTATCCCTTCTGCGATCCGGAGGTAAAGACACCCTGCTTTCGCCATTGGTTCTTTCGCGATATTCTTTTCTCTCTCTTTCCCGCACGTTCAGGTCCTCGGCATTCTCATAATTTTTTAAGAAGCGGTCAAATTCCAGCGCGGCTACCCGTTTCAGCACTTCTTCCTTGGATACATTGGCAAACTTGTCAGCGATCATGGGAATATAGGTTTCATAATCACCATGGCTGATATCCAGTTGAAGCAATTTATCCATAAAGAAAAAGAACTGCTTGCGGCAAACATCTTTTCCGGCCGGAATCTCCAGCTTATGAAAAGGAGATTGCACCATTCGTTCAATCGCTTTAATCTTTCCTACTTCCCGGCTATGTACAATACTCATACAGATTCCCGTTAGTCCTGCCCGGCCCGTACGTCCACTCCGGTGAGTATACACTTCCATATCGTCGGGCAGTTCGTAATTGATAACATGGGTAATCCCCGATACATCAATTCCCCGAGCCGCTACATCAGTCGCTATCAACAACTGTAATGTTTTGTCGCGAAACTCACCCATTACTTTATCTCGCTGTTGCTGCGTAAGATCTCCATGCAACGCGTCAATATCATATCCTTCCCGGGTCAACTTCTCCGCAATTTCCTGCGCATCTATTTTGGTGCGGGTAAAAATGAGCCCATAGATACCCGGGTTAAAATCGATCAGTCTTTTCAATACCTGGTAACGATGCTGCGCGTTGGCCACAAAATACTGGTGATCGATATTTTTATTAGCTGTATTCAAAACACCCACCGTTACTTCAAAGGGCTGGTTCATGTATTTCTTACTCACCCTTTTTATTTCGGGTGGCATGGTAGCACTGAATAACCACGTAGCATTTCGCTTGGGCGTATTCTGCAAAATGAATTCAACATCATCCTGGAACCCCATGTTCAGCATTTCATCGGCCTCATCCAGCACTACGTATTCAATATTCTCAAGGTTGATTGCTTTACGTTCAATCAAATCGATTAATCTTCCTGGGGTGGCCACTACAATCTGGATCCCTCTTTTCAGATCGCGTATTTGCTGGCCAATCGAGGTACCGCCGTATACGGCAATGGCGTACATACCAGGCATAAACTTTTTAAATAACTCCAGTTCATTTACGATCTGCATACACAGTTCACGGGTAGGACAAACCACCAATGCCTGCGGATGTTTCTTCGTTGAGTCAATTAATTGAAGTAAAGGCAATCCAAACGCCGCTGTTTTTCCCGTACCGGTTTGTGCCAGACCCACCAGGTCTTTGGTACCACTTAATAAAACAGGAATTGCTTTTTCCTGTATGGGTGTCGGGTTTTTGAATCCAAGTTCATCGGTAGCCTTTACCAATTTTGCATCCAAACCCAACGCTTCAAAAGTCATCATAAATTTTCAAAATTTTGCGCAAAGGTACTGTAATAGGCCCGCCCCGCCTAATTAAACATTGTTCAAAGAACTCGTATTCATTTAGAATTTACCCGGCTTTATCTCATTGCTCAACGCCGGTTGTGTCACTCACTTGTACGACAACAATTCTATTGAGCTAAATCTGAAAGTCGGCAAGTCCGGAAGAAAAATAAATACTCGTAATCAGTACATCAGGTCTTTCTATCTTCCGGACCTCCGGACTTACAATTTATTTAATAATCTTCTTAATCTTGTTCGCATTCACCATCAGTTCCCACAGGTATTCATAATTCTCTTTTTCCAAACAAGCTTTGAACTTTCTCAACTGGCTGATATGTTCATTCAATACATCCAATACATTTTCCCTGTTCTGCATAAATATCGGCGCCCACATAGCCGGGTTGCTTTTGGCTAACCGCACTGTACTTTCAAAACCACCCCCTGCCAATTCAAATATGGCATCTTCTTCTTTCTCTTTTTCCAACACCGTATTGGCCAATGCGAAAGAAGTAATATGAGCAATATGGCTTACATACGCGGCATGCATATCATGCGCATCCGGCTGCATATAGGCAATATGCATACCCAATTGTTTGTAGAGATCTTCTATTATAGTGACGGCAGCGGCATCGCTTTTTTCTTTTTCACATATTACACAGGACCGCCCGGCAAAAGAATCACGGGTGGCTGATTCGGGGCCACTGTATTCGGTTCCCCACATGGGGTGAGTAGCTACAAATCGCTTTCGCATGGGATGATCCGATAAGGCACTGCATAAAAAATGCTTAGTTGAACCGGCATCGGCCACAATTTGTTTATCTGTCACAAGGTTCATAATTGTTACCATTACAGGAACCGTTACATCTACCGGTATGGCCACATATATAAGATCGCTTTGTTTTACGGCTTCTTCCAATGGCAATATTTCATCAATGATACCGAGCTCGAGTGCTTTTCGTGCGCTGGCTTCCGTACGACTTACCCCGATCACTTTTTTAACCAGGCCTTTATCTTTTAAAGCCAATGAAAAAGATCCGCTGATGAGACCTACGCCTACTATTGTAATTGTGTTGAACATACTTATTTTTTGGCCAGGAGAATAAAATGAACAAATGAGATAAAAAAGTTACCGAAGAACAAGGAATGATCGTTTCATTACATTTACTCCTCTTTGGCTCCTTTTCTTTTTTATCCTCTTGGCTAACCATTCTCTTTTAGTTCCCTGGATCTTTTGTACGTTAATTCGCCCACTCGCTTTATCGCTTCTTCCAATTTTTCTACCGGGCTGCATAAACTTACCCGTATATAACCATCGCCTGCATTTCCGAAAATTCCTCCCGGGGTAATAAATACATTGGCATGGTAAAGCACCTCATCGCTCAATTCATAACCTGATTTAAATTTTTCAGGAATTTTTGCCCATACAAACATACCCACCTGCTTCCTGGAATAATTACACTGAAGCATATCCAGTAATTCAAATACCTTTTCTCTTCTTGTTCTGTATACATTGTTCACGCTATCATACCAATCCTTTTCAAGCCCTAATGCTTTGGCAGCGGCTAACTGCACCGGCAAAAACATTCCACTATCCATATTACTCTTAAAACGGAGCACTTCCTCTATCCGTTCTTTGGCGCCACACAAAACTCCTACTCTCCAGCCAGCCATATTCTGGCTCTTGCTGAGTGAATTCAATTCAATCACCACTTCTTTTGAGTCCGGCACACTTAACAGACTGGCCGGGTTATCATTCAATATAAAACTGTATGGATTATCGTGCACCATTAATACATTATTCGCTTTAGCCCATTTCACTAATTGTTCATACATTTTTACAGAAGGTAATTGCCCGGTTGGCATATGCGGATAATTTACAAACATCAACTTTATCTTTCCTTCTTTGTTGCTGAGATTGCTGAGATCAGGTTCATAGTTGTTCTCTTCTTCTAAGGTATAATCCACACAAACGCCCCCGGCTAGCTTCACCGCGCTGCGATAGGTAGGATAACCCGGGTTAGGTACCAATACTTCGTCGCCTTCATTGAGGTATGTCATACATATATGCATGATCCCTTCTTTACTCCCGATAAGGGGCAATATTTCGGTATCCGCATTGAGGTCTACCCCGTACCATTTTTGATACCACTGTTTAACCGCATTCCGTAATACGGGTGAACCCTTGTACGACTGATAGGCATGAACATTAGGTTTGGCACTCTCCTCCTGCAAAACTTTTATAACGTCAGGATGCGGAGGTAAATCGGGACTGCCAATACCAAGGTTAATAATTGCCTTGCCCTGTTTGTTGAGCTCATCAATCTCCCGCAGCTTTTGTGAGAAATAGTATTCTCCGATGCCATCGAGTCTTTTTGCTGTAGATATGATCATAATTTTTAAATCACTTTTTTGGATACGATTACAAGATACGGGCATTGCTCACCGCAGCATTGCGGAGGTGAGATACGATATACACGACTCACAAATCGGAGATCTTTGTTCCATAAGCTTCACGCTATTTCATAACGCCACTTTTATATATGCCATAAATTCTCAATTCGGCAGTCATAGGTTTTATTTGATCGATTACCGTATTAAATTGTTCTACACTTTCAAATTCCATATCCGCGTGAAAACTATATTTAAAATCACTTCCGGGTATGGGAAAGCTCTGCAGTTTACTCAGGTTAATGCCTCCCTCTGCTATTTTGGTGAGTACTTTGGCCAGGCTTCCTCTCGAATGATCGGTATGAAAATTAACAGAAGCCTTATCGGCCCCTTCGATGACAGCGGCAGCTTCGTCCCGCTGAAGAATCAAAAACCGGGTATAATTATTCTTCATGGTATGGATATTCGGGGCAATCATGGTTAAGGAATATAATTCCGCTGCCAGTTTACTGGCAATGGCCGCAATATGCCTGCTTTTATGCTGGTGCACCTGTTTTGCACTTAATGCCGTGTCTTCCGTTTCAATCAGTTTCCAATTATAATTATCTAAAAATTCCAGGCATTGCTGTATGGCCATCGGATGCGAGTGTACTTCCCGGATATCTTCGAGCCTTACGCCGGGATTGACCAATAAATTCTGTTTTATCTGGAGGTAAACTTCGCCGGCAATTTTCAGATTTGATTTTTTAAGGAGGTTATAATTAGGAAGGATGCTGCCCGCAATGGAGTTTTCAATAGCCATAACGCCCCCATCGCTTTCCTTTTTCGCTGAAGCTATTTTCACCACCTCCCGAAAGGTAGCACAAGGAATCACTTCCACCTCTTTGCCGAAAAATTGCCGCGCCGCTACCTGGTGAAAGCTGCCCTCGTATCCTTGTATGGAAACTCGTTTATTCATGATTGTTTTTTGCCCCCATCCCCTAAAGGGGGGCTGTGCAAAATGGTAATTAAACTTGCCCCTCTAAGGAGATTAAAATTACTTAGAGAGTTAAAAGGCCCCCCCTTAGGGGATGGGGGCAAAACAAAAATCCCGGCCATTTGCCGGGATTTTTTATGTTGATCTTTTTATTATTAGTTTTTTTTCAACAAAAGTAATCCCGGCTCCCTGGTAAAGAAGTAATAAAAATAAAAACGGAAATAACGTTTTGCTGATGTCATACTCCAAAAGTAAGCAGTTAACACTATTCGTCCAAAAAATTATTTAAGTCAATCCTCCTCAAACCCGCACTGGACGTGGGAAAGCTAACGTTTGTTATTCGAGCCGTTTCATTTCAATTTCATCAATCTTTTTAAAAAGATGAAAGGGTTTATAGGTGCGCCAGTTCTCCAGCTCCATCAATTCCAGGTAGCGATGTAGTTTTGCGCGCCTGAAATCATATTGGGTTTGTTCGGGCATATTTAAAATCACTACCCATCCGTTGGCATCTGCCATCTCCTCATACCATTCTTCATAATACTCTTTATCGCTGCTGTGGAAGTTTAATACATTTTCTGCAATCAGTATAAATTTATTAATACCCTCCAGCATAAATACATCAACCACTTCCCTTTTGAGTTCCATGATATCATTCTCAATAGCATCATTCCATTCACCTATTAACTCAATAACCACATACTTCTCCTCGTAGTCGGCAAGCAGCACTTTCATAAATAAGGTTCTGCTGCCAAACTCATCCCATTGAGGATGGATATAATAATTATATACGGTTTGGGAGAATTCAAATTCAGAATACACTCTTCCAAAAAAAGGAGAACGTTCGTCCTGCTCACTTACATAAATGTGTCGCCAGTTATAAAATGGTTCAATATCATGCATCGTTTCAATCGCCTGCTAAATAAAAAAGGCTGTAGCAATTTACAGCCTCTACGCGCGGGATTCCAAATATTTTTTATTGTATTAATCTATAATAATTTTATCAGTATGCACCGCTTTTTTATTATGACTTAATACTTTTACCAGGTAGGTTCCTTTTGCAACGGGTTTATTCAATTCAATTTCGATCACCTGCCCTTTGTTACCTACCGAAACCTGCTTTTGTAGTAAGATCCGGCCCGCCAGGTCCAGCAGTTGAATATCATATCGGCCTAAAACCTCACTATCAAAACTTACCCTGAACATTCCTTCGGTAACTGGGTTTGGATAGAGTGATATATTATTATTGACAATTAGCTTTCTGGTTACCAATGGCATTGTTTCCGCCTGCTTCCGGTTTTGAAAAGCGATATTTCCATTAGCCAAATCGGATGTATTAAATACCGGACCACTGGAAGGTATTTTCAATGCCTTCCAGTCTTTCATATCTACTGAATAATAACCCTCCGTTGAATTTGCACTGCTGATAATTAATTTTCCAATATCATCCACTACTGCCCCGTTACTGGTAAATCCAGCCGGCAACCCGTTAATACCGCCAACATATTTAGCCGAATTATTATTTACATCAATAGTGAATATAGAATGATTGGCTGATATAAGATATAAACTACCATCCGCGGCCGCAATCATGTCGCCTCCCCAGCTGGTACAACGATTGTGCACTGAAATTTTTCCATTGGAAGCATCATCCTGAACAGGACCCAAGTCGCTGATCACCGGTTTTCGCCCGGTAGTAAATTTTATAAGATGATTACCATCGTTACTCAATGCATAGCCGTTTCCATCTGCTCCAATTACCATTCGGGTAATATGATTGGCCTCCTCATTAAGATTACCTGCCTTACTGAGTGTTTCACCCGTAAAATAGTAGAGTTTCGGTGAGCCTGCATTCAAATCAATGTACCGGAGCTCATTAATATACATGGGAGTATAATAAAGGCGGTTATGCTTTTGATCAAATGCGCAGGCAGCTGAAAAGGTTGAAAAGGGAAGACGGCTGTTATCCATTACCACTCCGGTTGTGGACTTAACCTGTATGGATTTCCCTTCCCGGGCATCAAATACCCGGTACTCTGATTTATTATTTTCAAATATCTGTTGCAATACTTCGCCAGTATTAAGGTCAATCAGTTTTACTTCAGTCCAAACAAACTGTCCCTGCACTGCGCTGGTTATTGCATACGCTGTACAACGCTTTTTTTGGGCGAATAAAGTGGTTGTTAAAAACAAGGTGACAAGCGGGAGTAAAATTTTGTACCTCATAAGACTCAGTTTAATAGCTACCAGGTGGCAGCTTGGTGAATTAATACTATAAGTTAGTACAAAAACCGGCTTGAAACAATAAAATATATACAGAAGGAAGTGAAATTTTACGAACGGATATTATTTTTCAAGGGAAGTAACCGCCTTTTTAACGCTTCCATATCGTAATAATAATTTTTGTGCTTGTTCGTAGTCGTCGATCGCTGCTTTTTCCATGAGCATTTTGGTTCCGCGATCTAATAATTTGCTATTGTTTAGCTGCATATTAACCATGCGGTTATCTTCTACTCTCCCCAGTTGAATCATTACAATAGTAGAGACCATATTCAATACCAGTTTCTGTGCAGTACCGCTTTTCATACGGGTACTACCGGTTACAAACTCGGGACCCACTACCACTTCAATGGGATAATCTGCTACTTCAGCCATGGGACTTCCTTCATTGCAGGTAATACAACCGGTAATTATGCTTCTGTTACGGCATTCCAGTAACGCGCCAATAACATAAGGCGTAGTTCCACTGGCAGCAATTCCTACCACTATATCTTTATCGTCAACATTATGCTTAACAAGATCTTTCCAACCATCATCCATGCTGTCCTCCGCACTTTCAACAGACTTTCTGATAGCTTCCTCTCCCCCGGCAATTAATCCTATTATTAAACCGTGTGGCATTCCATAAGTTGGTGGAATTTCACTGGCATCTAAGACACCCAGCCGACCACTGGTTCCAGCTCCCATATAGAATAATCGCCCACCAGCCAGCATATGGTCGGTAATAACTGCAATCAACTTCTCAATTTGCGGAAGAGCTTTTTCTACTGCCCATGGAACTTTTTTATCCTCACTATTAATATTCTGAAGAGCCTCCAGTATGCTCATTTTCTCCAGGTGCCGGAAATTGCTGGCCTCTTCGGTTACCTTTTTAAAATTCCTCATGAATATTCCTCGTTTAAGTTGATTGTATAAATTGAAGATTAGTTATTCAAATGATATACTATGAGCCCTTCCATAGGGTTTTTCAGAATTTGCCCCAATTCAAATTCATAACTCGCGCATAGTTGTTCTACTATATCCCGAAATCCCCACGCAACGCCTCCTATAAAACTGATCGGGTATTTCCAGCTTTCGCCATACTTGCAAAGATGGGTGAAGAAAAAATCATTCAGCCCGTCTTCAATAATATTCTCCACCATATAGTGTCCCCTGTTCTCTGCAAGGAACAAAGTAAAAGCAGCCAGGTAACGATTGGGTAGGGGCTTCTTATAAACATTTTCGAGAATCTCCACCATCGATATTTTGTACTTTAATTCAAACTTATATCGCAGGTCCTCGTCAAAGGTATCATAGAGATAATACTGCAATACCTTTTTTCCTAAATAAGCCCCGCTGCCTTCATCACCTAATATATAGCCCAGGCCGGGGCTGTTCTTCAACATTTTTTTTCCATCGAAATAACAACTATTACTTCCCGTTCCCAATATGCAGGCAATTCCCTTATTGGTACCGCAAAGGGCCCGGGCCGCCGCCATTAAATCGTGCGTAACAGATATTGATACTTCCTTAAACACTTTTGCAATCGCTTTTTTTACCATTCGCGCATTGGCCATACTAACACAGCCGGTACCATAATAATATATTGCCGTAACAGGTTGTTTTTTGAGCTGGGGCAATAACTCGGTTCGGATAATTGATTCAATTTGGGCGGCATTGAGAAAATAAGGACTGATTCCCTGGGTAAAAAATATCCGGGCCTTTTTTTTAGGTCCCACCAGGCACCATTCACATTTGGTAGCGCCGCTATCTGCAATCAATATAGCCATAAAAAGTCTTTATACTTGTATTATTAGAAACACTTAACGAAGGTAAAGTTCGTTATTGAGAATTAATTATGAACTTCGCTCCTGATTTTTTACAACTGAAATGTACTATTTAAACAATTCTATTTTTGGCTGGCCGAATAAAACAATAATTATACGATGAAAAAATTGCAAGTGTGGTGGCCTGTGTTATTTGCGATTACCTTAATAGCCGGTATGTGGTTTGGTTTCCAGCTCAGGAAAAATATTCCGGAATCGCAGGAATTTTTTAGCCGCAACAAACCTTCCTCCATACAGGAGGTAATGAATTTACTCCGCACAAAATATGTGGATTCGGTAAATACCGATGCGGTAACGGAAGACGCTATCCAGGCAATGGTCGGCAAACTCGATCCCCATACGGTATATATCCCGGCTGTTTACACTAAGGAAGCCAATGAGGATTTGAAAGGAAATTTTGAAGGGATAGGAGTTGAATATTTTATTATTGACGATACGGTACATGCAGTAAGTGTATTGGAAGGAGGCCCCAGTGATAAAGCAGGTGTTCAAATTGGTGATAAATTCATAAAAGTGGGCGATACAGTAGTAGCAGGCACAAAGATTACCAATGAACGCATCAAAAAATTATTAAGAGGGGAAAGTGGCAGTAGTGTAACGGTAAGCCTTCTTCGGGGAAACAAACCTCTTACGGCATCTATTACCCGGGGTACTATTCCTAAATATGCGGTAGATGCTGCGTATATGATAGATGCACAAACCGGTTTTATTCATCTCAATAAATTTTCCCGCACGGCCTATGAGGAATTCATGCAGGCGATGGAAAAATTACAGCCGCAGGGAATGAAAAAACTCATTTTCGATTTAAGAGGGAATGGAGGCGGCATTTTAGATGAAGCCGTAGATATAGCGGATGAATTTCTAGACAGTACCCGTTTAGTGCTTTTTACCAAAGGTTTGCATACCAGCCGGCGTGAATATAATTGCAAAAGACCCGGGCTGTTTGAAACCGGGGAGCTGGTAGTGCTGGTGGATGAATTCAGCGCATCGGCCAGCGAAGTACTGGCGGGTGCCCTGCAGGATTGGGACAGAGCCACCATAATCGGCCGCCGCACATTTGGGAAAGGCCTGGTACAAGAACCATTTGATTTGAGTGATGGATCTCAACTTCGACTTACCGTTTCAAAATATTATACCCCAGCCGGACGAAATATTCAAAAGCCTTTTGCAAACAATCGCCAGAAATACAGTGAGGAAGTGTATGGCCGTTTCCATAATGGCGAAACGGCTAAAGAAGATACGGCCCGCCATTCAGGACCTCCCTTCCTTACCCTCAAAAAGAAAAGAACCGTTTATGGCGGCGGAGGAATTATGCCGGACCTTTTTATTCCTTTTGACAGCATTAGTATTTCAAGAAATCTTTCGGCTCTTTTTTACAAACAAACATTCAATAAATTCATTTATAGATACTATTTACAGAACCCTGATTATTACAAGAGGTTCAAATCGGCTTCCGATTTTGCCAGGGCATTTACTCCATCTGATGAAAGTTTACAGCAGTTACGAAATTATACTAAGAGAGATTCCCTGAACCTCCCTCCTTTTACTGGCCGGGATAAAGAAGAAATAAGCAAACGCTTCAAAAGCTATTTGGCTATGCAGGTTTGGCGGATGGAGGGATTTTATGAAGTAAATAATATGGACGATCCGTTAGTTCAAAAAGGGTTGGAGTTGATGGGAAGGAAATAAGGCGGGATGCGGGATGTTGGATGCAGGAAGTGGGCATTGCACAGTGAGGCTTTGCGGAGGGGAGATTCGGGATATGGAAAGATTACTGCGCTATTCAAATGATTATTGGCTGATGACATCACTTTCACTACAGATGGAAAAGTCGCAATTCTAATAACCTGTTACACCAAATCCCTGGTTATTATTTCTTACCAGCATAAATTGATTACCCGCTTCAATAAAAAAGCAACAGCCTGGTAGAAGTTGTTGCTTTGATGAAGAGGTTGAAAATATTTACTAGTAGCCCTTATCCATTATTCTTATCAAGGGTTTCTTTTTTCTCAATTCGGTAAGAACTAATAAGGCCAATACCGCCTCCGATAGCTATCAGAGAAAAATAAATGGCAGGGTTATCATTATCGATTTTCAATACATGTTCGTGCAAAATATAAGCAAGAAACAATCCCATACCAGCACCTACCAGCAGTAATCCCCATTTAAGGTTTCTGTACGGTGCAGGACGCGCTATATTCAATTTGGGATCCAAGCCTTTTTCAATCATTGCCATATTTTCTTTATTGCGCAGGTAACGTAATCCAAATACCATCGCAAATGCGCCTAAGCCTAATATAATCGGAATAAAAATGCCTAATGTTTCGGGACCCATAACTTTAATTTTTTATTGTTTTTTGAATGTTTGTTTTTTCTATTCTATCAGACTACCGCTCCGGATTTCAGGTTACAGTCTTTCAAGAACTTTTTTTGAAGCCAGCCTTATTTTAACCGGTTTACAGAAACTATGACTACAGCCGGTGAAAGCAGGTTACAGGAAAAAGAAAATAATTGAGGGGAGGTGATCGAAGGTGCGAGATGGTGAAAACGGGATACGGGATAAGGGATAAGAGATACGAGATTCAGAAACGGGATGCAGGATACGGGATACGGTCAAAGGATTCCTTCCTTAAGAAAAAAAGTAGCATACAATTATAAGATAACTCGAGATCGGAGGTCAAGGATCCTGTAACTCTCTGGAATTTCCGACCTTTACCCTGTAACCTTTATTCTTAGATTGTAGTCCTATTGTTGTAATGAATACCGGACTGAATGATAGTGAGATCATTGGCAGGGTGCTGCGGGGTGAGTCGCAGCTCTATGCCGAATTGGTAAACCGATACCAGAGTTTCGTGTTTACCATTACCCTACGTTACGCCAAACAACGCGAAGATGCGGAAGAAATAGCGCAGGATGTATTTGTAAAAGCTTACCGGAGCCTGGCTGATTTCAGGGGCGATTCAAAATTCAGTACCTGGTTGTATACCATTGTAAATACCACCTCCATTACTTTTTTACGAAAGAAAAAACTGGAAGTGCATTCACTAGATAATGAAAAAGTTTTTGAAGTGGCTGACAGGGTGGATTCAGGATTAAGAGCTAACCAGGTGGAGAAGAAATCGAAAATACAGATGGTGAATAAGGCCATTCAATTGCTGAGTACCGACGATGCTAAAGTAATTACGCTTTTTTATAAGGGGGAACAAAGCCTGGACGAAATAGGTAAAATTTTAGGTATAGATCCGAATACAGTGAAAGTAAAACTGCACCGCGCGAGAACAAGATTGAAAGAGAAGATGGAAACCTATTTCGCAGAAGAAGTTAAGGACGTGATGGGTTGAACTGAGTTCCGGCTGGTACAGGTTTGATTTTGACAGAGATTTAGAAGTTCTTTAGGAGCACACCGAGACTGAAATGGAATGATTCATTTGAATGGTGGTTTACCCTGTTGGGTTCTTGTACGTTCCCTGATTCTTTTTTTGATTCGATGAAAAGATTTTTAATTAATTAGTACTAAACACCCAGTTATGATAACATTCAATTATACTCCATTGGGAGATGAAGGCGCCGGAAGTGATAGCATGGAAATTCGCCTTTGGGATTATATTGACGGCAACAGTTCTGCCGAAGAAAGATCATTGGTGGAGCAACTTATGGCTGCTAACCAGGAATGGAAAGAGAAGTATAAGGAATTGCTGGAAGTTCATCATTTGGTTTCCGGTAACCTGGAACTGGAGGAGCCGTCGCTGCGTTTTACCCGTAACGTAATGGAAGAAATCGGTAAGTACCAAATTGCCCCTGCTGCCAAAAGCTATATAAATAAAAAGATAATCTGGGGAATCACTATTTTCTTTTTTACTATGATTGCAGGATTTCTCATTTACGGATTTGGGCAGGTGAATTGGAACCCCACCGTTGGCTCCGGGTCATTACTGCCTTATGAAATTCCCAAAATAGAATGGTCGAGGTTTTTCAACAATACCTATACAAACATATTCCTGATGGTAAACATTATACTAGGATTGATGATGCTGGACATGTATCTCGATAAAAGGAAAAAGCAGGTAAAAGAAAAGCAGTTATAATAGGCTCCCGGGTTTAAAATTCAGCAAGAAAAATTAAAAATTAAAGATGCTTGGTGACCTCACATCGCCAGGTCCGGTATGCCCCTGCAACTTTTTGTGGGGGCTTTATTATAATATTACCCTTGAGACGCAGAGCCAGTGCGTAAGGCTTTATGTTCATTGAATGACTCATCAAGAGCAGGATTCACCCACATGATTTTGGGAGGCTGTCTTAATCAACGGTATTTCAACGATAAGCTCAAAACCTTTACCCGGTGAAGCAGTAAACGAAAATTCGCCCGAAAATACTTCTGCCCTTTTTTTAATATTATGCAATCCTATTCCATTCTTCAGCTTCTGCGGATCACAGCCTATGCCGTTATCGGCGATTCGGAGACGTACCTTTAGACAGGCCAGCCTTACGCAGATTTCAACTTTACTTGCCCGGGAATGTTTAATAATATTGTTCAATTGTTCCATCAAAAGAATAAATCAGAATGGCTTCGCCGGCCTGCTCAAAAAGGCTGCGGTATTTTTCTTCACTGGCCCTTAAAAGTTGCTCCTTTTCTTTATGGGCCGTAATATCTACTAACAGATTAACAGCTCCGGCTAACTGCCCGCACTCTGTAAATAAAGGAGAATGAAAAGCTATAACCTGCCTGATGGCACCATTGGGTTGTTGAATTAAGATTTCTGTTCCAGGTATTGAATCCGAATATCTTGCCTTGTGGGTACCTTTTCTTTCGTCATCATGTAAACCAATTCGCTCAGCCGGAGATAATTTCCAGGTACTAACCCAGGTATTTTAGCCCGCCACCGGTTCGCTGCCCAACAAATCAACCGCCGCTTTATTATGCAAATTAATAGTTCCCCCCGGGATCACAGGTGTAAACTGCTACCGGCAGATTTTCTATGAGGCCCCGGAATTTTCTCTCGCTACTGCTTAATTCATTTTTGATTTTTTTGGTTTTTGTGATATCATTGAACATCACTACCGCACCCAACACATTGCCGAGCGCATCACGGATTGGGATTCCATTATTGTTTATGATCAAATGCTGTGTATCCTTTCTTTTGAGCACAGTATTATTTTCAACCTCTACCAATATTCCATGTTCTAGAATACGGCTGACAATATTCTCAAATGGTCTTCCTGTTTCTTCATTTACCACCTCATAGACTTTATGCAAGGGCATTTTTTTTGCTTCCAGAAAGGTCCATCCAGTAAGCCGCTCTGCCGAGGTGTTCATATACTGCACCCGGCCATTTTTATCTGTTGCAATTAACCCTTCACTTAAGTTATCAAGCGTTAATTCATAATTTTCAATCAGCACCGCACAGGCTCCATAGAAAGTATCAATATGTTTGATTTGCCTGAACATCAAAAGAACAGCGAGGAACAGCAATACGGGAAAAATAGCAATAGCTAAATAGACTTCTATTCCAAGAGATGCCCGTTGCCCGATCAACCAATATCCAATGACTCCCATCAGGACTAAAGAAAAAATGAGGATCAACAGCAATGGCCGTTTACGGAGATTAATGGGCGAAGGTATTTTTATTTCATCGAGCATAGGATACGATATTTTTTTCTTGCCTTGCTGGTTATTGAACGTTTTATATTCTTTCTGACGCGATCAAGCTCAGTGTTTCAGGTATTCTTTCAAAATCGCAGTATTTGTCAAAATAGAATTCAGCTCCCAATGCTTTACATTGATTAATCAAAAATTGGTCGTCATGAATGGAAAGAACAATTATTGTAGTCTGGAATGCTGCTTTTTTAATATCCTCCATTAATGAAAAGGCCCCATTTACCGGCAAACTAATATCCAGCAAAATAACATCGGGGATATTTTTCCTAATAATCGTGGTGGCCTCCTCGTACGAGGAAGCTTTACGTATGACCCATCCACGACCAGACTCGGAGAGTATTTCCTCCAGTCTAGTTATTATTTCAATTGATCGTTCAACAATCAATACCTGCATTTAGGGCAATTTCAGCAAAAAGACTTTATAAACACGTAAATAAAAATAGCATAAGCATCCTGGCTTAGGTAGGTGAAATGAGAATCTAACAGTAGTTATTATACTACAAAATGAGAAGAAAGCCTGTTATGATAAATCTCAACGGTCTATATCTGAAATAAAATGATGCGCAATCGCATAACGAGTGAGTTCAGAGTTATTAGACAAATTAAGTTTTTGAAGAATTCTGCCGCGGTTAGTACTAACTGTTGTTACCGCTAACGACAGCGAGTCGGCGATTTGCGATACTGTTCGCCCCAGGGCCAGCAGTTTGAATATCTCGAGTTCTCTGTTGCTGAGTAATTCATGTGGTTTTCTATCATCTCCGAGCGTTTTCAATAATCTTTCCGCTATTTCCGGGGTGATGTATTTCCTTCCCAATAGAATTCGCTGGATGGCGTTGATTAACTCTTCGGGAGCTGCGTTTTTATTTAAGTAACCGGATGCTCCCGCTTTTAATACCCTTACTGCATATAAATCCTCTGTATAAATACTGAGGATCAACACTGGCAAATCGGGCTTTATTACTTTTATTTGCTCTAAGGCTTCCAGTCCACTTCTGCCCGGCATGTCGATGTCGGAAATCACTAAATCCCAATCCTGTTTAACTACTTCATTAATAAGAGACTCACCATCGCTTACTTCCGTGATTTCTACCGAAGGGTATTCATCTTTCAGAATCTGAATCAATCCAAGGCGAATAAAACTATGATCATCGGCTAAAAGAAATTTTTTCATTTATATTGATGCGTATTAACTTTTTTTTGATTCGGGATACGGTACCCGGATAGTAATTTTTGTTCCCTTTCCCGGTGAAGTATCCAATTCAAAATTTCCCTCCAGCGATAGAATTCTTTCTTTCATTCCCAAAATACCAAAGGATTTCCTGTGTCGAATTAAAGAAGGATCAAACCCAATTCCATCGTCCGTAATTATTACCTCAATGGTATTATCATTTATGTTTAACGAAGTGACAACTTTTTTTGCACCAGCATATCGGGTAATATTGGTAAATGCCTCCTGGTATATTCTGAATATACAAGTAGAGACCTCGTCCGGTAATTTTATACCCGTTTCAACTGTGGTGAATTCTACCGGAATGCCGGTATTGTTGGTAAATTGCCTGTTTATCCATTCTAATGCTTCCAACAAACCATAATCATCTAAAATACCCGGCCTCAACTCGCTTAGAATTCTTCTTATTGATTTATTACTTCCATCCAGCAGGGTTATAATATTCTTCAGTTTATCTTTAAGCACCGTTGTTCCCGGGGGAGTTTTCTTATCAATCCACGCTACATCCATTTTTATAGCTGTAAGTTGTTGCCCTAATTCGTCATGAATCTCCCGGCCGATTCGTTTTCTTTCTTCTTCCCGTATCTTTTGAAGGTGAGCCGTTAACTGGCGTAATTCCTCTGTTGTTTTCTTAATTTCTTCTTCTGCTTTTTTCCGATCGGTTACATCGCGGGTAACGGCCAGCAGCGATAATATTTTTCCTTCGGCGTCTTTCATAGGAACCGCATTAGTCGACAACCACCGCGCGGTACCTTTCAACCCGGTAATTTCGAATTCAAGTGTTCCCGACTTCCCTTTAAAAACATTCTCAGTCAGGTTTTGAAATGCTTTACGATAGGGCTTATTGATAAGGTCCAAAATGGGTTTCCCTTTTACCTGTTCAATGTTGTCTGCTTCTAACATGGCAAGTCCCGCAGGGTTCATATCTTCCAGTTCTCCATTTATTGTCAAAAGTTTTATACACTCTGGTTCGGTTTGTAATATGGTTCGCAAATGGTTTTCACTTTCTTTTAAAGCCTGTTCCGCTTTTTTTCTATCACTGATATCCCTGACAAAGGCCAGCAACCGGCCATCTGTTAGTAACTTCGCGTTCACTTCTATGAGCAATGTGCTGTGGTCTTTCCTCTTCATTACCCTTTCCGTAACAACTGTTTTGCCCTGCTTCAGCATTTCAAAATGAAAAGAATTTTTTTGAAGGTCCTCAGTAATGGCGAAGTCATAGACCGACATTCGCAGGAGTTCTTCTTCCGAATGTTGAGATAATCTGCAGGCACTGGTATTTACGGTAACAAATCTGCCTTCACTATCCGCTATGAATATGGCATCAGAAGCCTGTTCCACCAGAGTGCGATATTTTTCTTCACTTAATTTTATTGCCTCTTCTGCTTTCTTTCTCGCTGTATTATCGATCATACTTCCAATTAACCGCCCGGGTTTACCTTCCTTATTACGCTCAATATAAGTTCGGCCATACACATTAATCCATCCTGCATTTTCTTTATTAAACCGGTATTCGGAAAAGTAGCTATCACGGGTGGAGGCCAGCGCTTCTTCAAATGATTTAATGGTTTGTTCCCGATCCTCAGGATGAATGCGCTGTTTCCATTTATCATAGTCCGGAACCGGATCAGCCAATGTTAATCCATATAATTGCTGATGTATTTCATTGCCCCAAACCTGTTCGGTTTCCAGGTTCCATTCCCATAAACCATCCTGGGTGGCCTGACCAATCAGTTCAAACCGTTCATTTGACTTTATAATTTCTTCTTCTGCTTTTTTTCGGCCAGTAATATTTCGCATAGAACAGGCAACACCTGTTATCTTATTGTCGATTCTTATGGGATCGATCTTTATTTCAAACCAAAGTAAATCGGAAGTTTGCGCCTGGGGAGTAAAGACCTCGTCCAGTACTGTTTCCCCCGAAAGACCCCTATTATAAAAGCCCTTCCAATATTGCAGGAATTCTTCCGAAAAATATTCTGGAGGTAATATGTTGTCTCTTGTCTTTATCAAATAACCTCCATTATCTACCAGGCCCTTTAAAAAAGCACTATTAGCACTTATGAGTTTATAATCATCACTTACGCTCCACAAAAGATCACTGGTGCTATTAATCAACGCTTCATTTTCCCTGTGGATTTTCTCTTTTTCCTGCTCGGCTTTTTTTAGTCCGGTTATATCAATAAAACTAATAACTATCTCCGCTATTTCTCCGGTATTATTAAAAACTGGAAAGCCATTGACAATAAGCCAGACAACGTCGTTCGTGGAGGGCCGATTAACCCCCGCAATTAAATTCTTGATTGGTTGCTTACTGGTTAAAATTTGGTTTACAGGATATTTACCAATTGACAACGGAACATTATTTTCATCCAGAAATTTCCAATTTGGATCCATGGCCTTTTTTCCTTTCATCTGGTCTTCCCCTAGTCCCAATAATTCGGATGCTTTTGGATTACTATTAATAATAGAAGTATCCGGTGCATGCACCACAACACCCGCATCCAGGTTATTTAATAAACCACCATACCTTTCATTTGATTTCTTGATTTCTTCTTCGGCTTTCTTACGTTCGGCAATATTGATACCCGTTCCAAGCATGGCCGGTTTTCCTTCATATTCTATACTCACCCCGGTAAAAAAGAATGGAAATTTTTGGCCGTTTTTAGTGAGTAACCGAGCCTCTACATCAGCAAATCCTTCCTGGTATGTTTTCTGCAATGATTGAACAACCATTGGTCGATCTTCCAGGTCAAATAAGGTTATGGGCTTCATTTTTCCCAAGTCTTCTACTGAATACCCTGAAAATTTTTCAAATGCCTTATTCCAACGCAGTAGTTTAGGAGTAGTATCGGCCAGGTAAAATAAGCCAGGTAAACTATTAATGATCTTGTCAGATAAATCTTTCTCGCGTTGAAGTTTTTGTTCTGCATTGATCCGTTCTGTAAGGTCCCTTACCATTCCCAACATTTTACCATTGGGCAAAAGCCTCGCACTTATTTCCACTGGCACGGCCGTGCCGTCTTTTCTTTTCATTTTCCTTACCTGGATCACCGTTTTGCCTTCCATCAGCTCTTCCATCCGGAATGGCAATGCATGTTGATCCATCACCACCAGGTCTTTAATATACAATGCACAAATCTCATCAGCACTATACCCTGTCATAACACAACCACTATTATTAACTTCGATGTATTTACCGTTCTCATCTGCTATAAAAATGCCATCGGAAGCCTGCTCAATTAACATACGATATTTGCCTTCGCTTTCTCTTATTTTAATTTCAGCCTTCTTCTTTTCAGTAATATCTCTAAAGAAAATGGAAAGTCCATCGGGAGAGGGGTAAATATGGTTATCAAACCATCGGTCATAAGGTGGATAATATTCTTCCAGGTATATATACCGCTGCTCTTCCATGGCTTTATGATAGGCTTTGTAAAAAGGCTGGCCGATCCCCTCGGGGAATTCTGTCCAGATATGTTTTCCAATCATGCCTTTTGGGTCAAGATCAAAAATTTCGCCTGCCTTTTTATTCATATAGGTATAGCACCAGTTTTTATCAAGCGCTACAAAGGCATCAGTTATTCTTTCAAAGGTTTCCGATAATATATTTTTCGATTTGGCCAATTCTATCGTCCGTTCAGATACCCGCTGTTCCATTTCCCTGTTTAGCTTCTCTAAGGCAACTGCTGTTTTTCTTTTTTCGGATAGTTCAGTGCGTACCCGTTCGATGAAAAAAATCAACAATAACAGAATCACTACGATCACCCCGGTAAAGGTGGAAATATGCCTGGCCAGCATTTTTTCATCCCTTTCCTCGAGGGGTTTTAGATTATAATATTCTGATACCATAATTTCATCCGCTATCAAATGAATTTTATCGGTATAGGAGGTCCCTTCTGAGGTCCCCATCATTGCCTTCGCAGCTTCTGCCCCCTTTGCCTCCCGAACAGATAATACCCGTGTGGAAAAGGCGATTCGCTTGTTAATAATATAATCCAGTGAGTCTATCCGCGCGTTTTGAACGGGCATTTTACCAGAAAGCGATTTCAGGCGTCTGAGGCGATCTGCCATGTCCTGGTTGGTTCTCTCTAGAATCTTTAGCTGATTCTTATCGGCAGTAATCGCATATTTTTTTAAGGAAGTTTCATTCTTTAAAACAAGTGCATATAATTTTTCTGTCCCATTAATTATTTCCTGCGAATGGGCCACCATGTTATTTGTTTCTTTAACCTTCCTTGATTGGGAAACAGAAAGAATTATTATAAAAGCAATAGACAAAAGAAGAAGGGAGATGCCAGTTACCAGTATTTGGTCAGAGGTAAGCTTCCATTTCATAAAAGACTTATTTTGTCTCAATAGTTGAATTGTGCAATCATCAATTGAAATTACTAAAAGCTTTTACCCGCCACTAGTAAGTTAAGAATAAAATCAACAGCAGGAGTTATTATAAATCAAGAAAAGAACCACATGGTGGTAAAATCTAATCTATCATAATGCAGTAATCAATATTCAGTATCTCTCACCGCAGCGGAATTCCGCAGGATTTGGAGGAGGCTAATAAATAGTTGTTAGTTTAGTTAATCTCCACTGGCTGCCTGAATCTCAAATTTGCTGTTTACATTTTACTTCGTAAGTAAATAACTAAACACTATTGAAAGGAGCCGGCCCAACACCTCCTATTACCTGCTCGTTTTGGATAAATTTCACCAATTACTCCTTGAATTTCCTTTTTAACTCGTCTAATTTAGCCTGGAATGTATTCAATGGTTCTGTTTTCTTTGACGCTGGCCCTGCTTCTTTTCCTGATCGCTTCCTAAAGGCAGCGTCTTCCGCTTTTCCTGAGAGAATCGTTTTCATACTAAGCGCAATTCTTTTGCGAGATACGTCTACTTCGGTAACGGTAACTTTTACCTGTTGCCGGAGTTTCACCACCGAACCAGGATCAGATACATAACTGTTACTTAATTGAGAAATATGCACCAATCCATCCTGCTTCACACCTATATCTACAAAACAACCGAAGTTGGTTATGTTGGTTACAATGCCGGGAACCAGCATTCCTACTTTTACATCTTCAATAGACTTAATGTTATCATCAAATCGAAACTCCTCCATCGGGGCACGTGGATCGCGTCCGGGTTTTTCTAATTCTTTTAAAATATCTTCTACCGTAAACTCCCCTGTTTTTTCATTGATGTATTTCTTCTTTTTTATTTGGTTTCGTAAATCAGCTTTCTTAATCAGCTCTTCCAGGGAAGCCTGTACATCTCTTGCCATTTCCTCTACAATATAATAGCTCTCGGGATGTACGGATGAATTATCCAATAAATTGCGGGCCCCGGGAATCCGAAGAAACCCGGCGCATTGTTCAAAAGTTTTCGGCCCCATCAACGGTACTTTCTTTATTTCATCCCGGGATTGAAAGGAACCATTTCTGGCCCGGTACTCCACTATATTTTTGGCGAGCGTAGCACTTAATCCCGATACATATAATAATAAGTGTTTGGAGGCAGTATTTACATCTACTCCCACATAGTTTACCGCACTCTCTACCACCCTATCTAATGCTTCTTTTAATTTTGTTTGATTGACATCGTGCTGGTACTGCCCCACGCCTATGGATTTCGCATCTATCTTCACCAGTTCACTCAAGGGATCCAATAAACGCCGGCCGATACTAACCGCTCCCCGCACGGTAATATCCTGGTCGGGAAATTCCTCGCGGGCCACATTCGATGCGGAATAAATAGAGGCTCCACTTTCATTCACGAGGAAGACACTTACCGGTTTACCGAAATCAATGCTCCTTACCAATTGCTCGGTTTCTCTTCCAGCCGTTCCATTTCCTATACCAATTGCTTCAATCCCGTATCGGTCAACCAGTAACTTTAATTCGGAGATGCTTTTCGTTTGGTCATTTTGGGGGGCATGGGGATAAATGGTGGTAGTATATTCCAAATTTCCCTGAGTATCCAAACAAACCAATTTACAACCCGTCCGAAAACCTGGATCGAGTGCCAATACTTTTTTAGAACCCAATGGGGAAGCCAACAATAACTGGCGGAGGTTTTCGGTAAACACGTAAATAGCTTCCTCATCCGCTCTATTTTTACTAAGCAGGCGAAATTCACTTTCAATTGACGGCTTCAATAACCGATCTAATGAATCTTCCACTGCTTTTTTTATTTCCGGGGTTGTTGCATTGGAAGCCTTTATGAGAATCCTATTTAATTCCTCCACTGCTAGTTTCTTGTCAATAGTAATATCCATTACTAAATATCCTTCCTTCTCCCCGCGCCGAATGGCGAGAAGGCGGTGAGAAGGACAAGATGCAAGCGGCTCGCTACACTCAAAATAATCTCCATACTTCTGCGCTTCCGTATCATCCTTCTTACTGTTATGCACTTTGGAAACAAGAATTGCCTTTTGCCTAAATAGCTGCCTCACTTTATTTCTTGCCTGTTCGTGTTCGCTGATCCATTCAGCCATGATATCCCTGGCTCCCTGCAATGCTTCTTTGGTTTCTTTTATACTTTCACCTATGAATTTGGCAGCTTCTGTTTCAGGGTTTTCGTCGCCCTGCTGAAAAATTAACTTAGCGAGCGGCTCCAACCCTTTTTCAATGGCCTGCGTTGCTTTTGTTTTACGTTTTGGTTTAAAGGGCAGGTAAAGATCTTCGAGAATAGTTGCTTCAAAACAATTCGTAATTCGAAGCGTTAATTCCGGGGTAAGTTTACCAAGGCTCTCAATGGTTTTGAGTACCGTTTCTTTTCTTTTATCAAGCTCGGCAAAATATTTTATTTCTTTTACGATATTCCCGATGGCTACTTCATCGAGATTGCCAGTCGCTTCTTTTCGATAACGGGCCATAAAGGGAATGGTAGCCCCTTGTTCATCCAAATCATAAACGCTGTTAATTTGGTTTATGTTTACGCTTAATTTATCCGCTATCTTCTGTATATACTTTAAATCCATACTATCAATTTCTGGTGGCTAATTTATGTTTTGAGAGAAAAGTTAATAATTAAATGTTTGTAGTTTGTAGCTTGGCTGCCGGCAGGCAGGTTTGAGGTTCGCGCCAGTCCTTGCCGAATACGATACAGGGCGCAAATGTAAGTGTTGCCTGGAAAGAAAAAATTTTGTTTCTATTTTTATCAATAATATTTTACCCGCTTTCTGTTTCTACAAAACTTCGTGGAGTATCCGGTTGATTTCTTCTGCCCGGTTCATTATCATTAAATGACCTCCTTTTGAAATGGTATGGGTGGGTTGTACAAACCGAAGTGGTAGTACCTCATCCCTTGTGCCATGAATGTGTATGTAAGAGGAAGGTAGTTCTATCGTTTTCCAATTCAAGATAGCATTCACCGACCACCGGATAAATTCCTTATCGCTTTCCCGGATGATTTGTTTGAGTATCTTTTTGTCTTCTTTTGTTTCAGCAGTGAAGAGGCGTTTCATTATGGAAGCTGATTTACCAAGGGAAACCGGAACCAATTTGTGCAGATTCACCATGGCGGCCCATTTAAAATATACCGGCAATTGTTCTGAAGAAGGAACACTGGAAATTAAAATGACTTGGGCGGGCCGGTGATGTCTTGCTATTTCAGCGGCTATCATACCTCCCATTGATAATCCTACGAGGGAAAATGGTTCTTCCACATCAATTTTTTTAGCCAGACGGAGGGAATAAGCAGCCAGTGTTTCTTTTTTAACGGGCGGAATCCAATCGAGGTGAATAATTTCACAATGCGGTGGAACCAGTATGTTTTTGAATACCCGTTTATCGGCTGCCAGTCCGCTGATGAAATACACTTTCATTGGGCAAAATTAGAGTAAGTGCGGGAAAACGCGAAGATTCCCGGAGAATAATCAAATTGCGAAAGGAAGATTCCGTTTATTATGCTCCTCCAAATCCTGGTTCCCACCAAAAAAATAAAATAGTATTCTTCGTACGATCAGATGTTAGCCACTCAAAAGTAAAAACTTACCTTTACTCAGAATAAAGAAGTGTATGAATATTAAAAACAACATCCTGGAAACGATTGGCCATACGCCGATCATCCGGCTAAATAAAATCACCAGAGATCTTCCCTGTGAGGTGGTGGCTAAAGTAGATTATTTTAACCCGGGCAACAGTATAAAAGACCGAATGGCGCTTAAGATGATTGAGGTAGCTGAAAAAGAAGGCAAACTTAAACCGGGTGGTACAATTATAGAAGGAACAAGTGGCAATACCGGCATGGGCCTGGCCCTGGCGGCTTGTGTAAAGGGATATAAGTGCATTTTCGTAACTACCGATAAGCAATCCAAAGAGAAAGCAGATATACTAAAAGCGGTAGGCGCCGAAGTAATTGTTTGTCCTACCAACGTGTTACCCGAAGACCCGAAAAGTTATTATAGTGTAGCCAAGCGATTGGCCAAAGAAGTTCCGAATTCTTTTCATTGTAATCAATACGATAACCTGGCAAACCGACTGGCGCATTATGAAAGTACCGGACCCGAGATATGGGAACAAACTGACGGAAAAATTACACATTTGGTTTGCACCGCCGGAACCGGTGGTACTATTACCGGAGCAGCCATGTACCTCAAAGAAAAAAATCCAACTATTCAAATATGGGCCATTGATGTCTACGGTTCTTTGCTTACCAAATATTTCCGCACTGGTGAAATTGATATGAATGAAGTACATCCTTATATCAGTGAAGGATTCGGAGAAGATTTTGTGCCAAACAATTATGACATGAGCGTAATTGATCATTTTGAGCAGGTCACTGATAAAGACGGGGCAGTAATGGCCCGGCGTTTAGCGAAAGAGGAAGGATTATTTTGCGGATATAGTGCAGGCAGTTGTTTACAGGGACTGATACAATTAAAAAATAAACTGAAAAAAGGCGACCTCGTAGTCTGTATTTTTCACGATCATGGCAGCCGCTATGTGGGCAAAATATATAATGACCAGTGGATGATTGAAAGAGGATTTATTGATGTAAAAACATTCCGCGATATAGTAAGCAGCCGTGCCGGCAATCAGAAACTAGTATCCATTGATCCGTCGAATACTATTGCCGAAGCGGTGGAGTTGATGAAGAAATTCAATATTGAAAACATACCAGTGATGAATGGTAATGGATTGGAAGGTTCGATCAGCGAAAGCGGTTTATTTAATAAAATGCTGGGTGGATTGGATATCAAACACACGAAAGTAGCTGATGTAATAGAGCCGGCGTATCCCGTTGTTGACTACGAAACACCGGTAGAACGCCTCAGTACATTAATAAATAAAGAAAACGGAGCTGTGCTCGCTAAGGATGAAGGGGGAGATTTCCACATTGTTACGAAATATGATGTAATTCAGGCTTTGCGCAAATAATTCCTTATTGAATAGCCCAACCTTATTAAAGCCGCTCCTGTAGCGGCTTTTATTAATTGCTATAGAAATTATTCGATGATTTTTCGTAGAACTACGAACTACATTTTCGGACGAATACTAGAGGTGGCACGGTAACAATACCCATTGAGTGGTAAATACCGAACAAATTAAATAGAGAGTTTATGCTCTTGTTAACAATAGTATGTGGATATATCTTCGCATCAGAAGTTGATTGATAGCAAATCAATCTAGTCCAAAAATCCAGTGAGAAAACCAAGAAATTCCAGATCCGAAAAACCAAAAAATCCAATATCAGTCAACTTCTTTTTTTTGTTTAATCCGGTATCATTTAAAATATCCAATTAGTTTAGAATCCAATTTCCAGGTAAACCGTCCAATGTCCAAATGTCCAAAGTCCAAATGTCCGTGAGAAACCGTTGAACGTATCCTTGATTAACCATCCGTAAGATCCAACGTCCGCAAAAACCATTGTTTCCAAATTCCTGTGAGCATGACCGTCTGCTTATCGTCCATTACCCTCCTGCCAAATCTTAAACCGTTTAGCAGGGGGGGCAGTCGGATCTCTGTTTTCCTCCTTTCCTTTTCCTGACTTAATTTGCACAAAAGTTTGCATGCTTTCTTTTACCGACCAGCTTGGTCGAATCATTACTATTTGTGGCAACCCACAGCGTATCGTTTCGCTGGTTCCTTCTCAAACGGAGCTATTATTTGATCTTGGTTTGGAAAAAGAAGTAGTGGGCATCACCAAATTCTGCGTTCATCCTGCTGAATGGCTTCTTAATAAAACAATTATAGGTGGAACAAAAACAGTGAAGCTGGAAGTGATTCATAAATTACAGCCGGATCTTATAGTTGCCAACAGGGAAGAAAATGTAAAAGATCAAATAGAAGAATTGGCCAGGCAGTACCCGGTTTGGGTGAGTGATGTGAATACGCTGGCAAATGCCATGCGCATGATAAGCGAAATAGGGCGAATTACTTTCACAAACGAAAAGGCATCAAAAATAATTACCGAGATTGAACAAGGATTTACCGGATTGAATAGTGAAATAAAAAGGCTACCGGATCCAACGAATGAAAAACTAAACGCAGGAAAAGAAGAAAATCCGAAAACCATCAGCGCTCTCCCGACTCTGAACTCCCGGCATCCGGCTGAATACTCTACCTGTTACCTGATATGGAAGGACCCCTTTATGACGACTGGCGGAGATACTTTTATTAATGATATGTTGCAATACTGTGGTCTAACCAATGCGTTCTCCCATTTATCCCGTTACCCTGTAATTAGCATCGACCAACTTCAAACCACCAACCTCCAATATCTTCTTCTCTCATCAGAACCCTATCCTTTCTCAGCAAAGCATATGGATAAATTGCAGCAACAGTTACCAGATACAAAAATTATATTGGTGGATGGAGAAATGTTTAGTTGGTACGGGAGCAGGTTAATAAAAGCTCCAACTTACTTTAAGGAGCTGATGGGAAGAATTTGAGGAGATATAATATGATATTGATTCTATTTATCCCGCAAAAAATCTTTTTCCATTGCTGGAATATGTTATATGTTATAAAATATTATTTCATTCAAACAACGTAAATAAGATTGAGACCTGACTGCTACAAATAAAGATACATGTAGAAGTCAAGACTTAATCTGACAGTTGGGATTAACTTTAGGTTACGACACACTAATTGTTAACCCCAAAATGTCAGATTATGAATCAGGCAACTAAGTTAATTAAAAACAAGGTAGGATTGCTCCATCTCGCAGAGCAATTAAACAATGTTACCAAGGCATGTAAGTACATGGGTACAAGCCGCGACAGTTTTTACCGGATCAAGCAACTGTACGACACTGGTGGTGAAGCAGCCTTGCTGGAGATCAGCCGTAAAAAACCTATTACCAAAAACCGTGTAGATCCTTCCATTGAAGAAGCTGTAGTAAAGATGGCCTTTGATTATCCGGCCTTCGGTCAGTTCCGTGTCAGCAATGAACTTCGTAAGCAGGGAATCTTTATCTCTGCCGGTGGTATCCGTTCGGTATGGCAGCGTCACAACCTGGAAGTATTTGAGAAGCGATTACAGGCACTGGAAGTTCGCATGGCAGAGAAGGGTCTTATTCTTACCGAAGCGCAGCTGATGGCTCTGGAACGTAAGAAAGAAAAAAGAGAAGCTCACGGTGAAATAGAAACCGAACATCCAGGCTATCTCGGTTCGCAGGATACTTATTACGTGGGGACCATCAAGGGAGTAGGGCGCATTTACCAACAAACTTTTATTGATACCTACAGCCGGGTAGCTTTTGCAAAACTCTACGAAAGCAAGCATGCTATTACTTCTGCCGACATCCTCAATGACCGGGTATTGCCTTTCTTTGAAGAGCATCAGATCCCTATGCTTCGCATCCTTACCGACCGGGGAACGGAATACAAAGGGAAGATCGAACATCATGAGTATGAGATGTACCTGCATATTGAAAACATAGAGCACAGTAAAACCCAGGTGCGTCATCCGCAAAGCAATGGTATCTGCGAACGGCTTCACCGGACCATGCAGGAAGAGTTTTACGCGGTTCCCTTCCGGAGAAAATTGTACGACAACATGCCGGAGCTTCAAAAGGACCTTGATGAGTGGGTGAACTATTATAATCACGAGCGCCCTCATAGCGGAAGATACTGCTATGGCAAAACTCCTATGGAGACTTTTATAGAATCTTTACCTTTAGCAAAACAAAAGCTGCTGAGTGAATCTCAAACAGCAGCTTAATTATATCCTAACCCTATAAAACTAAAAATCCTTAACTGTAAGATCAAGTAGTGACTATTACAGATAACATCAGCCCCAGCATAGGGTTCTATTATTTCTATCGTTATTGTAGTGCTGTCCCTGGATTTGAAAATAAAAAGCCGTTCCGGTGCTGAATGTTTATTCCTATTACTTGTTTTCAATATTATCAAAAATTGCTTTTATCTTTTGCTTTTGTTCCTCGTATGAACTGATTGCAAAATCATCTTTTATTTTTTCTGCCAGTTCTTTCGCTTTATTCTCATATTCTTTAACCTTCACCTCGTTCTTCTTATAATTATAGGCCTCCGCTATCGTAAGCAATACCCAAACAGCGTCTTTAGATTCCAGGAAATTAGGAGCAGCTTCCAGTTTTGTAGCTATTTCTAACACGGTATTCCTGATATAGTCCGCTTTAAGCTTTATATCTTCCCATTCTCTATTTTGCGATTTTAAAGAGGCGGCTTTTTTATAAAGCATAAATGCCGCATTAATACCATTATAATAATCCTGTTTGAGCTGGAACCCTTTTTCATAATACTGAATGGCGCCGTATAAATAATTATTATCATTGGAAAGTTCAAACAATCTCTTATGAATGGCGCCACCCAATCCTAATACTTCCAGGTCCTGGCTCTCGTTTGGTTTTAGCTCACTCAGCAGGCTCTTTGCTTTAATTAAAGCCTCCAGTTCATTGGGCTTTTTTGATTTATAGGTAGCTAATGCCTGCCGGCAAATGATGAAGTTCATATTGTCCTTCAGCGTCATGTTCCCCACGGCAAACCCTTTCATTGTAGATAATATTTCGTTGGCCTTGTCGTACTCTTTATTATTCTTGGCTTCTTCCGCTTTATCCATCATGGTAGCGAAGGAATCAACCTGGCTGTTTTCTGGATTCCCGGCTAATTCCGCCTTTTCCATTCCTTTTTTATTTAGTTCTTCTTCCAAAAATGTAAAGACAGGGCTATCCGTAACTTCCGGTTTTTGTTCCAGGCATCCTTTGATCACTTCTGTTAACAGCTTTCTAAACCGTTCTACTTCTTTATAAGGTATTCCTTCTTCTGAATGTGCATATTGATGAACAACAAAATGATTGACGTCGAATGGAATACTACCCATCTGTTCCTTCTCACATATCATAATGGTATGACGCGGCATTAATGAATGTCTTACCCCCAATTCCCACATAACATTAGCATTGAGGGTAGTAATGTCAACCAGGGCAATGTCGGCATTCTTAATTTCCTGCAGCATTACTTTGTCAATACTTCCACTCAGATTTTTATCAATGGCCCGGTAACAGGAAATATTTAGTGCTTCAAATACGGGCTTTATTAAAAGAGAAAAAGTTTCATCTAAATCCAATACCCTCATTTTGCCATTTGCATAACTAGTTTTCTTACCAAACCCAATGATAACAAAACAACTTAATTTATCATTCATAGCAACCAGTTTTAAAGATTAACTTTTCTAAACTCAGAGATGATACCGACTGCAAAAGCCTATCTTTTGTATTTCTATGGTCTATGATCGCCTTATTCCCTCCCTTAAATTTAACGCATCTCCATGGCTTTAAGAATCAGATTCATTCCACAAATCTATAATTAGATTCTCTTGTTGGTTCTACCTCCAGACTCACGACTCCCAACTCCTGCCTCCAGACTCACCTCTCCCTCTTCACTTACACCCCGGCATTCGAAATGCTCCTATCCTTGTTGAATAACTTTTTGCTTCCTTTTTAAGATAGTCACCCACATACCAAACAGTACAATCATCACTGGGATCCATTGCTGTTTGAGTATAGTCTTCCCATCGGAGCGTATTGGTTTGTGCAGCTTCGCCTTCTATTAAAATAGATTCCTTCAATGTTAATACACCCAACTTATCTTTGAATAATCGCCCGGTAAAACGCTGACCGGGAAAATTATTTAGTCCTCCAAACGAATACCCAATACCGATATTTCCTTTGCCATCCATCGCCGGACTGGCCATCCAGCGGTATTGTCCCTCCGGTGCATAGGTACCCTGTTGATATAAATTTACGTTGCGTGTTTTATCTAAACGGAACTCGTACCAACGAACACCTCCACCGCCTGAACTGGTATTTACTGAATGCACTGCCACCATTGATTCCTGGTTTCCGATCCGGCGATATACCAACCGTGCCATAATTTTATCGCCCTGTGCATCGAGCCGTTGGTCCGTTCCTGGTTGCGGAACACATTTGGTAAGTTGACCATCGCATAGATAATGATAGGGTGCCACTGGTATCTTTACTGGTCCTTCTAATCTTGTTTTGGAAGGATCCTTCCAGTTTACATAATATTTCCAGACATAGATGCCATCGTCTTCCATTATCTTATTCAATTGATTTCCGCCTGTAGCCATCATTATATTGGGTGCCCCTGTTGGCGGCAGTTGTTTTCCATCGAGGTCGGCATTAATTATAAAATTGACATCATTGATAATAAAAGATTGTTCCGTAGCATCTAATCCTCTCAGCATTTTTTCACGATCTACTACATAAGCATGTCGCTGCGTTAGGTTGTCGCCAGTACTGGTGGTGGTATAATATCCATCGGGCCAAACAGCGGGGCGCGGATAATCGGGAAATAAATCTCGTTTGAATTCGTACCGGTAATAGGAACCAAATGGATCAGGCCCTGTACTGATGGCATAGCACATACAATAACTACCCGTTGTATCTCCTGGCCGGTTTTGATTTGACCGGGTATCTTTATTAAGTTCATCAAGTGAAGAAGGTGGTTGATAAAGAAATTCAGCTTTACCTGGTTGGTCCAGTCTTTCAGCAGTGCTATCATTACGCAGCGGAGTACGCCGGAAAGTTGGCATAACAATCAGCCATCGGTCAGCGAGCTGATCATACCTCACTACGGCATCCCCATTGTTCATCTTATCGCAGGGGCCACCAAAACCCCGGAATACATTTCGTGTTTCAACCGGCCCATATAACACGTTACCTGTGCTACTAAACTTTTTGCCTTTCTTACTATAAATAGCCATCACCGAATTAACCGTTTGAACAATATGATCTGGACCAACCGCCAGCGAATTGTCGGAAGGATTACGTAATAATGCTGTTCCCTGGGGACCAGCAAATCCAACACCGAGCCCATCAAACCTCGCTATCAATTTTGCAGGCGGCTTGTTTCCAAATGAAGTTTGTTCGATTGAATTGAAAACCTGCCACCGAATCGTATCAACATTATTTATACTTATTGATGAATGCTGATCTTCTTCCGCTAACCATTTTTCTTCCTTTACAGGAAAAAGAGAAAACAGTGGCAGCGATAAATCGTGCCGGGTTTGACCGGATAATTTTTCTGAAATATTGAAATGTATCCTGTTCTGACAAAAGCTGTTTGTCGTTATGAAATTAGCTATTGATAAAGGAAGGAAATAAAAAAACCTCATGGACAATGAATTTCACGTTGGAGAAAATAATACTAAATATCTATTTCCTGAAGTTAATGAAAAGAATAGGGAGCTCATGGGTTTCAAATTTCAAAAACCTTCTTTATCCTTACAATGAAGTTCGGGGCAAGTCAGGCACTTAAAATTTCAAAAACCTTCTTTATCCTTACAATGAAGTTCGGGGCAAGTCAAGAACTCCGAATATTAGAGACCTGTATTGACGGCGAACTCCTGACCCCCGACTCCTGACTACATATTCCCGAATAACTCAAAATGCCTTCTTCCCACCTATTTCCGTTCCCCAATCAATTCCTTTTTCTATAGCAGGAACACCCTCTGTCATCCACCTGGGTGCGGGGGCCCCTTTCAGATAGTGATCAAAGAACTGGGATAACCGAATAGATAAATCTTTTCGATTTCTTCTTTCTACCAGGTTATGATCTTCATCGTTGTATTGTAACAACCACACTTTCTTATTCAACCGGCGCAACGCCGTAAAGAATTCAATGCCCTGGTACCAGGGTACTGCCCCATCTTTATCGTTATGCATAATCAATAATGGCGTAACAATTTTATCAGCACTAAACAATGGTGAATTTTTTATGTAGAGATCTCTTCGCTGCCATAAGGAAGCACCAATTCTGGTTTGTGAACGTTCATATTGAAACTGACGGCTCAGGCCACTTCCCCAGCGGATACCTCCATACGCACTCGTCATATTGGCCACTGGCGCTCCTGCTCCTGCAGCCGCAAACATTTTGGTGCGCGTAACAAGATATGCCACCTGGTATCCACCCCAGCTTTGTCCCTGTATGGCCATTTTGGCACTATCAACAAAGGGAAGATTGGCTAAATGTTTGGCAGCGGAAACTACCGAGTTGTAAGCACTTTCACCAGGCTCGCCATTCTTATAATAAATATTGGGATCAAACACTAAGTAACCATTGCTTACAAAATAAGGTATGTTGATGGTGGAGGCGCTCGGCGCGGGCGCGCGGTAATTATACAAACCATCCGCGTTTCTTTCATAGAAATAAAAAATGACAGGATATTTTTTCTTTGGATCAAAATTTTCGGGTTTGAATAATAAGCCTTCTGATTCCTTCCCATCAAACATTTTCCATCTCACCAGTTCGGCCGAAAGCCAATTGTATTCCTTTTGCTGTTGCGCGATATCGGTTAATTTTTCAAATTGCTGCAGATTATCGGTCCAGAATAATTCGGATTCGCTGATAGTTGCTTTTTGTATTAAATAACGGTCAGCTTTTTTTGCTTTTACTATTCCCAAAAATGCATTAGGTAATGAGGTAATAAATGATGGCTTCTGGTTATTGCCATAAATTGCCGAATAGAACCCGTCGTATTTGGTTACCCTATTAAATGCCCGCAACAAGAGTGGCTGTCCTTCTTTAATGAAGCGCTCTTCCGGGTCCGTACGCTGATAACGGATTTCCGTTTTAGCTGATCTCCCGATACTTTGGCTTAAATTTATGGGTAACTGCTTGCCATCCGGATCAACCCTCCATATATCATACTTATCATAGAGGAGAATTGCCTTATCATTTTCAACCCAACCGGCGACACCGTGGGGTGGTGGATCATCGGGATGATCATCTTCTTCATCCCACAACGGTTGCTTAATACTTTTACTGATATTGTTGGTGACTCCATTGGTCACATTATAAGTAAAATAATTTCGGGTCTTCCAATCGTACCAGCTAATATAATTTCCTTTCGGCGAGGCACTGAAAAAGCCACGAATATTTTCTGCTACTTTCTTACGTGAACCGTCTGAAGTAGAAATCGCCCAGGCGGCACCCCGGGCAAATCCCTCCCATTGAACAGAAATACGGTTTTTGCTGGTGGTGGTGGCCAATACATAATTGGCATTGCCTTCATCAACCAGTTCGATATTCTCTGCATCTTCTGCCCCAAGAGATACAATTTTGGAATCCCCCACATTCAATACCGCCGCATAACTGCGACGAAGCTCCTGTGCGGCATTAAGCAATTGCTGGGGTTGGAGGTAATCGTCGTTATAGTGCCATACATCGAGCCGCGCTGTTTCAAAATCAACCAGTGTTGTATCCGTTGGTTTTCGAATGGGCGCTAATCCCACGAATAATTTTTTCCCGTCTTTACTGAATTGGTTATTATAATCGGGACTGATCGTAAATCCTTTGGTTACACCAGGGGTATTGCGATCGCCCCGCAGTTGGGCACTATCAGAACCCAGCTTATAATAATACAGTTTATAGAATTTAGTAAGGCCTTTTACCGCACTATCTCTTTCCGCAACAAAAGCCAGTTGGGTGGCCGCTTCATCCATTGCATAATTTTTCGCGTCGTTAAACTTCCGGAAGATCGTATCGGTTTTGCCGGTAATTGTATTCATCCATAATAAAGAACCATGAATAAGTGAATCATTATTCTTCTTACTGGTTTCTGCAAGTAATACATTTCCCTGCTTGCTGAAATAGTATTCATTCACCCATTTAAATTTTACTTCTTCTCCGTTACTCATATTCCGAATAACCAGTTCGGTTCCTTCTTCTATAGGATCTGGCGCCGGCTTCGGAGCCGGAGGCTTAGTTTCTTTTCCGGCTGTTTGTAAAACGGTTAGCCCTTTTAGTTTTGCCTCATTGGCTTTATTTCTAATACTATCTGCCATACGAAAAAGACTATCGGCCAAGCGGGCGAGATTATTTATAAGCGTGAGTGAATCGGGCAATGCTTTAGCCTTGGGTGTATCGGGCAAACTCTTTTCCAGGTGATAAGCCATCCATTGGCCATTTCCCTTTTCGGGTACTTTAAAACTTTTAACGCGCGCGATTTTTATCACCGTGTCTTTCCCTAATTCAATTACACCCAGCGAATCTTTGGGCATTTCATCAGGCCGTTTCTTTTTTATTTTGGCGTCGCGGGTCTCTTTAAAATAAGGGCGGATATTAAAAACCACAAACTTATTATCTTCTGTAAATTTTGCCTGGTAACCACGGGGTATTTCTTTCTTGAAGGAATTTTCCAATCCCTGTACGAGCAATACTCCATCCCCTTCCTGGGGATTGATGGCATAAAATACATATTTTCCATCGTTGCTGATGCTTCGTTCACCAACGCTTTTCCATCCATCATATACGGAGTGTTCCAGGAGCTTTTTCTGCGCCTGTGAGGCAAAGGAAGCGCTTATAGCTAACAGTACTGCCAGTACTTTTTTCATTGCAATAGTATTTGGAATGTTGAAGGTAAGAAGACAATGGGAGATATTAAGGATGAGCTAATCCCGGGAAAAATGAATTGGGATTGCTTGTTGGTCTACTCATCACTCATGATCTCCGACTTCTATATACCCGTACCGTTTGTAACAAAACAGCCAACAGGATCAGGAAAAATCCAACATAAAAACTAATATCAAGGTATTTATTTTCCTTATAGATAAGAAAAGCGAGCAGGATGCCATAAACCGGTTCCAGGTTATAAGAAAGGTTGACTGTAAAAGCGGAAATCTTTTTTAATGCATTGGCGGAAAGCTGGAAGGCCCAAACAGAGCAGATCCAGGCAAGCACAAACAACCAGGCCCAGTCAGTTTCGGTTGGCAAAAGATACTTAGCGGGAAAAAACTGGAGGTAAAAAGGCAAGATCAGGGTGAGGCTAATGACCCCACCGGTTAATTCATAGGTCATCAATGTTTCGGCATTCATTCGTTGCAATAGTTGCCGGTTGAAGATGGGAAATATAGCGGCCATCATCGCAGAAATAATTCCGATGATGATACCGGTTTTATATCGCGGGTCAAAATGAAAAATGATATAAATGCCCAGCATGCACAGTAGTCCCAATAACAATTCCTGCCATACAAATTTGCGGCGGACGATCATTGGTTCGAATAGCGCGGTAAAAAAACCAATAGCAGAAAAGCAAACCAATGCCACTGAAATATTAGCATATTTAATAGAACCAAAGAAACTGGTCCAATGCAATGCGGCAATACATCCAACGCCGGCAATCCTGAAAATGTCTTTTACACTGATGCGTTGCAGCCTTTTCATTAATGCGAAAAGAACCCACATGGTGATGGAACTGATGAGCAGCCGGTACCAGACCAGTACCCCTTCATTTAAGGTAATGAGCCGGCCAAGTATGCCGGTAAAGCCGGCCAGGAAAACAGCGATATGTAATTGAATAAATGCTTTGCGCATGCAGGCAGCAAAGATGGGAAAAAGAAAGAAGTATTATTTGGTTTTTGCCAATACTTCATCGCTTGATACGGAAGGAAATTCGAGGGGGGCCTTTTTGACCCGGTTGCGATAGTCTTTAAATAAACTGTACCAGCGTAGTTTCAATACTCCCAAAATGCCCTCTTTCACAATTCCTTTGTGCATTTTCGAAACACCATATTTACGGTCTTCAAAAATAATAGGCAATTCTTTTATTTTGAATCCCAGCTTCCAGGCAGCGAATTTCATTTCTATCTGAAAGGCATATCCCAGGAAAGTAATTTCATCCAGGTTGATTGCTTCCAATACTTCGCGTCGATAACAAACAAAACCAGCTGTGGTATCTTTTACCGGCATCCAGGTAATCATCCGGGTATACAAGGAGCCGCCACGCGATAGCACTTTACGATCCCAGGGCCAGTTAATGGTTCCCCCTCCCTTTACATACCTGGATCCAATGGCCATATCAGCGCCCATAATGCAGGCTTCATACAACCTCCGTAAATCATGTGGGTTATGTGAGAAATCGGCATCCATTTCGAAAATATAACGATACCCTTTTTCGAGTGACCATTTAAATCCATCAATATAGGCAGTCCCTAACCCTAATTTTCCTTTTCGCTCAATGAGGAATAAATTACCCGAAAACTGGTTTTGTAATTCTTTTACCACTCCGGCGGTATTATCGGGGGAACCATCGTCAATAACTACCACGTGAAAGTGCTGGCCAAGAGAAAAAATCGATTGAATGATATTAGCAATATTTTCCCGTTCGTTGTAAGTAGGTATAATAACTATTTTTTCCAATAGAAGACCAAGAATTAATTTGATTGAAAATACAATTTTTACTCTTTACCTCTTTCCACATTATATTCACTTATCCTTTTTATTCCTTTTTTAACAGCGTGCGGTTAAGAATTTCGGTGAGTTTTTGCTTGGTATGAAGAGGGAAATCACCTTTCATCATCCAATCATAATATTGCGGTTCTGCTTTCAGCACATCAGTAACCGGGCGGCCCTTATGCTTCCCAAAATTGAATACCTCTATTCCTTTTTCCATAACGAAACGCCGGGCAAAATCTACCAGGTCCTCTTCACCCGTAACTTTTAAAAGCGATTCTACCGTATTCCCTAATTGAGGATATTTTTCTAATTGGGCCTGTAATATTTCCCAGGTTGCGGTGGCATCGATTTCGGCGCTATGGGCCCCGTCCAAACTTTTTCCGCAGTAAAATTTATAAGCAGCCCCCAGGGTTCTTTGTTCCATGAGATGAAAAATACGTTGTACATCTACTAATTTTCTTCCTTTAAGATCAAAATCAAGTCCCGAGCGTAGAAATTCCTCGGCCAGCAATGGAATATCGAATCGGTTTGAGTTATAACCGGCCAAATCACAGTTTTCAATAAACTGTTTTATTTCGTTGGATACCTGTTTGAAAGTAGGGGCCGACTTTACCATTTCATCCGTAATTCCATGGATTTCGGTAGTAGTCGCCGGGATGGGCATTTCGGGATTGATGAGTTTCCGCTTTACACTCTGTTTGCCGTCGGTGGTAACTTTTACTACCGCAATTTCAATGATGCGGTCGGTTCCCAGGTTAATTCCGGTTGTTTCAAGGTCGATAAACGCAAGAGGTTTGGTTAATTGAAGCATCAGGTTTGATATTGGTTAAAACAATTGGCAGTTCCGGAATTATACTTACAGTTTTGCCCGGTTACTGCTGATTTTCTAGTAATTAGTTGCAGCAAATGTACAAATAATGAAGTGCCTTTGAAAAGCCAAATTTTAGAGGCTCTTCTTTTATACCAGCTTAATTAAGAGAAAATTATGCCAGAGCCTTCTGCAAAACTTGCAGATTCCGGAATTTCTTCTTTACTTTACCGAGGTATTTATTCCAATCCTCCCGAAATTTCCTCCCCCTTTAGAAAAAAAAGTTGTATCCGCCTCCTTTGAATCACCTGGTGATCGATAAGCCCTTTGCATTCATCAGGTTTATTTCTAAATTTTAAATACCACAAAATGAAACGGACATTTGTAATTCTGGCAATTGTTATGATGGTGATTTCAACGGTAACTTCTTGCGCTTCCTCCAGGGGTATGTCAAATGGAGGATGCCATGCAACCAAGGGCTTTATTGGCTACGGAAGTCGCTAAATTCACAAAGCATAATATTATTTAAGGTTGCTTTGCGCAACCTTTTTTTATTGGGGTATGTCTATTTTACATCCTTTCTAAAAATTATCTATTCAAATTAATAAAAGAATATGCCCATTAGTTGGATCCCCCTTACCCGGATAGAACAGATTGAAGAGATTAAAGACCGTTCGAAATCAATTCCTCAACTTATTTTCAAACATAGCACCCGCTGCGGTACCAGCGCTATAGCCAAAAGCCGGCTTGAGAAAAAACAAGCACCTGCTACCGTTGAATTTTATTACCTCGACCTGATCAGGTACCGGTCAATTTCTAACAAGATTGCCGAAGATTTTAAGGTATACCACGAATCGCCACAGGTATTATTAATCAAGAACGGGGAATGTGTTTATGAAGAGAGCCATATTGGAATACGAATGGATGGGATTGCTGAACAGGCTGCCTGATAAATCCAGAATCTAAAAATGCAAAAATCAATATGCAAGTATGAGTCGATGAAAATAAAGGCTTCACGCTTCATCCGAATTTCTATTTGAGAAATCATTTTATTGGAGCCGATTTTTTTATCCAACTTACCATATTATTTCTTCGGATAAAAATAAAGATTCACCACCGACCCAAATCCCTTTTCGCTTAATGTAAAAAAACCGGAACCATCCGCTGCAAAGCATACCGCTTCTCCCTGGGGCTCTGGTTTGTAAGTAAGAATGCTATACTTATTTTTCAACGCATCGGCGATTGATTGGCCAGTTCCCCGCTTGAAATACTGTAACCCAATATATGTTTTCAGAATAATTTCCTTGCCATCGGTCGATAAAGCAGCTCCCACTATTCCCGAATAAGTTAGTGACCCTACCTGTATGGCCGTATTCAACACGGAGGTACTATAAGGATAATTAATTTTATAGATTCTTGCAGGATTGTCTCTTTTGGTTATAATAAAAATGTCTTTGGTAACCCCATCCACTAAAAAAGCTTCCGCATCTCTTGGGCCATCAGAATATTTAAACCGTATGGATTCCACCGCATCGATTGTATCGACGGATGACGATGGTTCATCAAAACGGTAAATAATACATTCGTTATATACCTGTGCATTATCTCCTATATCACCAATATATATTTTACCGGCAGAGAGGCACATATCTTCCCAATCCCGGTTAACTACTCCTTTTACAAATACCTGCTTTACTACTTTTCCATTGTGCCCCAGCAAATACAACTGAGACGGGCTACCACTGTCTTCTTCTACCCACAACATCCCCGCGTTGCGCTTACTATCGGCAATTCCGGAGGCTTCATTAATAATTGGCATTACGGGTTTGCTGACCGGAACGCTGTCATACACTAACGGACCTAATTCCATTCCCGTATTGCGGCTGCAGGCAGGGCTCATGAAATGACAACAGATTACAAGGAACAGGAAGTTAATTGTTTTCAATTAGTAGAGTTTCAATAATGAGTACTGGGAAAGTTAACTATTATTACCCGCTTGTTATAATTTTTACCGATTCATTTTTTAAAGGAAAAATGCATTAAGGATACATCAATAATCCCTTATGTAACATAATAAACACTTTCTTTTCGAGGTAGTCATCCGGCAGTGCGGTACAATACTTCACCCGAATATTCCATTGGGCCAGTGCCTGGGCTACCTTTACTTCTGCCCCGCCGATACATACTGGCAGGTAGGCTTTTTTAATCTACTCCTGTTCCATTGCAGGTAGCAAGCACCATTGCCACTCACCAAAACAAACGACTTTATTCATTCCCAGCCAAAATATTTTTGGGCATTATTAAAACAAATATCCTGAATTACTTTTCCGGTCCATTCCATATCAAGGGGCAGTTCGCCCTTCTCCATTTCACTGCCAAAGAGGTTACAGAGTATTCTTCTGAAATATTCATGTCTCGGGAACGATAAAAAACTACGGCTATCCGTTAGCATGCCGATAAAACGGCTGAGTAACCCCATATTGGAAAGGGTATTGATCTGTTTGATCATACCATCTTTTTGATCGAGAAACCACCACGAAGAACCCCATTGAATCTTTCCGGCTACAGAACCATCATTAAAATTACCCGTCATGGTGGCCATTAACTCATTATCGGACGGGTTAAGGTTGTAGAGGATCGTTTTCGCTAAATTGTTTTCAGCATCTAACTTATTCAAAAATTTTGAAAGTGCTTTTCCCTGCAAAAAATCACCAATACTATCCCACCCTGTATCGGCACCCAATTTATTCAACTGCCGGGTATTATTATTTCGCAATGCTCCCAGGTGATACTGCTGTACCCATCCTTTTTCCCAATCCCACTGGGCAAAAACGATCAGCAGGGCCGATTTAAATTTTGCTTTCTCTTCCGCAGCAAGTTGTTTGCCCGAACGTATTTTTTCAAAACTGCTTTTGATTTCAGCTTCAGTATAGTTCTCGGCATATATATGCTCTAATCCATGATCGGAAACTGAACAACCCATGGAAGCAAAAAAATCGTGACGTTTTTTTAGTGCTGACAAATAATCGGTATAACTGCTTACAGAAACATTGGCCGCTGATTCCAGTTTATTTATGTACTGGTTAAAGTTAGCCTCCTCATCAACATTCATCGCTTTATCAGGACGGAAAGCCGGAAATACCTTTATTTCGAAACCATCATCTTTTATTTTTTTATGATGTTCCAGCGAGTCGGCAGGATCATCTGTAGTACAAAGCACTTTCACATTCATTTTACGCAGGAGATTTCGCACCGAATAATCCCTGGTTCTTAATTTAGCAGAACACTCTTCATATATACTCCTGGCGATACGGGGAGAAAGGATTTCATCTATACCAAAATAACGCTGCAATTCGAGATGAGTCCAATGATACAGGGGGTTGCGCAATGCGTAGGGGACGGTAGCCGCCCACTGCTCAAATTTTTCTGCATCACTTGCCTTACCGGTACAATATTTTTCATTGATTCCATTTGCCCGCATGGCCCTCCATTTATAATGATCGCCGGATAACCAAATTTGTGTTAGATTATCAAAGTTAATATCGCCGGCAATCAGTTCGGGTGGAAGGTGATTGTGATAATCTATGATGGGCATGGGGCCGGCATATTCATGATACAATTTTTCTGCAGCTTTGCACTCCAGTAAAAAATTTTTACCCAGGAATTTCCTGTCGCCTCCATTTTCTCCTATGGGTGAATACAAGAAACGCGTATTTGAGCTAAACAACATTGTATAAATATTTTTTATCCTCAGTTAGAAATTTAAGTGCGCTGTTTTTGAATTCTTTACCGCAGCGTAACAGAGATAGGGAGGATTCTCAGGGTATGGCTGATTAAACCCTCTGTTATCCTGTTCTCAGTGGATGATTTACAATTTTTCAGAGACTAACTCCCCTTTTCCAGGGAATAAAATCATCCTGGTTAAGCAATACCGCTTTGGGAATTATTTCGCCGCTGGCCGCCAGGATACAATAGTCCAATATCTCTTCCCCCATTTGTTCAATTGTTTTTTCTCCTTCAATCACCGGCCCTGTATCAATATCTATGATATCATTCATTCTTTTAGTGAGAGCCGAATTGGTGGATATTTTTATAGTAGGACAAACCGGGTTCCCCGTTGGAGTACCTAAACCAGTGGTGAATAAAATTAAGGTGGCTCCCGAAGCGGCTTTCCCGGTAGTTGCTTCCACATCATTCCCAGGAGTACATACCAAACTTAATCCTGGTTTGGTAGCCGGTTCAGTATAATCCAGCACATCTGCTACCGGAGACGTACCCCCTTTTTTTGCCGCACCGGCACTTTTGATAGCATCAGTTATTAATCCATCTTTAATATTACCGGGTGAAGGATTCATATGAAAGCCGGAGCCCACACTATGAGCAATAGCATCGTAATTCCTCATCAGGTGAATGAATTTATTGGCGGTAGCCTCATCAACGGAACGGTCAATCAACTCCTGTTCCACACCACATAATTCCGGAAATTCAGCTAATAATATCTTCCCTCCCAATGCCACTAACAAATCACTGCAATACCCTACCGCGGGATTTGCCGAAATGCCACTAAACCCATCGCTACCTCCGCATTTTACACCAATACACAACTTATCCAATGAAGCAGGCTTTCTTTCCTGCTTATTTATTTCAATCAATCCTTCAAATGATTTCCTGATAGCTTCCGCAATTAACTGCTCCTCGCTTTGCGATTGCTGCTGTTCGAAAATATACAAGGGTTTATCAAAATGCGGATTGCGTTGTTTTAACTCATTAACAAAATCCTGTACCTGCAAATGCTGGCAACCTAAACTCAAAACAGTAACGCCACCCACATTCGGATGATCGGCATAAGAAGCCAATAGTTTTCCCAATATCGCCGCATCCTGCCTTGTTCCGCCGCATCCACCCTGGTGATTTAAAAATTTAATGCCATCAATATTTTTAAACGGGCGATTACTATTCTCTTGAGTGGATACCCCAATATCCACTTTACTGATATCGGCTCCCTGCTGATAAGCCTGCAACAAATGATGCGTATACTGTTTGTACTTGCCGGTAACCGCATAGCCCAATTCATTATGCATGGCTTCCCTAATGACATCCAGGTTTCTGTTCTCACAAAAAACAGTAGGAATAAATAACCAGTAGTTCGCAGTTCCAACTCTGCCATCGGATCGATGAAATCCACTAAAAGTTTTCTTCCGGTACTTTGAAACATCCGGAGCATGCCATTCATATTTGACAGCATGGTAACCATATGGGTCTGCAGCGTGTTTTACATTGGTAGTGGTCATCAATCCGCCCTTTGGAATAGGCTGCTGCGCTAACCCCACCAATACTCCATACATTATGACTGCATCACCGGCCCGGAGGTCCTTTACAAAAAACTTGTGTTTTGCAGCAATGGAATCGTGCAAAACAAATTGCTCTCCGTTGTATTCTACCTTTTCGCCTTTTTGCAAAGGGGCTAATGCAACCAGTACATTATCCTGGGGATGCACTTTCAAAACACGCTGTTTCATATCAGGGAATGACTTTTGTTGATTGATTTAACTGAATTGTTTTATCAACTCCCATATCTAACATTTGATCCAATTTTTGTCTCACGGCCGCGGTAAAGCCGGGTAAATTATCGAGATCATCACCCCAAAGATCAGCATTACCCAGTATAGCAGCTATTTCGGAAGTATACTCTTGATTGCCCCAGTATTTATATAGTAGACCCGCGCTATCATCCTTTATAGGGTATTCTTTACCCTGCCATACACCAAGGTATTGATTCCCTTCTTTCCTTATTGAACGCATAAATAGTAACCAGGCTGCAAAACCCAAGGCAATATTTGCCGGGGGAGATTGAAAGAGTTGGAAATAATGTTTCAATACCGGCACTACCCGCATTCTCAATTTAGAAGTATACTGCAAGGTAATATTGATCCAATAGTGTTCTATATATTCGTTGCGAAAACGGTCGAGCACTTTGGAGCCATATTCCCTGGCAACTTTGATATCCAACTCGTAGGGAATGGCCGGCGCAATTTCATTCATCATAGTGTTATTAATATACGAAGACATCCAATTACTATGCATGGCTTGCTTTACCGTATCAAAACCCGACAAGAAAGCAATCCCGCAGGAAAGTGTATGAGTAGCATTCAGCATACGCAATTTCAACTCCCGAAACAGATCGATATTGTGAGCAATAATTACTCCCTCATCGGCCTCAGCAAAAGATAATACTGAGCGAACATAATCATTTCCTTCAATAGCCCAAAGGCGATAGACTTCTGCTACCGTCATTAATTCATCCTGGTAACCCATCGATGCTTCCCATTTTTCTTTCTTGTCTTTTTCGGGCTTACCCGGCACAATTCGATCGACTAATGAACTACAGAAATAATTATCATTTTGCAGCCATTGAATAAACTCATTTCCCAACCCGTTGAAATTCGCTAATTCCAACACGATCGATTTTAACTTTTTTCCATTATCAACAATCAGTTCGGTAGGAATAATAACCATTCCACTGCCAGACATTCCATGGAAGGCCCTGAAACGCTCGAATAAAAACGCCAGTAATTTCCCGGGATAAGAAACGGGTGGTTGCTGGTTGATATTTTCATTTACCAATTGAATTCCCACTTCGGTGGTATTGGAAATGATTATTTTCAAGTCGGGAAGGTAGGCACATTCAAGAATGGCGTTCCATTGCCTACTGGCTGATAGTACCCGGCTTATTGATGCATTAATAATATTCTCTTCAACAGGTTTTCCATTATCCAGTCCCCTAATGCACAGGGTATACAATCCATCCTGCTTTTCAAAAGCAGCCGTATCGCCCCCATCAGTCGATTTTACTACAATTACCCGGCCTTTAAACATCCCAAGGCGATTCGCTTTATCTATAAAATAATCCGGCAACCCGCGCAGCAATACGCCCGTACCAAACTGGAGTACTTTTTCAGGCAAGCTGAAAAGGGAATCGGCGAGGCCCTTCCTTCCTTCTGCATGAATGTTCTTAAGATTTTGCCTGCATAAAATCATAGATTAAATCTACATCATTGTGGGTTGTTATCTGGCAGCAATAATGTAGTTTATTTTATTGACGCCAATGACAAAGGAAGCAGTGTTACCCTGAACCTCCAACAAGCGAGACGATAATTAGAAGCAGAAGGGGCCATAATGCACCATGTTATAGATGACACGATAGCTTATTCGACGATATACGAATATATGCCTGAGCCGATTTCCATTACAGCATATCCATCTTCATACCGAAGGATTTCAACCCGGGTATTATTTTCTTTCACTGCTTGCTGTTTGTTAGCAGGTATCCAGATCTCCGCCGTGCTGTTGGGTGGTATAGAAACTGTTAGCATAAATTTCCCTGCTTCGTTTTTCCATTCACTACCTATCTTTCCTTGTATTGATTGGTAACTCCCTTTGGCCCAGGTTAACTCTTTTACCGGTTGTGGTTTTATAATAATTTTCTCAAACCCAGGCGCGGCGGCATTAATTCCCAGCAATGAACGATAAAACCATTCATCAATAGATCCGAACATGGGATGATTGCAGGAATAAACTGTTCCGGGAAGATTCCAGGTTTCCCATAGAGTGGTAGCCCCCTTGAGAATCATATGCCCCCAGCCAGGAAAGTCTTTTTGATTGGCTATCCGAAAGGAAATATCATTCCGATTATTACTTCGCAATACATCAAATAACATTTTAGTAGAAAAAATTCCGGTGGAGAGATGCCAGTTATGTCTTTCAAATTCTTTTAATAAAACGTCCAGGGTTTTATCTTTTTCGGGAGAAAAATCATACCACAAAGAAAATAATTGCGCGGATTGAGTTCCATTATCAAAACGACCTGTTCCCGGAACAAGGTATTTGTCGATAATATTTCTTTTTATTCCAACGGCCAGTTTGCTGTACCTCGCTGAATCCACTTTGTTTCCCAGCAGTGTGGCAAACTCAGCGGCTAATTGTACATGATGGTAATAAAAAGCGGACGCAGACAATCCTTCTGGCCTGGGGTCTAAAGCTTCGTGATCACCGATATCCCAGTAAAACAAATTATCCCGGGCCTGCGATTGCAGGAATGATATTTGTTTTTGCAGAGCCGGGTAATAATTTTCTATAATTCTTTTATCAGCATAAAATTCATATAACTGCTTCTGCAAATAGGGAAAGGCCAATTGCCAGCCCAATGGCCCCGACAAATCACCATATCCCCTGTCATCTATTCCTGTGAATGGAGCAATTTCAGTAATACCTCCTTTGGGTCTTTGTTCATTGGCAAAATCCCGCACCGATTTGCTATAAAAGTTTGCCATATCATAATTATACATAAACGCGTTGGCGCTAACTACCATATCGGCGCCATATCCCATTTTTTCACGGGCCGGGCAATCGGATTGAACGCTGAATACATTACTTAAGAAAGTCCATTGATTAATTTCATGAAGCTTATTGAACATTTCATTGGAACAGGAGAAGTTTCCTTTAACCGCCAAATCCGAATTCATACGAAGGCCGTCGATATCATTTATCGTAGGAATTCCCGGCCAGCCACTGATTTCTACATAACGGAAACCATGAAAGGTAAATTTGGGAGCCCATGTTTCAACACCTTGTCCTTTTAAAATATAACTGTCTTCCTGCCACATAGTTTCCGGTGCGCCGGGTCCTGCTTTTATTCCACCTTTTTTAATTTGCGTAGCAACCGAAGTCATTACATTCATCGACCCATTTTCAAATAATGCCTCCCCAAAACGCATGGTAATTTTTGTACCTGCCGGACCTTTCACTCTAATGCGCGCAACACCGGCAAAATTTTGGCCCATGTCTGCAATATATAAACCTGGTTTATACTCTTTCAAAGCAACTGGCTTCAATATCCTGGTAACTTTTATTGCTGGTTGCATTTGAGCAGAAAGTTGTCCAAAGGGACCACGGACCGATACAGCATTCTTCCAGGGACCAGCTGTTTTGAATAATAACCAATCTTTCCGCTCAAGCCTTGCATCATAATGCTCGCCTATGTAAACATTGTTTCTTACCACAGGTCCCGGAGCAATCTGCCAGCTCTCATCAGTAACCACTTTCTCCATACTTCCATCATTATACCATACCCGTATTTCTGCCTTTACACAAGGTCGTCCGCTTTGCTGGTAATCGCGCAGGTCCCAACGACCGAAAAATTTAAAGGGTAAGGGGTTCCACCATCCATTCCCCAACTGAATACCCGCTACATTATTACCCTTTTTAAGCAATGATGTTATATCGTGGACAGCATATAAGGTTTGTTTGGCATAAGTAGTAAATCCGGGATCTAAAACATTGTCGCCAATTTTCTGTCCGTTGAGATATGCTTCGTAATAACCAAGGCCGCTGATATATAATCTCGCGGAAATAATTTTTTTACCCACTGAAAATATTTTCCGGAACAAAGGCATATGATCCTCTTTATAATAGTCCTCTTCATTAGCAGGCTTACTACTTCCATCGCTGATCCATTGAGCGGACCAATCAGAATGATCTAGCATAGCTGTTTCAAACCACGCAGCATCACTCCAGTCGGAAGCTTCTCCTTTTCCGTTATATACTTTTACCCGCCAGTAATATTTTGTAAAGGATTGAAGGGGTAGTCCGCTATAATTAATATGCAGGTTCCGGGAAGAAAGTACTTTACCGGTGGCCCATGAATTTCCTTTTAATTGTTGGAGATCAATCAGGTTGTCGCTAACAATAATTTCATAGGCAGTCTGCAGTTGATTATTTTCCGTAGCGGTAAAATTCCAGGATAACCGTGGAGTACGGGTATCAATACCTAACGGATTATTGATGTATTCGCAGATAAGATTAGCAGGTTGAAGCGGTGAAGCGCCCTTCAATATTTGTATACTGCAAACAAAAACAATAATTACTACTATACTTTTCAAGTGATCTATTTATTGATATACTTTATTATTTACCAGGATTTTTGCCTTGCTGGCCGGGTCCTATTGACTGGTTATTACTTTTGCGATTTAAGTTTCCAATTGTCAGTGCGGAAGGGCGAAGCAGGCAATCCTTCTTTATTATAAAAATTTGCATCACTGGGGTTATCGGCCCAGGCATACCGAACTGCTACAGGACTATCAATGGCTTCACTAAAAACTACTATCTTATCTCCTTCTATCATCGCTTTGGCCCAAACAAATTTCTGATCGCTGCCGGCGATTGAAAAGCCTTTGAGATAACCATAGCGATCTTTCGCCATCAACCCGGTACCCCTATTCGAAAAGCTAAGAATAACTTTATTACCGTTAGTTGTCATTGATTGATATACAGGTCCGGAATAAACTATATCTTTTCCATAAGCTACCTTTTCAGCGGCCAGGGCAAGTCGGTAGCCAACATCCTGTTTATTGCGGGGATGTATATCGTTAGCCTCGCCGATATCAATAATTACGGCCTGTCCCGTTGCGGGCAAGGATAATGCTACACTTTGTGCTTCCCGCAATTCGGCCCAATTGCTCTGGGAGGGAGATTCTGCCGGTCTCATATAATTTGCTAACTGCACCCAGAAAAAAGGGAATTCATATCCCCATTTAGTACGCCAGTCGTTGATCATTTCAGCAAATAAGGTTCTGTAATAATACCCTTCCGCTGCGTTTGATTCGCCCTGGTACCAAATGCCACCTTTTATACCATAGTTGATGATGGGGGCAATCATTGAATTATACAATTGGGAAGGAAATGAATTAGGCCCTGCATCTCTTAATCCTAAACCAATATTTGTTACAGACACTTTGTATTCCCATTCGCCTGCTAATGGAATTCTTTGACCATCCCCTTCAACGAATAATTGCCCGGCTTCCCCATAGATACCACCACCGCCCCCTGTATCTTCTACCTTAATAGTAATAGTATTCTTTCCTTTTTTCAAGATAGTTGGGTTAACGGAATAATTCCTGGTTTCATTCCACGAATTGATAGCACCAACCTGTTGGCCGTTCACAAAGGTTATATCATTATCGTCAATGGTACCCAAGCTCAGCTGAACCGGCTTCCCTTCCCACGAGGCCGGTAATTCAAACTCTTTACGAAACCAAATAATTCCATCAGCATTTCCAATTTCCGTTTGTTCCCAAAGCTTTGGCACTTGGATCTTTCTCCATCCAACGGGGGTAACGGTTGGATCATACCATTTTTCTGCCATGCCTTTATCATTTTTTAAGCTTTCGACGAATTGCCGTTGTTTTTCTTTCATTCCTTCCCTGTCTTTCTCCATCTGTGCTATATCAGCATTACGGTATGGATCCTTCTTCCCCATCTTGTCCCAGCTTATCCATGTTTCTATATTGGTACCGCCCCAGGAAGTATTGATCAATCCTATTGGTATATTAAGGTCCTTATTTAATTTTCTTCCGAAGAAATAAGCTACCGACGAAAAATCAGCCGAATTTACCGGATTACATTCCAGCCATTTGCCCTTTACATTTTTCAACGGCTGGTAAGCCATTTCCTTTTCTACTGTAAATAATCGGATAGAAGGATAGTTACTCTCCGCCATTTCCTTTTTTGCATCATTAGTTATTTTAAGGGGCCACTCCATATTGGATTGTCCACTGCAAACAAATACATCACCAAGCAGAATATTCCTGAAGATGATGGTATTCTTCCCGGCAATATTCATTTCGAAGGGGCCACCAAAAGTCATAGCCACTAATGAAATATTCCAGGAACCGTCGGTACCCGCTTTTGTTTTACCTTTTTGTCCATTGAAACTAATGGTTACGGTTTCTCCTTTATCAGCCCAACCCCAAATTTTTAATGGCTTATCGCGCTGTAGTACCATATTATCTGTAAATATATTCGGAAGACTTATAGCGGCCGATGTGCTTTCTACGTAAAAGAAGGCAACCAAAAGAAAAAAGAAATGTTTCATGTATATTGGCTTTATTTTTTTATTCCTGATTCATTAGCAAGTATCCCCAATACTGGTTTATCCGAATATATAATTGCTTCCACCGACCATATACTTTCCTCCGGAGGCAAGTTTTTAAACATCAGCTTTACTGCGTGTTTGCCTTTGGGCAGTCCATAGGCCCAGCACAATTCATGGCGACGGGTAGTGTAGCTCTGAGGAAGTTGCGGTGACTCCACCAATTTGTTATCAATATAAAGTTCGGCATTTAAGACCTGGGAAGATTGACTGGCCCATCGGGCAGATTCTCCTCTCAATACAAAACCCGTTCCTTCAAATTCAAACAAAAGGGCGTCTTTTGTATCTGACCAATTCGCAGGAATTTTTTCTATCGGATATAATCCTGTGAAATTTTTTTCGAATCGTACTGCAACTGGCTGTTGTATTTTAATAGTAACCTGTTCGCCATTAATTGCGCCACCTTGGCTTTCGATCATCTTCAACGCATGCTTCAACCCTATTGTATACACATCTTCCAGGCTCATGCTGGTATATTTAAAATCGATATTCTCCGCTTCTTTCAAACCCATTTTCCAGTAGGCGGGAATTTTATCGTAGCCAAGTATTGTTCCCAGAATACCCCCTGCGGTGGAGGGATTGCAATCTGCATCCTGTCCGCAGCGGGTAGTTATTTCAAGTGTTTTAGTATAATCCCCTTTACCATACAAGAGACCAATTATTACGTAGGCGGCATTTACTTTTGCATCAATATTAAAAGGAGCGAACACGCCATCCGGACAACCAATATCATTGGCCCAATTTTCCTGTACCTGCAACCAGGTTTGCTTCCAGTTGGAAGGAAATTTTTTATAGTTATTGACCACCTCTTTAATGCATCGATAAAAATCACTTTCAGGAGGTATCGTTTTTAATGCCTGGTTAATTATGAATTCAATATTGCTGGAAGTAAACGATAACGCATACATCGCTCCAACAAAAACGCCCCCATACCATCCGTCGCCATAATTCATAATATGCCCGATTTTATCACTGATGGCAGAGGCGGCATTAGGCATACCCGGACTCATTAACCCAGCAAAGTCAGATTCAATCTGGTAATCGATACAATCGGCGTGCGGATTATTCTTCCATTCCCCGCTCCTGGGTGTTTTTATTCCGTGTAATATATTATACCGGGCCGCCTGGTTGGCGTGCCATAACATATAACCGGCATTGGCGAATGCATTTGCAAAAGAATCAGCGGGGGCGTTCAATCCGTATTTTTCAAAAACATCTACAAATGTAAGATCCATATACAGATCATCATACAAACCGGGATTATTAAGCATGGTATGCTTTAAATATCCATCATACCATTTCAGTGGCTGGTAATCTCCAATAAAGGTTCCGTTAAATCTAAATTCATAGGGACCTCCGAAAGTTACCCCAATGGTTTGTCCGGCCCAGCCGCCCATAATTTTATTTTTGAGTTGCTGTTTGGTAAGGGTGAGAGATCCGGTCTGCGCTATTGCAAATATTGCAGAAAAACATGTCAGGAAAGAAATAAATAGATTTTTCATATGCCAGTATTAATTGATTCCAGCATGTAATTTATAAAAATAGGGTGATTGTCAGGTAATATATAATGGAAAGTGGGCGGAGGGAAGGGTCGGGAAATGAAAAATGAATATTGAAGAATGTTGAATGAAAAATAAATTTTCGGCCATCGTGAACTCCGTTTGTGAATTGGAAAATTCCAAAATTGTAAGAATCGAAAATTAAAAATGAAGAATGTTGAATTAGAAATAACAAAATATAACCAGGCTACCGTGAGGTCCATTTACTGGTTGCTGCCTCCGCGCTACATTTTTCATTTTTAATTCAACATTCTTCATTTATGGTGGAGGTGACCGGGCTCGAACCGGTGTCCAAACATATCCTTCAAAAGCTTTCTACATGTTTATTTGCTCATTGGTTGTCGGAAGAATGCCGGGGAACAACAAACCAACATTCAACTTAGCTGAATAGTCTTAAGCAACCGTCACAGCCTTCGGTTACAGCAGCCTGTTTTGTTTTTTGAGTCGGCGGCGGAGCCTGGTAACAGACCAACCTGCCCACGCGGCCCTAATGACTATCTAATCACTGATTAGGCAGCCATGGCATACTGAGTATTGCCATTTGAGTTTTGAATATTCAGATTTACGTGCTAATTATCCAACGCACGACATGCTTACACCTTCAAAGATCTACGCTGTCAAAACCAATACACCCCCTGGAAAATGAAAAATATAGAATGAAAAATCAACCATGTAAAAAAGCTTAGTCATAGTTATGATTTTTGAATGTAATGTCCTTTTTCATTCTTTATTTTATATTTTAGATTTTACATTTCACTAACCTTTAAACAGCCTGAATACATCTAATCCCAAAGCGTATGCCATAAGTCCCAGCAGCAGTACCATACCGACAATTTGTGCATATTCCATAAATTTTTCACCTGGTTTACGGCCCGTAATCATTTCATAGAGCGTAAATATGACATGGCCGCCATCCAGTGCCGGAACAGGAAGAATATTCATGAACGCAAGTACGATACTCAACAGAGCCGTCATACTCCAAAAACGCTCCCAGTCCCATTGGGCACCAAACATGCCTCCAATGCTTATAAAACTTCCGAGCGACTCACTGGCCTTTACTTCTTTGGAGGTAAAGAGCAGTTTAAAATTCTGGATATTCATCACCAGTGTGCTCCATCCTTTGCGAACACCAGCGGGCAAAGATTCAAAGAACCCATAGTCTCTTTTCTTGAACTTTAGAAAATCGGTCATTGGTTTAACTATGATTCCAAGCCGTGAATCCTTATCTACCATTAACCGGATAGTTGCAGTATCTTTTCCTCTGGCCACCCGCACAGGTACTTCTTTATTCACGTATGATTTCTTCAGGTAGGTCAATTCAGCGTACGAACGAACTGGTTTGCCATCGAAACCAATGATCTCATCTCCTTTCTGAAGTGTCCCTTCCTTGAATTTTGCTATCTTTTGATCAACAGAATCGACGATAGCCGGAAATTTTGGATACGCCAGTCGCTCCCCCTTTTTCCTGATCAAAGACCTGATAGTTCCTTCGGGAATAGCCAATTCAACCTTCTGGCTGTTACGTTCAATCTGCAAACTTTTCCCTTCGTTGAGAATAATCTCGCCAGGAATCTTTTCAAAATTATCTATCTCTTTGCCATTCACCCCAATGATCTTATCTCCATCCTGTAAGCCCACTTTCATTCCCAGGCTATCTACAAAAACACCTTGTGTTACGCTTTTAACGGGCAAGTATTCTTCTCCCCATTTATACAGTACCATAGCGAAAATCAAAAAGCCCAACAAGAGGTTTACTGTTACTCCGCCAATCATTATTATTAATCGTTGCCAGGCCGGTTTGCTCCGGAACTCCCAGGGCTGGGGAGCTTGCTTTAATTGTTCTTTGTCCATGCTCTCATCAATCATACCGGCTATTTTTACATATCCACCCAGGGGTAACCAGCCGATACCGTATTCTGTTTCGCCCACCTTCTTTTTTATAAGTGAGAACCAGGGATCAAAAAAGAGATAGAATTTTTCTACCCGGCATTTGAACCATTTTGCCGGCAAAAAGTGACCCATTTCGTGCAGTACAACAAGAATAGATAAACACAAGATCAATTGCCCTGCTTTAATACCTACTACTGCCCATTCAATTGCTAATAAACTCATTGGTGTAATTGCTAAATTTAAAATCCGTTATTCAAATGTCGACTAATCTCCCTTCAGGCCAAACCACTCATATAATACCGGAATACATTAACGAAACAAAACTGCTTTTAGTTTAAACCGGTGAAGGCGGGAAGACAGCATTTACAGCTTAATTAAGGAAGCGGCAAAATTACGTGCCTCCGCATCGCTGTCAAAATATTCTTCCAACGTAGGTTTTTCGATAAAAGGAACGAAATGCATGGTTCGTTCAATCAGGTCGGTCATGTCCAGAAAGCCGATCCGATTTCGCAAGAAGGCATATACGGCTATTTCGTTGGCAGCGTTTAGTACACAGGGCATATTACCTCCTTTATAAAGGGCTTCCGTAGCTAATAACAGGTTTCGAAAAGTTTTGGTATCCGGTTCTTCAAATGTCAATTGTCCGGGCTTTCTAAAATCGTAGCGGGGAAAATCGTTAACGATACGCTGCGGAAATGCCATGGCATATTGAATAGGAAGTTTCATATTGGGCAGTCCCATTTGCGCTTTAATGCTTCCATCCTCAAATTGAACCATACTATGAATAATACTCTGCGGATGCACCACCACCTGGACTTGCTCGGGCTTCAGGTTGAACAACCATTTAGCTTCAATCATTTCGAGTCCCTTATTCATAAGCGTAGCCGAATCAATTGTAATTTTCGCTCCCATGTTCCAGTTAGGATGCTGCAGGGCATGATCTCGTTTTACATTTACGAGAAAATTTGGTTTCTTACCTAAAAAGGGGCCCCCGGATGCGGTAAGAATTATTTTCTCAATCCGGTTGCGGGTTTCGCCCACGAGGCATTGAAAAATAGCCGAATGCTCGGAATCAACGGGGATAACAGGAACCCGGTTTTCCACGGCCCGCTGCATTACAATATCGCCGGCCACTACCAGGGTTTCTTTATTGGCAAGAGCTACTACTTTTCCGATATCCACCGCTTTGAGCGTTGGTTTCAGGCCGGCAAATCCAACAATACCTGCCAACATCATATCATAACAATCCATCGCAGCCACTTCTTCGAGCGATTGCTCTCCGCCAAAAACTTTTATTGCAGTATTTTTCAGGGCCTCTTTTACTTTGCCATATTTCTTATCATCTCCGATAACCACCACATTCGGTTCAAATTCCAGGGCCTGCCTGATAAGCAATTCATCGTTGTTTTGGGCGGTTAATACTTCGGCAGAAAATAAAGAGGCATTCGACCGGATTACCTCCAATGCCTGGGTGCCAATGGAACCGGTGGATCCAAATAATGCGATGCGTTTTTTAGGAAGATTTGCAGACATGAATAAAAATCAAAAAAGAATAGAATTTTTAAAAGTAACGAAAAAGAGGTTCGCAGAATATTTTCTATTCTGCATATTTTTCAAGATCAGCGACTATTTTCCGGTCGTTACTCAACCGCGGCACTTTATTTTGCCCGCCCAATTTACCAATCGATTTCATATAATCGATGAAGCCATTCTTTTTGACCGGCCGAATATGCAGGGGTAACAGAATATTTCCATTAATCAGGTCATCGTAATAAATATTTTTCTTACGCAAATTCTGATCAACTTTTATGGCGAATCCATGAACATCACGTGGCAAATTTTCAAACTCTATAAACCATTCGTGAAACGATTTGCCTTTCCCCTGCTGAATCATGGGAGCGACAGTAAACTCGGTAATATGAACGCCTTCTTCTTCGGCAGCCTTCATCAAACTATATTCCACTTCTTCGCCAATCACATGTTCGCCAAATGCAGATATAAAATGTTTGATACGGCCAGTAACAACTACCCGGTAAGGATTAATGGAAAGAAACTTAACCGTATCTCCGATGTTATATCCCCATAAGCCAGCATTATTATTTATAATAAGGGCATAGTTATCTCCTATTACCACGTCTCTTAAACTCAATCTTCTTGCGTCTGGCTTAAATGCTTCTGCGGCGGGTATAAATTCATAATAAATACCACTATTGGTATTAAGCAGCAGTCCTTCCGCTTCCTGGCTATCCTGGAAAGCGATAAACCCTTCAGAGGAGGGATAGGTTTCAATGGATGCCACCGGTTTACCAATACTATCAAGCAACTTTGCTTTATATGGCTCAAAATTTACTCCCCCGTGAACAATTACAGATAAATTCGGGAACAAATCGCAGGGCTTTTTGCCGCCTTGTTCAGTCAACCGGTCGAAATACATCTGCATCCAGGGTGGAATTCCACTTATAAGTGTCATATCCTGGTTTAGCGTTTCCTCTACGATCCTATCCAGTTTTGTTTCCCATTCATCAATACAATTGGTTTCGTAGGAAGGCAATTGGTTACGCCGCAGGTAATTGGGAACATGGTGATTTACAATTCCACTCAAGCGCCCGGTAGGAATACCCCCTACTCTTTCAAGTACCGGGGAACCCGACAAGAATATCATCTTCCCATCGGTAAACCGGGTATTGCCTGATTCGGCAATGTAGCACAGCAGCGCATTACGCGCCGTATCTATATGGTTAGAAATGGAATCTTTTGAGATGGGAATATACTTTATGCCGCTTGTTGTACCGGAAGTTTTGGCAAAATACAATGGCTTGCCTTTCCAAAGCACATTGTGTTTACCTTCCTTTATTTTATCTATATAAGGTTTAAACTGCTCATAATCCCGGATGGGAACAGCCTGTACAAAATCATCGTGATGCCTTACTTCCTGCAAACGATGATCTTTTCCAAAGTCGGTTAGTTTGCCAGTTTTCAGCAGCTCCCGGAAGATCTTTTCCTGATCTTCAATAGCCGTCTGCATTGCTTTACGGATACCTTTATATATGTACCCGGCAAAGGGTTTGGCAAAAAATGAATTGATCTTCATAACCGCTATCCACCATTAAGGCAGCAAACCTACGGTAAATCGGTAAACAGACAAACTTATACCTGTTAGGATATTTACAACAAGGGGATGATTGATAAGGATTAAGCCAGGCAGGGCTTGTCGAAGATATTTTGACTTAGATTTGAGGATAGAGGAAAATATCTATAAAAAATATTCCTGCAATCGCTTCATAATCTGTTTGAAATCCCTACCTTTGCGTTCCTAATTTTTGGAAAATTATGTTTGCAATAATTAAAGTAGCCGGTCAGCAATTTAGAGTGGAGAAAGATCAAACTCTATATGTTCCCCATGTAAACGGGAATGCCGGCGATAAAGTAGAATTCGCTGAAGTGTTATTGACCGACGTTGATGGTAAATTATCAGTAGGGAGCAATATCAAAACAAAAGTACATGCTGAAATTATCGACCATATTCAAGGCGATAAAGTAATTGCCTATAAACAAAAAAGAAGAAAAGGATTCCGTAAAAAACACGGACATCGTACGCATTATACTAAGATCAAAGTAACCAGTATTGCTTAGTCTTTATTAAAAGTATAAACTTAATAATCATGGCACATAAAAAAGGTGAAGGAAGTGTAAAGAACGGCCGCGACTCGCAAAGCAAACGACTCGGCGTTAAAATTTACGGTGGTCAGTCAGCTATTTCAGGTAACATTATCGTTCGGCAACGAGGTACGGTTTACCATCCCGGAAAGAATGTAGGAGTAGGAAGAGATTTTACATTGTTTGCATTAACCAATGGTGTAGTGGAATTCAAAAAGAGCAGAAACGATAAAACTATCGTAAGTGTAATGGCCGTTCAATAAATACCCCTTAGTTGATACAATAATATTTTTTTCACAAAAAGTGAAATTTTTTTTGGCGGTTTGAATTAAGTTTCTATTTTTACTATCGTTAAATTCTTTTTACTAACCGTTAAATTCACAAAAAATGGCAACTAAGAAAAAAGCCGCTAAAAAAGCTGCTCCTAAAAAGAAAGCAGCTCCGAAGAAGAAAGCCGCTAAGAAAGCAGCAAGGAAGAGATAATTCTTCTTCTTCTTAAAGCAGAAAATATCAAAGTCCCCCGATCTTCGGGGGACTTTTTATTTTAACTTGCTTCTTTTGCAACCTGCTAATAATGGCTACTGACAATTACTTTATCGCCGATCAGTTTTCCCTTCTCTCCAAACTTATGGACATTCATGGGGATAATTCGTTTAGAGCAAGATCTTATGGCGCCGCCGCTTTTAATATTGAAAAACTACCCGAGCAGTTAACTAATATTCCTCCTGAAAAAATATCGTCGTTAAAAGGCATAGGTGATTCAACGGCCAAGAAAATAATAGAGATATTGGAAACAGGCAACCTTCTGGCCTTGCAAGATATTATCTCCAAAACTCCGCCCGGTGTAATTGAAATGCTTAATATAAAAGGGTTGGGACCCAAGAAGATTTCTACTATCTGGAAAGAAATGGGAATTGAATCTATTGGGGAATTATTGTATGCCTGCAATGAAAACCGGTTATTACTATTTAAAGGCTTCGGGGCTAAAACACAACAAAACGTCCAGGAATCCATTGAATTTTACCTCCAGAACCAGGGCAGCTTTTTATACGCGGAAGTAGAAGCACTTTTTCCAACCGTAAAAGGATACCTGGATAAATGCTTTGGAGAAAAATCCGTATTCGTAACAGGCGCGTTCCGCCGCCAGCTACTTACTATTGATGAACTGGAATTTGTAGTGGTCCAACCCAAAGAAAAAGTGAAACAAGCTTTTCAGACAACATTCCCGCCGGAATTACTCGAAGAAACAGCAGATAGCATTTTTTATAAACTAAAGAATGGTTTGAAGCTCAAATTGTATACCGGCAATACGAATGTTACCAAACGACTGTTTATTACGAGCGCATCCACAACATTTATAGATCATTTTCTAAAAAGATTTCCCGATGCGGATTTTAGTGGCGATGAAGCGGCTATTTTTTCCAACGCCGGTATACCCTATATACCTGCTTATTTAAGGGAAACAGCAGAAATCATTACATCTGCTGCAAAAGCCCCACTATCCGATACCATTAAAGAAACAGATATTAAAGGCATTATTCATTCACACAGCAACTGGAGTGATGGTACAAATACGGTCGAGGAAATGGCAAAGGCTTGCATAGCCAGGGGATATGAATACCTGGTCATAAGCGATCATAGCAAAGCAGCGGCTTATGCCGGCGGACTCTCCGAAGAAAAAATAAAGGAACAACACCGCTATATTGACGAGTTGAATAATCAATTGACTCCTTTTAAAATATTTAGAAGTATTGAGTGTGATATTTTGGGTGATGGCAACATGGATTACACCAATAATGTGCTTTCCACCTTCGACCTGGTAATTGCTTCGGTACACAGTAATCTTAAGATGACAGAAGAAAAAGCGATGATGCGGGTAGTACGAGCTATTGAGAATCCATATACCACCATCCTGGGCCATCCAACGGGGAGATTGCTATTAAGTCGTAGTGGATATCCTATCGATCATAAAAAAATAATTGACGTTTGTGCCGCTAACCTGGTTGTATTGGAACTGAATGCTCATCCCCGCAGGCTCGATATTGATTGGCAGTGGATTTCGTATGCATTGGAGAAAGGTGTCCTTATATCGGTTGATCCCGATGCCCACAATGTAGAGGGATTTGATGATTGCCGCTATGGAATATTGGCTGCACAAAAAGGTGGGCTGACCAAAGAAAGAAACCTCAGCAGTTATTCGCTAAAGGAGTTTGAGCAATTTTTGGCAAACAGAAAGCTGTCAAAAGGAATTTGAGCCAAGGGATTAAGGGAGAAAAGAGGTTAAGAAGGGTTGTAGATGATGAGGATTACTTTCTTATTTCATTTTACTTTTACACTTTTATCTCTTTTCCTCTTTAACCTCTTAGCTATACATTTTCTCATAGCGATTTGAACTCATGCAGTAGCTCGAAGCAAAGGAATCTTAACATAAAAGGTAGTTCCTATTCCTTCTTCTGTTTCGAACCATATTTCTCCTTCGGCATTTTCTACAATGCTTTTACTCATGGCAAGACCTAAACCGGTACCGGAGGTTTTAGTAGTGAAGTTGGGAGTAAAAATTTTTGAACGGGTATCTTCCGGTATCCCCTCTCCATTATCTGTAATACTAACCGTAACAAATTCATCATTTACCTGCTCTTGTACCCGTATTAATTTTCGATCGCGGCCAGACGAGGCTTCAATACCATTCTGGAAAAGGTTCGTAAACAACCTGTTTAATTGTGTTTTATCGGCAAACAGCAATACTTTTTGAGCCAATGGTTCCCAGCTAAAATCAAGGTTGTCGGTGGCCTCATATAAAGAAGAAAGGGAGTTGATCATCTCATGCAGGTCAAATACTTCTTTACGAGGATTTCCTATATTGGCAAACTGCGAAAAATCGGAAGCGATTTTCGATAAGTGATCAATTTGCTCTACCAGTGTCTTCGCCACACTGGAAGTCATTTCTTTTACATTGGGAGAATTGTTATCAATTGCCTTTTGCAGGTATTGAATACTCAGCTTCATGGGTGTTAACGGGTTCTTTATTTCATGCGCCACCTGTCTCGCCATTTGCCTCCAGGCGCCCTCCCGTTCATTTTTTGCCAATGCTTCGGCACTCTCTTCGAGTTTATGGACCATCTTATTATACTCTTTTACCAGTTCCCCGATCTCATCCTTTCGATTCCATTCAATAGCCTGGTTAATCTTTCCCAGGTTGATCTCCCGCATTTTATGACCGATTAGTGTAAAAGAATACGTAATACGGTTAGTAATGAATAAAGAAATGGCACCGGCTACCAGGAAAATAAACGCATTCAGGTTAATAAGTGTTACGAGGAAATTTGATATCTCTTGTTTCAACTCACCCTGCGTACTATAGGAAGGCACATTCAGGTAAGCATAAACGTCGCCGTTTGAGTTTCTGATCGGATTGTAGATACTGAGATAATTTACCTTTCCCATTTTTTCCTTTTTGACACACTGAACCGCGTTTTCAATATGCATACTGTAATACGCATCGGGATTCATTTTTTCGCTTAGCACCCCTTTATTGTAGATAAGTGGTTTAGAAGTAACTTTTAAGTTGCCCTCAGGATCATAGAGGTTCACATCTGTTCCGTGAATCTCCGAAATGTCCTTCATCAGTTTTTCCAGTTCTGCATTAACACCACTTTCAAAAAGCGGAATGCCATCATTAAATACATTATGATCTTTTAAACGGGTTTGTACCTGGTTTACCATGATCTGCATGGCCCGGCTAAGTCGCTCCTGGTTATTCCGATCGTATCGGTTAATAAAGAACAGAATCGTAGCTACCCCAATTACAATAAAAGATAACAGGCTAATCATGATAATGGTGCTGTGTATTTGCATCCGGATACTGAATTGCCAGTTTCTTTTGAGAAGCTCCCAGCGCAGTCGGCTTCTTATTATTACGGAAGTAACCCAGTACAGTACCAGCAAAAACAAAAAGGTCGTAAACAAATAAGCAAACAAAGTAATTGCTTCAATAAACGAATTGTTTTTGCGAACAATTATTACCACCTTATCAGCCGCATGACGGTACCAAAGTTCTTCGTACGAACCAATTTTCCGCTGATCAAATTCTTTTACGGGAACCTGCTCCCGCTTCAACCGAATGGGAAATGCATATTCGTTGTAATAAGTGATTAGTTCAAGTTCGGTATAAATAGCATAAGAATACAGGGGAGAATATTCCGGAAGCATTTCCTTCGATTGCTTGAAGAGCTCCGGAATCAAGGCATCGTTTTTATACCTTTTGGGATCGGCCAGTATAAAGAAATAACCCACCGTAATGCTGTCGCTGTTTTTTACTTCCTTCAGAAAGATATAAGAGAATTTATCAAAAGACCGTTCAAAATAACGCAGGTCGTCGATGCCGGTAGTTTTCCCCTGTAAACGGAAAATGGTATTCAGGGTATCGAAAGAAATAGGATCCTCGTTGAATAAAGCCTTAGGAGAAGTTTCGGCGTTGAATGTATAAATACGTGTATCGTATTTATTAAGAAATTCGTTAAAATTTTTATTGATAATACTGTCTTTCAGCCTGGTATTTGATTCTTTGTCCCTGAAGCGGTCAAAATTAGGATATAAAAAATCATTATCAAGATAAGTAAGGGAAATACTCAACTGCTTTTCATTGGCGGGATCCGCCTGCAGTGACAATTTCTCCGCGAACAATTTTCGTTGAGTTAATTCAATCTTCCTATTCTCTGAAACAATAACCGCTGCAATTGAAAACGAAAAAACAAACAACCAAAATAACACTTCCGAAACATTCAGGTGAAAACGTAAGCCCGAGAAAACTTCCTGCTGCATCATCCACATAAATCCCAAAAGCCACAGCAATACAAACAAATCGAGTTCAATGATATCAGGATTGCGAAGGAAGGATAGGATAGCCAATCCTGCCACGGCGGCCACGATATAGATGAAATAATTTTTACTGGTTGTTAAATGGCGCAGCATCTTTAATAAGGCTTGCGCAAAAAAGAAATAACTTAATGCCAGCGTACCCAGAATAACAAAACCAACAAAACTGTACTGGGACAGACTAAAAAAGTTTGTTACATTGAACGATATCCGCGCGTCCGCCACCATGCTTTGCAAAACGCGGGCCACTAAGAATGTGAGCGCCACCAGCGCCACAATTAATAGAATGGTCAATAACCAATTTTTCCATTTTGCATCAAAACGTCTTAGCCAGAATGCCCCCACGCGCCGGTTGATAAATATGGATATCCAGCATAGCAACAATGCATTAATGAATAGATCCCCTAATGAACTGAGTACAAAACTGGAACCGTAAATAGCAGGGTCGAACAATTCAAATTGCCTCAGATCCAGTAAATCGGGGAAATAATAAGTACCCAGTCGAAGTAACAGAATCACACTAATAAGAAAAGAAGTACCCCACCATAATCCTTTCTTTTCTGCTATGTAATGGGCGGATTGATGAATAAACCAGAACAGCAGAAAAATGCCGGCCAATACGCAGGCAATAGTCCACCAACTGCTTAGTTGATGCCTTAATGTAATTTGCTTTAAATAAAAAAGAATATTACCATAAGAACTTTTTACAGACTGGCTGGTGGGCGTAAAACTAATATCTACGCGACGCCGCGCATCAGGAAATGAGGCAAATTCCGTTTTAAGGTTTTCAATTTCCACAAAATATTTCCACATCACGGGGATCAATGCTTCCAGGGCAAACCGGCGACTATTTAATGTCAGGGTCTTACTGGTATGAACATACAAACCGTTTTTAAGCGTTACGAGCCGGCTTACATCCGACTCTTCCATAAAATTGATTGGGGGAAGTGCCACCTGCGTATTCCAGAAGAGAAGGCGTGGTTCGCCGGACAAATTTTTTTCATAAATAAAGAACCCATAACCTTTCTCTTCCTCCAGTAATTGCTGTAAGGTTTCCTGGGAATAGTTTTCAGTAATCAGAGAGTTTAATAGAGAAGTATCCGTAGCCAATTTTGCAAAGTCCTTTTCCTTATTCTGAATATCTTTTTCTATGCGCGAAGAGTAATATATGGATGAGGTAGTTTCAATAACATACCTATTGAGAAGAATGGCGGTTAAAAATAAACCAGCGGCAGCCAGGACCAGGTGGAGGTGGTAAAAAATAAGATTTTTAATTAGGTTATTCAAGTGCCTGTATTTTGTTTTTTGACCTGGTTCCAAAGTGCATCCATTTCCTGCAGGCTCATTTCAGATAAATCCTTTCCCTGATCCATAGCCAGCTTCCCCATCCGCGTAAACCGGTCAATAAACTTCCGGTTCGTTTTTTCCAGCGCGTTTTCCGCATCTACTTGCAAAAATCGTGCGTAATTGATCAACGAGAAGAATACATCTCCGAGTTCTTCTTCCATTTTAGTCTGATTATTTTCAGCCACCATTTCCTTCAGTTCCTGCATTTCTTCTTCCACTTTTTCCCAAACTTGCTCGCGGTTATCCCATTCAAAACCCACCTGCTTTGCTTTCTCCTGAAGACGCATGGCTTTTACAACAGCCGGTAACGAAACAGGAACACCCGCTATTACCGAATGTTTTCCTTCCTTTAGTTTAAGTTTCTCCCAGTTGCGTTTTACCTCTTCCTCATCCTTCACTATTACATCGCCATAAATGTGTGGATGACGGGAAACCAGCTTATCGCATATCGCATGTATAGCTTCTGGCAGTGTAAACTGGTTTTGCTCCGCTCCAATTTTAGCGTAAAAGACAATATGCAATAACAAATCGCCGATCTCTTCTTTCACCCCTTTCCAGTCTTCTGATGTAATAGCATCTGCCAATTCGTATGTCTCTTCAATGGTAAGTGATCGTAAGGTTTGAATTGTTTGCTTGCGATCCCAGGGGCATTTCTCCCGCAATTCGTCCATAATCTGCACCAATCGCAGAAAAGCATCTGCCACCGCATTATTATTCATAAATAAGTATTAAAGGTTCCAGGCCGAAAACAAAATGAAGACAACAAAAAGTAAATTAATGATTATAAGTGTAAACAGGTTGAGCAAGCAAAACTTGACCAATGTTTTAAACCATCCTTGGCCGTAAAAATTCAGCATTGCTTTGTACACATACCAAATGGCATACAGGAATAAAGTAAATTTTATCCATCCCATCCACTCCCATCCCATAGAATTTCCCAGCTTATCTATTGAAAAATATATTAACAGGATAATGAAAGAATAGATATAAATATGTATCAGGAAAATACCATGACTTACATAATAGAATTCTTTTCGCCTTCGAACATAGAGTAGTTGCAGCACCAGGGCAATGAGCGGTAAGGATATAAACAATATTTGGGTAAAAGAATGTACAAATTTATCGGCCCATTTTCTGAACAATGCCCGGCTGTCTTTCCTGAATTCAGGTTGCAGTTCAATCCGTTTATGCATTATCCTTTTTTGCAACCAATTGTGCTGTTCAGATGCAGGAAGCAATTTCTGCAGTGAATCGTACTGGGCAACAGAGGTATACTCGGTTGTGTCAAAACTAAAACGAATACCTCCTTTCTTTTCCCTATTACCGGTATCTTTATTATTCGCGAGGGTTTTAAGCGTATCAGTAAACTTATGTACCTCTGCAAGCCCCGCGATTATCTCCGCTGAGTCTTCTTTTGTTTTGGCTGCGCGAAGGGCATATTTATCATATCCATAATTTTTGGCTGTTTCGGAATCTACCTTGTTGTTAATATGAGGCTCATCCTTTATCATTTCCTTAATATTTATAAAAAAACTAAAAAAAAGGATAAAAAAAATGGCTGAAGTAAATACATACATTTTTACCGGGTTGAGATAGCTGGCTCTTCGTCCCTTTATATATTCTTTGGATAAGAAACCCGGCTTCCAAATTAGCCACTTCAGCGTGCTGAAAAACTTACCATCGAAGTGGGTAATATCATAAAAAAAATGGCTCACCAGTCCCCAGGCCGATTCCCTGGGTTCTACATTCTCCTGTCCGCATACATGGCAAAAACGACCAATTAGGGGCGCATTACAATTCAAACATATTTTTTCGGCCCTTTCTTTTGAGTGGGACAATGGGTAAATTTTGTCTAAAAATAAGGAAACACAGTATTTTAGAGAAAATTTTACAGTCGGACCTGTATTAAATCTGCGGCAACTGCGTTAATAAGCGGGTTATAAATTCAATTCAATGAAAAAAACGATTCTTTATCTAGTTTTACTGTGTATAACAACGGGAGCAGCGGCTCAGCATTATTACAAAGATATTCTGGCTGTTCAGGCAGCCGGTCAAAAGCACATGCTCAACAGGCAGCATAAAGTGAAATCAGTCAAATTCCTCAGTTTTGATGCGGATAACAACCCGATTGAAGGATTCAGTTCGGAACAACTTTTCAGTAAAGACTTTTTAGAAGTAACCACCAGCACTACCACCTCTTTAACCGGTAATACCCTTAGTGTATCCTGGTTTAACAACAGGGATCAACTGGTAAAAACATTAGATACCAGTGATGGCGTAAAAACCGTAACCGCATATGAATATAACCAGAATAACCAACTTAACGGCATTGCCAATACCACTACTTCTGCAGGTGATTTTGTTATCAAGGAAACACACCAATGGAAATACAACAACCAGGGAAAGCCCACGCAGATGCTGAAAATTAAAAATAATAAGGATACTACTTTCGTCGATTTTGTACTGGATGAAAAGGGAAATCCAGCGGAAGAAAAAAGTGTATTAAGAGGAAAAGCGCTCCCCACCGTATATTATTATTACGACGAACAGAATAAACTCACCGACATTGTGCGTTATAATATCGCTGCCAAAAGATTATTGCCCGATTATGTTTTTGAATACGATGAAAACAACCGTACCGGCAGTATGATAGTAGTTCCGGAAGAGGGAAGCGATTACCAGAAATGGTACTACAGTTATGATGAAGACGGATTGAAGATATTGGACGCCTGTTATTCAAAATCAAAAACGCTGATTGCAAGGGTGGAATATCAATACCAGTATTATTAGGATTATTCAACTGCTCCAGATACTCTCCTTCCCTTTTTTGAAGGCGTTAAAATATGCCCATTCATAGCCCAAACATAAGTGCATAAAGTGAATTGTTTGGCTATACTTCCCACCAATGAGCACCCGTAAATTCGTTATCTACAATAAGTGGCTCGCCGATCTTGGGCATCCGAAGATCAACCGACAGGTTGGTTGCTTTTGCGGTAGCTCGTATGATGGATTCATTCCATGGGTGCATGGCCAGCGAAAATTTTGCCCAATGCACGGGCAATAATATTTTAGCCCACAGATCAACCGAAGCCTGCACCGTTTCCTCCGGTGTCATATGTATTAATGGCCACATGCTGTTATATTGTCCGCATTCCAAAATCGCTAGATCAAAAGGTCCATATTGATTTCCAATTTCTTTAAAATGCGAATCATATCCTGAATCACCACCCAGATATAAATTATGTGTCGGGGTTTTTAATATAAAAGAGGACCATAAGGTTTGACCCCTTTTGATGCCCCTTCCTGAAAAATGACGGGCCGGGGCTGATGTTATTTGAATTTTGTCATTCAGTTCAACAGCTTCCCACCAATCGAGCTCCGTAATGAGGTTACCCTCATAGCCCCAGTATTGTAAATGAGCACTCACCCCGAGCGGGCAAACAATTTTTTTTACTTTTTCTTTTAACGAAACAACCGTTTTAAAATCGAGGTGATCATAATGATCATGGGTTAGTATTAGGTAATCTATAACCGGCATATCTTTTACTCCGTACACATTAGCTCCCGGAAAAGCATTTACCATGAAGCTGACCGGCGAAGCATTCCCACTAAAAACAGGGTCAACCAGGAAGTTCTTGTCATGAATACGAAGAAGGTAAGACGAATGCCCAAACCAAACAATAAATGGTTGAGGAAGGCTGGTATGAATCAGATCGGTCATTACTGAAGGCAATGTAAAGGAAGGCGCTTTCTTATTATTCTTCTTAAGAAAATACTTAAGCATTTTCCAGTAAGAGGCATCGTCGGACATCATAGGGGTATCTGAAAGATTTTGAAACCCATTCTCTTTATAGTTGGGCGATTTCTTTAATTGAGCAAGATGTTTTCCAGACGGAACTTTACCTGCAATTCTAAGACTCATAAATTTATTTTTTCAGTAAGGAGGCAGCTTCTTTATCAATCAAAACTGCGCTGTTCGAATGAAGACGAATAATACTACCAGGAACCAATGCATTCACCTCTTCTTCCAGAACCTTTTTAATAATGGCTGCTTTCCGGTTTCCGTTTGCAAGAAGTAATACCCTATTAGCTTCTGACAGATGTTTGAGCCCAAGAGTAATTCCCTGCTGCAGCATCGTTGCCAGGTTAAAATATTTCTGCCCAACAGAAGTAGTTATATTATCCAGAGCAATCACATGGGAGTAGTTATTGAATGAAGCCCCTGGTTCATTAAACCCGATGTGCCCGTTCATACCCAATCCCACCAGCATTAAGTCGATCCCACTTTTGGAAACAATAACAGCATCCATTAGATCACATTCCTGCCGGAGATGTTCCGACAATGCATCGAAGAGATGTATGTTTGAATCAGTGAAGTTTAGCTGGTCAATAAGATTTGATTTAAGAAAATAGTGGCAACTGCCCTCATTGGAAGGGGGAATGCCCACCCATTCATCAAGGCCAATAAAAGTAACCCGGGAAAAATCAATTTTTTCAACAAGGGCTTTTTCAACCAACAATTTGTATGCTAAACGGGGAGTATCACCTGAGGCAAAGCATATAACGGCATCGGGTTTGCTTTTTACCAACCGGATGATTTCTTCCGCAGCATAAAAGGATAAAGTATGATAATCGTTAAAAATTGTCAGTTGCATAGTTAATAATACCGCCGATTCAAAAGTATGACCAGGCGGTTACAAAAGTAAGGTTTGACTATTCATTGGAGTAAAAATTTTCAGTCATCATCAGCATTCTCTTCCCGATTTTTCCAAAAAGATTTATTATGTGGAGGGAAATGATAACAGTCATCTATCTAATTAACCATAACCACCTTTCAAATAACTCCGGTTCGATTAAGCATTAATGAAACGGTAGGCATGATCGAAATTTATCACCTCTTACTTATTATTTCTTCTCCTCAAACTTCTCCACTACAATGCGAATTTTCTGATCGGGCATCTCAGCCATTTCTGCCAGGAAATTGATTTTCCCTTCTTTTCCTTCAATGGTGATTGTAAGACTGATAGTCTGACCCTGTGGATTTGTAATAGAAGTTTTGATTACTGTTTTACCTTCCTTGAAAGGAGTTTTCCAGTCACAGGTCATTGAATCAATGGTTCCCTGCATGCTGGGGTTGTCGCCGTGGTTAATAATAATGTCCTTTTTATCATACTCAATGGAGGTGATTTCATCAACACTCCGTTGAACATCCCCGTTCGCATCCAGATACTCCGTTTTGGTGGAGGAAATAATGACTTTCTTATCGCACTGAGCGAAGCTACTAATGCCGGCTGCTATAACAAACAGCCCGGCTAAAATGAATTTTTTCATGCTATATATATTTAATAATGAAGGAATACTCAAATCTATAGCTACCCTCGCTACTATGTTATATATAGTACCTTAGAAGGCAAAATAACTTTTTGAACGGTATAAATCAACTACCGGGAAGGAAGATAGGGAAGCGCGATGGGTAATAATTATGCGTTAACCAAATTTGTAATGCTCAATTTCTACCGGTATTAAGGGTTATTATTTTTTTTCATCTTCCATTCCCTGCCGGGTGTATCTACTTGAAACGACTCAATATTTCCGGAATCCTGCAAAGTAACATACACGGTGCGGCCATCTTCTCCTCCAAAAGCGAGGTTACTGGGCTTTTTACCCGCCAACATAATTTCTTTTATGATTATTCCTTTGGAGGATACTTTAAGAACGGTTCCCTTTCCATGCCGGGTGATATATAAATTACCATCACTATCACAACGCATTCCATCCATACCAAAATCGGGAAACTCAATCAATAATCTTTTGTTGCTGATTGCGCCCTCATCAGACAGATCGTATGCCCAAACTTTCCGTTGAATGGATTCGTTCACATACAGCGTTTTTTCATCCGGGCTTACTTCTATTCCATTACTAGTACCCATATCTTTTTCCAGCAGGGTTACCTGGCCATTGGTATCAATACGCCAGATATTACCCGTACCTGCTTTCCAGTTTGGATCGCTTGCATACAATCGGTCCTTACTGTCAATTGCAATATCATTGGGCTGGTTCATCAGGGGTTCATGAGCATACACGCTCAATTGTTTACCAGGCATATTTACCTTAAGAATATTATGATTGGTATAATCGGCAATAAACATTTCCCCCTTGCTGTTAAAACGAATTCCATTTCCAATACTTCCGTTGGGCAGTTCTATAAAGATACTGCCAATGCCCGCCGTTGTTATCTTACCAATAGTTCCTTCTTTTTGAAAGTTCACTGCATACAAGTTGCCCTCCTTATCTACGGCAGGACCTTCCGCACCCGCGGTAAAACTATTAACCGGAGTAAAAGCTTTCGGCTGGAATGGTGCCTGCGATGAGTTTGACTCGGTACAGGAAACTATTGTTGACATAAACAATGAAATGATGGTAATATGTGATATTTTCATTTAGATCACTTTAATTAAGGTAACTGATTTCTTTTATTTTATACTACCTGAACAAAATGCGTGTCGTTCGTCTTCACAGGATGGTAAAAATCCATCAGTAATTTCATAATCCCTCCCATTGAGTTTCCGAAACTTTTATTTCACGACAACCGGATTGGCAATACCATTTAAATCGTACACGATTTTGCCGCCTTTAATTGTCATTTCACATTCAAATTTCTGTTTGCCGGTTATTTTAAAACCTGTTTTATCGTAGAAGCCGAAGTTGCCTTCGCGGATAGTCAGCACCGCTATATCGGCAATAGCGCCCACCGATAAATGCCCCAATTCTTCCCGCTTAATTACCTGGGCCGGTTTCCAGGTACTGGCTGTTATTACCCTTTTCAGATTCATCCCCATCAGCATAAACTTCGACATAACACTCAGCATATCTTTCATACTGGTATTCATACTACCTGTATGAAGATCAGTGCTGATGGTATTGGGATAAAAGCCACTTTTAATGGCTGGTATGGCCTGCGAAAAGGCAAAGCTGGCACCGCCATATCCTATATCGAAAATAATTCCTCTTTTCTGCGCTTCCCACACAAAAGGCTTTACCGTATTGGTTGTTTCATCTACTACGGATTCTCTTTGAAAGTTACCTCCGATTTCCCCCGGCCTTAATTTAGATAATGCATGCGTGAAAATATCCCCGGGACGAAGATGTTTCATAAACAACTCTTCGATTGGTTTGGGAGGATCGTTTCCACCAAAGTCAACGATTACGGGCATGTTAGACAATGTTCCTGCTTCTACTGCCCGATCAACGGGTACCCATTCCGGTCCGATAAAATGAGCCACTTTAAATCCAACAATATAATCTTTGTACTGGTTAGCTACATAATAAGCCATTTTGGCGTCCATATCGTTGGGATTTTGTTCGTAGGCACCACCCCGCATACCTTCGCCAACAATATTTAAAAAAGAAAGAACCCTTGTTTGTGAATTATCAATAATATTTTTTTTAAAAACAGGAAAATTTTTCCAGCCAGCTCCCCCGCAATCAACTACCGTGGTAACACCTACGCGAAATGTAAATCCATCAGGAACTACTGCGGATAACCCATTGCTTAGGTAATGATCAGGTTCTGTTCCAACAAATACATGCGCATGAATATCTATCAAGCCCGGTGTTACATACATACCCTTCGCATTCACTACCTGCCGGGCCCCCAAACCGTCAATGGTGGCAGCTATCTTCGCCACTCTTCCGTCTTTTAATGCAATATCCATTAAGGCATCGATATTGTTTTTTGGATCAATAAGATGTCCGCCCTTTATAACAATATCAAACGATTGAGCAAGTGAAATACTTACAGAGAAATACAAAAAAGTTACAAACGTCAATAGTATTTTATTCATTGGCTTGATTTTTATTTATCGTAAAGGCATCCATTTTTAGACAGCTGCTGCAATCAGTTCTTCTTTGATGCGGTTGGCAACTATTTTCTCCTGGCCCGGTTTCAGCATAAATACCGTAATGCGAATGCTGTTTTCAGTTTCCCAGGAGATAGTTTCAATAGACGGACTGCCTTTACGTAATTTTTCACCCATCACATCCCGGGTCAATTTAATTTTATTGGGATCCCAGGAGATAAGTAAAGATGGATTGTGATTTGCCACCGGGGGCACCATCACTTCCGTATTCACTCCACTGATTGTTTTAATAGAATTATTTATGAAAGCAATTCTATCTTCCCATATCTGCCAATCTTTTTTATGGTCTCTTTTGATATAGCTATCTAATGCTACATACATTCCAAACATTTCCTCTTTATTCACTTTCATGCCGCGGCCAATATTTCCTCCTTTGGGTGGGGCGTTCAACCGGGCAGCGGCAATCAAATCTTTTTTTCCCATTAATATTCCGGCACTTTGAGGTCCGCACATGGCTTTACCACCTGAAATACAAACAAGATCAAAACCCATATCATTATATTTCCATAGGTTTTCTACCGGTGGAACATCGGCGGCTATATCATTCATAGTTGGTATTCCGTGTTTCTTCCCCAGTGCTACCCACTGTTCGTGTTGAATTTTTCCAACCGGTGCTTCCCGGTTTAAAAACCATAACATAGCTGTTTTATCATTGATAGCAGCTTCCGCTTCTTCGATTGTTTCAATGGAAATAATTGAAACACCGGTATTCGTTAACGCGTGATGGTAACCATTGATATGACTCTTTTGAATGATCACTTCGGATTTCATGCCGGTACCTTCCAATTTTGGTAAGGCAGTTACTTTTTTTGGATCCATACCGGTAAGTACACCCGCAGTTCCCAACACAAGAGCCGACCAGCAACCCGCCGTCACCATCGCAGCTTCTGCATGGCAAAGAGCCGCAATTTTTTCACCTACTTTGTCCTGCACTTCTTCCAGCATTACAAATTCTTTTGCACTGCTATTGATAGCATCCATTACTTCAGCAGGCATTAAAGAAGCCGTCATGGAAGTATAATTACCAGCGGCATTTATGAAAGTACGCAGGCCCAGCTCTTTAAATAAATCACGCTTTATACCTGCACCAGATGCAACGGCAGATTGGGAAGGAATAATACTCCCAACCACTCCACCTGCAAATGGCAATACCGATAGTCCTTTTAGAATGTCTCTGCGTTTCATTGTTATATATTTTTAATGCACGAATATTGAATCCTTATTTATACCTCATTACTTTTTTATTATAACTTATACGCTTGCCTGGCAAGCAGTTTCCACTTTCCTTTTTGTTTATGCCAAACCATCATAACCCCGATCTTTATGTCAAGCGCTTTCCCCTCATCAATTAGTTTCGAAGTAAATACATGCCGTACTATGGCACTCTTGCCGGCAAGTTTAACAGTCTGATCTGAAATATCGATTGTAATAAAATCAACAGAACCACTGGCAATTCTGCCAATGAATTGGGTTTTGTTTTCTTCCTTGCCACTGGAATGACCATAGCTTAATTCAGTTGCCATAAGTTCTTCCAGCGTGGTTTTATCAGCATCAACCAGCGCTTTTTTGAATCTTTCCACTGTAGCAATTACTTCTTTTTCATCGTTTGATTGGCCATGAGCAACCACTGTCGTAAGTAATAATAGTAAGCAGGTATTTAGAATCTTTTTCATGGTAATGGTTTAGTTTTGAAGCAGGGGTTTATCCAATGCATTATCTTTTATAGTATTTTCCTTTTTTTCAGCAGGTGGTCTTCGGTGCCAGTAGGAAGCAAGAATGGAACCCGTAACATTCATCAACGGGCCGAATACGGCAGGCGCTAAACCAACCGTTGCCATTTTACCCATGGCTTTAGCAAGTCCTGAAGCTAGTCCGCCATTCTGCATACCCACTTCAATAGCAATTGTACGGCAATCCCGTTCACTCATTTTAAACAATCTCCCCGACCAATAGCCGAGCAGGTAACCCGATAAATTATGGATCAATACCACCAGTATGAGGGCCGGACCAATAGTAAGTAAACTTTCTCTTCCAGCGGCGGTAATTATTACAATGATGAAGGCGATTCCAAACATCGACACCACCGGCATCGCATCATCCAGCCATTTTACTTTGCCGCTTAAATAGTGGTTGAAGATCAGACCGGCACTAATAGGTATGATGACCATCTTAAAAATATCAAACATCATATCCAATGTATGTATCTCCACAAAAGCTCCTGCTAAAAATTTCATGAGAACAGGTGTGAGAAATGGCGCAAGCATTGTTGATATAGCGGTAATAGTAACGGAAAGGGCAAGGTTTGCTTTGGCGAGATAGGAGATTACATTCGATGCCATACCATTGGGGGAGCAGCCGATCAAAATTATTCCCGCCGCAATTTCTGGGGGAAAATTCGAAAGGCTTGCTAAAGTAAAACCCAATGAAGGCATAATTATAAAGTGACTGACTACACCGATCAGTACCCCCCTTGGCATTTTAACCACTCCGGCAAAATCTTTTATACTCATGGAAGTACCCATGCCGAACATGATAAGCTGAATTAAGGGAGTGATAAGAGCTGCCAGTTTAAACCCGTTCCAGCTTACAAAATAGGCCGGATAAAACAACGCCGTTGTTACGGCGGCAAAGATGGTAACCGTATAGGCAAACCCTTTCAACGAAGCATATCCCCTGAAACCAATTGCTAAGGCAACAAAAAAAACAATAAATAATGGACCAGCTGCCGATATGTTTTTATTTAAGACCGTTACGAGGGCACTGATCAAAGATATCCCGGCAACAATTAAAGCGACTTTATGAAAGATTATTTTCTTCAACTTAAATAAGTATTGTATGAATTTTTAATCATAGGCTAATTCAAACTTGAATCGGGACCATTACTGATCAGTGCAGGTTCACCAGGTTCGCTTCAACATAAATTCATCAAGTTGTGCTTTGGTTAATTTACTCAGCCCCGGATGTTCGTCTAACCATTTAAGAAAGGCAGTTTTGATTTCTTCGGTCCACTGACTATCGATTTGCCCGGGAGAATATTTACCTGCCCTAAGCATCGCATGACCAAACTTATCCTTTAATTCAATAAACTCAGAAGTACTGATTACTTTTTCTGCCAGGTGAGCGGGAATAAAAAGTACGCCTTCCCTCTCAGAAATAACCAGGTCGCCGGGTAATACAATAGCGCGGCCAATACGTATGGGGGTATTAAGTCCCATCAATACCACTTCTTCCAGATAAGACGGATCAAAATCACGAACAAAGGCGTTGAATCCTTTGATTTCGGCGAGACCCTCCAAATCGCGTGCCGCTGCATCGAAAATCACCCCGTTGCCACTTTTTGCAAAAATGGAATTCCCCAGATTATCACCAATCAATGTACCCTGGGCAATTTTACCGAAGCAATCTGCCACATACACATCTCCTTTAGTTAATACCTCGATAGGCCAGGCGTTGGTATTGCCTTTCCTGCCTTCTTTCTTGCCACGCTCTTTTATCTTCATTTCCACATCAGGACGGCTAGGCATAAACTGGGCAGTTACTACCCGACCAACCACTTTTACCGAATCATTTACCATTTTCCACCTGCCTTCAAATTGATTATTATAGCCTTCATTTTTTAGTATGGTCCATGCTTCTTCAATTCCAATACTCCTGGCACGGCTAACCAGGGCATCGGGTATTTTTGGCCTTCCATCCGCAAAGCGCTCGCCTTTCCAGTCCGATGTTAAAAAAATCAATTCCTCTTTAGACATTGTTTGCGCAATAGTATGGGCAGAAGTAAAAAGCAGGAAGGCAAAAAAGAATGACGGTATCGATTTCATAATGAATTTATGGTTTTGAAGGTTACCTTTTGTTACTACAGTATTATTCTCATTATTACCAGACCCTACAATGCCGGAAAGCACGGGGTATGAAAAAGCTCAATACTTTACATTAGAATAAATCTTTGAAACGATTGCGGAAGAATAGCATTATTTTTTTTTCTTTCCTACAATGGGAGTTCCCATTCCATTTAAGTCATACACAATCTTTCCTCCCTTAATGGTCATTTCGCATTCAAACTTTTGTTTACCCTCCACTTTATATCCAGTCTTATCGTAAAATCCAAAATTTCCCAGCCGGAGGTTTAGCACCGCGATATCTGCAATGGCACCTACGGAAAGATTTCCCAGTTCCTCCCGTTTTATAACCAGTGCCGGTGTCCAGGTACTTGCTTTGATCACACTTTTTAAATCCATACCCATCAATAAGAATTTTGACATCACACTTAACTGATCTTTCATAGAGGTATTCATACTACCTGTGTGCAGGTCCGTGCTAATGGTATTAGGATAAAAGCCAGCTTTAATTGATGGGATAGCCTGCGTGAAATTAAAACTGGCTCCCCCATAGCCCACATCAAAAACAATTCCCCGTTTACGCGCCTCCCAGATAAATGGCTTTACTTTTCCGGTTGCTTCATCCACCACCGTTTCTCTTACATTGCCATCGAGCAGCGTATAGGTATGCGTGTAGATATCACCGGGCCGAAGATGCTTCATGTATAATTCCTCTATCGATAACGGTGGAGTATTACCCCCAAAGTCAATCATCACCGGCATATTGGCTAATGGTCCCGCTTCTACGGCGCGGTCCACCGGAATCCATTCGGGACCGTTAAAATGCGCCACCTTAAAACCAACTACATAATCTTTGTTTTGCTTCGCCACCAACGCGGACATCTTCGGATCCATATCATTGGTATTTTGTTCATACGCCCCGCCACGCATCCCTTCTCCGACAATATTCAACAGGGAAAGAACACGGGTCTGGGAATTATCAATGATATTCTTTTTAAATATGGGAAATGATTTCCATCCGGCACCGCCGGCATCAACTACGGTGGTTACCCCTACCCGAAAAGTAAATCCGTCCGGAACAATTGCTACCAGGCCATTGCTCAGATAATGATCCGGCTCTGTTCCAAAAAAAACGTGCGCGTGAATATCAATAAGACCCGGTGTTACATACATGCCTTTTGCATCTACCACCTGGGTAGCTTTGGACGCATCAATATTGGCAGCCACCTGCACAATTTTACCATCCGAAACAGCAATATCCATTAGCGCATCAATATTATTTTTTGGGTCGATAACATGGCCGCCTTTGATAACTATATCATACGATTGCGACCAGACCGCGTTATAAGAAAAACAGCCCAGGAAACAAATCACACAAAATAATTTTCGCATAGCAGTTGATTTAATCTTACCTAAAAAATGGAAACGTTCAATATGACAAAATTCTTTACCCCTATCAGGTTCAAAATTATTTTTTAACCATCCCCGTTTTTCTTTGTGCAGCAACATCTTCCGCTGCAACCGCACCTGACTTATTATTAAAATTCTGCCTGATATACGTTAATACCAGCGCAAGATCCGAATCCGATAAGAAGCTATGACTGGGCATCAACCCATTAAATTGTTTGCCATTTACAGTGATTTGCTGCTGCAGCCCATTAAGCAGTATGTTGATGAGCCTGTTTTTATCTCCGACAACATATTCGGAACTATCTAATGGGGGGAACCTACTTCCATCTCCTTTGCCATTAATTAAATGACAGGCCACGCAGTATGTTTGATAAATCTGTTGCCCACCCACCACAATCTCTTTCTGGAGGTTATCAGCCACTTCGTCCGGAGTTCTTATATGGGCGCTCAACTTTCTTTTTTCAATACCGGCTAGTTGTTCAGCACCAAATTTTGTTTTATCTCCCTTAAACATAATACGCCATATTTTTCCCTTACGAGAATCGCTGATATATAAAGAACCATCGGGTCCCTCTGCAAGTCCCATTGGACGGCACTGGGCATCGGTTGTATTGAGTATCGTATCCATACCCGCAAAACCATCCGCAAAGACTTCCCATGGGCCGGAGGGTTTACCATCTTTAAATGGAACAAAGCCTACAAAATACCCTGACTGGGAATAAGGTGCCCGAATAGTGGAACCATGAAAGGCAATAAAAGCGCCGTGCTTATAATGCTCGGGAAATTGATCGCCCTTATAAAACAAAAGATCGTTGGGAGCCCAGTGGGCCGGGAAGCCAATTAGCGGTTGCTCATACTCGATCCCTTTCCCTACTTTCTTCCCATCTCCTCCATACTCGGGATTAAGCAATTTTTTACCCTGCATCTGGTCGAAATAATAATAGGGCCACCCCACGTTGGCGCCTTCCTTTATTTTTAAAAACTCTTCCGATGGAAGTAAGGCACTTTGCCATCTATTATATAAGGCTGGCCATGTTCTATGCATGTCATCCCTGCCATGCTGAACAATGTATAAATTATTATCGTTGGCATTCCACGATATGGCTACCGCACTTCGGATACCTGTAGCATACCGCTTTCCGTCTTTAATGGTCTGGTTATGTTTATTTGGGTTAAACATCCAGATACCGGCGTGCTCTTCTAATTGCGGACAGGGATTTTGACCGGGCGATTCTGGTATCCTGTCCATTTCCTGGCAAACATCGGAAGGGGATCCAAAAGGAACATACATATTTCCTTTATCGTCAAAAGTTAATGGCTTGGCAGTATGGTTAAACCCATGCGGGTCATGCAGGTAATCGTCGGTAAGAATCATTTCAAGGGAGGTATCAGGAAGGAGCTCACCTGGTTTTAATTTACAGCGATATACCTCACCGGTGGAACTGAAATATAAATACCCATTATGAATACGCATAGCTGTGCCATACCCCATGGTATCAGTATATACTCCAAACCTTTTTACAATGTCCGCTTTTCCATCATTGTTTTCATCCCGCAGTGCCACATTGCTTCCTTCTGGATAAGACGCTCTGAGTTTTATATAAATGTCGCCGTTATCGCTTACCGCCAGGTGTCGTGCAGGACCTACGCTATCTGCCACTACCACCGCTTCAAAATTTCCAGGCAGCATCAGACCACCATTATCGCGATCGCCCCGGGGCAATCCGGTATTTCTGCATTGTGTGAAAAGAATAACAATAAATAAAAAAAGTAACCCTTTTAAAGAAGATTGAATTATCATAACCGGAAAAAAAAATCGCATAGTTTTTATTTTATCAACTTAAATCCTATTTGGCGGGGATCATATGAATTACTTTACCTTATATTAAAAAAATCAGGAAGGGGCCGCGTTTGTTAATTCTTCCTTCAGCCTCCGCGCCACCATTCTATCTTCCCCTGCTTTCATTACCCAGGTAGTAATACTGATATGCTCTTCTCCATTATTGACAATTTCAATGGAAGGACTACCGTTTCGTAATTTTTCCTGTAACTCTTTGGTTGTAATTTTTACTTTGCTTTTATCCCAGGTAACATGCAGCGTGGGAGTTACATTTCCCAGTGCAGGCACTTTTACTTCCGTAGCGATCCCGTTAATTTTCTGAATGGCATTTTTAATGGTGGCTACGCGCTCTTCCCAATCTTTCCATTCCTGATCATGATCGTATTTAAGATAATGGTCGAGGGCAACATACATGCCGATCACTTCTTCTTTGTTTACTTTCATGCCTCGTCCAATGGTGGAACCACGCGGGGGCATTGATAAACGGGCCGCTGCAATTATTTCCTTTTTACCCATCAGTATACCGGCACTTTGTGGTCCTCTTATTGCCTTGCCACCTGATATTACCACGAAGCTGAATCCCATTTCATTAAATCGCCAAAGATTTGATACCGGCGGAACATCCGCGGCAATATCAATAGAAGTGGGAATATTATATTTTTTTCCCAATGCCACCCAATCCTCGTGCATGATCTTTCCTTTGTCTGCTTCAATGTTCAGAAAATGAAGCAGGGCTGTTTTTTCATTAATGGCCTTTTCAACATCTTCAATAGTTTCCACTGCCACCATTTTACAGCCTGTATTCATAAAAGCATGATTGTATCCAATTTCGTGTGCCTTTTGATAAATGACTTCGGATTTCATACCGGTCCCTTCCAGCTGTGGTAATTGCTCAACTTTCTTTTGATCCATTCCGGTAAGAATGCCGGCCAATCCCAACGTCATTCCACTAAAAGCACCACTTGTTACTACGGCTGCTTCTGATTTTACTAACGCGGCAATTTTTTCGCCCACCTTATCCTGTACTTCATCGAGCAGGCAGAAATCGCGTGATGCCGCCCGGATGGCATCCACTACTTCTTCGCGCATTAATGATCCGGTCATAAAAGTATAGGTGCCTGCCGCATTGATAAAAGTGCGTACGCCTAATTCTTTAAATATGTCCCGTTTGTTTGCCGCAGCAGGAGCCGCTGTTGCGGATTCGGTAGTAAGCAGGTTTCCTGCAACGCCCATTACCGGAAGAATTGACAAATTTTTTAATAAATTTCTGCGATTCATATTTCAAAAAAATTAAGGTCACAAAAAACGTAATAATCAAAACCTGCCTTACGGCAGGCTCCCGACTACATACTTCTAACTACCGACTTGCATCATCATACATATGCAATACAATCCATTTCTACCAATGAATCACCCGGCACGCCTCCTTTGGCTACTGCTATGGTAGAACGCACCGGAGGATTTTTTCCAAAGCGGCCCTTAAACACCTCGTTCATCCCCTTGTAATCATTAATATCATTCAGATACACGGTTACTTTCAATACTTTTTCCATAGATGAACCGGCATTGACCAATTCCTTTTCCAGCTCTTTCAGCACATGATCAGTGTGTGATTTTATATCTCCCACAAAATGTGCTCCTTTACCGGCAATGAAAACCATGCCTCCAAATTTTGTTGCACCCGAAAAGAGCGGTATGTCCTGGTCGTCTACTACATTAAATACCTCTTTTTCATTTCGTGCATCCGATTTCGCATAGGTAGCCAACCCAAAACCGGTAAAAGCTACTACTGAAGTAAATATTTTTTTGATGATTGACCTACGTTGTTCCTGCATAGTAATTGAGTTTTTATTATTATTAAATTTAATTTAAGTAACAGGACTAACTTTATTATTGAATGTGCTACTGAAAAAAATATAAGGAGTGCCGCGATAAATATACGTACCCGACCCGCCTTTTGCATTAATGAACCGGACATGTAATAGCTGATGAAAATGAGCCATTCGACATTTATTTAATAAGGCGAAGACCGCTCACTAATACCACAAAAACTGCTGCTATAAAAATACAAAAGAGTTCAGACAGATTTATTTTCTACACAATCGGTTGCAATCCGTTATAAACGCTTTCTATGGCTTTGCCATTCAAGTATACAGTTTATGATTTCTACAAACGCTCTTAAAATTAACTATATTTAGTTTATTGTTTGAATACTGAATGCAGCTATAGAATCCTTTGAAATGACCCTGTTTAGACTGTTTGATCAAGGTTCAATAATAGTACCCAAAAAATTGACCGAGTCCTGGATTTTATTGGAAATATTATTTTTGTTTCATTAAAATGAAAATACAGGTCCGATTACAGGCATATGCTCTGCTTTGTAGGACCATTTAACTATCGAAGTAAAAACGATTAGAAAACTAATCAGTATAAGATATTATTTACCAATTCCGATAATATGCAAAGAAGAAACATCATTAAAGGGTTAACCCTGCTGCCGTTGGCCGGCAGTTTGCTACAGGCAAAATCGGTACTGGCCTCCCCAGGTGCAGAAAATGGAGTATTAACGGATAGCTCCCTGGCAACGGCCGCTGGAGCAGGTCATGGCGTTGAACCGAATATTTTTCAATCGATCGGCGTGGAGCCCATCATCAATTGCCGCGGCACCTTTACGATAATTGGCGGTTCTGTTGAGCGACCTGAAGTGAGAGCTGCCATGGATGCCGCTTCAAAAAACTTTGTTCAATATGACGAGTTAGCAGATGGTATTGGAAAGCGATTGGCCGAACTAACCGGCGCCGAGTGGGGTATGGTTTCGGCCGGATGCGCCGCGGGAATGAAACATGTAACCGCCGCTTGTGTTACAGGGGGTAACCCGGAGAAACTCATTCGTATTCCCAACCTTACTGGTTTTGAAAAAACGGAAGTAGTAATTCCGAGATCTTCCCGAAATATGTACGATCATGCTATCCGGAATATTGGAGCTACTATTATTGACGTAGACACAATGGAAGAATTGGAAAATGCACTCAGTTCAAGAACAGCCATGATTTACCTGATGGCATACAGCGCTTCAGATCCTGGGCAGCCAATGTCGTTGGAAAATATCGCCCGGGTAGCCAAACCAAGAAATATTCCTATCCTGGTAGATGCCGCAGCGGAAGTACTCACCATTCCAAATATTCACCTCCAGCGTGGCGCGACGGTAGTTGTTTATAGTGGAGGGAAAGCGATATGCGGACCCCAGTGCGCGGGGCTCGTTATTGGCAGAAAGGATATATTGATGTCGGCCTGGCAAGCAAGTTCACCGCATCATGGGCCGGGCCGGGATAATAAAGTTGGCCGGGAAGAAATGATGGGTATGCTGGCGGCCGTAGAAGCCTGGGGTAAACGGGATCATGTACATGAATGGAAAACATGGTTGACCTGGCTGGATACTATTGCTAAAAAGGTTTCCACTATAGCCGGTATTACTACATCCGTTTTTGAACCTACTGATCTATCCAACAAATCTCCTGTATTAAATATTACCTGGGATCCCGCTGTGTTAAATATAACCGGGGAAGAAATTGCCGAAGAGGTAGGCAGAAATAAACCCAGAATTGCATTGGGCAGCGAAACGGCGAAAGGACTCACATCAATAAATATCACTACCGGTCAAATGCAACCGGGAAATGAAAAAATAGTGACCGAAAGAATTTATGAGCTGCTATCGAAGAAAAGAAGTCCAAAGCTCACTGCTATGATCGCCCCGGCTGCAATCATCGCCGGCCGCTGGGATGCAACCATAGAATTTTTCAGCAGTACGAGTAAGCATACGTTGTTTTTTGAACAGGATGGCAATTGGCTGAAGGGTACTCATAAGGGAGATTTTTCCGTTAGAGAATTAGTGGGTACCATAGAAGGTAACGAGGTAATACTTAAGAGTGTTGATCGTCATATAGCCAATTTTATTACGTTCATCTTTTCGGGAGTATTGATGAACGATTCGATTACCGGAACAATTCATATGGGTGAATACCGAACGGCTACTTTCAAGGCCCAAAAAAATAATAAACTGGAGCCGCGTCAGAAAATATTCGTTCCCAGTGGTCCTCCATTGGCAACATAGATATTTATAACTGAATGGTTGCTGTTGGCTCCTTGTCATTCAGCAATGTTTCAGCATCTCATTGATGCCATAAAAGAGGAACCCTGAACCGAGCGTGGCAACAGGTGATCCCATGAAAATATATAGTCTGGCTACTACTTATTTCGAATCAACTGAAATGAACTATATGTCGCATTCAAATTGTCCACGTAAATTATTGGTATTTCTTTGTTGCCTTATTCCTGCTCATTTTCTTTTTGCCCAATCATATGATATACTTTTAAAGGGCGGTCATGTTATTGATCCAAAAAATAAGATTGACGCCAAAATGGATATTGCCATCCTCCATGGCAAAATAGCACAGGTAGGGGTCGATATTCCTGCAGTAAATTCGAAAAAAGTAATTGATGTTACAGGGTTATATGTAACGCCCGGCCTTATTGATATGCATGTGCATGTATTTAATGGCAATACCCCCGACGCTTATATCGCAGATGGATATACCAGCCTGCCGCCCGACGGGTTTACTTTCCGGGCAGGTGTTACTACAGTGGTGGATGCAGGTTCATCGGGTTGGAAAAACTTTCGCCAATTCAAGAAACAAACAATAGATAAATCACAAACAAGGGTTCTGGCATTACTGAATATTGTGGGTACAGGCATGTCGAGCCGGTTTGAAGAACAGGATGTGTCCGATATGAACCCGGTACAAACAGCTAATATGATAAAAAAGCTTTTTCCCGAAATAATAGTGGGAATAAAAGCGGCGCATTACTGGGGAGATTTTACCCAGGTCGATAAGGCTGTTGAAGCAGGAAACCTGGCCAATGTGCCAGTTATGGTTGACTTTGGTGAACATGATCCACCCTTATCAATCGAAGAGTTATTTATGAAACACCTGCGACCAGGTGATATTTTTACGCATACTTATTCATATGGACCCACACAAAGGGAAACAGTAGTTGATGAAAACGGAAAAGTAAAACCATTTGTATTGGCTGCTCAACAAAGAGGAATTGTTTTTGATTTGGGGCATGGAGGTGGCGCTTTCTCCTGGAGACAGGCAATACCATCGATGCAACAGGGTTTTAAACCAAATATTATCAGTACCGATTTGCATGCAGAAAGCATGAACGGTGGGATGAAGGATTTGAGCAACGTGCTCTCAAAATTTTTAAATATCGGAATGAGTATCCAGGAAGTTATTGCGCGGGCAACAATGAACCCTGCTGCAGTAATTAAAAGACCCGATCTCGGAAATTTAAGCGTGGGTAGCGATGCCGATATTGCTGTATTCAATATCAGAAAAGGGGACTTTGGTTTTATGGACATCCGGAAAACAAAAATAAAAGGAACTCAAAAACTCGAAACCGAATTAACCATCCGGGCCGGAAAAATTGTATGGGATTTAAATGGCCTCAGCGCGCCACTTTGGGAAGAAGAACTGAAAAAAAATAAATGAACAATTATTCTGCGTATTTATGTATTTAAACAGACTTCCTGTCTTTTATTATATGCCGGCCATTGCTGGCATCTGTTTTCTTTTGATATCTCTTTCTGTTGAAGTACGCGCTCAACAATATGATCTTTTAATAAAGAACGGGCAAGTGATCGATGCCAGGAATCATATTATCGCAAGAATGGATGTTGCCATTGCCAATGGAAAGATTGCCAAAGTGAGTAAGAGTATTTCCGAAGCGGAATCCAAAAAAACAATTGACGCGTCAGGATTATACGTCGTTCCTGGCCTGATTGATATACATACCCATGTATTTGTAGGAAGTAATGCGGATAAATTTGCAGATGGTATTTACAGCGTATCTCCCGACGATTTCACTTTTAAATCCGGGGTTACTACTGTAGTTGATGCGGGCACCTCCGGCTGGCGAAATTTTTCTTTGTTCAAATCGCAGGTGATCGATAAATCACAAACGCGGGTGCTTGCCTTTTTAAATATTGCCTCCGATGGTTTGAGTGGCAAACCAATGCAGGAAGATATCAATGAGATGAATGCTGACTCAGTGGCTTTAATCATACAAAAATATAAAGACATTATTGTGGGTGTAAAGATTGGCCACTATGAAGGAAGTGACTGGGCCCCTTTCGAAAAAGCATTAGCGGCAGGCACAAAATCAAACACTCCCCTATTAGTAGAATGTCACCTGCCACAATATTCACTGGAAGATCAGCTAAAAAAAATGAGGCCAGGCGATATCATTACGCATTCTTATGAACAGGTGAACGAGCGAATGGCAATGGTGGATGAATATGGAAAGCTGCGCCCCTTTGTAACAGCCGCTCAAAAAAGAGGAGTCTTATTTGATGTGGGACATGGTGGCGCAGGATTTTGGTTTAGCCAGGCCGTGCCTGCTTTTAAACAGGGCCTGGTACCAAATACATTCGGCACCGATATGCATCGCTTCAGCATGAATGCCGGGATGAAAAGCATGCTGAACATCATGTCGAAATATATGGCTATCGGTATGAAATTAGAGGAAGTAATTACCCACGCTACGTGGAATGCAGCCAAATCAATTAAGCGGGAAGACTTAGGAAACCTGGATGTAGGTTCTGTGGCGGATATTGTTTTGTTGAGTATACAACACGGTAAGTTTGGTTTTGTTGATGCCGGTGGCTACCGGCTGGAAGGCAAACAAAAACTGGAAGCAGAATTAACTATCCGGGCCGGAAAAATTGTGTGGGATCTGAATGGCATTTCAGCAAAACCCTGGAAACAATAACTGTTTTATTTTCTTTGCAGGATTGAATGCAGGGTGTCTTTTGTTATCGGAACTTTTGACTAATACGGAAAGTATATGCACTTTTTCTTTCAACCCAATAGGAAAAGGTTTTATAGATAATAACCATAATCATGTTCAGGACAAATAAAAGACAATCTAATTTCAGCACCTTTTATTTATTACTTTCTATTTTCTTGCTGTGTTGTCATCCTGAACATAGATTGCCACAAGGCGATCCGGGCAATGGAGGCTTGTCGCTTCCCGGTCATTTTGAAGTAGTAGTTGTTGCTGACAGCATTGGGCCTGCCCGACATTTGGCCGTAAATGATAATGGAGACATCTATGTTAAATTACGTTACTCAAAAAAAGGCGACGGAGGGAACGTGGCACTCCGAGATACTAACGGAGATGGCAAAGCAGATATCATAACAAGGTTTGGTGATTATGAAAACACCGGCAGCCTTTCCAACTGTATGCGGATCCATAATGGTTACCTGTACTACGGTTCGGAACTGGTCATCTACCGGAATAAACTAACACCCGGAAAATTGATTCCTGAAAGTAACCGGGAAGTGGTGCTGACCGATGATCATGAAGGCGGATCACACTGGCATATTACCAAACCCATTTCCTTTGATGATAATGGACACATGTATGTGCCCTTTGGTGCACCCTCGAATGCCTGCCAGGACCTGCTAAGAACACCCGGTGGTACTCCCGGTATTGCCGGGCTTGATCCCTGTCCTGATCTCGAAAAGCATGGAGGCCTCTGGCAATTTGATGCCAATAAAACCGGCCTTACCCAAAAAGACGGACGACGGTTTGCCACCGGGATACGAAGCGTGGTTGCTATGGATTGGAATAAAGCCGATAAAAACTTATACGTGGTTATGCATGGCCGTGATGACTTGCATTTGCTGTGGCCCAATAAGTTTACCCCATGGCAAAGTGCCATATTGCCTTCAGAAGAATTTATCCGGGTAAATGAAGGAAATGATTTTGGATGGCCCTATAGTTTTTACGACCAGGTTCAACAAAAAAATGTACTGGCCCCAGAATATGGGGGAGATGGTAAGATTCCGGCAAGAGACAGCATGGTAAAACTTCCCATCATGGGTTTTCCCGGGCACTGGGCACCGAATGATTTGTTGTTTTACCAGGGCGATCAATTTCCTGAGCATTATAAAAATGGGGCATTTATTGCATTTCATGGATCCACCAACAGATCCCCTTATCCGCAGGCTGGATATTTTGTTTGCTTTGTTCCTTTTGTAAACGGACAGCCTACCGAAACATGGGAAGTGTTTGCCGATGGTTTTGCCGGTGTTGACCCCATTGTAAATGTCAGCGATGCTGAATACCGACCGATGGGATTAGCAGTGGGGCCCGATGGTTCTTTATATGTTTCAGATTCTAGAAAAGGAAAAATCTGGCGAATAATGTTCAAAGGTGACAAAAAGAATTTTGGCAACGATCAACTGGCTGCTATGGAAAAGAGAAAGGCCCATTCCAACATTCGCACACCTGATGAAGTGGTAGACAACCTTTATAAAGACAAGGCCTTGCCCGGAGCACAGGTATATAATATATATTGCGTTTTTTGTCACCAGCGAAATGGTAAAGGAGATGGATCCCGTTTTCCTCCTTTAGATAGTTCGGAATGGGTATTTGGAGATAAGAAAAAGTTGATTGAAGTGGTAATGAATGGGTTGAATAAACCTATTACCGTGAAAGGCAAACCATATAATAATCTGATGCCACCTCACCGTTTTTTAAGGGATGAAGATTTGGCGCAGGTCCTAACATATATCCGGCAGCATTTTAATAATAATTCAAATACGGTAACTACCGGGGAAGTTACAAATGCGAGAAAAAGTTCAGCTAATAAAAAGGGATAAACGACGGGAATACTAAATTGAATGTTTTTTTTATTTTTATTTGAATTGCCAAATCCACTATGCAAGCAAAAAAATTAAATTCTTAGGCTTTCTTCTTATATTTAGAGAAAGCAGGTAATCATTTTCCCATGAATACAGATCCAATATTTAACCCTCAACTGCTATGGAGTATATCCGGGTTATTGGCCCAAAAAGGCCATTCCGTTATTTATGTTTACAGTAAAAAAAATTGTGAGCTATTGCGTGGCTATTGGTGTTGGTCTGCTTCCCTGCCGTATCGCATATCCCCAGGAAAGTGACAGCACCAAAAATGATTTAAACAAAAAGAACAATCCTGTTTCCCAGTTTCTTATTAATGCCATAACGCGCAATAGCATTGATTCCTCCATGCAATATGGTGTACTCATCAGTAAAAATGATGCGGCATTTCTTCCCTACCACGGTAAATTTATACGGCATATCCTGGTGCAACAATTTGAAATTCTAAAAGAATTTATAGATACTACTAAAAGCGCGAAGAATTTTAGTCAGAAACTCGTTAACTACCTGCATGCAAATACCAGAGAAAGTGTGATACGAAACAACCTTTTTATTCACGAAAAAACTATCTTAAATGCAAACGTGGTGGCGGATAATGAACGATATCTCCGTTCCCTGGATTATATAAATGACGCCCGTATTCTGGTAATACCCATTGCTGATGAACCAGACACCGTAGACCTGGTTGTAATCACGAAGGACTTTCTCAGTATTACTTTTGAAATAAATAATCTTACGTCCAAACATTTTAAAGGAAAAATTGGCGATGCCAATTTTCTGGGTATGGGACAAAAAATTGAGTTTACCGCGTTGCATGAAAACAAACGCGACCCTCATTTTGGTTATAAAATATTATACACACAAAATAATATAGCAGGTTCTTTCCTTAATGCCACCCTGGGATACTTTACCATCAACCCGAATCTTAACGATGGCAGTGCTGATGAACAAACATGGAAGGCATCGTTAGAGCGGCCACTGGTATCCCAATACCTCCATGTTGCCGGCGGATTGATGCTGGCTACCAACAAATCATATAACACCTATTTTAAGCCTGATAGTTTATTCTATAAATATCAATACAACGTAGTGGATGCCTGGTTTGGATATAACCTCGGAGTACACCGGTTTCTTTTTAAGAAACTCATTCGAAGCCGCCAGTTTATCAGCATCCGTTATTTTCGAAACAAGTTTAACCAGGTACCTTACCAGGTAGCCGATAAATTTAATTTCAGGTTAAATCCCCGGGAAGCGATACTCGCGCAGTTTACTTTTTTTCGCCAGGATTTTTATAAAACAAATTATGTTTTTGGATTGGGTATTACGGAAGATGTTCCCTATGGATATAATATTGCCCTAACCGCCGGCTGGTATAAACAGGTAAAGATGGAAAGGCCCTATGTGGGGGTGGATGGTAATCTTTATGTGGTTACCAAAAAGGGAAATGTGATACAATATTTTTTAAGGGCCGGTACTTTTTTTAAGAATGCTAAAATTAAGGATGTAAAAATACAAGATGCTACTTTTTTGCTGGGCACAAGTGCTTTCAGCAAGGTATATGGGCATAAGGATTTAAAAATAAGACAATACCTGAGATTTAGTTATACCAGGCAATTCAACCGGATAGGTCTCGACCCATTGAGCATAAACAACGTTTTTGGCCTTCAGTATATTTCTTTTGATTCAGCAAGCGGTCAACAGCGCATCAGTTTGCATACGGAAACAATATTTTTCTTAAAATACAGAGTGTGGGGTTTTAAGTTCGCGCCCTTTGCTTCCGCTGATATTGCGGCCATTACACCGGAGAATACTATTTCAGCAAACTCCGGGTTATATTATGGTTTGGGAGGCGGAATAAGGACTCGTAATGAGAATCTATTATTTGGTACCATTGAACTACGATTTATGTATTTCCCCCGGAAATCAGAACAACACAAAGGATTTAAAATAACCCTTAACTCTAATCTTCATTTCAGGTATAATAATAGTTATGTAAAAGCCCCGGATATTACCCAATTTAACAGCGATTACAATAATAATATTTACTGAGTTTCGGGTGAATTGCATAAAGTCTTAAGTCCATGCTTTTTTAATAACACGCAACCAGTTACCAAAGAATATATTCATTATATTTTCTTCCGTAAATCCACGTCTGGTAAGTATCTCCTTAAACTTTACAATATCGGCAATAGTATCCATATCATGCGGCGTTTGTTCAGTACCAAAAAGTCCGTCGAGATCGGTACCGAATCCTATATTCAAACAATTACCGGCCATTTGGCAGATATGATCAAAATGATCTACTAATTTCTCAAGATTGATTCCTGCATCCCGGGGGTTTGTTTTACCCATTTCAAAATCAGGATACAACATCCAGGTATCCAAAGCGCCGCCAATAACACCCTCTCGTTCTATAATTAATTTAAGTTGATCATCCGAGAACTGCCTTTCGCCCGGTACTAATGCCCGGCAATTCTGATGACTTGCCCAAACGGTTCCTTTAAAAATATCCATTGCTTCAAAAAAACCTTTATCTGTTAAATGAGTGGTGTCGAGAATGATATTTAACCGATCCATTTCATGCAGTAATTCTTTGCCAATCTTTGTTAAACCACTACCATCCGAATGCGTGCCGGCTGCATATCTGCCGGGTCCAAAATGTGCCGGTCCGATAGCTCTTAATCCCCGGGTATAATATTTTTCCAGGTACTTGAAATTGATAACAGAATCGGCTCCTTCCAGGCTTAAAATATAACCCACGGGCTTACCTGAATCAGGAATGCTTTCATTTGCCCATAACGACATATGCTCCTCCACTTGCGTCCACGTAGTTATTTGAACCATCTCTCCCACTTCTTCCATTACATTGTACCAGGCGAGTTGCGCCTGACCATATGCATAAGCTTGCTCGGGAGAATGCCATCCAGGTAAATTTAATGTAGCCAATGGATTGCCGGTAGCCGAATAACGTGATATAATGGTTGCCACTATCAGCCCTACGTTTCCGCTGCGCAATTCAGGAAGCGCCACTGTTCCGTTGCCGCGGTCCTGCGTGTCTTTCCAGTTTAATTTTTTTTCTTTTTCCCGCAGGGAAGGAACCGGCTTAGTTAAATCCCTGTTCAATGCAATGGCATTAGTGGCCAGGTCTAAATGTGCATCTATTACAAACATACTTGGTATAAATATTAATACTATTATTTACTCTTTTTTATTAACCGCCGGATGAACTTGTGATAGAATTTCTTCTGAACAATTAAGTATCGTATTACTATTCCTGATTCTTGACGAGTAATTCTAAACAGCCGGATCTCCCAACTGACCCCGCTTTTGTTTCAATCGTTGTTCAACAATGTTTATTGGATATTTTTTAGAAAGCTGGTTAATATCGTATGAAAATTCTTCAAAGGCTTTCTCCCATTCTGTTGCTTCTTCCCTGGTGTACTTATAAAAACCGTTGCCATTGGTAATACCATTGCCCGCTTCCATTGCAATAGCTTCGATCAGTGGAGGTGTTTGGGTTTGATTGGACAGTGTAGGAAACAGGTCTTTCATTACATGGTAATATGCCTGAAGACCGGTTAGGTCCATGTACCGGAACATCCCACAAAAAGTCATCCAATGCCCCGCATCATTTCTACAGGCTCTATCAATATCTTCCACACTGGCATAACCATTTTCAACCAAATTAAATCCTTCCCTAAACATCGCGTACATGAGCCGGTTGGTAATAAAACCACGGATATCTTTACGGACAAGCGTTGGTTCTTTCCCCCAGCTGGAAGCAATTTTGTATAGATTTTCTGCTATATGAATATCTGTTTCCGGTCCGCAAATAATTTCAAGGAAGGGAGTGGTAAAGGCAGGTTCGGCCCAGTGCATTCCAAGAAATCGTTCGGGATGCAGCAGCTTTTCCTGTAGTATGGTGATAGGAATGGCGGAAGTATTGGTAGTTATGATTGCCATTTCAGAGACAACCGATTCAATCAATGCATAAACGGATCTTTTTATGTCTACATTTTCAATCACACACTCGGAGATAAAGAAACAATTTCGCAAATCCCCATAATCTGTAGTAAACAAAATATTCGATTGTAATTCGGCTACATTATGTTTATGAATACCCTGTTTAAAAGATTCCGTAAGTGTATGCAAAATACGACCGGGTGCCGGCCCCAGGTCCGATTCCAGGGGAGCTACGGCAATTACTTTATACCCACTCATCAGTAATGCGGCCACAATGCTGCTGCCCATTAATCCGAGACCTATCACGCCAACTTCATTTGATTTCTTGTTTAACATAGCAGGAAAATTTAATTGGTTCAGTTAATCGATTGACTGTACTTCCATGCTTTCTTTTTATAACCAATGGTGGCATACAATAGAATAGCTATATACAATATCATTAATAAAAGAACACCGGCATGGGAACCATAGAGCGTATTGAGCTGGGCATAGAGAATAGGAAAAATGGCATCGCCCGCAATGGCCATAATCAAAAAGGCGGCGGCCGTTTTAGTAAATCTTCCTAATCCACTTAATGCAAGAGGCCAGATACACGGCCAATTGAGTGCATTGCAGAAACCCATGGCGATTATGAACAACACCGAGGTCATTCCAGTGGTGCTAATGGCACCAACAGAAAAACAAATGCCCAACACAGCACAGGTAGCCAGGGCCCTGGTTTGTGAAATATATTTTGGTATTATTAAAATACCCATAAAATAACCAGCCAGCATTGCATATATTATATAATCAACAAATACCTGTGAAGCAGCAGTTGAAAAACCCATGCTTTGCCCATAAGGAATAATATAGTAACTGGTAATGGATTCTGTGCCTTCCGCGCAAAAAAGGGCTACTACTCCTAATAGTAAATTCGGAAACTGCCATATGCTTTTGTGTGAGGAACCACCGGTTTCGGCATTGGATTCTTCTTCATTTATTTCCGGCAGCGCAACCACCCACATGATGATTGCCATTACCAATAGTAAGAGGGTTATAATAAGGTAGGGATTGATAACACGCAATGCCATTGTATCCAGGGCATTCATTTTTTCAGCGGCACTCATTTTTGTAAGGCCCGACATTATGAAATCTGCATTCAATAAAAGTATGGGACCTAAAATACGCTGACTTACAATACCGGCCACTTTATTAAATACGCCCATCAGGCTATTGCGTTGACCCGCACTTTCCAGAGGTCCCAGAATTGTTACATAGGGATTGGCGGCTGTTTGCAATAATGCCTGGCCCGTACCCATAAGAAAGAGTCCCGTGAGGAACAACCAATAAGCTCTTGTGTAAGCCGCGGGGATAAACAATAAAGTGCCAATCGCCATAATAATAAGTCCCAAGACAATTCCTTTTTTAAACCCGATTTTTTTCAGCACCCAGGAAGAAGGTAATGCCATAACCACATAGGCAATGAAGAACGAAAATGTTACCAGCGTGGTTTGAATGCTGTTCAATTCGAGGGTTATCTGAAAATAGGGAATCAGAATACTATTCAACCAGGCAGCAAACCCAAATACGCCAAACAATAAGCCGATCATTAATAGAGGAATGAAATACCTGTTCCTTTTACCCATGTGGTTAAAGACTATAATTGTTTAAAAACTTTGGACGATATATCAAGGGCTGTATCGATGTCCTTTTCTGTATGAGCGGCAGATATATACCATAATCCCCGTCCAATAATTCGGATACCATTATCGTGCATGCCAGCAATAAATTTATTGAGTTTCACTTTATCATAAGTAAGTACATCCCTGAAATCATTCACCGCTGAGAGATCCGTAAATCCTGTATGCAACATGGGCCCTAAACCCTGGACCAACAAATTACTTTTATTTTGCTTACCTATATCACGCAATCCTTCCATTAGTTGAATTCCCAAAGTAAAAATCTTTTCATAGATATTTCCTGCTTCCAGTACTTCAATAGTGCCCATAGCTGCTGCCACAGTGGAATTACTGCTATTCATGGTGCCAGCATGTATTACCTTACTCTCTACCACCAGGCTCATCCAATCCTTTTTACCTACAATAGCAGAAATGGGGTAACCACTTGCAATAGCTTTGGCAAAAATGGAAAGGTCCGGCGAAACATTATAATATGTTTGCGCACCACCTAATGAGGTTCTAAAACCGGTGATCACTTCATCATAAATGAGTGTAATGTTATATTGATCGCATAGGTCCCTCATGCCCTGCAGGTAACCGGTTTTAGGTAAAATACATCCATTATTGCACATGATGGGTTCTGTAATAACAGCCGCAATCTCCAGGTGTTTTTCTTTTATAATTTTTTCAAGTAACGCTAAATCGTTCCAGGGTAAAATAATAAAATCATCCTGTACAGAATCAGGAAGGCCCTCCGTCCACGGAAAAACAGCGGGTGCTTCTCTCGAACCAAGTTGTTCTGCCGAAGGAGTAGATAATCCCCAGGCAACATTATCGAGCCAGCCATGATAGTGCCCTTCAAAACGTAAAAATTTTTGTTTGCCCGTTTTGGCCCGGGCAATTCGGAAGGCGGTTTGTACGGCTTCGGATCCATCCAAACAAAATCGCATTAATTCAGCAGATGGAATCAGTTGCTGTAATTTTTCAGCCAATTCAATTTCCAGCAGGTGCTGACCGGCAAATAGCTGCCCCATTTTTGCATAATCCTCTACTCTTTTTACTACATGTGGATGGTTGTGCCCGATTATAAGAGGACCCTGGCTTAATGTAAAATCGATATATTCATTACCATCCACATCATAAATGCGGCTACCTATTCCATGAGAATAAAAAATCGCATGGGGATGATTGTACTTTCTAAATTCAGAAGAAACGCCCCCCGCCAGCGATTTTTTTGCGCGCTCTAATAATTTGGCTGATTGCTCGTAAGTATACATTTAATTAATTGACTTTATGATTTAAATAGCAATTTCAGGTTGATTGTTTCCCCCAAAGCCATTACGAACATTATGCGTATCACCAGATGCCTTCGTGATTCGTCTCCATTAATTCTTACGAAACAAAGGAAGAATTGCAACACGAATAAGAAAGTTATTTCACGGAGAACAGCATGAAATTACCCGGGCACCTGCAGGATGTGTAACAAATCATAATTGATTTAAACGCAGGATATAAACTACGATCTTTCATGGCATTTCTATTGCACAAGCAATCACCCTATAAAAAATAATTATCTCTTAAAACAATGCTTTTAATTGCTTAATAGCGGATTCCGTTAATTTTTCCCCTGATCCAATTTCATACTTTGTTGTACCCGGTGTTGTTTCATAGCCTGTAATCATTGGGGTAAACCCTTTTGGCCCCTGTGTAAAAGAAATTTTTGTAGGAAAATATCCTTTTTCATCATTTGTCAAACCCATCACCATCGTATTGCTGCATGGTGATTTTGCTTTTATTTCCATTCCAAATTCCGTAAACATTTCACCGGGCAACCCAACAAAGGCGGCATCGCCCACCCGAACAACCATTACTTCAAGGCTATCAACCTTATCCTGGGTGCGTCTCATTTCAATCCAATCTTTGGCATATTGCGCATCAGGAATACCATCGGCCTGAAGAGGTGGCATCCCTTCCTTCTCCACTTTTTTCATTACTGCCTGGGCCCATGCAAATTGCTCATCGGTAATGGTCATGTGCTTTAATGGAACCATTTCTTTCGAAACTTTAACGACATCACTGGAAACCTGTTTTTCACTATTAATCGCTTCCAAAGCAGATACCCCGAGCAGGTATCCTATACGCTGGCACTCCTGGTAAGTATCAGGGAATCCTACTCGATAGTCGACCTGCGTAACATTACCACAACATCCATTGAAAAAAATGGGCATATAATTTTGGCCCTTTACTCTTTTGATAGATTCTCCCAGGTAGCCGGGGTAATCGGCCGTATATAGCCAATTGTTACCGGTTAAGGTAGTGGCATGACAAGCAAAATTTACAATCACTCCTTTGGGTTTTCCTTGCTGTGCAATAGAAATTGTGATGAGTTCTGGATCTATAGGCCCCCAGGATTCAATAACAAATCCCGGTTCAAATTTTTCCCAGCACATGTGAGTGGTTCCATCTTTACATTTTAAGCGACGATTGTGCGATACCCGGTTTTCCTTTGCCTTGCCAACAGAAAGAATGGTAGGCATTAAATTTTTATCAGCTTTAATTACAGCACTGGCAGCTTTGGCAAGATACTCTTTTGCTTTTGGTGCATTAAGTTCAGCCACCGGGCCACTATGAGTATGTGTTGCCATAATCATAACATGGCCGGATTGTATAGTTGTGTGGGAGACAATATAGGCCCGCATAAATTCAATCGACTCTTTTGGTATGTAACAAATATCTACGGTTAGCAGGGCTGCCTTTTCTCCTTTTTCGTTGGCTACTACCATTGCCCTGGCATACAGTGAGTCGTGTATACCCCGGGAGGCATAGTCGTTGCCACGGTAATTACCCGCCATATCCATTCCCACTTCAGGTGTATAATTTACTTCTGCAATACCAATAAGAAGTGTTGATTTAGGTTTTGGTTCTTTCTGTTCTCTATAGGAGAATAAAAATAACATTACTAAAAGTAATGCCGCGGCGACCGTATTTTTGTATGTCATAAAAAGCGGTTATCGGATAAAAGAATTAAATAATCACGAACCGTTTAATGCAATGCTATTGACCGGGCATTTTAACTATTGCATCAATTTCCACTTTAATATTTTCTGCCAACACGGATTGCACAGTAGTTCTCGCGGGCTTTATACCAGAAAAATAACCGGCATAGACTTTATTGTATCTGTCAAAATCTTTGATGTCTGACAAATGAACCGTGCACTTTACTACATCCTCCATGGTGGCACCGGCTTTCTCAATGATAGCTTTTATATTATCGAGGGTTCGGCTCGTTTCTTCTTCAATTGTTCCTAATACAAAAGAAGAGGCACTAAAGTCTACTGATGCCTGGCCACTTACAAAAAGAAAACCACCGACCATCACGCCGTCGGAATAAGCGCCCGTTACAAAACTGCTGTCCCTTTTGGGGTGTGAAATTTTAATCTTACTCATGGATTTATTAATAGCTTAAAAGTAATAAAATAAATAATTAGCCCGTATCAAATATATCAAAGAGAAAAAATTCATCGTCCTGCATTACCGGAATATATTTATGATATTCTGATTAATAATCTGGCTTCATTTCCGCTGCCAGTTTCACTATTCTTTCGTTCAATTCCCGGATGTATTTCACCGAAGAAGCATCTGGAATGTAAGAGGCTTTCCTGGTCTTGCTGTTTTTAAGAATGCCTCTGGCCATTAGTAATTCTTTTTCCGCATAGTGAAACAGTTCCATATTCTGAAGAGAAAAGAAGATCTGGGGCATAACCCGTTCGAATAATTCAAAAGCCTTTTGTGATTCTTTATTCTTTCGAAGGGTAAATATTTTCTGAAGGATGTCAGCTACTCCCAAACCGGGCATTACCCCGCTAATACCAATGGGAACTAATTCCATCAGGTACAATCCACCCCAGCCTTCGAAAACGCCTACTTTTCTATCCGTTGTCTTTATGATGTTCTCAAACTTGGCGGCGCATAACGGTTCTTCTAATTTCAGGTATTTAAAATTGGCATGAGCCAATCGAAGTTCATTTATTAATGATACCCCTAAAGACGAACCCCCTGGATTAAAATCCTGGATCAAAACAGGAGTATTCGGAATAGCATCAAAAAATTCAGAGAGAAATACTTTTATAGAAGTCTCCGGCAAATTAAACAAGCGGGGAACAGCCAGTGAAATAATATCCGCCCCGGCCAGCACATTTGCCTGGGCTAGTTTGATGGCGATTTTTAAGGAAGGGCTATTAGACTGTGCCATTATTTGCAACCGGCCAGCCGCCTGGTCAATAGCAATCTTTACTACCTGTACTTTTTCTTCATCGCTTAATTTATAAAATTCACTGGCATAAGCTGGCAGGCAAACTGCCTGTACTCCGCAGCTAACAGCAAATTCAATTAAATCCCGCAGGGCCGGTTCATCAATTTCTTCATTTTCTAAAAAGGGCGTAGGAATAATGGGGACTACTCCGGACAGATCTTTAAAAATTGTCATTGAAAAATTATTTTTTGTTTGTTGAGTTAGTTTGGAAATCCTGGCAGGCAGATAACTATAAGTGCATTAACTGCGAACAAGTACTTAAATTTAGTCAATTCTATTGCACTTTACCGGGAAGGATTTAAGAAAAAAGAAACTACGAAAACTCTATGACAGGATGAACTTATTTTGTTAAGGTAATTGGAATAATAAGACTTTAATAATTGCATTGTTTTTTAATTAATTCCCATAATGAACCCCACGGTTCACTCAAATAATTTAGGCTATATACTATACTGTAAGGTTTCCCATGTATTGTAAGTTCCTGAAATGCCCCCACCTCAGAATATGTGAATAATGTAACCTTTTCCCATTTTTATGTAACACCCGTAGGGATAAAGTGGCTCATCTTTGCCTGTATAACCTAAAAATTATTTTTATGCCACTGCTAAATGTTTTAATTATACTCATAGTTATTGGGGTCCTTCTCTGGCTTGTTAATGCCTACATTCCCATGGATGGCAAAATCAAAAGAATTCTGAATATTGTTGTTGTTATTGCTGTAGTAATATGGTTACTTAAAGTGTTCGGTCTCTTTAGTTCCTTAACCAATATGCGTGTATAACTCACGGATGCTGTAAAGAAATAATAAAAATTCAATTATGAATATTAAAAGACTTTTTGGGGGATTGCTTACCGCGCTCGGTATTGGCGGTCTTATTTATGCGGCCGTCTTGTTCGCAAATACAAAAGGGGGAACCCAAAGTATTAAGATGCTTGTTATTTATGGTATACTGGGTCTTTTGTTTTTTATTTCGGGTATAAGCCTGATACGTACAACAAAAGATGAGGCGTGATCTGTAAATAGTGGTCTTTTTTTGAACCTGCGTAATGCCTATAAAATTTAACCAATAATATAAATTTTTTCCAGAGTAAGGTTTAATGTAAATGGACAAACCGAATCAATTTTCGATTTGTCCATTTTAGTGCCCGGGACTGGATTCGAACCAGCACGCCGTTTCCAGCACCACCACCTCAAGGTGGCTTGTCTACCAATTTCAACACCCGGGCTTGTATGAAGTTCCTCGTTTCTCGTTTTTGGTTTGTCGTTGAAGTAGCCGATAGTTTGAGACTTAAACGAAAAACGATAAACCTGAAACATCCGCTTGGGCGGTAAAAATAATCAACTATTTATTTAAAACAATACGAAATGTGGTTCCTTTTCCTAACTCCGATTGCTTGACAAATAATTGTCCTTTGTGGTACTGATCAATTATCCGTTTGGATAAACTTAATCCAAGGCCCCACCCTCTTTTTTTAGTAGTGAACCCCGGTTTAAACACATTCGTAATATTCTGCCGCGCTATTCCTTTACCGGTATCAGATACATCAATAGTAACCTGTTTCCCGGTATCGTTGATGGTAACAGTAATATTTCCTTTACCATACATAGCATCCAGTGCATTCTTTAATAAATTTTCAATTACCCAATCAAACAATGGTGGCGAAACGGGAACCATCAGGGGCGAAACGGTATTATTGTTCAACGCAAACTGTACTTTACCAGCGGCCCGTTTGCGTATATACTCCATCATTATTTCCACCTGGTGAATTATATCGTGAGGCTCTAATTGAGGAATACTGCCAATTTTTCCAAACCGGTCGGATACCAGTTTCAATCTTTCCACGTCCTTACTCATCTCCTCCACTATCTTTTCATTGCCCGGCATTTCTTTCATCATTTCTACCCAACCTTGCAAGGAAGATAAGGGTGTTCCTAACTGGTGCGCGGTTTCCTTTGCCATTCCGGCCCACACCTGGTTTTGTACCGAACGAAAACTGGTGGTTAATGCCGTAATCGTGATAATAATGAAAAGCGCCACAATGAGTAATTGAACTAACGGGTAATAACGCACCTGGTTAAGCAAGCTGGTATGACCATAATAATAATAATTGACGCGGGTTGAATCGCGGGGATCAATCCAGGTAATAGGCGGTTCGTTTTGCGACTTAAACTGGTTAAGTTGCCTGCGCACATACCCACTATCGTTGGCCACCTTAGACGAATCGAGGTTAATATACTGCATGATCACTTCCCTCTCATCCGTTTCAATAATGGGTATCGAATTATTAGCCGCAATGATATTAGCCACCAACCGGTCGCTGAGGCCGCTGGTGTCCTGCACTAATAACTTTCCGGCTTCTACCCATTGCTCCACTTTTTGTCTTTCTTCCCTGGCAATTTTCCTGGCAAGCAACTGCGAATAGATAATGGTACCGCTTACAATGGCAATGGCAATGATAGCCAGTCCTGTTCTCCAGTTAAAAAGCGGTTTAATCATTCAACTAATTTATAAAAACCGTTCCTTTGCATCCGTTATTTTTTAAACTATATTTATCTTTCACTTGAATCCATCAGTTTCTATAGTAATTCTCAACTGGAACGGCCGCGACTACCTGGAGCAATTCCTGCCTTCAGTATTAGCTTCCACGTACCCAAATAAACAAATTGTTTTGGTGGATAATGCCTCCAGCGACGATTCGGTGTTTTATGTGAAAACAAATTATCCTTCGGTAAATATTATCCTTCTTCCTGTTAATTATGGTTTTGCCAATGGGTATAATGAGGGATTAAAACAAATAAGCGCTGATTATTATGTATTGCTCAATTCCGATGTAGAAGTAGAACCAGGCTGGATAGAACCCTGCATTCAACTCTTGGAATCGAACAAACAAATTGCCGCTTGTCAGCCCAAGTTATTACAATATAAGAATAAAGAATTGTTTGAATATGCCGGAGCCTGCGGCGGATGGATGGATTATCTTGGCTATCCCTTCGCCAGGGGCAGAATATTTGATATTTGTGAAAAAGATGAAGGACAGTTTGAGGACGCGGTTCCTGTGTTTTGGGCCAGCGGGGCCGCCATGTTTATTCGGGCCGCCGCCTTTCATGAAGCGAAAGGATTTGATGCGCATTTCTTTGCTCACCAGGAAGAAATCGATTTATGCTGGCGCCTGCAATGGGCCGGTTATTTAATATACAGTTGTCCAAAATCGGTGGTATATCATGTAGGAGGAGGCACCTTACCCAAGGGCAATTCCCAAAAAGTTTTTTTGAATTTCAGGAATAACCTGGTTATGATGGCCAAGAATTTGCCTTTAACAGAAGCTATTATAAAGATCGCCGCTCGTTTTGTATTAGACGGAATTTCGGCTACCAAATCACTGTTTGCGGGTCAGGGAAAATATTTTGTAGCGGTGATTCATGCTCACCTGGCATTTTTAGGATGGTTGATTGCTAAACGATCGGCCAGTATATTTCCGGATAAAAAGAGCAGGAACTGGAACGGATATTATAAAGGGAGCGTTGTTTGGAAACATTTTGTTCAGGGGAAGAAAAAATTCCAGGAAATTGTTGAAAACAAAACCTGATTTTTGAACCTGAAGTCTTATTTTTGCTCCGCAATTAATTGGTTACTATGGATCAGCAAACAGTTTCCACTCCAAAACACAAAGATTTTACTCATAGTTGGGTGCACTCTTCCGTTTTCCTGTTTTATTTGCAGGTTTTTATTTTGATTGCTTTTACTTTTGGCTGTGCTTTTAGTTTATATACCAAAAGTTATAAGGGAAGGCCCGATGTTAAGGTTCAACCGAGTTCACAATACACCCCCCAGTACAAATAAATACTATCGAGAGGGTTTAAATTTTGCAGGAATTAAACAATTCCTATTTTTGCATCCCGCTAATCCGCCGAAGCCTTGGCGAAGGCGGATGGAAAAAAAGAAGTTCTTTATATTCGCCCACCTTCACTGAAGCTGCGGTGGACAATTGCGGAAGTAGCTCATTTGGTAGAGCACGACCTTGCCAAGGTCGGGGTGGCCGGTTCGAGCCCGGTCTTCCGCTCTGATGGATAAAGGTGTGAGTTACTCACGCCTTTTTTTATCGGCTACCTGGGTGGCGGAATTGGTAGACGCGCCGGACTTAAAATCCTGTGAGAAGTAATTCTCGTACGGGTTCAACTCCCGTCCCGGGTACAAAAGGCCCTTATCAAAAAATGATAAGGGCTTTGTTGTTTATTACATTCGTATCGATTATTCCGAAATTCATTAACTAATTTTTTCATTTGCCCTAACTCCTCGGTCAGCCTCAGGACAGCAGCCAGGGAACCTGAACCATAAAATAATGAGCCTTCATTAAATATTAAATTTTAGAATACCGTGATATTGTTTCTTATTCCAACAGCAGAATTAGGTTTAATAGAAGTAGTCAATCTACCGGTGATTTAAAAGCCCCTATCTTTAGAAAAGATAGATAAGCCAAGAATCATTCAAAAGTTTATACCGGCACATGACCCTGATTCCAACTAATGAAGCGCAAGATCCTCATCCGGACAAACCCTCCCGGAAAAAACCCATGTTCCCGGTAAATGAGAAGCTGCGCAATTACCTCAAACATCATGGCCGGGAAGTGAAGCTGCCGGTTAACTACAAAGACCTCTTACATTATACTTATGCGGTACCCATTAAAGACAAGAATGGAAAAGATACCTTATGGGAAAGTGTCAACTACGATATGCGCGAATGGAACTTTATTCGGGAAGGATTGGTAAAAATTTATGCAATCCTGAAAACAGAAGGAGATCTGACTTTTTCAAAACACTTAGATGTAGCCCGCATTGATTACTGCACTTTCGGGAACTCCCACCCATTTCGTATCCGCATCGTTAATAAATTCAACGATAATTACGATCATTATTATATTAAAATAGCTGATGCTTCGCGCATCTACGGGCTGGAACTCGAACATATCCTCTCCCCTAACCGCATTACTTTTTTTACGCACCTCAATACCCTCGTCGAAGAGCATATACCAGGAGTTCCTGGTGATCTGTTTATAAAAAACTATTTAAGCAATCCCGATACCAATAAAATACGACTGGTTAAGGAATTTGTCAAATTCAATGAACGCTGTTTTGTGCGGTTATTGGGTGATATGCGCAGTTATAATTTTGTGGTAGATATCACCCCCGATATTGAAGACTTCCAGTACAGGATCCGCGCCATCGATTTTGATCAGCAGAGTTATGAAGGGAGAAAGAACTTGTACCTACCCCAATTCTTCAAAGAAAACAAAGAGTATGTGGATCTTTCGCTTAGACTACTGAATAAAGATTCTATTGAACAATACCAGGCCGAAGAAAGAACGCTCATGACCTTTCGCCTGGCCTCGGCCCGTTACCGGATCAAAGAACTGATTGATATTATGTCGGCCGATACCATTTCCACCCCGGAAAAAATAAAACAATTAAGGACAGAACTAAGTAGCATCTATGGAAACCCACCCGGTTTCAAAAAAGCTACTACGATGGGACAATTACTGAAAATACATTTAAAACAAACGTTGCAGAAGAATTTGATGCTGATTCCGAAGATAAAGAGCAGGTCGGGAGATTAAGGCAAGTTCGGGGGGTGTAGTTTGTCTTTTGGACTTCTGATAATTTGAAAGTTCCGCTGAATTATAATTTGCTCCTTGTTCTATTTGAGGTTATTTAAGTTCAATCATCATTGCTTCATTTTAAGTGACAAGTTTTTTGAACCTTAAATAGAATTAATAATCCTCCGGCAAATAAGAGTGAATCAGGAAAGTCACGAACTAAATAAAATTCAGAACAAACGAACTCATACGAAAGCAGGGAATATTATATCCACGGATTTAACCACAAACCACACACTACAAACCATAAACTACAAACAAACAACCTAACACCCGTTAGGAATTTCTGTTTCAGAATGCAATTATCATACGTTACCTTCGCCGCTCATTCATTATTGCTTGCCTGTATTTTCATTTAACTATCAACCAAAAGGATTATTAACTAATGAGCAAGTACAAAGCTGGCGTGTTATTTGGCGATGAGCTGGAAGCACTCTACCAAGACGCTAAAAAAAATCATTTTGCACTCCCCGCCGTAAACTGCATTGGCAGTAATACCATTAACGCCACCCTGGAAACGGCCGCCAAGGTAAACTCCCCGGTGATCGTTCAGTTTTCGAATGGCGGCGCACAGTTTATCGCGGGCAAAGGAATGCCCAATGATAAATTGCAGGCAAATATTTCAGGAGGTATTTCCGGAGCCTTGCATATACATAATGTGGCAAAATATTATGGTGTTCCGGTTGTTTTGCATACCGATCATGCATCCAAAAAATGGCTACCCTGGATAAGCGGGCTCATCGATGCCGGTGTACAATATCACAAAGAAAAAGGACAACCATTGTTCAGCAGCCATATGCTCGACCTGAGCGAAGAACCAATTGAGGAAAACATTCATACATCCGTTGAATTTTTCAAACGCATGCAGCCCCTGGGTATGGGCATTGAAATAGAACTGGGCGTTACCGGTGGTGAAGAAGATGGGATTGATAACAGTGATGTCGAGAATTCCAAACTTTATACTCAGCCGGAAGATGTTTCTTATGCTTATAAAGAGTTGAGTAAAGTGGGCCGTATGTTTACAGTAGCCGCCGCTTTTGGTAATGTGCATGGAGTGTACAGTCCGGGTAATGTGCAACTACGCCCCGAAATTTTAAAGAACAGCCAGGTATTTATTGAAAAGGAATTGAATACCGGTCCTCAACCGGTATACTTTGTATTTCATGGCGGAAGCGGATCTCCTCAACACCAGATACGCGAAGCGATTGGTTACGGTGCTATTAAAATGAATATCGATACAGATTTGCAATGGGCCTTCTGGGAAGGGATATTGAACAACTATAAGAAAGTAGAAGTGTACCTGCAGGGACAGCTCGGAAATCCCGATGGCCCCGACAAACCGAACAAGAAGCATTACGATCCGCGTGTTTGGCTGCGCAAGGGGGAAGAGAATTTCAGCAAGCGATTGGAAGTTGCCTTTGAAGATTTGAATTGTATTAATCGGAATGCTTAAGGAGTATTATAAAGCCGAGCCGGAGTTAAGGCTTCTATTCTTATCTTAATCAATTACCCCATCTTTTCGTATTGGCTAATCCGCCCGGGGCATTATAAAAGAAAAGGTACTACCCTCTCCAACCTTACTTTTGATGTTCAGGCGGCTCCCGTTCTTAGCTAAAAACTCTTTACAAAGCATCAAGCCCAGCCCGGTGCCCGATTCGCTGGCCGTACCCTTCGTGGTATAGTAATTATTCTCGTTTATTTTATTAATAGATTCGAGGCTGAGTCCGGTACCTGAATCTTTCACATACACTTCTACAACCGATTCGCCTTCCTTAGCACCCACGGATATGAATCCTTGCTCCGGTGTGAATTTAATAGCATTCGAAAGCAGGTTGCGAACAACAAGACTTATCATTTCCCGGTCCCCTTGAATATGGATGGGTATTTCTGATTGTTTATCAATTTTAATTTTTTTGATTTCTGCCTGCGGCCGAAGTAACAAAAATACATCGTCGATCAACTGGACAATATCCATACTTTCTGCTCTTACTATATCTGCCTGCATCTGGCCTTTAGCCCATTGCAGCAGATTCTCCATTAATCCTATAGTATAATTGAGATCATTCACCACATCGGGGATCATTGCTTTTAAGTCTTTGGCTGGCAGCCCCTGCTGCTGCACGCTGCGAAAAAGGTTACGCAAAGCATACATCGGCAATTTCAAATCGTGCGAGATAATTGAAAAGAGCTTATTCTTCACGTTGTTCAGTTCGGTGAGATCCCTGGTCTGTACACTGAGAATTCTTGCTTTTTCGTCGATTTCTTTTTTCTGCAGTTGAATTTCTATATTTTGATCGTGCAGCGACCTGCTCTTTTCGAGAATATGGAACTGGTAGTCTGTATTTTCTTTTTTGACGAGCCAAAGTCCGTAATGGATATACGCAATGACCACTACCTGGTTAAAAAGGTAAAAAGGTTGGTTTACTTCGGAAAGATCGTAACGGAAATCTTTCAGTATTACAGCAAGGATAAAATAATTGAGCATGGAAAAGGCGATGGCAAAAAGCATATAGCCAATATCCTGCAGGAAGAACACCGAAAGAATACCAAATAAAATAAAACAAAGATCCACCCCGAGGTTGATGCCGTTGATATAAACAACACAGGTCAAAAAAGGATATAAAATAAAAAAAGCCAGCAACGCCATTTCGTATTTACCGCGATAGTTCAGGTACAAGGAAATAACAGAAGTGAATGCGGGAAGGCAGGCAATTAACCAAACACTTACTGAAAATTTGTCGGTTGTTATCAGCCCTATCAGAGGAATAAGAATACCCACTACAAACTGAAAGAAATTAAGGAGATTGAAAATGCCGAGCTTTCTTTTCTCAAAATCGTCCATGGCATCATTGATACCGATGGATTTTATTTTAGGCAGTAACCAATTTATTCTGTGCCAGGCTAAATCCAAACGATCAACAGAATCAATAGACCTGATCTTTTCTTGCAGAATTTCCATGGTTATTTTTGGATAATTGTATTAACTCAGAAAAATACGCAATACTAATCTCAAACGCAATTGTGTGATAAATAAGTATTTTAAATGGTTCTTCTTTTCGGGAATCATTCATAAACAGAGACATATAAATCGATTATGCATGTCTAAGTTCTTATTAACCAGGCAACGAGGAATGCTATGCCCTTTTTTGTCAGTAAAATCACATTGATCTAAGGTCATAAATACTCACCGTTTATTGCTAATGAAATAATACACAGCTCCCATTCCAGATTTCTCGCCCTGTAGCTGAACCCTTCAAAAAAACAAAAAGCCGGATGTAATCACGCTGCTCCATGAAATGAACGAAGATTTTTGAGGTACAAAGTCGAATGGGATCAAAAAATATTTCCCCAAAAAAAACGATAAAACCTTCAATAACGTCCCTCTTACCCTTACAATAAGAGGATAAGTATGATCTGCTCCTTCCTATGTGACATTAGCAAAAGGTCTAAAATCTTAGTTGTGTCGTGCTTGCATTGTAGCGCCCTGGAAAATTACCAATAATAGTTGGAAAAGCTACCCGTGATGCCATCGAGCAATAAACTTATTAGTTATTAAGCAGCATTCTTCTAAAGTTTCATTAAAAATTCCTAACAATCCTTTTGCTTACAATGCCTAATATAAATTGCGGTAATTTCACATAACACAACAAAAAGAAGGCTCATATGAACCGTGAATTTTACCAGCATATCTTTAGCATACAACAAAAAACGGAAGCCGTTCCCCCGAATGAAAAAATTGCGGCCTGGGTATCGCAACTGATCTGCCAGTTGTACCCCGAAAGAGCTGCCTGCTTTTCGAATTCCCCGGAAGCGATCAGGCAACAGTTTGACAAACTCTCATCAGACCTAATTGATTTGTTGAATGCCACCAAGGCTTGTTCGAAAGACGACAATGTGAAGAAAGCAAGCGATTTCTTTCAACATATTCCTGAACTATACCGCGTATTAAATACCGATATCGAAGCGATATTGCAGGGTGATCCTGCCGCACATACAAGATTTGAAGTGATCAGGGCCTATCCAGGTTTTTTCGCCATTTGTTTTTACCGCATTGCACATGCCCTGCTAGACCTGGGAACAGCGTTGTTGCCAAGGATCATTACTGAATGGGGCCATTCCGTTACCGGCATCGATATTCACCCGGCTGCTGAAATTGGCGAACATTTTTGCATTGATCATGGTACGGGTATCGTTATTGGTGAATCCAGTAATATCGGAGATCATGTCAAGCTCTACCAGGGAGTAACGCTTGGTGCATTGAGTGTCGACAAAAGCATGGCTTACACAAAGCGACATCCTAGCGTAGAAGATCATGTTGTCATTTATTCCGGAGCAACAATCCTGGGTGGAGAAACCATCATTGGCCATCACAGCATCATTGGAGGCAATGTTTGGATCACAAAAAGTATTCCCCCCTACTCCACCGTTTATCACCGGCCCGATATTGAAGTGGTAGAACAAATCAAATATTAATAATGGCAAGCATTATCGATTTAGTAGGAAATACGCCAATGGCAGAGCTTAGAAAATTAAACCCTAATCCTAACGTAACCATCTATGCTAAATTGGAAGGGAACAATCCAGGGGGAAGTGTGAAAGACCGACCGGCGCTGAATATGATAAGAACTGCATTGGAAAGAGGCGATATTAAACCCGGGGATAAATTGGTAGAAGCTACTAGTGGAAATACCGGAATTGCTCTCGCCATGATTGCCTGTTTATATGATCTGGAAATAGAACTCGTAATGCCTTCCACTTCCACCCGTGAACGTACATTGACCATGGAGGCGTTCGGCGCCAATGTCACTTTATTAGATTCGATTGAGGCTTGTCGTGATTACGCCGATGCAAAAGCAGCCCGCGGTGAAGCATTTATTTTAAACCAGTTCGCTAATCCCGATAATTATAAAGCCCACTATAAAACAACAGCGCCGGAAATATGGAAAGATACCAATCATTCCATAACCCATTTTGTAAGTTCGATGGGAACCACCGGAACCATTATGGGATGTTCTAGATTCTTTAAAGAAATAAATCCCGCAATACAAATAGTAGGTTGTCAACCCACCGAAGAGTCTTCTATACCCGGTATTCGTCGCTGGCCCAAAGAATACTTACCGAAAATTTTTGAGCCGGAAAGAGTGGATCGGGTGATCGATGTATCACAACAGGAAGCCACTTTAATGGCCAGACAATTAGCGAAAGTGGAAGGCATATTCGCCGGGATGAGTAGCGGAGGCGCTGCCTCTGCGGCTATTAAGCTGGCAAAAGAAATAGATAAAGGAGTTATTGTATTTATTGCCTGCGACCGCGGCGATAGATATCTAAGCAGTGATCTTTTTGCGTAGGGATATAAGTGCCTGGGGGCATTATTCCCTTCCTGCCCCTATAAAGCAAGGTCATCGGGCTTCACGTTACCGTCTGTATTGAAGAAGATACATTCTCTAATTGCTGCTATTGTAGCACATCCCATGGATTTGCAACTTTTCGTTATAAGTTGATACCAACATTTGAGGTCTCAACTTATTTATTGAAGCGACTGCTGCCTGGCATTGCCTGAAATTCGCTTCATTATTTACCCCGAAACAGTCATTGATTCGGTTAAAAATTAAAAAATTATGAAACAGTTTCTTATTGTCCTGGCCCTCGTAGTATTTACCGCCTCCTGCTCTACGCTGCATTCTAACACTTCTATCCAGCCAAACGACAGTTTTATTTTAGGAAACAACAAACACGGCTCCTTTAAGGTGAAACTAAAAAATGTTTCTAAAAATGATGTCGAGGTGTACCATGCCCCCATTAATGGAGGAAAACATTCCTCTCAAAATGTTAAACCCAACCAATCAATCATGATTAAAGTAGACAAAAACACGGCATTGATTATTGCCAACAAATTTAATGATACCGCTTCTGTTGCCTTAAATGTTACCGGGGACGTGGGATTATCAATGGGGTATAAGAATTGAAAATGAACAATCAATTCTCCATTTAAATAATATAACTTTCTACAGTATGATTTAATTAAGAATAAACTCTTCTATTGGAAGCCAAATAGAAAAATGCCTATTTTTATCCCCGGAAATTTCTTTTAATCCTGTAATGCACTATCTCGCCAAAAAGCGGAATCCGTTTTCCGGATAAAAATCGAATCAACCTGAGGTCTTTTTCCTACTGTAACATGGTCAGACGGCGAAAGTCAGACCATGTTACAAAAATCGGCAACCATTCATCCTAAAAAAGATTTTTTTGATTTAAAGTATTGCACTTTTTAGATATTCCCACTTAAATTGCATCTGTTCCTTCCAACTTCTCCCCATTTACCAGCAGGCCTTTATGTCACAAGGCAAACTGACTTTTATTGAAGCCTTATTAATTAAAGTAAAAACAAAAAAACACTATGGGAAAGATCAAATTTATTACTGCATTGACAACGGGATTATTGTTCGGCTCAATTTGCCAGTCATTACAAGCCCAAACGACCGATGAACAATTAACCAATACCATCCTGCATTTGGACAGTATGTTCTGGAATACCTACAATACTTGTAATACGGCAGAGACAGGGAAATACATTTCCAATGATGTTGAATTTTACCACGACAAAGGCGGCATTACCCTCGGTATAGAGAATTTGGTAGCAAGTATCAAGAATAACTTATGCAGCAATGAAAATATACGGGTACGCAGGGAAGCGGTTCCGGGAACAGTCCACGTATACCCGATGAAAAAATCGAATATCATATATGGAGCTATTATTTCAGGAGATCATTATTTCTATGTAACAGAAAAAGGCAAACCGGAGAAGCGCGAAGGCCTGGCAAAATTTACTCAGCTGTGGATATTAAAAGATAATGTTTGGAAGATGACACGGATATTGAGCTTCGATCATGGCCCCGCGCCCACTGCAAGCCGGTAAATTCGATTGAGGTTAATAACCCAATTCCGTCAGCTATGTTCTGTAAGAATACTTTGAAATAGTCAAGAGTTGATTCTACTGGGATTGAACGTGGAATTTGGATATTTTTTATTGCATTTTCATTTAATGGTATTCTATTCTCTGCCTCCGCGGTAAAAATATGGTGAACCGCAAAGGTGCTGAGAGAAAGCTTTACTAAACTTGTTAAGATATGAGTTTGGTAAAAAGTATCATCGAAATAATTTCGGTAACTTAAATCCTGTACATAATATATTCTTCCCATGTTCGCTGCCTGTTACGAACAATTTAAATCAACCATTACTATTCAAACGCTTCCCGATCCTGTTGCGGGGCCCGATGAAGTAGTGATTAAAGTAATGGCCACCGGTATCTGCCGCAGCGACTGGCATGGCTGGCAGGGCCATGATTCCGATATTCATTTGCCACAGGTACCCGGCCATGAATTAGCGGGCATAATTGCAGAAACGGGTTCCGATATTAAGAAATGGAAAAAGGGCAATCGGGTTACCGTTCCTTTTTGTGTGGGATGCGGAAATTGTGAACAGTGTAATAAGGGACAGGAACAGATATGTGATCATTATTTTCAACCCGGCTTCACCGGTTGGGGGTCATTTGCGGAACTGGTTAAAATCCGGTATGCGGATCATAATTTGGTGAGGTTACCCGATTCAGTATCGTTTACCACGGCCGCATTATTAGGATGCAGGTTTATTACTGCCTGGAGAGGCGTAACTGCAAGAGGAAATGTAAAAGCCGGAGATTGGGTTGCGGTGCATGGATGTGGTGGGGTAGGATTATCAGCAATAATGATTGCTCATGCATTCGGAGCAAATGCCATTGCGATAGATATCGATGATGAAAAATTAATATTTGCAAAGAACTTAGGGGCCGTTTATACCATAAATGCAAAGCATACGGAAAATATACCAGCCGCTATTAAAGACCTCGCGAAAGGTGGAGTACAGATATCCATAGATGCATTAGGGAGCCATGAAACCTGCCGCAATTCTATCCTTTCCCTTCGCAAACAAGGAAAGCATATTCAATTGGGATTACTGGCCGGAGCAGAAGCCAATCCCCCAATACCTATGTCGGCCGTTATTTCGAACGAACTGGAAATTATCGGCAGTCATGGAATGCAGGCTCATCAATACCCGGCTATGATGGATATGATTGTATCCGGCAAAATTCAACCGCAGAAATTATTGGGCAAGATCGTTTCTTTGCAGGAAGGCCTCTACGAATTAATGAACATGAATTCTTTCCGGGGAACAGGTGTTACCGTGATTGAATTTTGAAAAATTTTATTACGAATTCATTCCACTTAACGGAAATAGCATAATAATTCAACGCATCAGCATTTTATGATAAAATATTTGAAGTACAGTTTGTTTGTTGCAGCCCTGGTAGTATTGGTGGCTTCCTGCATAGACAACGCGAAGCAGGAAGAAGTAAAAACAGATAGTCTGCCAACGGATAGTATCAGTATTCCTAAACAAGAACCATCCGTACCCAATGATTCAATCCTTATTGTTTTAACCAAAAAGGTATTAACCGCTATAAAAAACAAGAACTATATACAATTAGATGAAATTATACATCCCGTTATCGGCATTCGGTTATCACCTTATGGGTATATAGATACTTCCAAAGCAATTCAGCTAACAAGAGAAAAATTTTTATCCCTGGTAAATAACAAAAAGCAGAAACTAAACTGGGGAAGTTATGACGGAAGTGGCGAAACCATCCTATTGACCCTTGAAGGTTATTTCAAAGAGTTTGTGTACGATGTTGATTTTGTAAACCCGGAAAAACTGGCCACTAACAAAATGATCGGATTGGGAAATTCTCTCAACAACCTGGAAAGCATATACCCGGGCCTTCCATTCACCGAAAGTCATTTTTCAGGATTTGATAAAAAATATGAGGGAATGGACTGGCGCAGTATCCGGCTGGTATTTAAGAAGGAAGGAGACAACTATTACCTGGTTGCTATCATCCACGATCAGTGGACGATTTAGAATATTATCTATTCTCGGAACGAGATAAAGGGCAAAAAGATAAAAAATAGTGACCAACCCTGTGATTTTCCTTACCCCGCTGCGAATAATAATATGAAGTAACTTATTCAGCCCCGATGACTCAGCTAACAGACCAGGAATCATTCTTAAGACTAATAGAAGAAAATAAAGGAATAATCTTCAAAATATGCAACTCGTATTGTCGAGATAAGAATGACCGGGAGGACCTGGCGCAGGAAATAATATATCAATTATGGAAATCGGGGAAAAGTTTTGATCCGGGATATAAATTTTCCACCTGGATGTACCGGATTGCCCTGAATACTGCTATTTCTTTTTACCGGAAAGAGAAAAAATCGGACGCCGTAATTGCTTATCCAGGTAATCCTCCGGATATGGAAGACAAAACAGATAGATCAGGAGATATGGAAGAACGTATTAGGCAGCTGCAGGATTTCATCAATGAATTAAAAGCATTGGACAAAGCCTTAATGTTCCTGTACCTCGAATCAAAATCCTATTCCGAAATCGCGGATATTCTTGGAATTACCGAAACGAATGTGGCCACCAAGATCGGCCGCGTAAAGGAAAAACTAAAACAACATTTTTCAACAATCAATCATTAAAAAATGGACGATATGGAATTACAAAATATCTGGAAAGCATACGACCAGAAACTCGAAGAAGCCAGAGTTTTGAATCTTCAATCCTGGGCGCTAAACTTCAAATCATTTGAGGGAATTCAAACACAAAAAGCAAAATCAAAACTCAATTCCCTGGCACGGTTTAAAACCTGGGTAATTTTGGCCGGAATTATATGGGTGGCATTCCTTGCTTTTCTTATTTACCATTCATTATCCTTCTCTAAAATATTTTTTGTAATCTCAGCCGGAATGATTGCTCTGTTCAATGTAGTTGCCATAATAGTGTATATAAAACATGTAATATGGATCCGGCAAATCGATAACAGCGAAAGTGTAGTGGATGTACAGCAGAAAGCGGCGAAACTGCAAACTTCCACCTTACAAATTGTACGCATCCTTTTTTTACAAATGCCTTTTTATACCACCTGGTGGTTTACCCCGCAAATGGTAACGAGTGGAGATTTAAAATTCTGGCTGATTTCATTCCCCATCGTTTTGCTTTTTGCTTTTTTTTCTTTTTGGCTGTATCGCAATATCAATCATAAAAATGCCAATAAAAAGTGGTTTAAGATTCTGTTCAATAGCCCCGAGTGGACTTCCGTTACCAAGGCTATTCAGTTTGTAAAAGAAATAGAGGACTATAAAAATGACAGGGGGTGAGGAAGTATGGTGCGGGATGCAGGTTGCCAGATTTTAGATCCTCGATGCTGGATAATCGCTGATTTTCGTAAATTCACTCAAAACTTGGAAACAATTAATGCCAAGTGTTCAGTTTCAAGTATACCTTATCTCGTATCCCGTATCCAGTTTCCTGCATCCCGTATCCCACCTACGCCAAAGCTTCGATGGGCAGGCCCGTATTAAGTCTCCAGTATCCAGCCTCCCTACACCTACCCTGTCTTTTAAATCACATTTCCTAAATAATGAACTGTTATGGCATCAAAAAAAATTACTGAACTCCTCGGCGATAAAGCCGGGTTTCTATTGGACCACCAATCAAAAACTATTTCCAAAGAACAATTGCACTTGCCCGGTCCCGATTTTGTGGATCGCATCTGGGTCAACAGCGACCGAAATCCGAATGTGCTGCGCAACCTTCAACTAATGTATAATACGGGTCGATTGGGTAACACCGGGTATCTTTCTATTCTTCCGGTTGACCAGGGTATTGAACATAGCGCAGGTGCTTCTTTCGCAAAGAATCCAATTTATTTCGACCCGGAAAATATTATTAAGCTGGCCATGGAAGGGGGTTGCAATGCAGTGGCGACCACATTTGGTGGACTTGGATTTTTGTCTAGAAAATATGCGCATAAAATTCCCTTTATTGTTAAGACCAATCATAATGAGTTCCTTACCTACCCTAATAAGTTTGACCAGATCATGTTTGCTTCTATCAAAGCAAGCTGGAACCTGGGTGCCGCTGCTGTTGGCGCTACTATTTATTTCGGCAGTGACGAATCAACGCGACAGTTACAGGAAGTAAGCAAGGCATTTGAAATGGCGCATGAACTGGGAATGGCCACTATCCTTTGGTGTTATTTAAGAAACCCGGCTTTCAAAACAAAAGAAAAAGATTTTCATGTATCGGCTGACCTCACCGGACAAGCCAATCATTTGGGAGTAACAATTGAAGCGGATATCATCAAACAAAAACTGCCGGAGAACAATGGCGGTTACCTGGCATTGAACAGCAAAGAATCGGCTTATGGAAAAAATGATCCCCGTATTTATTCCGAGCTTACTTCTGATCACCCGATAGATCTTTGCCGTTACCAGGTAGCTAATTGTTATATGGGACGTGCAGGATTAATTAATAGTGGTGGGGCATCTTCCGGTGCCAGCGATATGGCGGAAGCAGTCACTACGGCTGTTATAAATAAGCGTGCCGGAGGGATGGGTTTGATCAGTGGACGCAAAGCATTTCAGCGACCGATGAAAGAAGGAGTAGAAATTATGAATGCAATACAGGACGTATACCTGGATAAAGATATTACAATTGCATAACAAAGGGTTGCCAATGATAGTCTTACCCAAAAGTTGACCATTTGAAATCAAAGATATTACACTAATATTTCCAGATAAAATCCGGATTCGGATGATGACTATTAGCCATCAAAACCTGTCATTAAGAATACATCAATTTGCCCGCGATAATTCAAAAATTGTATCTTACCACCTTTTAAAGAATTACCGCGCACATGACTGAATCTTCCACGCAAAAAAATAAATTAGGTTTATGGACAAGCACCTCGCTTGTTGTTGGCAACATGATAGGTTCCGGTGTGTTTTTAATGCCGGCGGCTTTAGCCGCTTATGGAGGCATTAGTTTATTTGGCTGGTTTTTTTCTGCCATTGGCGCTTTTTTACTGGCAAAGGTTTTCAGTAATTTAAGCAGCCTTATGCCACAGGCAGATGGTGGGCCTTATGCTTACTCCCGCAAAGGATTCGGGGATTTTGCCGGTTTCCTTGTTGCATGGGGTTACTGGATTTCGATCTGGTGTACTAATGCCGCGATTGCCGTAGCTTTAGTGAGTGCATTGAGTACTTTTTTCCCCGCGCTTGCCACCAGTGCCATCGCAGCGGTTTCTACAGGTTTAAGTGCCATCTGGTTACTTACCTGGGTCAATACACTGGGTATTGTGACATCAGGAAGAATGCAATTAGTCACAACCATTTTAAAAATAATTCCACTGCTGCTGGTTACCATTGGTGGCTTATTTTATATCCGGTTCGAAAATTTTGTTCCTTTCAATACAAGCAATACATCTGACTTCACCGCCATCACGGCAACTGCCACCTTAACTTTTTTCGCGTTCCTTGGTTTGGAGTGCGCCACCATCCCATCAAGTAGTGTAGCCAATCCGGAAAAAACAATACCGCGTGCCACCATGCTGGGTACTTTGATTGCTACGGTGATTTATATTCTGAGCAGCGTAAGCGTTATGGGTATGATACCTGCCAAAGAACTACAGCATTCGGTTACTCCCCTCGCAGATGCAGCTGTTATGATCTGGGGCAGCGGTGCCCGTTACTGGATAAGCGGGGGAGTTGCCATTGCAGCATTTGGAGCATTAAACGGATGGATACTGATCCAGGGACAAATTCCTCATGCCATTGCAAAAGATAAATTATTCCCGCCTGTTTTTAGTATAGAAAATAAGAAGAGGGTTCCGGCCCGGGGCATTATTATCTCCAGTATCCTTGTCTCTGTACTCATGTCTATGAATTATACAAAGGGACTGGTAGAGCAGTTTAAATTTTTAATATTACTTTCCACCCTAACGGTACTGGTGCCTTATCTTTTTTCTTCCGCAGCGTATATAATTATCAGGTTAGAAAATAAATATTTGAAGTCCGGAAAAGGATGGGTGCAGGCCATCATATTGGCATCCTTAGCTTTTTTATTTTCATTGTGGGCGGTTGCCGGCTCCGGGCCGGAAACTGTTTACTGGGGATTTATTCTATTAATGGCAGGAGTGCCTTTTTATGTATTGATACTTTGGAAGAAAAAGCCCTGAATTGCCAAGTGACATTGCAAAAGTATAGATAGGATCAAAAATAACTACCAGCAAATAACTGATATGAACCTCACTTGTCATTCAGAAATCGGAAAAATAAAATCACTGTTCATCAAAAATGTACAACAGGCCTTTATAAGCGATGCCCATATTGATCAATATTGGAAGGATTTAAATTACGTGGGTAAACCCGATTTCAATAATGCATTAACAGAGTACGAATCATTTGAATCTGTTTTAAAACAGCCTGGTATAGAAATTTTTTATTTACCCGAAGAAGCTGCGGTAAATATGGATTCTATTTATTGCCGTGATGCTGCCATCGCCACCAATAAAGGAATGGTCATTTGCAATATGGGCAAGGCAGCAAGAATGAATGAACCCCTTGCTGAAAAAAAAGCATTTGAAGCGAATGGGATTACGGTGTTGGGAACTATCACTGCACCGGGAACACTCGAAGGCGGTGATGTGGCCTGGCTCGATGAACATACTCTTGCTGTTGGTCATACTTACCGTAGCAATGAAGAAGGCATCGGGCAATTAATTGGGTTATTGAAGCCTCTGGGTGTTCAGGTAATTTCTGTTCCGCTGCCTCATTACAAAGGACCTTCTGATGTTTTTCATCTCATGTCGATTTTAAGCCCGGTTGATACAGATCTTGCAGTAGTTTACGCTCCCTTGATGCCAATTGTATTCCGGAATCTATTGTTGAAGCGCGGTTACCACTTGGTAGAAGTACCCGATGAAGAATTTGAAACCATGGGTTGCAATGTACTGGCCCTGGCCCCTCGCGAATGTTTGATGGTGGAGGGTAACCCCAAAACAAAGGCTGCATTGGAAAAGTCGGGTTGTAAAGTAACCTTGTATAAAGGAGAAGAGATCAGTGTAAAAGGTGGCGGCGGCCCTACCTGTCTTACGCGGCCAGTTTATCGGTCTAAATAAATTAATCTTTTACTATAAATCAATTTGTCATCCCAATACCGCGGTGCGGATCTCCATCACCGGAATACGCGAACCTTTATTCATCCATAAAAATAGGCAGAGAATATTAATGGGTATTCAGCACCTAATACAAAAGTATCTGCTCATGGAAAAAAGGATGAATGCATTTATTCTACGCTCAATTCTCATCATCCAATATATCTTCTGCGGTACGAGGTAGCCAATTTCATATGGGGCGGGAGATTGATCTCTTGCCATTATGCCTTTCAACTTCCACAAGAGAAAGGGTAAAATTTTGAATGCGATACGGTAGGTTTACCTTACGAAGACACTAACAAACACTCAATTTTTTTGATACCGGATAAAAAATTAGTGCTGAAGGCAAGAAAAGCAAAATGTGGCACGGGATTAGTGAGAAGTAGCACTGACAAGATCCTATATAAAGATCACGACCCTGCCCGCTTCGGCCGGCAGGGTTTTTCTATTGTGATATGTTTCTTATTATTTCCGGGTAGCGCCTATTTCTTTCGAATTTTCCAGTTGCAGATTCGTTGTCCCTTGCTTACCTGTCGCCTTTCATTCAGCGCAACAGCAACCATTAGTTCTCCTTCCGCATTGCAGCATTTTGAAAAAAGGGCCTCCCATATTCTTGTTAGTTGGTACATTTATTCTTCAATTACCTTCCTTTGAGAATACAAGTGATAATTCTTGCCATTTTTGTTTACTTCAGTTTTCATAATACAATGGATGCCCAACCTATTAAATCATATGGACAATTAAGAGTAGAAGGAACACAATTGAAAGATGAGCAGGGTAAACCGGTTGTATTACGCGGTATGAGCTTTGGCTGGCACAACTGGTGGCCACGCTTTTATAGGGCAGGTGTAGTACAATGGCTACATAAAGACTGGGGCTGTACGGTTATCCGTGCAGCTATGGGGATAGAACCTGAGAGAGGTTATATAAAGAAACCGGATTGGTCAAAAGAAACTATTAAGGCTGTTGTTGATGCGGCGATTAAAGAAGGGATTTATGTGATCATCGACTGGCACAGTCATAATATCAATTTAGAAGAAGCCAAAACTTTTTTTATTGACATGGCTTCCACGTATGGAAAGGAACCGCATGTTATTTATGAAATATTTAATGAGCCCGATAAAGAAAGCTGGCAGGCCGTCAAAAAATATTCTTTGGAAATTATTAAAGCGATCCGGGCCATTGATCCGGATAATATCATCCTGGTGGGTTCGCCTCATTGGGACCAGGATATACATCTCGCAGCTGATGATCCTATTACGGGTTTCAGCAACCTGATGTACACCATGCACTATTATGCGGCCACGCATAAACAATGGTTGCGCGATCGATGCGATTATGCTTTGAGAAAAGGACTCCCCTTATTTATTTCCGAATCAGCAGGGATGGAAGCCACCGGCGATGGTCCAATAAATATGGAAGAATGGGAAAAATGGATTGAGTGGTCCGAGCAGCATAAGATAAGTTGGTTAACCTGGTCAGTTGCAGATAAAAATGAAACATGCTCAGTATTATTACCTTCGGCAGACTCTAATGGCCATTGGCGGGAAAAGGACCTGAAAGAATCTGGTTTAATAACCAGGGAACTCCTAAGAAAGTATAACAGGAAAAAGTAAAATAACCAGTGTTATATTTGAATCATAATAAATAGTTATGCCACAAATAACCGACATCCCAGCTAAAGAAATTGCTAAAGGCCTGAAGGGATATTATGCACATGGCGCTTCTTCCACCTTAGGTTATATTGAGATTAAAGCCGGAAGTGTACTAGGATTACACCGTCATATACATGAACAGATCACCTACATCATCGATGGACAATTAGACATGTTCATCGGCGGAATTCCCTGCTCGCTTACCAAAGGAATGTATTATGTTATTCCTTCGAATACGCCCCACTCCGCGGTAGCTGCAACGGATTGCAAAGTGATTGATGTGTTTAGCCCGGTTAGGGAAGACTATA
>JANMBO010000060.1:0-19269 GCA_031360425.1 Chitinophagaceae bacterium | reverse complement strand
GAAAGTCTTTATCATTTTAGTGCACTTTATTATAGTGCATATCATTACCTGAAGCAGACCAGCACAGCCGGTGTCTATACCGAAGGGCTGACGGCACCTACGGGCATGTCGGCCGGCACTTGCTTACTGGAAATCAAAGGGCCTGCCAATAGCCTACCTGGTGATTGCCCAGTGGTGACCATTAACCGGAACCCTTCATTGCTGCCGATGGCAGAAAAAAGTGTATCCACCAAAGCCGCCCTTGAAATATATCCGAACCCAACGGGTGGAATATTTAATGCGGTCCTGCGTAATGTAACACCCGGCAAGGCCATGATAAAAGTGACCGATGCCAAAGGCCTTGTAATCCTTGCGAAAGAGTTGGTGATCCCGGCATCCCGTCACCTGGCACTGGTTGAACTGGGTTCGGTGGCCAATGGAACGTATTTTATCCTGGTGATACACCGGGGAGGAATCTTAACCGGAAAGGTCATTAAAGAATAGATCGGAATTGTTTAATAATTTTCATCACTAGGTGAAAAGGCACTGCGGATTATTTGTCCGCAGTGTTTTTTTAGTATGGATGCCGTTGCTTAGATAATAGCAGAATAAGAATGGTCTCGCCTATACTTTTCAATTTAAATACCCAGGCTGATAAAATAAAAGGTATTTACATTAGGGGCATTAAAACTATCCCAATCACTAGCTTCCTATACAAGCTGAAATCCGAAAAGCAGTGAATTATATAACATTTTCTAATAATTATGTAATATTCTACGTTTTTTGTTTTTCATCTTTACCATTATGAACATTCTAAAATCCATCCCCGGCCCTTCTTTATGGAGCTACTATGCCGTTCTTCCCTGTGCACGTAAAAATTACCAGGCACTTTTTGTTTAACTATCGCTTCACTCCTGATAGCTATCCGGATGATTTTGCAGCGTGTTTTAATCAATTATACCCAGGAAGGCAAAGAAACCTAAAGGGCCCCAACCATGAAACCCGAACCACCACATACTCCTCTTACCATCCTGCTGGCGGATGACGATACGGATGACTGTTTCTTCTTTGAAAAAGCATTAAAGGAAATACCCATTGACACACATCTTACCGTTATTAACAACGGAGAAAATATGATGAATTATCTTTTTGAGCATGCAGAACATCTTCCTGATGTCCTTTTCCTCGATCTTAATATGCCCCGAAAGAATGGCTTCGAATGCATAACAGAAATAAAACTCAGCAAGAAACTGAACCAGCTTCCTGTAGTGGTGTTCTCTACTTCTTTTGAACAAGAGGTAGTGAAGCTGCTTTACCAAAATGGGGCACAATATTTCATTCGCAAGCCATCAGAATTTTCACAATTCAAAAAAATAATTCAACAAACGCTTATACTTATAAAGCAAAAAAATATTTCACAACCGACCGAAGATAATTTTGTAATTACGGTACAAAACAATTTGCCTATTTAGAGAATCATCATAAAGAATTAAGTGGAAGAAATAGGTACACTTTTTTCAAACTAATTTATACCTTTCCGAAGGAGGAATTCGGACAATTTTAACAAACCAAATTTACCGAGGCAGCATATGGATCAAATAAATATATCGGATAAGGACGAGTTACTCATGGCCCGGCAAGAAATTGTCCTTCAAACCATAGAGAAAGATAAACTGGTAGCCGAATTAATCATTTCCCGCAAAGAACTTGCCTATCAAAACGAAGAGAAAGAAAAACGGGCAGTCGAGCTAGGTATTGCTAACAAAGAACTTCTATTTCAAAATCATGAGAAGGAAAAGCGGGCCGCCGAGTTAGGTATTGCTAACAAGGAACTTGTCTTTCAAAACGAAGAAAAAGAAAAACGCGCCGCCGAGTTAGGCATTGCTAACAAAGAACTTATCTACCAGAATGAAGAGAAAGAAAAACGCGCCGCTGAGTTAGGTATTGCTAACGCTGAACTTATCTTTCAAAACCATGAGAAAGAAAAACGCGCCGCCGAGTTAGGTATTGCGAATACAGAACTTGCTTTTCAAAATGAGGAGAAGGAAAAACGGGCCGCCGAGTTAGGTATTGCTAATAAAGAACTTGCTTTTCAAAACGAAGAGAAAGAAAAAAGAGCCGCCGAATTGATTATTGCTAACAAAGAGCTTGTCTTTCAAAACGAAGAAAAAGAAAAACGGGCTGCCGAGTTAACCATTGCCAACAAAGAGCTTCTGGCTTTCACTTATATATCAAGTCATGATTTGCAGGAGCCACTTCGAAAGATACAAACCTTCGTTTCGATCATACTCGATAATGAAAATAAAAACCTTTCTGACAACGGAAAATATAATTTTCAGCGAATGCAATTGGCAGCAGGAAGAATGCAGCAACTCATCGATGATCTATTGGCCTTCTCCCGCATCGCGACCACCGAACTCAAGTTTGAAAAAACTAATCTCAATAAAATTATAGATGAAGTTAAAGCCGATCTAAAAGATACCATCCAGGAAAAACATGCTACCATCGAAGCCACTGAACTATGCCCTGCCAACATCATCGCTTTTCAGTTTCGCCAACTCTTATACAACCTCATAAGCAATGCGCTCAAATTTTCACAACCCTCAAAACCATCACACATCATAATAAAGAGCAGCATTGTAAAAGGCAGGGAATTGAATAACGAACTGCTTTCACCCGAAAGAAATTATTGTCATATCACTATAAAAGATAACGGAATCGGCTTCGAACCTCATTTCAGCGAGCGTATCTTTGAAGTATTCCAAAAGCTTCATGGCAAAGAAGTATATGCAGGCACTGGCATCGGGCTTGCCATCGTAAAAAAAATAGTGGAGAATCACAATGGCATAATCATCGCAACAAGCGAATTAAACCAAGGAGCCAGGTTTGATATTTATCTTCCCGATAATTAGGAAATAATCCCGCTCAATAGTTTCTCCTATAATTATCATTTCTTAATAATTAACTCGCTCGTATTTCAGGTGATGAGCTTGCGGTCATATTCCCTGCCCATTTTCTTTATTTTAAATAATTGCCTGATCAAATAGAATATTACACCCCATACTCCCAACATAATAGAGAGCGCCATAAACAGCAACCAAACAGGCGCCCGGTTACCGGTGGACCAAAGTGTGCGGTGCCAAAAATGAGTGTCAGCCCGCACCGCTTTCCCCCAGGGCACTGATTTTTCAACTACCAGGTTGCCATAACTGTCATTATCTTCCACTCTTGCGACCAGGATTATATTCCCTTTTTCATCCCCGGGTATAGAATCACGTTTGAACTCTGCCCTGGCGGTTCCGGATGAATCGGATGTGTATGTTTCTGCTTCTCCTGCCGTTAAATTGCCCAATATCCGTTTTATTCCAAGCTTCATTTCAATTTCCTTCACAGGCACCCATTCATTTCCTTTCTTTTCTTTCAATTGAGCCGTTACCGATCTTATTCCTTCGGCGGAACTGGTATCAATAACCAGGACGGCTTTTTTTATTGTTATGTCGCTGGTCAATGATTCTTCCCCAGGAGTGGAATCAGACACAGCCAAGAACTTAAATTCATCCATGGAATCCCAGCTTGCTTTAAAAGAAGCCGGCAACGCTACCCTGCCTACTCCGTTGGTTCCGGTAACTACTTTACCGAGTAAATTGGCGGAGCTTGCTTCATTGAAATAGACATTCACTGGTATATTCTTTACGGGCTCAAATTTTCTCCCCACTTTCTTCCGGGTATTTACGTCAACGTAAGGCACCTTGTTTTCTGCAAGGAAATAGCGCAAGCTCAATAATGTCGGGGAGGCTGAGGAGTCCTGTGCGTATGAATTATTGATGGCTGCACCAAAAAAAAATAGCAGGAGAAAAAATATTTTATGATGGCTGTTCGGTTTCATTTTCGTCAGTTATTGTTTTATAAATTGAAACGACGGGAAATATCCTGGCGAAAAATGTAATGACCAGTAATACTCCAGCCAGTGATCCCATAGCGATGGCCCACTCCTCCCAACTGGGAAAATAATGACTATACCTTGCGGGGGCATCGTATTTTGGTAAGAACGGGTGCAGCATGGTGGGCGTTACAATAAGATAACGTTTGAACCACGCGCCCACTACAACCATTACAGCCGCCACAAACATGGCATTGGGTTTTCGTCCTTTGGGAAAAACAACAATCATTATGGGGATGATCATTCCTATTAAAATGGTAAACCAAAACATGGGCGCAAATTCTCCTGCAAAAAGCATGTTAAGATGCTCCTCTTCCGGTTTTTTCATTTTAAAAGCGGGTACCAGGTATTCGTTTACATTAAAATACAAATACAATAATGCCAGCATCACTAAAATTCTTCCCATTTTATCGAAGTGCCGCTCTGTAATGTAATGTTCCAGTTTATAAACCCGGCGAAAAACATACATGGCCACTACTACCCCACCGGCTCCCACCAGGAAAGCTCCCGAAACAAAATAAGCCCCGAAGTTGGTACTGTCCCATCCCGGGCGGTATGTGGTGGCAAATAACCAGGAGGTAACCGTGTGAATACAGAATGCTACGGGAATAATTACAATACAAATAATAGTAATGGCTCTGTTCCGGATCTTTTCCTGTGCATCGGTGCCCTTCCAGAAGCTGCCCAGCCAACGGTAAAGTTTTGAAAACGGTTTTCCCAACTTGTCTTTTGCCGCGATCATCATTTTAATATCCGGCAACAAGGTAATGTACAATAGCAGCATGCTAAGACAAAAATAAGTGGCGATCACGATCACATCCCACATGATAGGAGATTGTATTCGACCGTGTGTAAACAGGTACAGCAGGCGTTCGGGACGTCCCATATCCACAATGATGATCAGGGAGGCGAAGGTGATGGCTGATACCGCAATAATTTCGGATATTCGTGTAAGTGGTGTACGCCAGGGCACATTGGCCAGCCTGAAAATAGCCGTGATGAGTGATCCTACCAGGCTGATGGCCACAAAGAATACAAAGTTGGAAATATAGATTCCCCAGGAAACATAATCACCCATGCTGGTAACTATCAGTCCATTTTGTAATTGCCTGAAATAGGCAAATGCGCCGATCGCGCAAATACCCAGCAAAATGGCGGTCCATATCATTCCCCTGCGGCCAAACTTTTGTGGCAGTAAATCACTGGTGATTTTTTCAGGGGAAAATTTTGGTAACTTTTCCACGGTAGTAGTTTAAGATTTTTTTTCAGCAGGCTCTTCTTTGATAAGGCCGTCTTCAAATTTAAAATTCCGGTTTACCGGGGGCAGGTAATACACACTTGGCTTTGTTCCCAGGTCCTCCATCAGGCGATAACCCGATTTATCCTTTACCAGGTCGCTAAAGCGAAATGTTTCCGGCCCGTTAGTAACTGAATCTTCATTTATATCTCCAAAGAAAAACACTCCATTCGGGCAGGCAGAAACGCAATGGGGTAACATGCCCATACGGGTCATATCAGCACAGAAATCACATTTACCCACGGTTCCCTTTTTCTGTGGTATACTGGTTTCTGCGTTATAGTCCTTCTTCGCCAACTCTTCCGGCACACCGGGATCTCCCCAGTTGAACACCCGGGTTGAATAAGGACAGGCAGCCATACAAAAACGGCAGCCAATACAACGGTCACTATCGATTAATACAAGGCCGTCCTGGCGTTTGAACGTGGCATCTACCGGGCATACCTTTACGCAAGGAGGTTCATCACAATGCATGCAGGTGGTGGGTTGCCAGTAAGGGGCTGTTTTATCAGCATCCTGCATCGGGTATATCTTTATCCAGTTCTGATCACTGTGTACATGGTGCATGTGGTTACAGGCACTCTGGCATTTCTTTAAATTCTTACAGCGGGATAGGTCAATGACCATCACAAATTTTTTTCCTGCAATTCCCTTACGGGCTTCCATGTTGGTTATTGTTGGCAGATCCGGTACTGGTTTCAGAAACGCTTTATCCACTTCTATGATCTCACCATCTACTGAAAGCAATTTTACTTTTTCACCAGAGAGGGCTACCTGCTCTTCCGGTGTGAAGGGAGATTTGTCGCCACCACAGCCGGCTGCGGCGGTAGCGAGAAGGCCCGTTACCAGGAAATCTCTTCTCGAAGTATTTTTATTTTCCATTACAACTAGTTTATTTGCCGGGTTATTTTTTCACCCAATTTTGTAATTCCTCATTGCTGATTTTTTTCCCTGAAACAGATAACAGGCTTTTATCAATCTCCACCAGCGTACCATCCTGGGTAAGCATTTTCACTGTTTCATTATTTTTCTTTTTTGATCCGCTAAGAAACTTCAGGGCCGTTAAGGAAGAAAGCATGGCGGCACTCCATAAAATGAATTTTTTTCTGGAAGGGGTCTTGATTGAATGTTGCATAGCAATAATTGGGGTTATAAAAGATGAAGCAAAGTAGACAGCATTTTGTTATTACTTCAGTACATTACTCAATCAATAGTATGATTTTTATCACCTGAGAAAAAGGAGCGACTGCCCATAAATAAAAAAGCCGATCTGGGATCCAGACCGGCATTCGGGTTAATACTTGCTGCAATTATTTCTTAAGTGTTCTCATATAATTCACGATACTCCATCTTTCATCGGCATCCGGTATTTTCTTTTTAAAGCTTGGCATATCATCTCTTCCATCACTTGTTTTATAAAAAAGTGCGCCGTCGCTTTGAGCTTGAAAGCCGGCTTTGGAAAAATCTCCTGGTTCTGTTTTTAGTTGAGCTGCTTTTGATCCGTCTCCCAAGCCCTTTGCCCCATGACAGGATTTGCAATGGGTGGAATATAAGGTCTTACCTTCCGCAATTGATTCTGCGTTGGAAGAAACCGTACTTTTCATTTTTTGATAATTGTCCGGCACGGGCCAGGGTTTATTTTGAAAAAAACTAAACCCTGTCACTAAAGTAAAAAGAAATGTCCCCGCGGATAAAAGGGCGATGACTTTGTATATTCTCTTTTTCATAATTTATGACCTTATTTTATTAAAAATAGTGTTTGAATTTATTGCTAATTTTTCTAAAATCAAAGTTACCAGTAAGAGTGTAAAATAACATTAATAGTTGCACAATTGAAATATGATTTTTGTCATATTAATTCGGAAACGACTTAACCAAAATCAACTTTTATTAATCATGTTAAATAAAAGGAAAATATTTAGTCTCGAAAATAAAACCCTGCTTCACTATCAAAATTCGTCATATCCACTAACTGAGCTTTTTTCCGGCCGTTAAATAGAAAAATGCCACAGGCATCATTCCTGGTATCCAGGTCCGCATATTCCTTGTTACCATCAGCAGACCTAAACAAAAGAAATCTCGCATTCCTGACTTCCACCATCTTAATATTCGGCCAGTTCTTTTTTAACACATTGCGTGAATAGTTCATCTGGTAGAAACAGTCGTGCATTACACTCTCAAAAATACCTGAATCAGTAACTGCCCTGATCTTTTCAAGCTGGAGTGAGTCGGGGCGATAAAAAACCGCCGCCGGAAAATCAATTGCAATAGTATCTGAAAAACTGCTGGGGGGCTTCCTTTTTATGCTATCCTGCTTCGTATTTATTATTTGTACTGCCTTACTATTTTTCCCGGTATCAGAACAGGAGAAGAAAAGAATTATTAGTACCAGGTTAACCAGTATAGGGAGGAGGCGTTCGCTGGTAATTCTTTTTCTTATCATACCCTTTTTGCAATTGTATTCTGATAAAATTATGTTTTTCCTCTTTTCATAAAAAGAGAAAAAAAGAAAGTCGCTAATAACTGTTGTTTGCCAATAAAAAGCCCCTGGATAGTATTAACCAGGGGCCGCTTAACTAAATTACTATCAATCACCATCCATTATTTCTATTACTAATAATTCCATAGGCGGGTTATATTAAATCCAATCAGGAATTTACCTCCATCGATTCTTTTATTCTCCGCGTCGGTATATTTAAAGGGTGAATTACTGTTATACAAGTTGTTTGTTTGCGGATTTAAGTAAAAAAAGTTGGTGGCAAATAACTGGAAGGAGTGGCTGCTGGTGTTGAACTCTACCCCAAAAGAAAGGCTTGGATTGGGATTGTTAGTGGCATGCGTTGTTAGTGGCTGATCATAATTAATCATCAGGGAAGTAACATTGGTTACTTTATACCTGCCTGAAAAAGCGATGGCAAAATGATCGAACTTCATTTTAGGGTTAACTTCCAGGGTGCTATCGTTTAACTTTTTGAAAAAGCCATCAACATAATTGTGATGTGAAATGCTGGGCGCTACCTGGACAGAAAACTTGTTGGTGAGCTTCCGGGCTATAATCAATTGATTGAAATAAGATAACCGGTCTGAATAATTTCTGTAGATCTCTTTTCCCGGGTCCTTTCTTGTATTATATGCGGCATTGCCATAATAGGTAACACTAACCGGGTAAACGCCTTTTGTTTGGGTAATTATTGAATATTTCAAACTGGCATCCCATACCGGACCTGTAACCGACGAGGGTGCCTGACCTGCTATCACCGCGGCAGTAGTTCTAGTAACACCAATGCCGATATTCAGTTTATTGATCGGTGCGTAGTTTACGCCTAACCTGATATTAGAGGGGGCAAAAAGTCCCCAAAAATCTTCATAGCCTTTTTCAATTACTCCGAACCGATGCATAATATCCATTTCCAAGGTTCCCTTTACGGGCACCATAACGGTTTGGTTATCGATAATCCAAACGCTTTGAAAAGTATTTTTTACCGGTTTTGGACTTGCCGGAACAGTTTTTTCCTGAACTGCCACCGGGTTATCCTGTGCCTGACCTATTGCCTGAATAAATAACAGGCAACTCAGCAGGCATATGGGCAATGTAAACCGGCGATTTGATATATTTATTTTTAGTTTCATCTTATTATTTTTTTAGATCACTTAATTATTCGGGGCTCCATTTCTGATCCAGTCATAAACCTTTTGTTTATCTGCTTTTGCAGGAATGTGTTCAGCCATATCTCCGTAAATCTCCTTATACAAAGTACTTTCTTTTGGGAGCACAATATTTACAAATCCACCATTTACAATTTGCTGGTATGATACATCCATGGTCAAGTAGGGTTTATGAGCACCTGATACATGGCAACCCACCGCTGTGCAGCTGGTATTAAACAGGGGCGCTAACTCATTCTTAAAGCTAACCTGCTTGGGAGTGCCTTCCGGATCATCTGCCAGGTCGGGTTTTATAATATCCTTATAACAACCGGTAAAACCAATCCCTAATGCCAAAATCAAACCTGTATATATTATTAGCCGTTTCATTATTGGTTGATTTAAGTGTGATTATTTATTATTGAAATTCATGTTGCACTCAATATCGATTTTATCTGCAATGCTGGTGCTGGTAATACCAAAATCACGACAGTTAAACTGGAATTTTAATTGCAAGCCAAAAACATCGTAGGCCGCAGCGGTACCGAATTGTACGTTTTTTCTGGGAACGTACGTAAGCTTTCCTACTATTCCAGTTTTAGTAAGTGGTGTAGCTAATTTACCCTGGTAGGTAAGGCTGAGCGTTACGATATAGCCATTACTGGCAGGATCAGGCTTTATTTCAGTGGTTTGAATCTTAGCCAGATTAGGATAAGCCAGGTTTTGAGTTCCCGAAACGATGGCAACAGTACCCATACCGGCAACGTTACAACCGACATCGCGACCGGGCTCACCAGTATTGGAAGTATTGATCTGTACATATCCACTGAAATAGGTTTTAGCGGGTTCGTTTTCATAAAAAGCCCAGGAACTGTCCTTAAGGGGTTGACCTGTTATTGCATAATTTATGGCCTTTGCGTCAGTAACATCATGCATGCCAAACTGGTTAAAGCGACCGGTCAGCAGACCGGCTGCTCCTACATAATTGGTACTCCACAGAACACTGGAGTGAGTTTTATCAAGTTTCCATTCATTGGTATTTCCAGTGGTCATATTTCCGGGCAAGTGTACATTGGTGCCGCGGGTAGGAACAAATGGGGGAGTTAATACAATGGGAACAATTTTTTCATTATCCCGAGTGCAACTCACTATATACCCAAAGGAACTAAAAAGGACCAGGAGGATTAATAATGTTTTATTACTAAGCAGCTTCATAAAAAATATTTTAAAATGAATAATTGTTTGAATTTTTTACGATGTAAAACTATTCCTGATTATCGGACGGTCTCATGACCTTTATCAAAACAGTAAGTGATAAAAATCACAAAACATCAAAATCTTAATCAGTCAGGAAGGCTATTTGAGGCAAGGAATACATGTGAAGTTGAAATTTGCTTAAAAGCTCAGGCGCAGCGGGGTCACCGGTAGAGTTAAAGCCGTGAATGTCTTTTATTATAATAAGTTAGCAGTGCAAAAAGTAACACGATAAGTGCGAAAGCCCCCAGGTTCAATATAAGGCTGTCGGTATATATTTTCATATTGTTCTTTACTATCAGGTAATCGACGGATGATGCCAGGAATTGCTGATAAAACAGGTCCTTTGCCCATAAGTAGAAAAAAACAAAACTGTGTAAGAGGCTTAATACCCTTTTTCGGGCTATGGCCGGTATCCAGAAAAATATAGCCAACAGCCCCCAGGCTTTCAGGTAGGGTTGTTGAAAACTCTGTCTTATATTTTCAAAAGAATAATCAGGATATAAATTTCTTAGTTGAAGCCCAAGATACAGCGTAGCTACCAGGGCGTAAGCAAAAGGCAAGAGCGAGGCCATCCTGTTTTTTATCCCTGATTTTGCTGGCTGATTTCCGGCAATGACAAGAATAATCGCATAAATTAATGGGTAGCCGGAGAAAAAGGCCATTAATTCAAACCGATCCAGGTAGGCAAAAAAACTATTATCCATTCGATTCAATAATTTCCAAAGATGCAAAAAGTTGGCGAGGTAAATGACATTGCTCTAATATGTATAATAAATGCCCAAAGATCTTGACTGTCAAAATTGATATAAGCAGGTATCAGTAAAACACGAAGGCCAACCTGCCAAAACGGTTAGCCTTCTTTCTCCTTTTTTATGAAACTTATTTATTACTGGTTATTCAAATAGTTTGTTTTTAAAAATTCCACAGCCGGGTAATATTAAATCCAATTACGTATTGCACCTCGGTGTAATCGTTCTGGTTGAACATATTGCTGCTCTGTGGCACTATCCCCGAATAGTTGCCCGCAAATACCTGGAAGGCATGCGCCCTGGTGGTTGCCTCAATACCAAAGCAAATATTGGGATGCGTGTTTTTGGTCAGGTGCTGCGTGAGCGGCTGGTCGTACCCGGCAATAATGGGTTTAAGTAAGTATTAATGTCCGGAGAGTTTTCTGTGTAAGAATCCACCTGCTAATCTGTTCAATTTGCCTATTGCATAAACCTGAACAATCTGCTATTTTTGTAAAAAGAATATTAATGAATAAAGCATTCGACAAACCAAAACCAATGCAGCGGGAGTTAGTGGAAACGGATGTCCTCACCGAACACGAAGAACCCTGTAGTCTTATTGTCTGGAATGATGAGGTGAACTCTTTTGAATGGGTTATTGAAACCCTGGTCGAGGTTTGCGGCCACAGTGCCGAACAAGCCGAGCAATGTGCCCTTATTATTCACACACAGGGAAAATATGCGGTCAAATATGGTAACTACGACGATTTGAAACCTCCATGCGATGCTATTACCGACCGCGGCATCGGAGCTACCATTGAAGTAAGTGTTTCATAATAATTACAGTCTTACCAGTCCCTCAGTTGGCGCTTTCCTTTTTACTTGCTCTTTAGAAAAGCTTCAATATGTCCATTCGAAAAGTCTTTAATTTCAATCCTAGCTACAATTACTAATAACCGTTAGTTTTCAGCCGATATGCCCCTGTTTGCCCTTGATAAAGAATTAATATTTCCTCCCGTTCACCTGGCAGAAACGGATGGCCTGCTAGCCGTAGGGGGCGATCTTTCGGCTAAACGACTGTTATTGGCCTATCGGAGTGGTATATTCCCCTGGTATGAAGGAGAAAATATTTTATGGTGGAGCCCCGATCCGAGGTTTGTGTTATTTCCCGGAGAATTGAAAGTCAGCAAAAGTATGAAGCAATTATTAAAAAATAATGCTTTTGATTTTACCATTAATAACGCATTCGGCGAAGTAATAGGCAACTGCAAAGCCATTGCCCGCCGTGAACAGGCAAGCACCTGGATCACCAATGAGGTGAAAGAAGCATTCATTCACCTGCATCAACTTGGTTTTGCCCATAGTGCGGAAGTATGGAAAGATGGTGAACTGGCTGGCGGACTATATGGGGTGCGATTGGGCAATATTTTTTTTGGCGAAAGTATGTTCAGTAAACAAAGTAATGCCAGCAAATACGCCTTTATAAAGTATGTGGAATTTCTAAAAACAGAAAACATTGTACTCGTCGATTGCCAGGTATATACCGAACACCTCGAAAGTTTAGGCGCCCGTATGATTCCGAGAGAGGAGTTTATTCAAATAGTAGAGTCAAATACACATTAAGAGTCGGGAAGTCGGAAAGTCCGGAAGGCTGAAAGAATCATCCAGAATCATGGAAATTCTTACGGACTTACGGTCTTCCCGACTTCCGGACTAAATTAGAATTTCGCTCCTAAGTAATGCGGCAGCATGGCGCGCCAGGTGGGCCAGTCGTGTGTCCATTCCTGCCCCCATACGTCCAGTTCGTAATTGATTCCCTTGTCATATAATATTTTGGCGAACCGTCCGCTGCTGCCGGGATCTTCGTAAGACCCGCTTCCTGTTGCAATATGAATATTATTGCTTCGTCTTACCTGTTCAAGAATACCGGGATCGGTAAGATTCGGCATATAATGCTGGGGACTGTTGAAATAAACATCTTCATCATAATGGCCCTTGGTATATTCGGTAAGATCGTACACTCCGCTCATAGCAATAACACCATTTATAAGATCAGGGCGCTTTAAAAAAAGATTCATACTGTGTAATGCACCAAATGAAGCGCCGCAGGTAATGATAGGCGTTTCATTGCTCGTATTCGTCCGGATAAAAGGAACCACTTCATTATGGATATAGTTATTCCATTGCTGGTGACGGTAAGTCTTGTGCCGCGGATCCACATTATTATTCAGCCAGCTTTCATTATTAATGCTATCCACCGAAAACACCTTCACCTTCCCTGCATCAATAAATGGCCTCAGGTGATCCATCAGCTGGAATCGTTCATATTCGAGATAATCTGCTGCGGCCGTAGGTATCATCAGCAGGGCAAATCCGTAATTGCCATATACTGCAATGGGCATTTCTTTATCAAGCGAGGAGCTGTGCCAGGAACCGAGCTGTCTTTCCATTGAAAATAATTTTTATGAACTCAATATAATGAAATTTATATGGCCTGCTATACTAATTAACCAATATAATCTGCCATACTATTTTTTTTACTTCCTGGGAACCACTCTTATTAATTGAAGATGAAAAATAGGGAACTTAAAAAAAATAAAAATTCAAACTATCTGCTATTATAACAAAAGGTATCGTTCCAGGGAATCTAATTCCTAATTCCCAATTACTAATTGCTCATTCTTCTTTCCTTACTTCTTTTTGATAGGTAGCTACCGAATAATGTTTAATAGCAGTAACTTTCAGCGAATTATTCTTTACATATACCTTCTTATACTCACGAAATTTATTATCCTTATCCAGGAAACCGATAATGCAGGAATATTTACCGGGTCCTTTTTGAATAACCGGCCCGGGCAGGGTACCGAAATTAGGAAGCTTAAGCGTATCAGTACCCCGTATTTCTTCAAACTCAAGTTTCATCAGGTAGTGAAATGTTCGGGAAGTTTCAACCAACGAAACCCGGAAATACCAATCATTAAGCGGGTCATCGGTTTTTTCTTTATAGGTAGCGATGGCTTCTGAACGAATTTCTTTCCTGAATTCCGGTATAGCGTTGGCCGGGTTTATTATGACCGGTTTCTCCTCTCCTTCTGTTGCCTGTTGGTTACTCACCGGCTCCCCGCTGGTACAGGCCACGATCATCCCAAACAAAACAATAATAGTCCCGCAACATCTGAATGTTTTCACCATACTGTTATTTTCAGGCAGGTTGAATGAGCACTTTTTTTTCTGGTTTCTTTTCTAAATAAGAATATATGAGTCCGCGTATATAATCATTCTCCGGGTATTGTACCAATTGTGATTTTAATACTTCTATATTTTGTATAGTGGTGCCGGCAGGTACATATCCCATTCCATAAAATCGCCCTTTCTCAATTAAGATGCAACTCTTTTCCTGTTCGTGATTACCTTCATCCAGCACGGCAAACGTCGGCAAATAATCATTGAGGTATTCAATCGCTTTATTTACCCGCTTATTGTATTTTAAGGGACTCTCTTTTTTTTCGCAGGCACCTTTACAGCTTTCGTCGGCGATACCTGTGCAGGTTTCACTATCAGTTTGAATAAAACAAAGCTTCGGGCACAATTGAAATTGTTTAATCAATTGATTGATCAAACCTTTTCCTTCCGATAGCAAATTAAACGTATATACCGGCTGCAGGTTTTTCCGCTTCTTATCAATGGCCAACCGCAGATAGCCAGCCTGGTCATGAAAAAGGTACAAGGCATAGGTTGCGTTAAAATTTTTCTGGCTATAATTGAATGTCGGCCATAAGCGGCGAATCTCAATATTCTCATATATAAAAGCCATTAACTCAGTACTGCAACTTTTATAAGAAATATGGTGAATGGTGCGCAAAAAATCCTGGCGCTGCCGGCCACTGCCATTGTGTGCGAAATGACTGCGTACCCGGAATTTCAGGTTCTTTGCCTTGCCTACATATACTACTTTTCCTTTTTGATCATGGAAGTAATACACCCCTGGTGTGTAGGGGAGTTGCTCCACCTCCTCTTTCGGCAAATTAGGGGGAAGGGATTGCTCCTTAGCACTTCGTTTTATGAAACTATCTATATGTGGCAGCGCATCGTTGGCCAGTAGAAGATCAAATAACCGGGTGGTTGCGTCTGCGTCACCTCCAGCCCGGTGCCTTTGTTCAATTGGAATTTCAAGATGCCGGCATAGGTTACCCAGGCTATAAGATACTAAACCCGGAAAGACCTTCTTGGTGAGCCGGACGGTACAGAGTTTCGGGCAAACCAGGTCAAATCCCGCCTGTGAAAGATGGTGCTTTAAGAAAGAGTAATCAAAATTTACATTATGGGCTATAAAAACTTTGTCCTTCAGCAATTGCATTATACGGGGGGCAACCTCCTTGAAAGGAGGGGCATTTTGGACCAGGGCCGGGGTAATTCCGGTAAGAACCTGGATATATCGCGGTATTCCGCGCAGGGGTTTTACCAGGGTTTCATACCGGCCGGTAACCTTTTGTCCATCGTGTAACACAATAGCCAATTCTGTTATATCGTTATTAGAAGCATAACCTCCGGTAGTTTCTATATCGACGATCGCGTACATGAGGCATAAAGTTAGGAAGAACCGAAGGTAATTTACAAATGAAAAACCAGTCTTGTCAGGCATTCCGGCTTGTCCGGCAATTGAATTACAAGATATTATAAAATACTGGCCAATGGTTGGCCACCAATCCGTCCCTGTGTATTGTTAAACCACTAAATCCATTATCTATGCAAAAGATCAACTTGCAACAAACAGGCGAAAGTGTAACATTAGCCGCCGCAGCCGTACTGTATTTTTCGGCATTGGTGCTGTTTTCTTTCTGGTTCACCCAACATTGATAAGCTTCCTGAAATCGGATAAATTAATACTCACGGAAAGAATTATTCTGTGAGTATTTTTATTTTAAGGCCTTGAAAAATTAGACTTGCATGGATCAAACCCAAATATTATATTTGTTCAAATAACAGGTCGTATTTTTTTGAAAAGGCCCGTTATTTGGATCGCCCCCTACCCAACCGGATTGTTATTTTTACTGAAAACAATTTAATCTCGTTCCTGTGGATGCTAGAATTGATCGTACTAATCATTCTAAAACAAGTACGTATGAAGAAGTCTAATTCATTTCATGTAGCAGACACAATTAAGGTTGCGTTAATGGCTATCGGTTTTCTTGCTTTCGTAATGCTAATGTCATACCTGTATTGGTTCGCTTAAGCACAAAAAGTTCGCGTTCATTCAAACCACAAAAGCCTGGCTTACTAAGCCAGCGAAATGTTATTTAGCATCTTTTACCAAGATGCTTTTTTTATTTCTACATACTCTCTCTTTCTTAACACGCCCGGTAATCAGTACTTTTGCCAGCTTGAAAACGAATGTTATTTTTCACCATGGAACTGAGTAAAAATTTCGAGCACCGTTTATCGGAGCAAATCTGGTACACGCACTGGTTACAGAAAAAATACTTCAACAGTACGCCCGACCACCGGGAGCCATATACCGTTGTCATCCCTCCTCCCAATGTAACCGGGGTGTTGCATATGGGTCATTGCCTTAATAACACCATTCAGGATATATTAGTGCGTCGCGCCCGCATGCTGGGCAAGAACGCTTGCTGGGTTCCCGGAACAGATCATGCATCCATTGCTACGGAAGCCAAAGTAGTGCAGATGCTGCGCGAAAGAGGTATTCAGAAAGCGAGCCTCAGCCGCGACGAATTTCTGAAGTATGCCTGGGAATGGAAAGAAAAATACGGGGGCATCATATTACAACAGCTAAAGAAATTAGGCTGCAGCCTCGATTGGGAACGGACAAGTTTTACGATGGATCCGGATTATTATCAATCCGTGATTAATGTTTTCATAGATCTTTATAATAAAGGATACATCTATCGGGGCAAACGAATGATCAACTGGGATGTGAAAGCGAAAACAGCCTTGAGTGATGAAGAAGTAATTCGAAAAGAAACACAGCAGAAACTGTATTTCTTAAAATATTATATTGATGGAGATGGGATGCGGGATAGTGCTGCAGACTCCAGGCTACCGGCTGCCGGATATATCACCATAGCTACCGTGAGACCCGAAACAATAATGGGAGATACAGCCATTTGTGTGCATCCAAAAGACGAACGGTATAAACACCTGCACGGGAAATTTGCCTTTGTGCCATTGATTAATCGGCGCATTCCTATTATTACTGACGATTACGTAACTATGGATTTTGGAACAGGCGCCCTTAAAGTTACTCCTGCGCATGATACGAACGATTATCAGCTGGGCCTCAAGCATAATCTTGACATTGTAGATATTTTTAATGAGGATGGAACGTTGAACGAAAGCGCTCAAATTTTTGTAGGAGAAGATCGCTTTGAAGCGAGAAAAAAAATCATAAAAGAACTGGAAGCAACCGGGCATCTGCTAAAGACAGAAGATTATACCAGCGAAGTAGGATATAGTGAAAGAACGGATGCCATTGTTGAACCGCGACTAAGTTTACAATGGTGGGTAGATATGAAAAAAATATCCGGTCCTGCCTTATCCGCGGTGGTGGATGATGATATAAAATTCTACCCGGTAAAGTATAAGAATTTATATCGCCACTGGATGGAGAATATCAAAGACTGGTGCATTAGCCGTCAATTATGGTGGGGACATAGAATTCCAGCGTGGTATGATGAAGAAGGAAATGTTTATGTAGCCGCAACGGAGGAAGAAGCCCGGAAGCAAGTCGTTAGTCATGAGTCGGGAGCAAGAAGCCGGGAACCCAAAGCCGGGAGCCAGGAGCAGCGAGCCAAAAACCCAAAACTCTTTCAAGACGAAGATTGCCTCGATACCTGGTTCTCCTCCTGGCTTTGGCCTTTTGAAGTTTTTAAAGGATACAGCCATCCCAATAATCCAGAGGTTAATTATTATTATCCAACGAATACATTGGTTACAGCACCAGAGATCATTTTCTTTTGGGTAGCCAGAATGATTATGGCCGGTTTTGAATACAAACAGGAAAAACCTTTCAGTGAAGTTTATTTTACCGGTATCGTACGCGATAAGCAGGGCAGGAAAATGAGTAAGAGTTTAGGAAACTCTCCCGACTTGCTGGAGCTGATTGATAAATATGGAGCAGACGCCTGCCGTTTTGGTATTATGATCTCCTCTCCTGCCGGCAACGATTTACTATGGGATGAAAGTAGTAATGAGCAGGGAAGAAATTTCAATAACAAATTGTGGAATGCATTGAAGTTGGTGAAGCTTTGGGAATCGAGAGTACGGCGGGAGCCAGGAGTCGATAGTTCGGAGTCGGGCTTGCCCTCTATAACTTTACCGAAGGAGGAAAACTTCGCGGTGGATTGGTTTGAGAATAGATTGAACGAGGTGAAAGCAGAATTAGAAACACTTTATAAAGACTTTCGGTTAAGTGAAGCATTGAAAACTATCTATTCATTAATATGGGATGATTTCTGTAGCTGGTACCTGGAATGGATTAAACCAGGTTTCGAGCAACCGATAGAGTCAGCAGTTTTTGAAAAGACTGTTGACTTTTTTGAAGAACTGGTTCAATTGCTGCATCCGTTTATGCCTTTCGTTACGGAAGAAATCTATCACCAGTTAAGAGAACATAAAGACGGAGATGATCTCACCATTAAACAGCAGCGCCAACCCGGCCACGGGCAAGAAACCACCCTAAAAAAAGGGGTATTACTGAAAGAAGTGATTACCGGTTTACGGGATGTCCGTAATAAGCAACAGTTAAAACCCAAGGAAACTATCCGGCTTTACATACAGGCCACTGATGAAACGATCTACAAAGACATTCAACTTATTTTGAGCAAGCAGGTAAATACCGATAATATAACATTCGTAACGGACGCCATACCTAATGCCATTTCCGCGGTAATAGGCAAAGACAAATTCTACCTGCAAACAGAAAAAGTGATCGATACCAAAAGTCAGAAGGAAGAATTACTGAAAGAACTTGAATATCAAAAAGGGTTTCTTATTTCTGTAGACAAAAAACTAAGCAATGAACGCTTTGTTCAAAATGCAAAACCAGAAGTAATTGAGCTGGAAAGAAAAAAGAAAGCCGATGCGGTAACAAAAATCAAAGTGATAGAAGAAAGCTTAGCCTCTTTACAATAATAAGTAACCTTCATTATTTGATATTTCATTCATCGTAAGTTATACTTTAACTCATTACCCCCCGGTTGGTGTCCGCACCAACCAGATTATTAGCGAACAAGGAGTGGTTGGTGATGGACACCAACCACGGCGATGGACACCAACCACGACGATTGGTAAAACATTACTCAGCGCCTCCGAATCAGAAATATTGGGAACCTCAGAGACGCGGAGGTACAAAGAAAAACAGCGAATAAAAACAACGCCGGATAATTTTAAATTCCCCATACAAT
>JANMBO010000053.1:0-36226 GCA_031360425.1 Chitinophagaceae bacterium | reverse complement strand
TGTAAGTTTATATTCAGCTTTCCATTCCTTAAACAGCAACAAGGTTTTGTCGAAGTGATTTAATAGAATTGGGAAGTCATTTAGTTTTCTCCATTCAATAAACCTCTTTTCCGATAATGCCCATAAGTCCAAGATATCTGGTTTAGAATTATTCTTAATTTTTTCAAATAATTCTTTATCAGATTGTTCTCTTTCTTTAAGCCATTGTTCTCTAAACTCGTTCATTTATTGTAGGGTTTCTGCATGACGCACAACTCAAAAATATGAGAAAGTTTTGACAGGGGCGTGTGTTGCGCAATATTTTTGAAAGGGCTGCTAACCACAAGTATATAAATATTGACGTAAGATTTGAAGGGGGAAACGGGGTTTCGTCAATACAACTCCTGCAATCACTAATATCTGCTGCCCTGAATCCCTTTGAAAATGAGATGTATTAATTTATTCCTGGCTTTTTTGGAATTTGATACCAATCACATACAATGGAAAAATCGGGCCTTGCCCCCTGAATTTGTACGCAAATTTCGAATTGAAAAAATCACCAATCTACCTTTAGCAGGCGGGCCACCAACCTGCCTGCGGCCGGCAGGCCACAAACCACAAACTAAAATAATTCCTACGGAAACTCAAGACCCAAATCATCCAGTGGACTGATAATATGCAGCATGTCCCGATTGGTTACATGCAAATACCGTAACGTGGTTTTTATATCGTTATGCCCTAATAACTTCATGATCATCGTTACATCCGTCCCCTTATCTAACAGGTGCGTCGCGAAACTATGACGCAGTGCATGAACGCTCCCTTGCTTCAACACTCCCGCCCGTTCCTTCGCCCGCTCCAACACTAACTGCATACTGCGCGTACTGTATGGCTGTCCCGCCCATTGCCCCGCAAATAAATAACCATCCTTATCAGGCTTGTACTCCTTCCAGTATTCCCGCAGCATAATTAATAATAACGGACTTAACGCTACAATCCGATCTTTCTTACCCTTTGCCTGCTCTACTAAAATACACATCCGGTTACTGTCAATGTTCCGGGTCTTTATTGCTACTACCTCGCTCACCCGAAGCCCCGCGCTATAGGCCAGCATTAACATCACCCGATGCTTGATATTGCCCGCGGCTCTTATGATAGCGGCTATTTCTGCCTGGTTGAAATAACGGGGCAATTGTAACTGTTTTTTTGGACGCGGGATATCAAAAAAAAATTGATCGCGATGCAAAACCTGCTCAAAATAAAATTTTAACGCATTCATTCGGCTGTGAATCGTATTTTCTTTTAGCTTACCTATCTCTATGCAGTGCTGTAAATATCTTTTTAGCTGCTCCACCGTAAGATCCCGAACCGATTTATTTTTTAGTACGAATAATAATTGCATAAACTCATTCCGGTAAGTTCGAATGGTGCTGTTGCTATACGCTTTCAAACTCAAAGTTTGTAAAAACTGCCGCAACGCTTCCTGGTTCTCGGGAGATAAAGGATGAATGAGCAATGACTTTCCGGGCGTCGACGGCTTTGGTAGTGCCATCGTAATAGTAAGTACCTGTTTTTTTTGCTGATCTACTTTTTTTTTCAGGTCGTCCAATTGGCGGACCGCCAAATCTCCAAAGGTTTTTTTCAACCCATCTAAACTCTCGTTCGTAAAAGGTAATAACCAGCACTTATGTGTTTTTGTCCAGCGGGCTCTAAGCTTTTGTATCAGCCGGTTAAAGGTTACGCCGGGGGCCGCTTTAATAGCGATCCATTCTTTTCCCCGATGCTGAAGGTAACTAAGGGTAAAACTCGGCATATGCTAATGTAATAGGACTACGGAAATGTGAAAGCCGCTTTTTTCGGGAAAATGCCGCTGTTTTTAGTTAGAAATTGTGGAGTTTCATCATTGACATTCGGGGATTGTAATTTATTGAATAGAATTGTTGTCGCTGAAGAGTGCGACGCAACAATCGCCTGATAGTAGTACAGTCGCCTGGCTCAAAATATAAATGAACGATTGCTTGCGATGAGATGTGTTCATTAAATATGCCAATGGGCAAGATATTGCTGTCGTTGAATAAACAATCTTAGCTTTTCTTTTCCCCCAGCATCTTAACAAACTCCAGTGAAAAATTATACGCATCCCCCGGCCAGCGGGCAGATAGGTAATTTCGATCGCGTACAAAAAATCCTCTGTTTAAATGATGGAGCCCGTCTCTGAATAGGGGAACCGGCCCTCTACTGAATTGATTTTTGTTGGATAAAGCCGCTTTCACTTCATCTTCCACGGTATTTCCAGGATAAGTCAAATAATAATCCTGCAGCCATAACCTTGTCATAATATACGCGGTCAATTCCTGCGATCTTAATAAGGCCGTTGTTTGATAATCGTATAAGACTGATTTATTGTTTTCTGGATTAATGCTTCTTGCCGCCAGCACTACGCCATGACAAATGGCAGCTACCGGTTTTTTCGCTTTGAAGAAATCAACTACCCTTTGCTGGAGTATTTTCGATTCCAGGTATTCTCTTACTGCTTTATCGTGACCACCCGGTAATAGAAAAGCATCGAAATGTTTTTCTTCTGAGTCTGCATATTTTAATGGATTTCTAAACGAGTCATTTTTTTCCATTTCATTGTAAACATCCGTTGCCTCCTTTCTTGCCTGCAGCAGTTTTTTCCAGATTCCCAGGTCCTCGCCCGTAAGCATTCTTTTATCGGCTGCCGCCGTTTTCCCTTCGGGAGTAGTAAAATAAACTTCATAATTATTTGCAGTTAAAATCTTCCATGGAATGGCCACTTCTGTGGGGTCAAAGCCATATAAGGGGAGAGGGATCAGTATTTTTTTGGTATTCATTGTAGGACTAGTGAAGATAGGAATTTATGGTGGGGGCGTGAGTCGTGAGTCTGGAGTCAGGATGTTGGATAATCTATGTTAATGTCGGGAAACCACTTATTAAAAGTATATTCGTTCGTTTAAACTCGGTTGCTGATGGCTATTAACCTACCTGTTCCATTAAATAAATTAGCCATACCTGGTTTATTCCTCTTTTTGCTGCTAGCTTATGCTTCAACATTAACGGCACAGACTGTTTCCGAAGACAGCCTGCTCTATCAAAGAGCAATAGATAATGCGGTGGCATTATACCATAAATCCATCGGTAATCAATCTGCCCTTTACAACGGCAGCCAATACGTTCCTTATTCGTTCAAATTTAAAGAGGGAGGACACCCTTTTTTCTTCAAAGATGTTTTTACCAAGGGATCTATTATATATGATAATGTATTATACCCCGACATTCAATTATTATATGATGAAGTGGGCGACTTCATTATACTTAAAGATTCTTTCCACTACACGAAATTAATAAGCCAGCGGATTGCCGGTTTTTCCTTTTTATCGAACAAGTTTATCCGGATTGAAAAGGATAGTTTGAGCCGTTCACTTATCAGTACCGGATTTTATAATCTCCTCTATGCAGGCAAGGTGTTAGTTTTGAAGAAAGAAGTCAAAACCATCAGCGAGGAGGCCGTATCTTCCAGTGAAGGGTTGCTTCGTTCTATTCAAATCAGCCACTATTATTACATTAAGAAAAATAATGAATACTTCCCGATCAGAAGTAAAAAGTCGTTGCTGGCTGTGTTCAAGGATCAGAAAAATGAAATCCAGCAATATATAAAAAATAATAACCTGAATTTTAGAAAGGATAGGGATAATATGCTTGCAAAAGTTAGTGCCTTTTACGACCAACTAATAAAATAGTATGATGTTTCGCAATTCAATATGGATGTTTCTGGGAGGGATGATATTTTGCGCTGATTCCCTTGCGCAAAATGATAGTTCCATGTTGGTCACTTTAGAGGCAAAAGAGGTATCTGTTAAAGAATTTGTCAGCCAATTGGAAAAACAAACGGGGGTTTACTTTTATTATAATGCCGCGCAGGTTGATAGTGGAACCATTACCATTAAAGTGAAGCAACAGCCATTGAGAATTGTATTAGACCAGGCATTCTCAAAAATCGGGTTGTCCTATGTTATCGATAATGACAGGCATATTTTTATTACCAAGGGCCGGGTGCTTAATTTATCATTACCCGTTGGTTTTTTTAATGCCCTCAATAAGGAAAGAAATATAGTAGAGGAGAAGGCCGTCATTGATAATGATAATAAAGAGGAACGTACAAGGGATCAAAAAGCAGCCCTGGAAAATAAGCTCTATGAAATTGGAGACAAGTCGGTAAGTAATTCAAAGAATGCTTATACCCTGGCCGGATATGTTACCGATGCAAAAACCGGCGAGCCGGTAGCCGGCGCCTCGCTCTTTGTTGAAAAACTTAAACAGGGGGTTACTACAGACCAATATGGTTATTATTCCATTTCGCTTCCCCGTGGCCGCCATGTATTGAGTATCCAGAGTATTACCATGAAAGATTCCAGGCGGCAAGTTTCAATATACAATGATGGGAAAATGAATATTGAGTTACAGAGTACCGTTATGACCTTAAAGAGCGTAACTATCTCCGGACAAAAAATAAGTAATGTAAAGGGTACCCAAATGGGAGTGCAAAAAATGGAAATAAGAACCATTAAGCAGGTACCTGTGGTGTTAGGAGAGGCCGACGTCCTTAGAGTAGTTACCACACTGCCCGGTGTTAAAACAGTAGGAGAGGCGAGCACCGGTTTGAATGTGCGGGGTGGTTCTGCGGACCAAAACCTTATTTTATTTAATGATGCCACTATTTTTAATCCTTCGCATTTTTTTGGATTGTTTTCGGCATTTAACCCGGAAGTTATAAAAGATGTAGAACTGTATAAGAGCAGTGTGCCCGCCCGTTTTGGCGGCCGCTTATCCTCTGTGCTTAATATCAATAGCCGGGAAGGAAACAAAAAAAATATTACCGGGCTGGCAGGTATTGGTTTGCTTACGAGCCGACTGGAGATTGAGGGCCCACTGATAAAAGACAAGTCTTCCTTTATTCTTGGTGGGCGGACAACGTATGCTAACTGGCTGTTGAAACTGTTGCCGGATCAATATAAGAACAGTAAGGCATCTTTTTATGACGTTAACCTTAATATCACCCATGAAATTAATAAAAAGAATACTATTTACCTTACGGGATATATTAGCCGCGACCGCTTTAATCTTAATAGTGATACACTGTACGGGTATGGCAACCTGAACATCAATTTAAAATGGAAGCATGTATTCAATAATAAACTGAATAGCATGGTAACAGGGGGGTACGATCGTTATAAATATAAGATAACAAGCGAAAAGTTGCCATTGAGTGCCTATAAACTGGGCTTTGATATCAACCAGTCCTATTTCAAGGCCCATTTCAATTATTATTTCAGCAGTAAACATACTTTTGAGTTTGGGCTGAATTCTATTTACTACCAGCTGCATCCTGGTTCCTATCAGCCCATCGGCGATAAATCATTAGTATTACCCGATGAAGTGGATGCCGAACAGGGTTTAGAAAGTGCTTTGTATGTAAGTGATCGCTTTACCATCAGCAATTCTTTGTCGCTGGAGGCGGGCATACGATATTCCCTGTTTAATTCCATGGGCCCTCAAAATATAAATACCTACGCCCCCGGCCTACCCAGGACAGAAGGAAACATACAAGGAACTACCCCTTATTCAAAAGGTAAATTTATAAAAACCTATGGCGGGCCCGAATTCCGGGCATCGTTACGATATGCATTGTCAGAAAGTTTTTCTGTTAAGGCCGGGTATAATACACTCCGGCAATATATCCATTCGCTTTCCAATACCGCCGCCATGGCCCCCACCGATATATGGAAATTAAGTGACCCCAATATCAAACCCCAATTTGGTGATCAGTTTTCAGTAGGACTATATAAAAATTTTAAATCAAATACCATCGAAACTTCCGTAGAAGTTTACTATAAGCGTATGAAGGATTACCTGGATTATAAAAGCGGTGCTGTACTGGTACTGAATCATCATATAGAAACGGATGTACTGGGCTCCAAAGGGAAGGCCTATGGAGTGGAGGTGCTGATTAAAAAACTTTCCGGTAAATTAAATGGATGGATTAGTTATACCTGGTCGCGGGTATTTTTGAAAGCGGATGATCCTGTTGCCGGTGAAATTATTAATAATGGAAAGTATTACCCGGCGAATTATGATAGACCGCATGATGTTACCGTTATCAGTAATTACCGGTTCAGTCACCGTTTCAGTATTTCATTGAACGCCACCTATAGTACCGGGCGACCCATAACACTGCCGATAGGCGTATTTACTTATGGGGGTTCTACCCGCACGCTTTATGCGGATAGAAATGCCTACCGAATACCAGATTATTTTCGTACCGATTTTTCTATGAACCTGGAAGGCAATCACAAAATTCACCAGAAAACACATAACTCCTGGTCGATAGGAGTATATAATTTAACCGCACGAAAAAATCCCTATTCTGTTTATTACGTTTCCGAAAATGGCATCATCAATGGATATAAGCTTTCCATTTTTGGAAGCGCTATACCCTATATTAATTTTAATATCCGATTCTAAAAATAAAAGCGTGAAAAAGATTTATTACGGAATAATTATTTTGCTGGCAGCGGGATGTAAAGAATTATATCAATCACCCATTAAATCTAGTATAACTGGCTACCTCGTGGTAGAAGGGGTAATTAACAGTGGCCCGGATAGTACGATTATCAAGCTGAGCCGTACAACTTCACTAGACAGTATACGGGCCGTATATGAGCCAAATGCACAGGTATTGGTGGAAGGGGACGATAATTCATCGTATAGGCTTTTTGACAATGGATCAGGAAAATATAAGGCAGTTAATCTTAATTTAAACGCTAGCCGCAAATACAGGCTCCATATAAGAACAACCGAAGGGAAAGAATATCTTTCAGATTTTGAGGCAGTCAAAAATAACCCTCCCATCGACAGTATTAGTTATAAAAGCGAAAATAATGGGCTGCAATTATTCATCAATACACACGATCCGCTGAACAATACCCGCTACTATCAATGGGAATATACCGAGACCTGGGAATTTCACTCTGATTATCCTTCTTATTTGAGTTATTTCTATAAAGCCATTCCCGGGGGTGAGCTGGTTCATGTTGGCTTCAAGGATTCTGTCAGGTTTGGTGTTGACACGAGCATAAGTAAGTGCTGGGGCTACAATTCCTCCAGCAACCTCTTATTGGGTTCTTCCGCTAAACTCAGTAAAGATGCAATTAATCTTCCGATAATCTTCATTCCCCCCGCTTCACAGAAATTGAGTGTTTTATATAGCATCCAAGTAAATCAATACAGCTGGACAAAAGAAGGGTACGAATTCCTGGAAAAAATGAAGAAGAATACGGAGGGAACCGGATCGGTGTTTGATGCGCAACCGTCCGAGATCAAAGGAAATATTCATTGTGTTACCGATCCGGCCGAAATTGTTATTGGTTATTTTTCAATCAGTCCGGTTCAGAAAAAAAGAATATTTATTAGTGTAAATGACGTGCCGGGTTGGAAATACGAGAGTGGGTGTACCGTATTTGAAATAGAGAATATTAGTGATAGCATAAAATTTAAGGGATCCGGGTTGATGCCCGCTTATGTGATGCAGTCGGGTCCTTTTGATATAAAAACCTTTGCGGGAGCCTCTCCCCGTTGTGTGGATTGCACCTTATCCGGCACTAATCTAAAACCATCTTTCTGGCCCTGATTAATTGGATCAATTATTATGATTAATAAGTACACAAAAAATATTTCCGGTACGGGTAACAGCAAGGTGCTGTACAAGTCTATATATATTGTCTTGTGCATGGTAACTGCCCTTGGTACGTTGCCTGTTACCGCTCAAAACACATTCCCTGGCCTGTTGCAAGAACAGTTTAAATTGTATAGTCAGCGTGCGTTGCCGGAAAAAATTTATTTGCAAAATGATAAGGATATTTACCTGGCGGGTGAAATTTGCTGGTTTAAAATATATAATGTGGATGGTATTTTTCATAAGCCACTTGGCTTAAGTAAAGTAGTATATGTGGAAGTGCTTGATAAAAATAACAACGCTGTATTGAAGGCAATGGTATCTATGAAAGAAGGCAGCGGCAATGGGTCAATGTTTTTACCCTATTCACTGAGCTCGGGAAATTATATCCTTCGTGCCTATACTAACTGGATGAAAAATTTTAGCCCGGATTATTATTATGAAAAAAAACTTACCATCATCAATTCCCGGAAAATAAATGAGGGAACAGCACTTGTCCAAAAAGAAAGGTATGATATTCAGTTTTTCCCCGAAGGAGGGAATCTTGTTAACGGCATTCAAAGTAAAATCGCTTTTCGGATGCTGGGGCAAAACGGTAAAGGCATCCCATGTGAAGGCGAAATAATCAACGATAAAAACGAACCGATTGTAAAATATGCCTCATTGAAATTTGGCATGGGAAGTTTTTTGCTGACTCCTGAAGCAAATCATTCTTATAGAGCCGTTAGTATTTTACCGGATGGAAAAACAATGATACAGGCATTGCCGGCGGCCTATAATGATGGTTATGTAATGCGGTTGGAACCGGGAGATAAAAACCAGCTTAAAATAACGGTACATGCCGCTCCGGGTAATTCAGTTTCTTCAGCGATTTATCTTTTTGCACATACCCGGGGATCCATCAAATCAGCATCCAGTGAATATATAAAGAATGGCTATGCCGAGTTTTTAATCGATAAAAATAAATTAGGGGATGGTATTTCGCATTTTACCGTTTTTAATGCAAACAGGCAACCGGTTTGTGAACGATTGTATTTTAAATACCCGGAAAAAAGATTAGAGATAGCAATGTCTACCGATAGCCTGGTATATGGCCTGCGAAAAAAAATAACGATTCATATAAATGCAACCGATCAGGATGGAAAAGCGGAGCAGGCTAACCTATCCATGGCTGTGTATAAAATTGACTCGCTTCAGGAACTGCAGGATATGGATATAAGCAGTTATTTGTGGCTTCGTTCGGATTTGACAGGTATCATTGAATCGCCCGGATATTATTTTATCAACAAGGGGACAGGAGCAGAAGAAGCCATGGATAACCTGATGCTGACACAGGGATGGAGGCGATTTAAGTGGGAAGATATTCAGCAGCAAAAAAACCCCGTGTTTGAATTCATTCCTGAATACGCGGGTCATTTGGTTTCAGCTAAAATCACTCATACGGGTAGCGGTTTGCCGGGAAAGGAAATAGGGGCCTATCTCTCTGTGGCCGGTATTCGCACACAATTCAAACCGGCAAAGAGCGATGCCAATGGTCAGGTATTATTTGATATGAAGGACTTCTATAATCAGGGTGAAATAATTGTTCAAACCAATAACCAGCAAGACAGCGGTTATAGCATGGAGGTATCTAATCCTTTTGCCGAAACATTTTCAAAAAATCCTATTCCCGATTTTTACCTGCCGCAAATAAATGCCGGAGCATTGCAAAGTCACCATATGGGGATGGAGGTTCAAAATGGGTACTACAGCAATAACCTCAAAATTTTTCTAGTACCCGCTTTAGATACTAATGCCTTTTATTTTAAGGCGGACCTTTCGTATTTGTTAGACAATTATGTGCGATTTACTACCCTGGAAGAAGTATTGCGCGAGTATGTCGCGCAAGTCTTTGTAAAAAGAAAAGAGGGCAAATTTCATCTGGCCGTATGGGATGAAATTCGAAAAGAGCAATTTGATATGGATCCATTGGTGCTGCTGGATGCTGTTCCTGTTTTTGACGTTGATAAATTCATGCAGTATGATCCGCTGAAGATTAGGAAAATCGAAGTGATTTCCAGGATGTATTATATGGGTAGTATGTTCTTCGCTGGCATTGTAAATGCGGTTACCTACAATGGGAATTTAGAAGGATATGAACTGGATCCGCATGCCACCGTTATGGATTATGAAGGATTGCAACGCCAAAGAGAATTTTTTTCCCCTCTATATGAAACCAACGATCAGGTTGAAAGCAGGATGCCCGATTACAGAAGTCTTTTGTATTGGGCGCCAGATATAATAACCAATGAGAAGGGCAAGCAGGATATTAACTTTTTTAGTTCGGACCTGCCTGGAATGTATGCTATGGTATTACAGGGACTTACTGTTGATGGAAAAACGGGCAGTACTGTTCAACTTATTGAGATAATGGAACATGCCCGGGTTTCCAATAAATAAGGCGTCAAGGGCTAAAGCTGAGCGTTACCTCACCCCCTTCCCCCTCTCCGTAAGGAGAGGGGTGATACACTCCGATTAAATTTGTTCTGTTTTTAGTTGATGGGTTACTTTCTGCTTTTAGATTCAAAATATATTTTACCGCAGCGATGAGGATGTACAGGGGTAAATTATTTCTTACTTTCTTTGATTATGATAATTACTGAATTCTAAAAACCGATTTGGTCCGCTTCAGCCATGGTAAAAACAAAAAAGGCTTTAGAAATGCCTAAAGCCTGATTGTTCAGAAAACTTTTTCCTTTTTATTATCATGCCTCTTGCTCCATATAACTTTCTACCGGTTCACAGGTGCAAATAAGATTTCGATCGCCATGAGTATTGTTTACCCGTGCTACCGATGGCCAAAACTTATTAGCGCGCACATAAGCTAATGGGAAAGCAGCGGATGCGCGCGAATAAGAATAATTCCATTTGTCATCAATCACCATCGATTGGGTATGTGGCGCGTTTTTTAATGCATTATCTTTTTTATCTATTCGGCCCTCCTCAATAGCTCTTATTTCTTCCCGAATAGAAAGCAGTGCATCGCAAAACCGATCGAGTTCCGCTTTGTCTTCGCTTTCCGTTGGCTCAATCATAATTGTTCCCGCTACGGGGAAACTCATGGTAGGCGCATGAAATCCATAATCTATTAACCGCTTCGCCACATCTTCTGCTTCAATACCTGCACTGTTCTTAAACGGTCGCAGATCTACAATAAACTCATGCGCGCAGGTTCCGTTGCTTCCGGTGTACAAGATGTCATAGTCCTTCTCCAACCGGGTTTTCATGTAGTTCGCATTTATAATGGCGTATTCTGTAGCGGTCTTCACACCTTCCGAACCCAATAATCGTATATATGCATAACTGATCAATAGTATTGATGCGCTGCCATAAGGAGCCGCGCTTACTGCACCGTAGGAAAGAAGTTGGGAGTCAGGAGACGGGAGTCGGGAGCCGAGAGAACCCTCTGATGCGTTATTTTTTATGACATGCGACGATAAATATGGTGCCAAATGTTTCTTCACACAAATCGGCCCCATACCCGGGCCCCCTCCACCATGCGGAATCGAAAATGTTTTATGTAAATTCAAATGACAAACATCAGCACCGATAATTCCGGGTGATGTTAATCCCACCTGTGCATTCATATTGGCCCCATCCATGTATACCTGCCCACCATGCAGGTGAACAATAGCGCAAATTTCTTTTACACTCTCCTCGAAAATTCCATACGTACTGGGATAGGTGATCATTACGCCGGCTAAATTCGCACGGTGTTGTTCGGCTTTTGCTTTAAAGTCGGCCACATCAATATACCCGTTTTCCAATGCTTTTACCACGACTACCTTCATGCCTGCCATTACCGCGCTGGCCGGGTTAGTACCATGTGCCGAAATAGGTATCAAAATAATATTGCGATGGGTATCCCCATTGGCATGGTGATAGTTTCGAATAGCCAGCAGACCCGCGTATTCCCCCTGTGCCCCACTGTTAGGTTGCAGGCTACAGGCGTCAAACCCGGTGATCTCGCATAAATAATCACTCAACTCATTTATTATTTGCTGGTATCCTTGTGTTTGATCGGTCGGCGCAAATGGATGCATCTTGCTCCAATGGGCCCAGCTCAATGGCATCATTTGAGTAGCCGCATTTAACTTCATCGTGCAACTGCCGAGCGAAATCATCGATGTATTCAAGGAAAGATCTTTATTCTCCAATTGCTTTATATACCGCATCATCTGGGTTTCGCTATGATGGGTGTTAAAGGCCGGGTGCGTTAAAAAAGTAGTGGTACGGGTGAGCGAAGAGGGAATATGATCGGGCAATGCATCATCAGAAATATCAAACGCTACCGTATCCGATTCGCTTTCGAAACAACTGATCAGGTCGAATAAATCTTCCGGGGTGGTCGTTTCATCCAGCGAAATAGCCACCGTATTATTATTGATATACCGAAGATTGATTTCCAGGCGAAGCGCTTTTTCTTTGATTGGTTTTATATCAGGCACTTTTATCGCAACCGTATCGAAGAAGGCACGGGATACCAACTCAAATCCTCTTGCTTCAATAGCTTCCGCCACTGTTTGCGTAAGAATGGCCGTACGGGTTGCAATATTCTTTAAACCTTTTGGCCCGTGATACACGGCATACATCGCCGCCATATTAGCCAGCAAGGCCTGCGCAGTACAAATGTTAGAAGTAGCTTTTTCGCGTTTAATGTGCTGCTCCCTTGTTTGAAGCGCCATGCGTAATGCCCGATTGCCCTGCGCATCGATACTGATACCAATAATACGACCTGGAATGGAACGTTTGAAATCATCTTTACAACTAAAGAACGCGGCGTGCGGACCTCCATATCCTAATGGCACTCCAAATCGTTGGGCCGATCCTAACGCAACATCCGCGCCTAGCTCACCCGGCGGGGTTAATAAAGTCAGGGCCAGCAAATCAGTAGCCATCGCTATATATCCGCCAATATCATGCACGTGTTTTATAAACTGGCGATAGTCCTGTATAGATCCAACATTGTTAGGATATTGAACCAGGGCGCCAAAGAAGGTTTCATCCAGCTTCGTATTTTTATAATCACCCGTTATTATTTCAATACCAAGTGGCGCGGCGCGGGTAATCACCACATCCAATGTTTGCGGAAACACTTCTTTATCTACAAAAAACCTGGATGCTTTTATTTCATCCGTTTTGTTTACCTGGTGAAAGAAAAGATTCATGGCTTCCGCGGCGGCAGTGGCCTCATCCAGCAAAGAGGCGTTAGCAATGGGTAACCCGGTTAGATCACTTACCATAGTTTGATAATTCAATAAACTTTCCAGCCGCCCCTGGCTGATCTCCGCCTGGTAAGGCGTGTACTGGGTATACCAACCCGGGTTTTCAAAAACGTTTCTCAGAATAACAGCGGGTGTTATAGTATCGTAATACCCCTGGCCGATATAGTTGTGGTAAACTTTATTTATTAAAGAAATTTCCTTGAGGTGCTTCAACAGCGCGGTTTCACTCATTGCCCCTGGTAAATTGAGCGGATTCATATTTCGGATAGAATCGGGCACCGTCTTATTGATCAATTCTTCAATACTGCCTACACCAATTGTTTTCAGTATGGCGGATTCGGATCCGATAGTACCGTTGTGCCGGGGGATAAATTCATTCGACTGCTGCTGGAAGAGATTCATGCCTGTGGTAGTTTGTATGATAGTCTGTTGTTATGTGATGAAAATTTAGCAGGACTTTGGGACTGTATTCATTCCCCAAAATAGTTACTAATCCTTCATTCAAAAAAGGAAGCGCAAAGTTAATTACTGGGGTTCAGACTAACAGGCATTTGTTTAAGACGTGCACATGATGGGGAAAATATTCTACACTGAAACGATAAATATTGAAAATAATATTCAGAATAAAGAATTATCAGGACTGAATTATCATTAATTTATATATCATGCCGGATTTTGACAAATGCCGACTACCTGTAATGGAGAGTAATATTGAAAAGGAGGTTTCAACTCTGCAAACTTATTGGGGAATAGGGCAAATTATTAACAGCACTGAATTGTGCTTTAGGAAGAATAATGAAATCCCGAACCTTAGCTTATCAGGGCCATTACTCCATACATAATTACATAGCTGAGAAAGGTTACGAGCAGGAAGATTTTGTGGGCGTTTTTCATCGTCGGATCAGATTGCTGGTGTTTTTAATGATTTTTTTTATACAATTAAATAACGCAAAACCATGCCAATTATTTTGATTGCACAATAAGGACTTTTATTTTATAGGGTTGCATGGCGGGATGGGGAGAATTTTGATGATGGAAGAAAAAATAACAAGGCTACCTTATATAAAAAGGTTATCACACGAAAAATCAAAGATGTTTTTTGTCTTTTTGGAAAAGGTATAAACGCTGAAACCTACGCTACAGCCTTGTTTACTAGGGCGGCAGCTTCGCTTAACAGGATGGCCGACTGGACCTTTAATCCGCTTTCTTCAATCAATTTTTTTGCTTCTTCGGCATTGGTTCCCTGCAGCCGAACGATGATGGGTACTGGTATATTCCCTATAGTATTATACGCATCGATGACTCCTTGCGCCACCCGGTCGCAGCGAACAATACCTCCGAAAATATTTATAAGGATAGCTTTAACTTTTGGATCCTTCAGTATTATACGAAATCCCGCTTCCACGGTTTGGGCATTGGCTGTACCCCCTACATCGAGAAAATTGGCAGGCTCCCCGCCACTCAGCTTAATCATATCCATAGTTGCCATGGCCAGCCCGGCGCCGTTTACCATACAACCTACATTCCCATCGAGTTTTACGAAATTCAGGTTGTGCTTCGCCGCTTCCACTTCCGTTGGGTCTTCTTCGGTAGTATCACGAAGTGCTTCCAGGTCGGCGTGGCGCATCAATGCATTATCATCGAGGTTCATTTTACAATCCACCGCCACTATCTTTTCATCACTGGTTTTAAACATGGGGTTAATTTCCAGCATGGCACAGTCTAACCCTACATAAGCAGTGTACAGGTTGGTCACAAACTTGATGCAATTCTTAAAAGCCTCACCTTTCAGCCCGAGATTAAAGGCTATTTTTCTTGCCTGGAAAGGCTGCAACCCTCCCGAAGGATGTACCCACTCCTTAAATATTTTTTCAGGGGTATTATGTGCCACATCTTCTATATTCATTCCCCCTTCTGTACTGTACATGATTACGTTTTGTCCCTTGGTCCGGTCGAGAAGGATAGAAAAATAAAACTCTTTAATGGGGTTCGGTCCGGGATAATAAACATCCTGGGCAACCAGTATTTTGTTTACTACTTTTCCGGCAGGCCCGGTTTGAATAGTAACGAGGGTACCACCTAATATATTACCGGCGATGGTTTTGATCTCCTCCGCACTTTTCCCAACAGCTACCCCCCGCTGTTCGGAGCCTTGCATTTTTCCCTTACCGCGTCCCCCCGCATGGATTTGCGCTTTCACCACCGCAAAGCTATTATTGGTTTGCACCTTCAATTGTTTATATGCTTCCTCTGCTTTTTCAGGAGTATCTACCGGAATGCCTTCCTGAACGGGAACATTATATTTTTTCAGCAGCTCTTTAGCCTGGTATTCGTGCAAATTCATGATGGAGATTTATTTGCATGCGAAAATAGGGTAGAAGGGGGGAATAGAAAAATGTTGTGAAGAGTCGGAAAGTCAGGAAGTCCGTAAGTCGGAAAGAATTACCCCGATTTGCATCTCATTCCTCCGGTTTTCTGTACTTCCCGTCTTTCGGTCTTTCGGTCTTTCGGACTTCCTGACTTTCCGACTTTCCGACTTCTAATCTTCATTTTCTTTTTCGTAATTTTCTATCTTAAACTCAGTTACTTGAAAAAAATATTAAAGCGACTAATTTTCGGAATAGTTCTCCTATTAGTGGTTCTCTCACTTTTTGCTATTGCTACCGGCCGCACTTACTTGTTTAAAGCAATAACCTACAATTTTGCCAATGTAGACGATTACGAGATTTTTTCTAACAACGAGGTGCCGATTAATAAACGCCAAGCCTGGGCGGTATCTGGTAATTTCAACCAACTATATATGCCAAAAGCATTGGAAAGCGAGTTGGTGGCACTCAGCAATATCGCGGTGGTTGTTATCAGGAATGATTCTTTATTGTTTGAAAAATACTGGAACGGGTACAGCGATTCATCCTGGTCGGGATCTTTTTCAATGGCCAAAAGTATTACGAGTTTGCTGATTGGCGTGGCATTGAAAGAAGGAAAGATAGGCTCCCTGGAAGACCCCGTTGGAAAATATATACCAGAATTTAAAGAAGGTGATAAATCGAAAGTTAAAATTATTCACCTGCTTACTATGAGCAGTGGCAGCAATTGGGATGAATCCTATTCCAACCCCCTTTCCACTACAACCGAATTATACTATGGAAGCGATGTATACAAAACCGCTACCGGTGTAAAAATTATTAAGGATCCTGGCACTTATCACGATTATAAATCGGGCGATAGCCAGTTATTAGGGTTAATTGTTGAAAATGCAACCGGTAAATCGCTTAGTGATTATGCTTCCGAAAAATTATGGCAACCAATAGGAGCGGAGCACCCTGCCAAATGGAGTACTGATAAAGAAAATGGGCATATAAAATCTTATTGTTGTTTTAATTCAAATGCCAGGGATTTCGCGCGGATTGGTCAACTGATGCTGGATAGTGGCAAATGGAAAGGGGCGGAAATTATTTCGAAGGATTATTTTCAAAAATCAATTACCCCCTGCGGCATTACTGATGAGAATGGTAAGCCTTGTACTTATTATGGCTATCAGTGGTGGCTGGTTCCTTATCATCCAGGAGTGTTTTATGCACGCGGGATATTGGGACAATACATTATTGTGATTCCTCAAAAGCAGATCGTGATGGTGCGGCTCGGAGAAAAAAGAGGCCCCATCCTGAAAGAAACCGTACCGCAGGAAGTAAATGATTTGGTGGAGTGGGGCCTTAAAATGTAAAATGTAAAATGTAAAATGAAAAAGTGTATTCTCCGTTCATCTACGACTTCAAATGATTTTACTTGTTTCGCTTTTTATATTTTAGATTTTAGATTCAATATTTTACATTTAGCATTATGAAACTAGACATACTCGCCATAAGTGTTCATCCCGACGATGTGGAGCTTGGTTGCTCAGGGACGCTTATCAATGAATTAAAATGGGGGAAGAAAGTTGGCATACTGGATCTTACCCAGGGTGAATTAGGAACGAGAGGTACCATTGAAACCCGCTATGCGGAAGCAGCTGTCGCCGCGAAGATTATTGGTGTGCATATAAGAGAAAATTTGAAAATGCGGGATGGTTTTTTTCGGAATGATGAAGAACACCAATTGAAAGTAATTACTGTCATTCGTAAATATCAACCGGAAATAGTTATCGGAAATATTCTGAATGATCGTCACCCGGATCATGGAAGAGCAGGGCATTTAATTGCCGATGCTTGTTTTTTGTCGGGCCTTGTTAAGATTGAAACAAAGGATGACAAAGGAACAATACAGCCTCGCTGGCGTCCCAGGCAGGTATTGCATTATATTCAAGATTGGTATCACGAACCCGACCTGCTGATCGACATAAGTGATGTTTTTGAACAACGAATGAAATCAATTGAAGCATACAGTACGCAGTTCTATACTTCGGACTCAGAGACTGGCGGACTTCAAACGTATATTTCCACACCCGATTTCCTGGATAGTGTAATTGCACGGGCAAGGATGTTTGGTAAACGCATAGGTGTGAAATATGCCGAAGGATTTATAACTGAGAAGAAAATTGGAATACGAAATTTAGATGCGTTGGTGTCGGTTGAGACGTGAGGAAGAGTGTGAAAGACCGGGAGACCGAAAATCCGAAAGTCCGAAAGTCCGGAAGGAAAACAAAATATCGTTATAATTCTCCCGGACTTTCGGACTTTCCAACTAATGATTCCTTTTACTAACTCCCGTTTGTTTAACTGAAGTCCTAATTCCTTCATATTCTTTCCCCTTTTTGCCTTTTCCTGCAACACTTAAGCTACCTTTGCGTTTTATTTATTGAAAATCATAATTCTAGTCAATGTCAGTGTCAGTCCCAAAGTTTTCCAATGTCCCACATTCTTTTCATACCGAATTGAAACGCCGGATCAGTGCCTATTTTACCGAAAAAGGTAAATCAACTACCGGTAATTCTGCCTTGTTTACCAAGGCCATCATATTAATGATTTGTTTCGGTGTAATTTATGTTCACCTCGTATTTTTTACTCCCGTTGTATTTTGGCAAATAATTGAAAGTGTGCTGCTGGGCGGCGTAATAGCGGCCATCGGTTTTAATGTAATGCACGATGGGGCTCACGGTAGCTTCAGTAAGTACAAATGGGTAAATGTGCTGGCGGCTTTTTCATTAAATATCCTGGGCGGTAACAGTTTTATGTGGAATATGAAGCACAACGTTATTCACCATGCTTTTACTAATGTTGACGGACTGGATGATGATATCGATATTCAACCCTGGTTGCGCATGAGCAGCACCCAGAAAAAATATAAATTGCACAAGTATCAACATATCTACTTCTGGTTATTGTATTCTTTGTTATACATTCTCTGGATTTTCGTTCTTGACTACCAGAAATATTTTAAGAGTAAAGTGGGAATGCTGACCTTAAAGAAAATGGCTCTTAAGGATCATGTGATTTTCTGGAGTTTTAAGATGTTCAATTTATTTCTTTTTGTGGGATTACCTATTTATATGGTAGGATTCAGTTCCTGGTTGATCAGCTTCTTACTATTCACGCTCGTTGCTGGTTTTGTATTAAGTATAGTATTCCAGCTGGCCCATACCGTTGAACATACCGCCTTCCCGGTACCTAATGTAGAAACAAACAAACTGGAAGACGAATGGGCCGTTCACCAGATAAAAACCACGGCTAACTTTGCAACCAATAATAAACTGGTAAGCTGGCTGGTGGGCGGATTGAATTTCCAGATCGAGCATCATCTCTTTCCCAAAATATCACATATACACTATCCTGCCATCAGTAAGATTATCAAGCAAGCCTGCATAGAGTATGGTATTACCTATATTGAATATCCCCGCGTACGGTATGCGGTAGCCTCGCATGTGGCGTATTTGAAACAAATGGGCAGGTAGGAGGAGTCTGGAGTCGGGAGCCGGGAGTCTTGAGTCGGGAGCCCATACGCAGGACTAAAAATCTTCAATCATTAATTTATTCGGCAACGAATTCTATAATTAAAGTCGCCGCATCCCGTATCCCTCATCCCACATTCCGCATCCCATTTCCTGCATACGATATCTCTTATCTCATTTCGCCCATTATGCATCTCACATCACGCCTCCCGCCTCAGGTATCTTGTGGGCACTATCCTGAATCCCACATCCGGATCCCTCATCCTGCAGCATTTATCTTGTAGGCACTATCCTGAATTCCACAACCCGCCTCCAGCCTCCCGCCTCTCTTTCCCATTCCCTTTCTCCCATCCCAAACCGACTCTTTCCTTTCAATCAGCTATTTTTGCCGCACAAATTCGTCACATGCCAAAAGTAAAAGTGGGATTGGTGCAAATGAGCTGCACCGGAAATAAAGAGGAAAACCTGCAAAAAGCAATAGCTAAATCACGGGAAGCAGCCGCCCAGGGCGCACAAATTATTTGTCTCCAGGAATTATTCACTTCTCTTTATTTCTGCGATGCGGAAGATTATGAAAATTTCAAACTGGCCGAATCAATACCCGGCGCCTCCACAACAACTTTAAGTAAAGTAGCGGGAGAATTGGGAGTGGTAATTATAGCTTCCCTGTTTGAAAAACGAACCGCGGGTCTATATCACAATACAACAGCCGTAATAGACGCTGACGGATGTTATTTAGGTAAGTACCGAAAAATGCATATACCAGACGATCCCGCTTATTATGAAAAATTTTACTTCACCCCGGGTGATCTGGGATATAAAATCTTCAAGACTAAATTCGCGACGTTTGGCGTGCTTATCTGTTGGGACCAATGGTATCCCGAAGCGGCCAGAATAACCTCTTTAATGGGAGCTGAAATACTTTTTTATCCCACCGCTATTGGTTGGGCTACCGCGCAGGATGAAGCAACTAATACCGAACAGTACAATGCCTGGCAAACCATTCAGCGGAGTCATGCTGTTGCCAATGGAGTACATGTGGTTAGTGTAAACCGGGTAGGGTTGGAACAAAACGGTGCCATGAAATTTTGGGGAGGATCGTTCATCACCAATCCATTTGGTACGGTTTTGCACCAGGCATCGCACGACAAGGAGGAAGTAATTGTGCACGAAATTGATACCGATAAAACGGATAGTTACAGAACACATTGGCCATTTATGCGCGATCGCAGAATTGATTCATACGGACCGATAACGAAGCGGTTTATTGATGAGGAATGAGATGGGAAGTCGGGTAGACGGGAAGACCGGAAGTCGGAAAGTCGGAAAGTCCGGAAGACGGGAAGTATACATTTATGCTGAATTTACCAGAGGAGGTTATTTGCAGGGTAAGAAAAAAAGCAGTCTATGAAGTTCTTTTCTATTGCATGAGTAAGTAAGATTTATTTTTTTCAAGTTTAAATAACCATGTTATGGCATTTCAATTTGAAAGATTGATAGTCTGGCAGAAATCTTTAATTCTTTCCCGCCTGATCAATCAACTCGCAAAGAAATTTCCCAAAGATGAATTATACATTCTGACTTCACAATTAAAGAGAGCGGCTGATTCAGTATCATTAAACATTGCAGAAGGATCCTCCGGGCAATCTAATGCAGAATTTTCCAGGTTTTTAGGAATAGCCATCCGATCAAACATAGAAGTAGTTGGATGTATCTATATTACGAGAAACAGGGGATACATAGATGATATAGATTTCGACAAAATTTATTTCCTGTGTGAGGAATTATTGGTAATGATTAATGCATTAAGAAATTCATTAAAATAAAATTTAGGCCTTTGAGTAAAGATCATTTTAAGGAGTACCCTCTTTCGGACCCCCGGACTACCGGACTTCCCGACTTATCAACACCAAAACAACTCGGGTATTATTTCCCAGCCGAATTTGCTCCGCATGTTGCTACCTGGCTGAGCTGGCCACACAAGGAAGAATCGTGGCCGGGAAAGATTCATTCGATCTATCCTTCCTATTGCCAGTTTGTAAAAGAACTATCAAAAGGCGAACGGGTATGTATTAATGTGAATAACGAAGCCATGAAGGCATTTGCTATTCAACAGTTGCAGATGTCCGGAGTGGATAGTAGTAAAATAGAATTCTACTTTCATCCTACAAACGACGCCTGGTGCCGAGATCATGGTCCGGCTTTTCTCATAAACCCAAAGGCGGAACAAAAGAAAGTGATCGTTGACTGGGACTATAATGCCTGGGGTGGAAAATATCCACCGCATGACCTGGATGATATTGTTCCAACCCTTATCGCCAAACAATTTAATTTGCCGGTATATTATCCGGGTATTATTATGGAAGGAGGTTCTGTTGAGTTTAATGGAAAGGGAACGGTAATAACTTCTACCGCCTGTTTATTGAATCCTAACCGGAATCCGCATCTCAATCAGCAACAGATTGAAGAATACTTACAAAACTATTACGGAGTGGAGCAGGTGTTGTGGGTAGATGAAGGCATCGTGGGCGATGATACCGATGGTCATATTGATGATACGGTTCGCTTCGTAAATGAGGATACGGTTATTGCGGTGGTGGAAGAGGATACTAAAGATGAAAACTATTCCTTATTACAGCATAACCTGAAACAATTAAATCAAATGCGTTTGCTGAATGGCAAACAGCTGAATATTGTCGAATTGCCTATGCCCGAGGCAGTTTATTTCCAGGATCAGCGCCTGCCCTGTGCCTATGCCAATTTTTATATCGCTAACCAGTCGGTTATTGTTCCAACCTTCCGGAGCAATAAAGATGATAAGGCCTTGCAGATTATTCAACACTGTTTCCCCAACAGGAAAGTAGCGGGGATAGATTCAACGGATATCATCTGGGGACTGGGAAGTTTTCATTGTTTAAGCCAGCAGGAGCCTTTGGTATAAAATATTCATCAAAAGTTCATAAAGGAACCCGGTTATTATAGCCGGGTTACTTTTTTTTGTTAAATAATTGTTTACTAAGAACCTTTCATTCTTTAGCCCGTTTAATATGCTCAGTATATATTTTGGTAAAGCAGCGAAGCATATTTCTTAATTCATTATTTATTTTCTTTACAAACTATAATTATTAATCACTAATTAATTTTCATTAACCATGAAAAAAACATTCATGAGCTTGTTGATCGTATCAACAGCCGTATTTTCTTCTTTAACCGTAACCGCGCAAACATCTGCTGATGTAGTAGACGTGGCAGTTGGATCAAAAGATCACAGTACACTGGTAGCGGCTGTAAAAGCAGCCGACCTGGTGAGCACTCTTAAAGGCAAGGGACCCTTTACGGTTTTTGCCCCCGTTAATGAGGCGTTTGCCAAATTGCCGGCCGGTACACTGGATAATTTATTGAAACCGGAAAACAAAGCCACCTTAGGTAAAATCCTAACCTACCATGTGGTAGCAGGTAAATTAGACGCCAAAGCAGTATTAGCAGCTATTAAGAAAGGGGGCGGAAAAGCAGTAGTAACTACCGTTAGTGGTGGGAAGTTAACGGCCTCTGTTGATAATGGCAAAGTAAAACTTACCGACGAAAATGGGGGTACCGCATTTGTAACGGTGGCTGATTTGAATGCAAGCAATGGAATCATTCACGTAATTGATTCCGTGCTATTGCCAAAGTAATTCAGTTAGTTTGTTTCCTGTGTAGTGGCTGTATTTATTGTGCAGCCACTTTTTTTATTTTTATGAATAATTCTGTTCCAGCCCGGGGAGGAATAGAATTGTAGCATGGTTCCATTGTTTCTATCGAAAAATATTCTTTAAATAATTTCATGTACTCTTCCCGGCTTCCGCCAAAGGGAGGTCCGCCATCAAACGCTTTATCAAACAACACGCCCACTAATTTTCCTCCAGGCTTCAATATCTCATACATTTTTTGTACATATTTCAGCCGGAGAGAAGGATCAAGCGCGCAGAAAAATGTTTGTTCCAGTATCAGGTCGTATTGTTTATTCAGTTCAAAAAAATTGCCAGTAATAATCGTAAGCTGTTTATCCAGGTAGGAATGAAATTTATTTTCCAGCTCCCGGGTAAGTGAGGGAGCGATATCGATGAGGGTAAGGTTATTGAACCCGCTTCGTAATAAATATTCCGCCTCATAGCTATTGCCACATCCTGGAATAAGAATAGATATTGATTTATTACCGAGTTGGTCGATGAATTCTTTTAAAGGGGTAGAAGGGTAGCCGATATCCCAACCGGTTTGATGTTGCATATAGCGGTTGTTCCAGTATGGCTGATCCAGATTTTGCATGCTGCAAAATAAGAAAGATGCAGCGAATGGAAAGCTGCTGATCGACGTTTGCTTATTGCTTCGGGTTGGCGGAACAGGCTTACAAGGGTTGTCTGAATGCAGAAAAAAAACTGCGCATTCTAAAGGTTAAAAAATAAATACAGCTATAGTGATCGCTATTCCCTGATTATTTAATTTAAGTTCTCGAGGTATTTGTATCCCGATCCTGTATTGAGCAGTAATATCGTTTCGTTTCTGTTGACAATACCTTTTTCCAGTAATTGTAACAAGGCGGCCCAAAGTGCACCACCCTCCGGCGCCACCAGTAATCCCTCTTTACGCGCAATTTCTTTTACCGCCTTAATCATGGATGAATCGCTTACGGCTACCGGAAAGCCAAAGCTGGAACGTAATACTTCCAATATCATGTCTTCTGCGAAAGGATTGGGTACGGCTAAACCATTCGCCAGGGACGGTCTGCCTGCATAATTCTTAGCATTTGGCTGCAGGCCTTTCCAGGTATGTACAATTGGCTGACAATTTTCTGCCTGCACCGCAATCATTCGGGGAAGTTTGGTATTAATCCATCCGAGGGTTTGCATCTCCTGGAATGCCTTCCACATACCTATTAATCCGGTACCGCCTCCGGTTGGGTATAAAATCACATCGGGTAATTTCCAATTCATTTGTTCCGCGATTTCATAACCCATTGTTTTTTTACCTTCCAGGCGGTATGGTTCTTTGAGGGTGGATATATCAAAATAATCCTGCTTTGTTTTTAGCTCAGCTACTTTCCTGGCGCAATCACTTATCAACCCATCAGCTAAAACCAGGGTCGCTCCATACAACTCGCATTCTTCCATAAATAAGGCGGGCGTATGACGTGGCATCACCACCGTGGCCTTTATTCCTGCGGAGGCGCAATATGCAGCTAATGCGCCCCCCGCATTACCCGCTGTTGGAATAATACATCGTTCCACACCAAATTCTTTTGCTTTTGAAACGGCAACACTTAATCCGCGCGCTTTAAAAGAACCTGTTGGGTTATTAGACTCATCTTTGAGCAGCAGATTAGGTAAATTGTACTCATTGCGGAGCCGCTCTAATTCTAAAATGGGTGTCATTCCTTCGCCAAGGCTCACGATATTTTTTTCATCCAGCACGGGTAATACTTCTTTATACCTCCACATAGTAGAGGGCCTGGTAAGTAATAGTTCATGAAAAAAATTGACAGACAATTCTTCGTCCAGATTGTATTTCGCTACGAGTGGTTTATTGCAGCAGGAGGCGTATCCCTGCAACTCATTACTATTATATTGCTTGCCGCAACATGAACAGGCAAGATGGGAAATTGAAGAAAGATTGTAAAGTACTTCCATAGCGAAAGGTTAGGAACTATAAATGTACACAGCTGTCGCAAGGAATGCAATAGAGTTTGCTTATGACCTATAACTATTGGTTATAATGACTGATCGCCAGTTTAATGAATAACTGGTTGATCCGGTCGGCCCCCGACCCTCGCCGCTGCATGAAGTAAAAGGCCCGGTTAATGGTTAGTCCCGGAATATGAAGTTTTACCAACTCCCCGTTCTTTAGCTGCTTGGCTACCGACCGGAGCGGAAGAAAGCCGAGGCAGGTGTCGTCGAGTAAAAAATTCTTTAATGCTTCAGTTCCGCCTAATACAATCTTATTCCGGATATCGCCAATGCTCAACCTGCATTTTTGTAAGGCTTCAGAAACCGCTGCCAGGGTTCCGGAACCTCTTTCCCGTAAGGCTACGGTAATATCTTTTAGCTCATCCGGAAGAATTGTTTTTCTTTTCGAGAGTTCACTCCGGGCACTGCATACCGCCACTACTTCATCGGTTAAAAAAAACTGGTAACGAACAGAAGTGATATTGTTTTTTCCTTCGGTGATGGCTAAATCTATTTCATGATCCAGGAGGGCTTTCAGGATATTTTCTGAATTACGGTTCACTAATTTTAATTCGAAATTGGGGTACTGCTGATGAAAAGCGGAAAAAACGGGCGGAATAACATACAGGGAAATGGTAGTACTGGTTCCCAAAATAAGCGAGCCTTTGGCCTGGTGCAGGTTTTTCTGCCGGGTAATATCGAATTCCAGTTGTCGCTGTAATTCTCTTGCCTGGATTATATACTCTAATAATATCCTTCCTTCTGTAGTAAGCGAAACCGTAATGCCTTTTCGTTCAAATAAACTTATTTTATACAGTTTTTCGAGCGATTGAATATGCTTGGTAATGGCAGGTTGACTGATATACAAACTGGCTGCCGCTTTGGAAAAACTCAAGTGAGTGGCAACCTCATAAAACACTTCGTGGCTGAAACTAAGCACCGCAGGCAATTGAATGGGTAAAGTAAATTGAATTATTAAAGTTAACCAGTTTCGTTCCAATGCCATGTAATAAAAAAATGCAGCATATACCACTGCATTTTTTGTCAATATCATTGCAAATAATCCTATTCATGAACCGCCACAATGGGTACGCTGCTGTGATAAGCCAGCTTGGTAGTATGGCTTGTCTTAAAGAGGCTACCCAGGAAAGAATGCTTTTTAGGAATCGTAATAATCAGGTCTATCTTATTATCGTTAGTATAATTATTCACCGCATCCAGAAAATCATACAGGCGTATAAAAGCAAATTGGGGCGAATAAGAGCCAAAATGTTTTTCCATTTTTCTTCTTTCAGTCTTATAGTCTTCGGTAATTTCGACATAATGGTCGCTGTCGACATTAATAATATGCAGGGTGGGTTTAAATAGATCAAGCAATCTTTTGATGGACGCAAAAGGAATAGTTGCTTCAACATCTTTGAAATCACTGGTCAGTGCTACTTCTTTAATATCCCGGTAACTAGCGTCGGGCGGAATTATCATAACAGGACATACTCCCGCGTTTACCAGTTTCAATGTGTTACTGCCCATCAGTATCTGGTCTAGTTTGGTGGCTCCTGTTATACCCATAATTACCACGTCAATACCATGATGGCGCACAAAGCGTTCAATATTTTCAACCAGGGATGTACCTTGTTCCGCTATCCCTTCCATCTCTACATCTCCATAAGGGGCCAATTCCAGTTTTAAATTCGCAAGCGCATGTCCGAGAATGGTCGTGCGATCGATTTCATCTTCCGTAAGCAGAGATCCATCTGAACCAGCAACCATGGCATCATATACATAATATAAAATGATTTTTACGTCAGGCTTGCCTGCCAGCATTTGCACGGCATAGCGAGCAGCGTTTTTCGATGTGTCGGAAAAATCAGTCGGAACAAGGAATCTTTTCATTCGTTGATTGTTTTTATATATGTTACAAAGATAGCTTTGCCGGGCATTCAGCCATCAAAAAATTATAGGCACCCATATGCGTCAAAAGGGTGCTTAAATTACTTAATTTTAACGGCTACCATCATTGAAATATGAATATATGAAAAAACGCTTGATCTATCTGTTACTGTCTGTTATCCCTATCGGAATATATGCCCAGCAGGCGGGCGAAATTTCCATTATTCCGCTACCCGTATCCCTGGAAAGAAAGGGAGGGAATTTTGAGTTTAATAGTTACAGCGTTATTGAAGTTCCTGATAAAACCCCGGAGGTACAAATGGTGGCCCGCTACTTTGCCCAGCAATTACTCCGGGCCAGCGGTTACCCTGTTCGGGTTCAGCTTTCGGGAGATGCCAAAGATTCCAGGGGAACAATTTTTGCCATTTCCCTGAACCGGAAAGAAGAGGCTGTTTTGGGAAGTGAAGGATACACGCTGGAAGTAGCTTCCAGCCTGGTTATTCTACGAGCTAATAAACCGGCCGGACTATTTTACGGGGTTCAATCATTATTACAGCTTTTTCCAAAAGAAATAGAAAGTAACGAAGCGATAAAAAAGGGATATTGGATATTGCCCGGTTGTAAAATTACCGACTACCCGCGTTTTGCCTGGCGTGGATTGATGCTCGATGTTTCGCGGCATTTTTACAGCAAGAAAGATGTAATACGGTTTATTGATGATATGGTGAAATACAAATTCAATATGCTGCACTGGCATTTAACCGACGACCAGGGCTGGCGAATCGAAATAAAAAGTCTTCCCCAATTAACTGAAGTAGGAGCCTGGCGGGCCCCGCGTGTAGGAAGAATGAGCCAGATGACTTCCCCCGCAGCAGATGAACCCCGCAGCTACGGTGGTTTTTATACGCAGGAAGATATCCGGGAGATTGTTCAATATGCCCGCGATCGCTTTGTTAATGTCATGCCCGAAATTGATGTACCGGGTCACAGCCTCGCGGCATTGGCTTCCTATCCTGAACTTTCCTGCACGCCCGGTACCTATAGGGTAAACTCCGGAGAAAAGTTTATGGAATGGCCCTCGGGAGGAGGACATTTTTATGGATTAATCGATAATACCCTTTGTCCGGCCAATGAAAAAGTGTATGATTTTTTAGAAAAAGTATTTACGGAGGTTGCACCGCTTTTTCCCTTTGAGTATATCCATATGGGAGGAGATGAAACGGCCCGGAACTTCTGGGAAAAAAGTGATGCAGTAAAAGCATTAATGAATAAAGAGAAATTAAAGAACCTCGATGAAGTGCAGAGTTATTTTGTGAAGCGGGTAGAAAAAATTATTGAATCGAAAGGAAAAAAATTAATGGGTTGGGATGAAATACTTGAGGGGGGATTACCACCCAACGCGGCCGTTATGAGTTGGCGGGGCGAAAAGGGTGGGATTGAAGCGGCCAAACAAAATCATAAAGTGGTCATGTCACCCACCACCTATGCTTACCTGGATTATAACCAGGGAGATGCTTATATGGAACCACCGATCTATGCCAGCCTTCGGTTAAACAAAACCTACCAGTTTGATCCCGTACCTGCCGGAGTGGATCCTAAAATGATTTTGGGAGGTCAGGCAAATCTTTGGACCGAACAATTGCCGGGCATTCGCAGTGCGCAATACATGATGTGGCCAAGAGGATTTGCCATTGCCGAATCGGTTTGGAGCCCTAAGGAAAAAAAGAACTGGCCCGACTTTATTTCAAGAGTTGAAAAACAGTTTGAACGACTTGATATGGCCCAAACAAAATATGCCCGTACCATCTACGATCCAATAATTACAGCTAAAAAGGGAGAGGGGACTGAAATTATTATAGAAATGAAAGGGGAGATAGATGGACTTGATATATATTATAGTTTTGACGAAACACATCCCGATAATTTTTATCCCAAATACACCGGTCCGCTTACTATACCCAAAGACGCATTGCATCTCAAAGTAATTACTTATCGAAATGGGAAACTGATGGGCAGGCAGATTGATTTGCCCATTGCTGAATTAAAAAAAAGAGCGGGTGTTAAATGATGAGTCGGAGGTTAGGAATCGGGAGTTAATAGGCGGGAGTCGTGAGTCATGAGTCATGAGTCGTGAGACGGTGGTTAATTGGTTAGAGTCGGATGTTATTACCTGGCAAGCCACCTGGATGAGACAATCAAATTAACACAAGACTATTGGATTGTTGTGCTTTATTCACTATTCACTATTCACTATTCGCCATAATAAATTTGTTCAAATAAACTTTCTGCCTCATATTTGCACTGCAATGAATAAACAATTTCAAATAAATCAGTGGTGGTGGCATACAAACTCTTCCGGGGTTCTGTAATGTCATTACTTTAGTTATAAAGTATTCAGAAAGCCCCGAACTGTTTCGGGGCTTTTGTTTTGTACGACCGGATCCCTGAAAAAATTAAAAAATACGAATTAAAAAGGAAGAATGAATTAAAAAAGAAGACTTGACATGAAGAAAATTGCTATCAATACAACATGTAAAAAGTTACTCGCGGATGTGTTTACGCCCGTCGGAATTTACCTGCGGCTGCGTGATCGTTTTCGGGACACCATATTACTCGAGAGCACCGATCATCATGCAGCGGAAAATAGCTGGTCGTTTATTGGTATCAATGCTATTGCCGGTATGGAAATCACCTCGGTTAGCCGGGTAGAATTTAAACTACCTGCTCAAAAACCAGAACGTATTGACTTAGGCAAAGGAAGCACGGTACCACAATTACTGTTTGATTTCCTGAAACGATTTGAAGTAACCGGCGATTGCAAAGAAGCTAAGTTTGCGCAGGGATTATACGGATATACCACGTATGATGCCGTTCAGTTTTTTGATACTATTCAACTTCAGACCTCCATTAATGCCAACGCATCTGTGGACAATCACCGCTCCAGGGTACCAGATTCCGTCTCCCGAATTTCTGCCATTCCTCTCATGCGTTACCGGCTGTATCAATATGTCATCGCTATCAATCATCATAAAGACGAATTATTCATTTGCGAAAATAAGATGGCAGGCATTGAAAGTGAATTGCAGGTGGTTGAAAGTTTGATCCAAAGTAAAGACGTACCCGTATTCCCGTTCAGGATAAAAGGCATAGAGAGTTCCGGCAGTACCAACGAAGAATACATGGAGATGGTAAGAAAGGGCATTGCAAGTTGTCTGCGCGGAGATGTGTTCCAGATTGTATTAAGTCGCCGGTTTCAGCAATCCTTTACCGGCGATGAATTCAATGTATATCGTGCCTTGCGCAGTATCAACCCTTCCCCTTATTTATTTTTCTTTGATTATGGCGATTATAAATTAATGGGGTCATCGCCCGAGAGCCAGATAATTATTAATAATGGAAAAGCGGTAGTGCATCCCATCGCGGGCACTTTTAAAAGAAGCGGTGATGATGAAATTGATCAACGGGAAGCAGAACGATTACTGAAAGACGCTAAAGAAAACGCGGAGCATGTGATGTTGGTTGACCTGGCCAGGAACGATCTCAGCCGGGTTTGCGAAGAAGTGCAGGTAGCGCACTACCGGCAGGTGCAGTATTACAGTCACGTTATTCATTTGGTTAGTGAAGTAATTGGAAGAGTAAAGCCCGGCAGTAATCCATTTGACTTGATGGCAAAAACTTTTCCGGCTGGTACCCTTAGCGGGGCTCCTAAAATAAAAGCGATGCAGCTGATTAATACGTTTGAATCATCACCCCGGAGTTACTATGGGGGCGCCATTGGTTTTATTGGTTTTGATGGAAGTTGTAATCACGCCATAATGATTCGCACATTTTTAAGCAGGAACAATACCCTTGTTTACCAGGCTGGCGCGGGAGTAGTGGCAGCCAGTAAACCAGAAAGTGAATTACAGGAAGTGAATAATAAATTAGGCGCGTTGAAGAAAGCGATTGAGTTCGCGGAGCAGATAGGTTAATTTGTTGAAAGGTTGAAAGGTTGAAAGGTTGATAGGTTGATAGGTTGAAAAGTTGAATAGTTGATAGGCTGATATGTTGAAAAGTCGATAGGTTGAAAAGTTGGTAAGGGAGCTTACCAGTCAACTATTAAACTATTCAACGTCCTTAAATTATAAACAAGTCATGAAAATTTTAGTATTCGATAATTACGATTCCTTTACCTATAACCTGGTACACCTGGTTGAAAAGATTACGCGGGATAAAGTGGAAGTGTATCGAAATGACAAGATCCCTTTGGAAAAAGTAAAGGAGTATGATAAAATAATTTTGTCGCCCGGGCCGGGCATACCGGAAGAAGCTGGTTTATTATTACCACTTATTAAGGAATACGCTTCTTCCAAAAGTATATTGGGAGTGTGTTTAGGGCACCAGGCGATCGGGCAGGCTTTTGGAGGTACATTGGTGAATTTGACTTCCGTGTATCACGGCGTAGCCACCAGCTGTGCTTTGCAGTCTATAAGTCCTTTGTTTGATGGGTTGCCTGAAACGATCGAAGTGGGCAGGTATCATAGCTGGATCGTCGATAATAAAGACTTCCCGGAAGAGCTTGAAATAACAGCTACCGATGAAAATAATTATATCATGGGACTGCAGCACAGATCCTATGATGTGCAGGGTGTACAGTTTCACCCGGAAAGTATTTTAACACCAATGGGTGAAGCCATTATGAGAAATTGGTTAAAGGTCTGAACTGGGATTGTTGTGATAAGTGTGATGCCTGGGAAAAGTGAAATAATGATTTACCAGTAAAAACTATTGCGATGACAAACTTTAAGTATGGAGATATAACTGAAAAAGTAATTGGGGCAGCATTTTGGGTTCATAGTACCCTAAAAAACGGTTTCCAGGAAGTTATTTATCAACGGGCGCTGAAATTGGAATTTAAACAACTGAATCTCGGCTATGCCAGGGAATTTGAAATGCCTGTCTATTATTTAGATGAACAAATTGGAACCAGGAGAGTTGATTTCTTAATAGAAGCTAAAATCAGTGTGGAGTTGAAAGCAATCATCAAATTGGAGGACGTCCATTTAGTGCAGGCAATGAATTACCCGAAAGCATAAAACCTGGAAATTGTATTACTGTTGAATTTCGGGGCTAAGAAGTTAGAATTTCATCGTTTTACTAATAAGAAGTTTAATCCAACAATTATCCAACATCCCATAAAATCCCGTTCATCAAATTAATCCCAGTTCAGACAAATGAAAAAGATATTACAATTATTATTCGAGCACAAAACACTTTCCCGCGAACAGGCAAAAGAAGTGTTGCTTAATATTGGAAAGGGAATATACAATGAACATGAGATTACTTCTTTTATGACAGTGTACCTGATGCGAAGCATAACGATTGAGGAACTACAGGGGTTCCGCGATGCATTACTGGAGTTATGTGTACCTGTTAACTTAAATGGACTGGAAGTAATGGATATTGTAGGTACCGGGGGTGACGGAAAAAATACTTTTAATATATCTACGCTGGCATGTTTTATTGTAGCGGGGGCCGGACAAAAAGTAGCCAAGCATGGTAATTATGGGTCGTCTTCCATCAGTGGTGCTTCCAATGTAATGGAACAACTGGGGTATAAGTTCAAGAACGATCAGCAGCGCTTGAAAAAGGAAGTGGAAGAAACGAATATCTGTTTTTTACATGCGCCATTATTTCATCCGGCCTTAAAAACAGTAGGGCCCATTCGCAAAAACCTGGGCGTTCGTACCTTTTTTAATATGCTGGGCCCTTTGGTAAACCCGGCTAGTCCTGCTTACCAGTTAGTGGGAGTGTACAACCTGGAGATGGCACGGATCTATAATTACCTGTTACAGCAAACAGGAAAAGCATTTACTATTATTCATAGTCTGGATGGATATGACGAAATATCCTTAACCAATGATACGAAAGTGATAACCAATGAAGGCGAGAAAATAATGACTCCGGAACAGTTAGGAAAGCGATCGGTTACTGCTACGGATATTTACGGAGGTAATACTGTAGAGGAAGCGGCTAAAATATTTGCCACTATATTGAAAGGAGAAGGAAGCTGGGCGCAAAATGCCGTTGTATTAGCCAATGCCGCTATGGCCTTGCATTGTACCGGTAAGTACAAAACGTACGAAGATGCCTATGCCTCGGCAGTAACAAGCCTGGAGAGTGGAAAAGCAAATCAATCATTACAAAAATTAGTTTCCCTGCAATGAGTACGATTTTAGATACTATAGTAGCAGCTAAGAAAAAAGAAGTTGAACAATTAAAACCCTTGAGCAGTATTGCCCGGTTTGAAAAGAATGGTTTATTCTGGAATTTTTCGAATCGCTCATTGCGGCAAAGTTTGCTGGCAGAAGGAAGTACAGGTATCATTGCAGAGTTTAAAAGAAAAAGTCCGAGTAAAGGATGGTTTGTGGAGAAAGATATGGAAGTGGAGCCGGTAGTGGTGCCGTACAATAAGTATGGAGCCGCCGCTATTTCGGTATTAACAGATAAGGAATTTTTTGGAGGCGATTTGGACGACCTGATCCAGACCAAGGTGATAACAGATGTACCGGTATTAAGGAAAGATTTTATGATAGATCCCTGGCAAATCGCGGAAGCGAAAGCATTTGGAGCGGATGTAATTTTATTAATCGCCGCTTGTTTAACTGCCTCGGAAGTGAAACAAATGGCTGCTTATGCAACAAGTATTGGACTAGAAGTGTTATTGGAATTACACGATGATTCGGAATTGGATCATATATGTTCCGAAACTTCCATAATAGGAATCAACAACCGCAACCTGAAAACATTTGAGGTGGATATTGAAAGAAGTTTACGAATGGCCGAAAAGATTCCATTGGATAAGATTAAAGTAGCAGAGAGCGGGATCAGCAGCCCCGAAAACATCCGGTTGTTTAAAGAGAATGGATTTAGCGGGTTTTTGATTGGAGAAAATTTCATGAAAGAATCCGATCCGGGGGAAGCCTTTCGGAATTTTACTTCCGGGCTGAATTATCGAACTTAAGGAGAGGGTTGTTCAAAATGTTCAAGGCTTCTTACTTGCCCCGGGTTTCTGATTTGTATTAGGCTTTTGACTTGCTCTGGGCTTTTGACTTGCTTTGGGCTTTAGCCCAGAGAAAAATAATAACGATTGCTATGCCGCCATAATAAACCATAAAAACCGATGAGCAGCATGAGAATCAAAGTATGCGGAATGACACAGCCCGACCAGGTGGCCCAATTAGCGGGATTGGGTGTTTCTTTTGCGGGGTTTATTTTTTATCCGAAAAGCCCGCGATATGTATTCCGGCATATGACTACCACGCAGATCCGAAAGGAAAACAGTATAAACAAAGTGGGCGTTTTTGTAAACTCGCCAATTGAAGAGGTGTTACACCTGGTAGACGAATGCCGGTTGCATATGGTGCAGTTGCATGGTGATGAAAGTCCGAAGTTCTGTGAAAAAATAGCCGACTATGTGTCTGTAGTAAAAGCGTTCCGGTTAAGCGAGAACGACAGTGTGGAATGGATGATACGTCCTTTTATGGATGTGTGCGATATGTTCATGTTTGATACCATTGGAGCTGGGTACGGTGGAACCGGCAAAAAATTTGACTGGACTGTTTTGAAAAAGGAAACAATTGGTAAACCATTTTTTCTGAGTGGTGGTATTGAGCCTGGGGATGAAGAAAAGCTTAAGGAGTTTGAACAGGAGCCGGTTGCCAAAGCATTATTTGCGGTAGATATTAATAGTCGGTTTGAAATAAGCCCGGGAATGAAGGATATGCAAAAAATTAAATTGTTTGCAGGGAGGTTGAATGGTTGAAAAGGTAATGTACGAATGGCGAATAACGAATTGCGCATTGTAAATGGGTGAATGGGCGAACCTGCCTGCAGGCAATTTGCGAGTGAATTTGAAAAGTGCAAAGATCTTGATTTGTTTGAAAGAGGAATGATGCTTCCGGTTTTTTTCAATAGAATTGGTATCGCACAAGTGAGTGACACAACAGGAGCAGCATAGAATTACCATCGCCCGGTCAAAAAAAGTATTTAATATAATTCGAGAATAATGATAAATAGAAAAATGCCATTAGGGCAATACAAAGGAAGTTTTCAGCAGCCGAATATTTTTGGCTATTATGGAAATTTCGGCGGAGCTTTTATCCCGGAAATGCTTTACCGCAATGTGGAGGAACTGAAGGACCGGTATATAAACATTATGTATGAGGGGGATTTTCAAAAGGAGTTCCGCGATTTATTAAAAGATTATGTTGGAAGGCCCACAGCTCTATACCTGGCGCAACGGCTCAGTAAAAAGTTTAATACGCAGATTTATTTAAAGCGCGAAGATCTTTGTCATACCGGCGCGCATAAAATAAACAATACCATTGGCCAGATCTTATTGGCAGAGCGATTAGGAAAAAAGCGAATCATTGCAGAAACGGGTGCGGGTCAGCACGGAGTAGCTACGGCCACCGTGTGTGCATTGAAAGGAGTGGAGTGTATTGTTTATATGGGGGAGAAAGACATTGAACGGCAGGCCCCTAATGTAGCGCGTATGAAAATGCTGGGCGCCAAAGTAATTCCTGCTATGAGTGGCAGCAGAACATTAAAGGATGCAACGAATGAAGCCATCCGCGACTGGATCAATAACCCGCATGATACACATTATATAATAGGTAGTGTAGTGGGGCCACATCCTTACCCGGATATGGTGGCGCGTTTTCAAAGTGTGATCAGTGAAGAGATGCGCTGGCAGTTGAAAGAAAAAACCGGCAGTGAATTGCCTACGCATGTTATGGCCTGCGTAGGAGGAGGCAGCAACGCGGCCGGTGCATTTTATCACTTCTTGGAAGAACCGGAGGTGCAATTGATAGCGGTGGAAGCGGCGGGTCATGGCATTCATAGTGGCATGAGCGCGGCCACTACCCAACTGGGCAAGCCCGGCATTTTGCATGGCAGCAAAAGTTTGGTGATGCAAACAGCCGATGGGCAGGTAGTGGAACCGCATAGTATTTCCGCAGGGTTGGATTATCCCGGTATCGGTCCCTTGCATGCGCACTTGTTTGAAAGCGGCCGCGCTGAGTTTTTATCAGCCACCGATGAGGAAGCATTAGCGGCGGCATTTGAATTGGCGCAGCTTGAAGGAATCATCCCGGCATTAGAGACCGCTCATGCATTGGCGGCCATAAAGCAATGCAGGTTTTCGGCAAAAGATGTGGTAGTTATATGTTTAAGCGGAAGAGGGGATAAGGATCTGGCGACTTACATGAATGCGATGAAAGATGAATAACCGAATTGAGATAGTGGAGTATGAAGAGGGACTTGCCAAACATTTTCATGACCTGAATAAATCATGGCTGGAAAAATATTTTGCCATAGAACCCATTGACGAGGAAATGCTGGGCGATCCAAAGAAATTTTATATTGATAAGGGAGGGTATATCTTTTTTGCCAGATTGAATGATGCGATCGTTGGCACATTTGCCCTGTTGAAAGCAAGTGATGAGGTATATGAGTTGTCGAAGATGGCCGTGGATGAAAAATACCAGGGCAGGCGAATTGGAAACCAGTTATTGGATTATTGCATTCAGAAAGCGAAAGAATCAGGAATGAAAAAAATCATTCTTTATTCAAATACCTTGCTGGGTCCTGCGATTCACCTGTACAGGAAGTTTGGGTTTGTTGAAGTGCCAATGGAGAGTTCGGAATATAAGAGGAGTAATATAAAAATGGAAGTAGACCTCCCCCCTGCCCCTCTCCTGCAGGAGAGGGGCAG
>JANMBO010000009.1:0-168552 GCA_031360425.1 Chitinophagaceae bacterium | reverse complement strand
ATAGATGTTCGATTTAAGGATTTTGACCTGGCTATGCTTTTCCAGGGAGCTTCTGGAGCAGCCCTTCGGGTGCAAACGGAATCTGGAGATATAGGCAACTTTTTGAAGTATTCTTACGATAACAGGTGGACAATAGACAAGCCAAGTAGTATTCACCCAAGGCTGGCAAGTAGGGGCGATACGTATTATACAGGTGGTAATTATGGAAATAATACCTATTTCCTGTTCAGCAAAAATTACCTTCGGTTAAAGAATATAGAGATTGGATATAACTTGCCGATTGGTATACTAAATAAATACAAGGTCAGTAACCTGAGATTGTTTGTAAACGGGTTGAATGTATTCACTATCGACAGAAATAAAGTGTTTGACCCGGAAGCAACAGTTCAAAGTGGAGTATACTATCCACAGCCAAGAATAATTAACGGAGGATTGAGTTTAACTTTCTAAACTAAATGACATATGAAAAAATTAAAGCCCATATTTTTCTTTCTGGCGGCCATGCTGCTCATGGTAATTTCCTGTAAAAGGGATTTTCTGAATACGCAACCCAAGGATAAGATTTCCAGTGAAGCAACCTGGGCCGACGGCCCGCTGTCCGAAGCGTTTATATTCAATGTATATTCATTTCTTGGATATGGTGGATTTGAAGAACAGGCAATGGCTGCTTATACCGATGAAGCTATGTTTACCCATGCCGGCAGAAACATAAATACATTTACGGAAGGATCCGAAACGCCCTCCAACCTGGCCTGGATGAGCGGCACTTACCGGTGGGATCGGATGTACCTTGCTATACGGCAGGCAAATGTTGCTATTGACAGACTTCCCGGTGCCACTTTTAGCGATACAGCGCTCCGGAATAAACTTTTGGGAGAAGCCTATTTTTTAAGGGCTTATTATTATAACCAACTGGTCCGGATTTATGGAGGGGTTCCTATTATTGATAAACCATATGGTCTTAATGAAGATTATTCGATAGCAAGAAATACGTATGCTCAATGCACCGATTTCATTGTAGGTGATCTGAACAAATCCATCCAACTTCTCGAGGGAAAAAGCACGGTTCCGGGGCGCACTTCCAAACTGGCTGCCATGGCTTTGAAAGCCCGTGTACTTTTATATGCGGCCAGCGATTTACATGATGGCCCTACCGCAAAAGCTAAATCAGCAACCCTTTCGAGCTATCCAAACCTGGATCTGGTTGCTTATCCGGCAGGTGACAGAACAGCCAGATGGCAAGCCGCCCGCACCGCGGCCAAAGCGGTATTGGATGCGAGCCAGGGTTATAAGTTGAATCTCTCAGCTCCTGTATCCGCGACTGCGGGAAGAGACAATTATATGTCTATTGCCTTAGGAGGAGAAAGTGGAGTGGGTGACAAGGCCGCTGCAGTTGAACTTATTTTCCTTCGTTCTCACACGGCCCTGTACACACAGGAAGATAACTGGCCGTTAGGAGGAATTCATTATGGAATAAATAACGGTCCGAACGGTTATCACAACTGGGCCGGAAACACACCCATTCAAAATTTAGTGGATGATTATGAGATGATGGATGGCAGTAAATTTGACTGGACCAATAATGTTCACAAAGCGGACCCCTATGCAAACCGCGACCCTCGTTTCTATTCAACTATACTTTATGATGGAGCCAACTGGAAGCCAAGACCATCTGATGTGGCTGCGAAAGATCCAGTTAACCAGATTCAAACCGGTTATTATACTAATGGTGCAGCAGGAACACTTAATGGCATTGATACCCGTGAATCGCCCATTGAAAACTGGAACGGAAGCCGCACACATTATTACACAAGAAAATTCATTGATCCAAACCCGGCCCTTGCCGATAACCAGTCTAGCGCACAGGTTATCCCCTGGCCATTTATAAGGTATACTGAAATGGTGTTAAATTATGTGGAAGCATGTATTGCCCTGGGCGATGAGCCAGAAGCGAGGAACTGGTTAAATAAGATCCGCTATCGCGCCGGTATGCCTGCTATTCTGGATGCGGGTCCTGTATTACTGGATCGTTATCGCAATGAAAGGCGCATTGAATTGGCATATGAAGAGCACAGATATTACGATGCCCGCCGGTGGATGATTCCGCAAACGACTGTTGGAAGGGGGATTAAAGCTATCAATATTACAGCTACCCTTAAAGCGGGTCAAACCGCTTTAGTACCATACAGGCACAATAAAACGGTTTATAATTATACCTATACTCCGGTTGATAATACCGAAAATGAAACCCGTAAATGGAATGATAAAATGTATTATCGTCCCCTCGATAAAGATGAAGTAAACAGAAACAATAAACTGGTTCAGAATCCAGGGTATAATTAAAATCTTTAATTGACTCTAAGTAAAAAATCTATCCCTATATTGGGATAGATTTTTTGCTTTTATGCCAATGAAATGATTCTAAAAAAAATAGTTCAAACCACCTTGCTTGCAACCTTGTACCTATCGTATAGTTGCAATGGACTCTCTGATAAGAAAAAAGAAGATACAGGGCCTGCCTTGTTCACACTGCTTAGCTCCGACCAAACTAATATCAACTTTCAAAACACCCTTACGGAAGGATTGAACACCAACATCCTGATGTATGAATATTTTTATAATGGGGGAGGGGTGGCAGCCGGCGACTTTAATGGAGATGGTTTAGTGGATGTTTATTTTACTTCCAATATGGATGAAAATAAGTTATACCTCAATAAAGGTAATATGCAATTCGAGGATATTACTTTGCTATCGGGGGCAGGTGGACGACCAGGGCCATGGAAAACGGGTGTAAACGCGGTGGATATAAATGCGGATGGCAAACTGGATATCTATTTGTGCTATTCGGGTGCCCTACCTCCGGAAAAAAGAGCGAACCAACTATTTATTAATACCGGTAACGATAACCAGGGAAGGCCCCGGTTTGAAGAGAGGGCCGAAGTATATGGTTTAGCCAGTACCGGGTTTAGTAATCAATCTTATTTCCTGGATTATGATAAAGATGGCGACCTGGATATGTTGTTGCTCAATCATAACCCAAAGAATCTTCCCCTCTTGAATGAAACGGGTACCGCGGAACTTTTTAAACAGGATAATCCTGAAAAAGGATTGCGGCTTTTCAACCAAACAAATGGAAAGTTTGAGGACGTTACCATTAGCTCAGGCATCAATGGTTCCGAATTAAGTTATGGGTTGGGCCTGGGGATTTCTGATTTTAATGAAGATGGCTGGCCGGATTTTTATGTTTCCAACGATTATTCTGTTCCAGATTATTTGTATATAAATAATAAGAACGGAACATTTACCAATAAACTGGAAAGCAGTATTGGTCATACCAGCCAGTTTTCGATGGGAAATGATGTGACCGATATGAATAATGACGGACTGCCGGATATTTATTCGCTAGATATGTTGCCCGAAGATAATCACCGGCAAAAGCTCTTGCTGGCTCCTGATAACTATGCGAAATTTGACCTCAATGTGCGCAGCGGATTCTATTATCAATACATGCGTAATATGCTGCAGTTAAATAATGGTAACGGCACGTTCAGTGAAATCGGGCAAATGGCCGGCATTTCCAATACCGACTGGAGCTGGTCGGCGCTATTCGCCGATTATGATAATGATGGCTGGAAAGATCTCTCCGTGACAAATGGTTACTTAAGAGATTATACCAATCTTGATTTTATCAATTATATGAACGACTATGTGCAGCAAAAAGGAAGATTGCAGCGGGATGATGTAATGGAAATTATTAAAAAAATGCCTTCGTCCAATGTGGTCAATTATGTTTTTCAAAATAACAGGGATGGGTCATTTAAAAATAAAACGACTGAGTGGGGACTTCATTACCCGTCGAACAGTAATGGGGCAGTGTATGCGGACCTGGATAATGATGGCGATCTCGATTTCGTGGTAAATAATATTAACCAGCCCGCCTTCATTTTCCGAAATGAATCACGTAAGCTAAATAATAATCATTTTCTTCAAATAGAACTTACCGGGATTGGAGGCAATACACAAGGATTGGGTGCCCGGGTTACCATTTTTCAAAATGGAATGATGCAGTCATTAGAGCAAAACCCGGCCAGGGGATATCTCTCCAGCGTGTCGTATCTTCTTCACTTTGGTTTAGGAAATGCTGAAAAGATCGACTCTCTTATCATCACCTGGATTAGTGGGAATACACAAAGACTCTACAATCTCCAATCGAACCAGGTTCTTAAACTGAACGAAAAAGACGCTAAAGAAAAGAAACTATATCAAGATCCGGTGACCAATTGGTTCACCGAAATACCATCAAACATTAAATATGAAAACCCCGCTGCCCGAACCAATGATTTCGACAGGCAATTGCTGCTACTGGGTGCATTAAGCTATAATGGTCCTTGTATGACCCCATACGATTTGAATGGTGACGGACTCGAGGATTTGATTATTGGAGGAGCAGCTGGCCAGGCTACCAGCGTTTTTATCCAACAGAAAAATAAAGGATTTGTTTTGCAAGATATACCTGCTTTTGAAAAGGACAAGGCATTTGAGGATGCCGGCATCGCGGTATTGGATGCCAATGCAGATGGGAAACCGGATATCTATATTGCCAGCGGGGGGTATCATAGCCTGTCACCAAATGATTCTTTGTTACAGGATAGGCTTTACCTCAATGATGGAAGGAATAACTTTATTAAATGTAATGGATTGCCAAAGATGGAAGGAAGTAAGTCCTGTGTTCGTGTGCAGGATGTGAATGCGGACGGATCACCCGACCTATTTGTGGGTACCCGAGTAATTCCCGGCCGCTATCCGGAACCTTCTAAAAGTTATATTTTGATAAATGATGGCAAAGGAAACTTTTCCGATCAAACGGAAAATATTTGCCCGGATATGAAGAAGCTCGGAATGGTTACCGATGCGGCCTGGATTGATCTGGACCTTGATAAACAGCCGGAGCTGGTGATCGTGGGAGAATGGATGCCGGTAATTGTTTTTCGAATAGAAAAAGGAAAACTTATCAATGTAAGCAGTCAATATTTTGAAAAAAATTATTCTGGTTGGTGGAATAAAATATCGGTTGGCGATTTCAATGGCGATCAGAAGCCAGACCTGGTTATTGGAAATATGGGCCTTAATACACAATTCAAATCTTCCGAAAAAGAGCCACTTGAAATGTATTATAAAGATTTTGACAACAATGGTTCCGTGGACCCGATTTTCAGCTGTTATATTCAGCATACAAGATATCCCTATCTTACCCGCGACGAATTAGTAGGTCAGTTAGCCACCTACCGTAAACGGTTTGCTGATTTTAAAAGTTACGCAGATGTAACGCTTGCCGATTTATTTCCAAATAACCAATTAAGGGAAGCCGGTCACCTCGTGGCCGATCATATGGAAACTACCTGTTTCCTGAGTACTGCATCGGGAAAGTTTACGATTGCTGAATTGCCAAAGGAAGTTCAGTACTCCCCGGTATATACTATTACTCTGCTGGACTTTAATAAAGACGGAAAAGCGGATATACTCCTCTGCGGAAATAATAGTCATGCTAAAATAAGGCTTGGTAAATTTGATTCTAATTATGGGATATTGCTGGCGGGTGATGGTGCTGGAAATTTTGAATACATCCACCAAAACGAATCAGGATTCAAAATTCGGGGAGATGTAAGAAGCTGCATTCAGATAAATGAAACAATTTACTTCGGCATCAATAGCAGTTCATTAGTTAGTTACAAATTGACCGGTCAAAAAAAATGAAACGACAAATAATTTTGGTAAAAAGATTTTGTCTCCTGCTGCTACTGGGTGGCCTTTTTTATTCCTGCAAAGAAGAAAACAAAAAACTACCGCAAGATTTTGAAGTGGCAACAGCGTGGGCCGATATGAGCAACTATATTACTAAAACAACGCCTTCTAATTCACCTACTTTTGCTTCCCGTTGCTTTGGGTATATCGGGCTTACTATGTATGAGTCAGTAGTAAATGGTTTTACCGATTACCAATCAATAGCCCCCGGTCTAAATGGATTGGGTAACTTGCCGATTCCTGAAAAAGGAATTGACTATAACTGGTTATTATCTTTTAACGCTGGCCAGGCTGAAATACTCCGCAACATTTATATTCAAACTTCCGACGAGAATAAAAGAAAAATTGATTCGCTGGAGCAGTATTTTGAAGGGTTGTTTAAACAGCATAATTCAAATGAATTATCTTTCACTAAATCTATTTCCTTTGGGAAAAAGATTGCGCAATTAATATTCGAATGGTCAAAAACAGATGGGGGACATAGAGCCTATCTCAAAAATTTTGACAAAAAACTTGTTTTTATAGATAAACCCGGTTGTTGGAGACCCCCGCTGTATGCCCAGTCGTTCAGTCATTTTCCCTTGCATCCGCATTGGGGAAAGAACCGGACCTTTTTAGCAAGAGATTCAGCCATTGCTGACCCATTATTCATTAAGTATGATACTACGCCCGGTTCAGCGTACTACAATCAGTATAAACAGGTGTATGATAAAGAAAAGATCTTAACGCAGAAAGAAAAAGAAACAGCCATTTGGTGGAGCGATGATCCGGATGAAACCTTTACCCCTCCCGGACATTCTTTTTATTTAGCAACACTGGCTATCCGGAAAGTAAAACCTGATCTTATAAAATGCGCCGAAACTTATGCCCGGGTTGGTATAGCAGTAGCCGACGCGTTTCGAAATTGCTGGAAGTGGAAGTTTCAATTTTTTACAGAGCGTCCGAATACTTTTATACCACAGCATATTGACCGGGAGTGGCACTCCTTCTGGCCAGATCCGCCCTTTCCCGCGTTTCCTTCCGGGCATGCCATACAAGCTTCTGCCGCCGCCACCGTTCTTGCCGATATGTATGGTGAACCATTTGCGTTTACCGACAGTGCCCATGCAGGACGAAAAAGAGACGAGTTGAGAAACGCGGATTTTGTAGTCCGTCATTTTAATTCATTCTGGGAAGTTGCTGAGGAAACGGCCAATTCACGATTTTATGGCGGGATACACACTCCGCAGGATAATGCAGCCGGTTTGGAAAAAGGCAAAGAAATAGGTATGAACGTGAATAACCTGAATTGGAAAAAAAGAAAATAACTAACCCCGTTTATTTAAGTAAATGCGCTATTATTTAATTACCGTTTTATTTATTACTAATCTTTTTATTCCCGAAGGATTTAGTCAAATACGGTTTACCGAGGCGACCGAGGCATCCGGAATCAAACATGTATTCAAAGTATATGAAGGAATGTTTGGCGGCGGTGCCTGTGTGCTGGATTATAATAATGATGGTTATGAAGATTTGTATATCACGGGTGGTATGAACGATGATGTATTGTATAAAAATAATGGAAATGGAACCTTCACTAATATTTTTGAACACTCAGGGCTGGCCCTAACTAAAAAATATGTAACACAGGGGGTAACGGGTGCTGATGTAAACCGTGATGGGTATGTCGATTTGTTCATCACCACCATTACAAGCCGGGAGAAGAAAGAAGTAATACCAAGAGAAATAAACCTCTTATTCCTCAATAACGGAAATGGAACATTTAAGGATGTTACCAAAGAGTACGGGTTGGATCAACTTTATTCATTCAGTACAGGTGCCAGTTTTGGTGACTTTAATGCTGATGGCTGGCCGGATATTTACGTGGGTAACTATTTTAATGAGTATGAAGGAAAATTGAGTGTTATTAATGACAACACGGTGGTGGGCGCCAACCAGATTGCGAAAGGATACCTGCTGTTGAATGAAAAGGGGAAACACTTTCGGGATGTATATAAAGAGTATGGCCTGGATTTTCGCGGGTTTGGATTTGGGGGCGTGTTTACTGATTACGATAATGATGGCGACCAGGACTTGTTTATAAATCATGATTTTGGCTATAAACGAACGCCTGATATGTTGCTGGAAAACAGGTTTCCTAAAAAATCATTTATAGATGTGGCTAAAAAAGAAGGAATGGATCTTAAGATCAATTCCATGGGAACGGCCGTGGGCGATTACAATAATGACGGGTTGATGGATTATTATATGACCAACATTGGCTTCAATTATTTTATGGTGAACCAGGGTGTTGACAAAGGCTTTGTAAATAATGCCAAAAAATTAGGCATGGATTTCTTTGCAATAAGTTGGGGGGCCAATTTCGCCGATTTTGATCAGGATGGGGATGTTGATCTGTTTGTTGCTAACGGAGACCTTAACCCTAACTGTGTACCGATGGCTGATTTCTATTTTGAAAATTCGGGTAATAAGTTTGAAGATAAGGCGAGAGCGGTCGGGTTAGCCGATTATGGAATCGGGAGAGGTTCAGTGGTGTTTGATTATGATAATGATGGCGACCTGGATTTATTGGTTGTAAACCAGGAAGCGGTACTCAACTATCCCGTCCCTTCTGTTACCCATTTGTATCGAAATGATTCGACCCGGGGCAACTGGTTAAAAATTGCATTGAAAGGCGTAGAAGCCGAAAGCCACGGTATAGGCTCAAAGATTGAAGTGGAAGCCGGTGGAAAAAAAATGATCCGGGAAATTGATGGCGGCAGCTCCAGTCACCTATCTCAAAATTCGGTGATTGCTCATTTTGGATTGGGAAACATTTCGAAGATAGACAAGATCACCGTTTACTGGACGGGAGGAAATAAACAAGTTATAACAGATACGAAGGTTAACCGATTAATAACGATAGCCGAAACCCCCACAGAAAAGACTAACTATATTTTTGTTTACTTGGTAATTGTTTTATGTGTTGCCATATTGGGTTTTATCTATTGGAGAAAGAGAAGGCTTAAGAAGTAATCGTAAATCAATTACCTTTTATAACAATTTTGGCCATTATTGCCCGGCAACCTTTTTACTTATCCAGGAATAGACGCCAGGGCACCATTACCAGCATTATGTGAAAAGACTGTTTGCATTCAAAATAATCTGTTACCCTATCTGAATTTATTTTTTCAAGAACTAAAGTTTTGTGCAGGCGAACAAATTTCATCAACAGGTATCAGTCCTTTTCGATTAACCGAAGCCATTTCTAACCTGGGGTTCGATATGGTCATGAATTTTTAAATCTTTATTTTGCGCTTATTTTTGACCACTATTTGTTTTTATGATTAAAGAAAAAATCCTCGTCATTGGTGCCTCCGGCCAGATAGGAGTGGAATTAACGCTTGCCCTCCGTAAAATTTATGGTAATGCCAATGTGGTAGCTTCCGACCTGCGCGAACAAAACCCGTTACTGGAAGGAACCGGTCCTTATGTAAGCCTCGATGTAATGAATAAAGAAATGCTGCACGTGCAGGTGATCCGTCAAAACTTTACGCAGATCTATTTATTAGCCGCTATTCTTTCTGCCACCGGCGAAAAAAATCCAAACCTCGCCTGGAACCTCAATATGAGCGGATTGCTGAATGTATTGGATATAGCCCGCGAAGAAAAAATCCGTAAAGTGTACTGGCCTTCTTCCATTGCCGTATTTGGACCTACTTCTCCCAAACAAAATTGCCCGCAGCAAACGATTATTGAACCTACCACGGTCTATGGTATCAGTAAATATGCCGGCGAGTTTTGGTGCAATTATTATTTTCAGCGCTTTGGGGTAGATGTGCGCAGTATTCGATATCCCGGATTAATCAGCTATAAATCGGCACCCGGCGGAGGCACTACTGATTATGCTATTGAAATTTTCCAGGAAGCTATCGAAGAAAAAAATTATGAATGCTTTTTGAAAGAAGATACGTACCTGCCGATGATGTATATGCCCGATGCCATTCGGGGTACCATTGAGTTAATGGAAGCGCCGGCCGATAAGATCTCGGTCCGCACCTCCTACAATTTATCCGGTATGAGTTTTTCGCCCAAAGAAATTGCCGCCGAAATTAAAAAACATATTCCTGATTTTTCAATCAGCTACCAGCCCGATTCCAGGCAGAATATTGCCAATAGCTGGCCGCAAAGTATCGATGATAGTGTAGCCAGGAAAGATTGGGGATGGAGACAGGAATACAACCTGGAAAAAATGACGGCCGATATGCTGGTCAATCTTAAATAGATTATTATGAGAATTATTGCATCCATTGCTGTCATTTTGTTGATGATGGCTTGTAACGGAGGTGGATCGGAAAAAGAAGCGGTGGTTACAGACACGTTGGTTATAGTGCAGACCCCGGATGTAATTGGTATTACCAAGACTGGTGAAAAAGATACCGTTCAGAAAAGCATTAAGGCCTATATAACCAAACGGATCAATGATGTTCGTTTTACCGTTTATTATCATTCTCCGGCAGTACGTAACCGGGTAATATGGGGTGGGTTGGTCGCCTTCGATTATGTTTGGGTTACCGGTGCTCATAGTGCCACCAGTATTGAATTTGATAAGCGTATTACTTTAGGTAATAAAAAAATACCGGCAGGCAAATATGCGCTATTCACCATTCCTTCTCAAAAAGAATGGACGGTAATTCTGAATAGAAACTGGAAGCAGCATTTGGCAGATGACTATGATGCAAAAGATGATGTGGTTAGGATATCAGTTAAGCCCGAAACTCTTGACTACACCCAGGAACGGCTTATGTATGATATCAGTCAAACAGGTGAAAACCAGGGAAATATTGAGATGCGCTGGGAAAAACTGAAACTATCAGTTCCGTTTCGACTGCATTAACAGGATGAAGAACGGTTTAATTATGAATTATCATTTTTCTGTACAACAATAGTAATAATAAAATCGACGTGCGCAGGATAGCTTCCGCCAAATTAATTCTTTTTGTCTTTTGTACACTTCAATAGGGAAAAATTGCTAGTTATCTATATTATAAATGGCAGGCAGAAGTAGTACAGCAATTAAAAGTTTGCGGTTGTGAAACTCATCTCAGTAGCCTGTTTGGCCACGAAAGCGGAGACGGTTTTTCAGCTATAACAATTGAAGAAATTGCGGTTGAATATATCCACCACGGGTTGCCGCTTAATTGGCTTCCCCCAATCTCTTCTCCCGGTTCAATCAGTTCCTTTGCTGAATACGATTCATCGCTGCTTCAATCTTGCATTCCCCGGCATTCCGGCCTCCTGTTATTTAATTGCTCTCCTTTTTATCTATCAGTTGTTGCTGTTACCTGTAACAACCATCCCCGTTTTCTATAACAGGAAATTTTAATTATTAAACTTATTAAGTATGAAAAAGTATATCATTTATGTAATTTCAATATTATTCTTTGTGATGAGTACTGAATTGTCTATAGCACAAGGTGATTCGTTATATTTTCAAAAAGTAAGAGATGCTTCCGGTAATGAACAACCGTTGGGAGCCTGTTCCCGGATAGCGCTGCAGCAAAACCTTTTTCCACATGGGTTCAACCTAATTACGATAGCTATTTGGTTGATTCTGCTATGTGCCGTTTTGCTGAACCCCTGTTGAAAGATAAGAAGATCACTATTTTTATGGGTACCTGGTGCGGCGACAGCAGGCGGGAAGTGCCCCGGGTTTTACAAATGCTCGACTGCTGTAATTTTCCAGCCCAGCAGTTGCAGATGATAATGGTAAGCAACCAGGATAGTACCTATAAACAAAGTCCCCTGCACGAAGAATCGGGCCGAAATATTGTACGGGTGCCAACGATGACTATTGAAGAAGCTGGTAAAGAAAAAGGGAGAATTGTGGAATACCCGGTGGTAAGCCTGGAAAGGGATATGCTGAGTAATTTACGGAACGAAAAATTTATTCCGAACTATCCTGACTTACGGGTGAGAACGCGGTAAATGAGCGTATTCAGCAATCTACTGATTCGATACTTTTCTTGTTGGATCAAAATGCCGGAATATTTTTCACGCAAAGGTGCAAAGACGCAATGCAGGGAAAATAACAACCAGGGGTCTTTGCGGCGGGGCGTCTCACCGTGATCCTTTTTTTACCTTTCAAAATAATCTATTGTTAAAAGGTAAATAGGTCGTTCAGCCGACGCCATTTTTATTTGTTTTTACTAAACTTTCGACACTTAATTTTGTCGCATGAAGCAAGTGTTTATAATATTACTTGCCCTTGTTCAACTGAATACTGTAGCAAAGGGCCAAAAGGAATTATTCAAAGGTCTATGGAGAGCAGAATTGCACCGGCGAGACAGTCAATTGGTAGTATTTAATTTTGAAACAAAGAAAGTAAATAACCGGTGGCAACTGGTTATTCGCAATGCGGCGGAACGCATTGTGGTGAATAGTGTAACAGTGAAAGGAGATTCAGTAAACTTTACTATGCCGGTTTTTGAATCGGAGTTTCGGACACAATTGCAGCCCGACGGATCATTGAAGGGAATTTGGTTTAAGGGCACAGCACTGCAAACACAACAATGGCTTTTTACTGCGTATCCAAATAATTCTTTACGATTTGAACCGATCCGGGGAAACCATAAGTATATAATTACCGGGCGATGGGCAGTGAGTATAATACGTCCAAATGGAACTTCTCGTCCGGCCGTAGCAGAGTTTGTGCAAAAAGGTAACCAGTTATCTGGTACTTTTTTAACCCCCTCGGGCGATTATAGATACCTGGAAGGAATTGTTACCGGAAACCGGATAGGTTTATCTGTATTTGATGGGGCACATGCCTATTTGTTTACTGCTACAATGGATAATGCTGAACAAATTAGTAATGGCACTTTTTATTCGGGATATAATGGAAAGGAAACCTGGACAGCCGTAAAAGATGCCACCGCTCAATTGCCGGATGTGGGCAGTACCCCTCAATTAAAAGAAGGAGAAGAGCGCATCAGTTTTGCTTTTAAAGATATTAACCGGAACAAAATTTCATCTTCGGATGAAAGATTCAGGAATAAAGTAGTTGTTGTACAGTTAATGGGAAGCTGGTGTCCCAATTGTATGGATGAAACCAAATTTCTGAACGAATTCTATATAAATAATAAGCATCGCGGTGTGGAAGTAGTATCACTCGCCTACGAATACAGCACTGATTTTGAACGCAGCCGTATCAGCTTGTTGAAATTTCAGCAACGGTTTAATGTACAATACCCGATGCTGATTACGGGTGCCTGGATAAATGATAGTTTACGTACGGAAAAAACACTCCCCCAAATAACCCCCATTAAAGTTTTTCCAACTTCTATTTTCATTGGTAAGGATGGCAAAGTTAAAAAAATGCAGGCTGGTTTTTATGGCCCGGGGTCCGGCGAACACTTTGAAATATACAAGAAAGAATTCTACCAAACTATCGAAACGTTGCTGATGGAGAAATGAAATAACTCCTTTTTAGTTACTTACTTTTTTTCTGGTTCCTGAGGGCCATCTGCTCCCGTAATGTTTGTTGAAAAACGAGTTCGTTTGGTTTACCTAATGCTTCGTATACTTCTTTATAACACTGCTTTTTTAATATCTGGGGATCTGTTTCCTTGCTTACCTCCAAAATCACCTTAATTATCTTCGCCATTTCATTGGTATTATCCAGGAAGGGTTCGATTTCTATAAGAGAACTACTGCTGTTGTTTTCCTTGGAATAAAACCCCAAAACGTATTTTACGCTTTCGGGATCTGGTTGATTATTCTTTTTAAAATCATCCGGCATCAGCAACAATGTGTCTTTATTGGTTTTTAACGCACGGGTTTCTGGCTGCTGGCCGGGGTAGGTTACCTGTAGAAAAAAGCGGCTTCCATCGTTGGTAGAATAATCCGTCAATCGGAAGAGATATTTGTTTTCCTTTGAAATAATTGTTTTTGTATTTACGGTATTGTCTGTTTCCATTGATTCAGGAATAAATTCGATTTCTTCGCCACGACCGCTTAGGTACCCTTCTTTGGATTGCAAGTGAAAGGTAGATTTTAGCATTTCGATCACTGCATTCCCCTGCCTGGTGGCTTTGGGACTGGGGCTGATCACGAAAACGCCCTTACCCGCCACAATCACGCGTACCAGGTCGGTGGCAGAAGAAAAGGAAAGCATGTCTGTTTCTGTTAGTTTGCTTCCGGTTTTTAACAGTTCGCCAGATGTTTTTTTGGTAACCGTTCCTTTCACTTTCGTTACGGTGTATTGAGCCATTGTATTTTCAAAACAAAACTGCATCAATAAAAAGCAGATGAATTTTATCATAATAAAATTATTTCGATCTTATAAAATAAAACTGGCCCCCTTCATTTCCTTCGCGTCCAAACAGGTTCAGTTCAGGTTCCAGGTTGGTTTGGTTTCTAACGCCACTGAAAATAAGGTTATACAACATTTTGGCTGAAATAAACTTCTCTTCATTTTGCTCGAGGCTCTTGAGCATCATCTTTATGAATACACTTTCTTCAGGCACCTTTGCAAGCCCGCCACTGGTAAGAATCTGGCGGCTTTTATATTTGTATTCTGCATTTTTTGGTAATTGAGGTATTTCCTCCTTTTCTTCTTTGGCACCCCGCATGGCAGCGCTGTAACAGGCATCAGAAATCAACAGGATATGACGGGCCTTACAGTCAAAAACCAATTCATCCAATTTACGGTTGGAAATGTAATCAATTTCGGGCCTGCTGGCGTTGAGCGGAACCCAATAACCTATCAATTCATTTCCAATCTTCCGGTAGGTGCCATGCCCTGCAAAGAGAATGATCAGATTATCATTATCGGTTAGTGATTGCAGTTTTGAACTTAATCCGGCGAGGATATCGGCCGAACCCTTATCATATATTTCCAGGATATTTGTTTCCTTAAAACCATATTGAGAGGTGAGTACTTTTTTGTACAGCTGGGCTTCCCCAATTGTACTGGGTAATTTGGCCCATTTATCCCCGCTGTAGTCGCTACAGGCAATCAGCACAGCATGGTAGGTGGGTTTTATCGTTGGAGGAATTGGGGGTATGTTTTCGCTTGTGTTATTTTCTCCCGGTCCCATAACGGTATATTGATACCGGGCCCTGGAAATTTTTCCAGCTTTGTTTTGGGTTTGTATGGTAAGGCTGCCCGTGTGTTCAGCAAGGTTGTAAGCAAAATATCCATCCTCATTTAGTGTGGTAGCATCTTTTCCATTAACCTTTAACCACTTGATACCTGAAATATCCTTCACAATGCCACTTACAAAAAGTGTTCCTTTGGAGGAAATAATTCCTGATACGGTGCTATCTTTTATGAGTTCCGGAGTAAGCAGCTGGATAACCGGAAAGGCGTTCTCAGAAAGTTTTTTTTCATTGATTTCCTGGTTAAGCCGGGCCACTTTATCACTCAGCTCGGTAAATTGTGGTTTAATGATAGCGGCCTTACGGAAATAAACCAGTGCTTTTTCACTTTCCCCCGCCTGCTCCAGTGCCCATCCAGTTCTTAATAACACATTACCATATTCAAGGGAAAGCAGCGAATTGCTTCCTTGCCCGGGATTGACCAGTTTGTATTCTTCCAGGGAAGACTGTAAAAGAGGAATGGCATTTTTATAATCCTTAATACTCAGATACTCGGTAGCGGCAATAATATAATTTTTCAAAAAGCCAAAGTTGCCAAATTCATCCATGTAAGAAGAAATCTTTTTCTCTTTGTATTGTTTATATAATGTGCTGGCTTTATCAAACTGGTCAAAAGCTATATAGGCAAGTATCAGGTTAATCATTAGCCGGCCGTTGGTGGGTTGAATATCCAATGCTTTCTGGTAATCCAAAATAGCTTCTTTGTACCGGTTCGTATTATAGAGTAATAAGCCCCGGTTATTAAGTACATCAATATTTTTAGGGTCCAGCAATAATGCCCAGTTATAGGCATTGAGGGCCGAATCCAGCATCCCTTTCTGGGTGCATATCATGCCCAGGATATTAAGTGCTGTGGAAGAACGGGGGTTGACCTGCAGCGAAAGGGTAATATCTTTTTCGGCTGCGTTAATATTCCCCTGATAATAAAATGCGAGCGCTCGGGTATTAAGGGCGGGCGGATATTTATTATTATACCGTAACGCGTCATTGCTGTACCGGATAGCAGAATCATATTGATTGATCTGGATGAATCCATTCGCCAGGTTAAACCATCCTCCCAACTTTTTTGGATCGATCGTAATTGCAGTTCGGTAGTCAGTGACAGCTTCCCCCCGTTTACCCATTGCAAGGAGTGCATTCCCCCGGTTAATCAGGGCATTGGTGTTCTTAGGATTCAACTTTAGCACATAATTAAAGTTGGCGATAGCAGAATCGTTTAATCCCCTGGAATAAAAAACATTTCCCCGGCTGTCCCATGCCTCGGTATTGGAAGCATCATAGCGCAGTATTTCATTGAAATCTTTCAAAGCCAGTTCGTATTTCCCTTGCTTCATGTAAAGATTTCCCCGGTTATTCAATGCCAATAGAAACCGGGGATTGATGCGCAGCGCTTCCATAAAATCTTTTAGTGCGGGTTCGAATTTTTTTTGTTCCATGTAAATCAGTCCCCGGTTGTTTAGGCAATTGGTATCTGAAGGATTGAGGTGCAACGCTTCTTCATAATCTGATAAGGCCGCTTCGTAATTATATAACTTGGTATGCAGTTCGGCGCGGGCCGACCATACCTCGTTGGCAGAGGGCTTGATGGATATAGCTTTAGTATAATCAGCCATTGCTTCCTCGTTCTTATCGAGAAAATTGTAGGCATTTCCCCGGTTATAAAAGGCCGGGTAATAAGAGGAATCCAACAAGATAACCATGCTATAATCGCTGATGGCCATTTCATATTGCTTCGTATAATGAAAGGCATTCCCGCGATTATTTCTTGGATCAAATGCTTTGGGATCCACCCTAAGAGCCTCTGTAAAATCAGCAATGGCCAGGTCGTACTTCAATTGGTCCACATAAAACGAACCACGGCTGGTGAGTACATAAGTTGAATTAGACTTCATTCTTGCGGCTTCATTGAAATCTTTCAGCGCCAGGTCGCTCTTTTCCATTTTGGCATAACAAACGGCCCGGCTTGCCATCGCAATGGCGTAATCTGGTTTTATTTTAAGCGCGGCATTATAATCTTTAATGGCCTCGGTGAATTTACGGACAGCCGTATACGCATCTCCCCGGAAAATAAATGTTTCTACGTCTTGAGGAAGCTGCCTGAGTACTTTGGAGAAATCAATAATCGCTTCTTCCCATTTTTTAAGATCATTATATAATATTCCGCGATTGTACAGGGCATCGAGGTGGCTTGAGTCATTCATCAGGGCCTGTGTATAGTCGGCGATAGCGGCTTCTTTTTTCCCCGTTCTTTTGTATAAATTTCCCCGATTTACTAAGGCCCCGGTATATGTTGGATTATTCCTTAATGCATCGTTGAAGTCATTTAGTGCAGGGTCATATTTTTTTAGCTGCAGGAAGCACATGCCTCTTGAGTTGAAGAAATCCGAATTAGTCGGTTCTAATTCCAGGCCGGTGGTAAAATCTTTTATTGCTAGCTCCTGTTTGCTGGTATAATAGTAACACATACCCCGGTTGTAAAGTGCGCGGATTAATTTCGGATCATATAAAAGGGCAATGGATAAATCGGTGATGGCCGAATCATATTTTTCGGCCCAGTAATACGCTTCCCCCCGATTGCGCCAGGCTTTGGCATAGGTGGGGTCCAGCGCAATCGCTTCGCTATAATCGTGAATAGCTTGCGGAAGTTTATTTTGGATATAATTGACAAGGCCTCTCCAATACCAAACCAATGTATCTTTTGGAACCCTAATTAGAATGTAATTAAAATCTTCCCTTGCAGAATCCAGTTTTTGTTTACCCAGGTAGGCGAAACCACGTTGCTTTAATGCAAAAGGATTGCCCGGACTTAGTTTGAGGGCGGTACGGCAGTCTGACAATGCCGCTTCAAATTGATCTTTATCGTTATAGGCCTTGCTTCGGTTAATATAGCCCTCGGCACTATCCGGCTGGTTACGGATTTGGATGGTAGCGCGCGCAATCCGTATATCAGCGCTTTCCTCCTGTGCAAAAGCAGGAAGCAAACCAAATAAGATAATACATAACAGGATCAAACGTCTCATAGCATAGCATTCTGGTAAGGTTCAACAGTTGAAATAAGTAAAAATGGTATTTACTTGGGATGTTCTATGGTTTTTTCCGGCAGGTATTTCTTTTGTCTGATATATTCAATGCCTGAAAGGATAAGGGAAGGTAAAAACAGCGCCACCTGGTTGTTAAACAGGAATACACAGATTAAGGATAAAAAGAACATGGATCCAAAATAAGATACATAGCTTTTTATAAATTTCTGCAGGTATGAAGAGAATATGAATTTAACGGGAATTTTAATAAGAGGAATCTTGCTAAACCAGGCTGTATAGCTCAATACACTAAAAGCCAACAATAAGGTTACCAGGAAACCATAGTTAATGATATGCTGGTTATTAAGCAATGAAAGGTAAATATTGGCCAGTAAAACCGGTCCCGCCATCTTTCCTGCCGGGGTAGCATGACTGTCCATTTCAAAATTGCCGATCATTATTAATTTTTGTTCAAAAAGGCCGGAAAAAGAAGCTGAATCCCCTTCCGCTAAAAGAAGCAGTTCACCAAGATTATAAAATTGATTATTGCTCTTTTTCGAAGGATCTCTTACTTCCGCTTCTTTCAGGTAGTATTCGGGCCAGAGGGCCGATAGGCAAAGTTTCCCGTTGCAGGTGGCAAAAAACCAATAATCCTTATACACTGCCTGGTTTAATTTTTCATGAAGTACAATGGGTATAGAAGAAATAGGACTGTGATTCAATATCCTGAATTTATTAAAACTTGAACCAAAAGTTTGGTAATCGGAATAGGCATAGAGCGAAGGGAAGAGGGGTTTTTTATAATTACCGCCATCATCTTTTACCAATGGTATCATCAGCCGTTCATTTCCGGCGATTTCCTGCTGCAGTAAAGAGTCTATTTTCGGATCAGGAGTATAAGGATAATAGAACTGGATATCCAAAACCGTAAAAGCAGGTTTTTGGATACTATTATTTATGAGCAAAAGCAATTGGTATATCTTAACACGGTCCGATACTGCCACCTGTCCATACTCAGTTGTATCATCCACCAGGGCGGGGTCTTTTCCAGTATTGATAAAAATGATTGATGCATTCTTTCCTGGAACGGGCTTAATCAACTTACTTTTTAACTGTATCACTTTCTTAAAAAAGCCATCTTCAACGGAAAGAGAGAAATCATAGTTTTGATAAATCCAGGTAATAACCAGAATGGCCAGCCCACTCAAAAAAGAAACAATAATTTTTTTGGTCATAAAGCAATTAGTTGACAGATGGTGGGGTTGAAATCTTAGAAATTGCTTTTCTTTAAAACATCTTTGGCTTTGCTTCCTAATGCGTCGAGCAACTGACTGCTGTTATCAACCAATACTTTGGTTATAAATTTATCTTTAGAACTTTCCTTCACTTTTGCAATAATGGAATAGGCGCCCTGGCTGAATGATCGCGCGGCTGTACCGTTGGCGGCGATATAATAACCAAAAGAGCGGGGTACTATAAAACTCTTACCATCTACCAGTTTACCTTTTAATTTATCGTAATACGCGTCATAGCCTTCGCTTTTTTTATCGAGGGGGGCATCCCTGATCAGGAGGTAAAATTTACCAAGTTCCACTTTGTCGAATAGTTGGCCCTGGTCATTTACATAAGAGGTCACAAAGCTGATTTCGATGTCCATATTTATCGATTTTTTCTGTCCGTTGGTGATTTTTGCTTTGCTGTAATTGAGTTCCAGGTCTTTTAGTTTTAACCGGAAAATAGAATTGTTAATGATTTCATTGGTTTTGGTAGTGTCCAGGTAAAAAGTTGCTCTAAAAGCAGTATCCGGGGTTCCTGCCTTGGTTATAAAGGTGCGGCTGAGGGTGAAACCGCTGAATTGCATGCCCAGGGGATCAAATGGGCTTTCAATGGAAAGTTGATCATAAAAGTACAGGTCCGTTAGTGCGCAGGAATAATCGGCCACATATTTTTTCCGGTCGTTGGCGATCATTTGTTTGACGGCATTAGTGAAAAGTGAGATAGCTCCTCCTAATAAAGGGCTGATGAGGGAGCCCTCAGACATCGCACTTGACCTATCGGAAAGACTAGGAACCACTTGCTTTTTTAATGCAGCATAATTCAACGTATTAGGTTTTTCTTCTACCCATATTCTTGACCGCTCTCCTTTTATAGCATAACCATACTCTGTACTTTTGCAGGATACAGCATTTACTACTATCAGCACCCCAAAGATTATTATGTATTCATGTCTAATTTTTTTCATTATGCCTCTTTTTTATTAATGAATCATACCATGATTATTTAACTACCCTGCTCTTCGGGCTGTATTTTTGGACTTTTATCAGCGAGTTTAGTAACGGGCTCCACTTTCACGGCCGTCAGCGGCTCAATAGTATTAGTATCGGCTTGTTTGTCGAAGTATAGGTTGAGCAAATTAGGAGCGAGGTAACTTCTCCATTCCTCCTTCCAATTGGAAAGGTCCGGATAAAAAGGAGTTCTATAACTCAGCGCGGAAATCAGGTTTTTTGGGGTATACTTTTTGGCCAGTTTTTCCCGCTCAATGCAACTGTAATGGATCTTTTCATTTCGTATCACATTGTATTCCGTTACGATACCAGAATCATCATCCTCGCTGATGCCTATAATAGGTTTATTGATTTCCCGGATCCTTTTAGACAAAAGGGAGAAAATGCCGGCAATGGAATTGCGTAATTCTCCATTAGTATTGGGTTTGATATTTTCTTTCAGGTAGCTTTCCTTAAAAGCCAGGTTAGTGGCTTGAGCTTTTTGGATCAACCAGTCGAGGGCGATATCACTTAACCCACTATCCGCATATCCTCCTCCTACATTACTATGGGTGCCGGGGAACCAAACCTGTTCTACTTCTTGTTTAATCTTTTGTCTTCTTACAGAATGACTCAACTCCCATAGCGTAGGTTGAAACAAGGACCTTTTTTCATCAAGCGCTACAGCATGATAGGCATAATCCACATCGCTACTTAGTTTAACATCATGAAACTGGTGTTCCTTGTTGAACCACATCAACAATTTTACCGGAATTCCCAATGAACCCACTGTATCCCACACACCAATAAATTTTATGCGGGTTGTTTGACTGTATTGCTTTTTAAAAGCTACCATCAGATCACTGTCGGGGTGGGTGATCGCATTCCGATCTCTGTACAATGAATAAGCCTCATCTACCAGGTGCAGGTATTTTGGCAACATAATGCCACAATTCCTGATCAGCCCAATCAGACTTCTGGCGGTATAGGCGCCCCGGCTGAATCCAAAAAGATAAATTTCATCGCCGGGTTCAAAATTCCACATGAGGAATTTATAAGCATCCCGGATATGCCGGTCGATACCGCTACCGGTAATTCCTCCCATAAAAATATCTGAGATCGAATATTTTGTACCAATGCCCTGGCCATAATATTTCACCTGTTCAGTTCCATCTTCTCCGGCGGGCGCCAGCGCCTCATACAGCTTCAATACATTGGTCTTAACCGGTATCCCCCTATCGGTATTACCTGGTTTATTCCACGTACCATCGCAGCATATGATTATACGTTTCATGACAATAAATTGCAGTTAATAAATTTTCAGTTGTCAAGGAAGATGGATTGGCGGGAAATAGTTTCGGCTTTTAAATTTATCGTTTCTTTTCAAGTTAAGCAAAAAAGAAGCAAAACAGGGTACATCATGAATTCCGGGTATAATCAGGAAGGTGCAATCCTCTATAATAGGGTATAAAATTCCTGGTGATCAGTATCGGGGAAGATAAGTATACTTTTCTTGTTAAATAAAATAATCGTGTCCCGGGCTCTTTCTTGCACGACTGTTTTTTATCCGAAACAATAGGATAATTTTCATACTTTTAAAGCTAATTTTTATCATTCTAAAAAGCGGTTATTATGCGTTCTACATTGAAAACATTAACTACCTGTTTGGTTGCCCTTGCGGTTATTTCAGGCTGTAAGAAAAGTAGCGGCACCGACGGTTCTACCAGCGGAATAACGATAGCCAATGTTTCGCAGTCTCGTTCTGTATCCGCTACCATGTTCCGCTTTTTAGTATCGCTCGATAAAGCAGCCAGCCAGAATGTTACGGTCGGTTATACTACACAGGCGGGTACCGCACTAGCCAATACCGATTTCAAACCAGTTACCGGAACTCTTACAATACCTGCCAACCAAAAGGACGGATATATTGAGGTAGAAGTAACGGGAGATAGTACCCGAAAAGAAGATCAATTGTTTTTTGTGCAATTGAATAACCCGCAAAATGCGGTGCTTTCTAATTCCAAAGCAACAGGGACCATAATAAATGCCAATGGGCTGTATTACCCGGTAGACAATGCTGGCTATACCACGCCAGCCACCTATCCCGGCTATACACTTGCCTGGAGCGACGAGTTCAATGGAAATACCACTAATAATTCCTGGTGGAATTTTGAAACCGGAAAAACGGGTTGGGGAAATAATGAACTGCAGAATTATACCAGCAGCACCGAAAACGCTTTTGTATCAGCTGGTAAACTTATTATTGAAGCAAGGCAGGAATCATCCGGAAGTAATAACTATTCTTCTGCCCGTATGATTACCAAGGGTCAAAAAGTATTTAAGTATGGCCGTATTGATATACGCGCAAAGACTCCAAAAGGAAAAGGTATTTGGCCCGCTTTGTGGATGCTGGGCAATAATATCGACGCAGTAAGCTGGCCCGCCTGTGGTGAGATCGACATACTGGAGTTATTAGGCCACGAACCCAATAAAATTTATGGAACCTTACATTGGGGAACTAATTCCGCCAGCCATGCTTCCAAAGGAACCAGTTATGTGCTCGGCAGCGGATCGTTCGATCAGCAATTTCACGTGTACAGTATCATTTGGACACTGGATGCAATCAAGATCCTGATTGATGATCAGCAATATTTACAATTTGCCAAATCGGATGTTGGATCTTCACCCTACCCCTTTAATGCCGATTTCTTTTTCATCTTCAATATTGCGGTGGGGGGTAACTGGCCAGGCTCTCCGGATAGTACTACTCCCTTTCCACAACGAATGGTGGTGGATTATGTGCGGGTGTTTCAATAAGAAATTACAATGGCCGTATCCAGATATTTCTAAAACTGGTGGGGTTCCCGTGATCCTGTAATTCAATAGATTCTTTTTCGCCATGCATTTCATAATTGGCTACGCCGATGTATTGGGTACCCCCCAGCAATACCGCATCTCTCTGAACAAGCACGCCATTATGGAGTACGGTTATGCGGGCTTGTGAGCGAACAGTACCGTTCTCATAAAAACGGGGTGCAGTAAAAATGATATCGTAAGTCTGCCATTCACCAGGGGGACGGCAGGCATTTACCAGCGGGGGCAATTGTTTATAGATACTGGCGGCCTGACCGTTTACATAGGTTTTATTATTATAATTATCGAGAATCTGTAACTCGTACCGTCCCATCAGGAAGATACCACTGTTGCCGCGGCCTTGTCCCTCGCCTTTAACTTCCGCCGGCGTACGCCATTCAATATGTAACTGGCAGTCACCAAAGCCTTCTTTGGTTCTAATGTTTCCAGAGCCGGAAGCTACCGTCATCGCTCCTTTGTCGATTGTCCACTTCACATCACCGCCCTTCACACTCTGCCATTTATTGAAATTGCTGCCGTTGAATAATATAATTGCATCGGATGGCGCATCAGACGATGTGTTACCTGGAGTAATAACCTTGGGCTCCGGGGCCCAGTATTCCGATAACTTAGGATCGCCCCCATTGCGGTTAACTCCCTGGGCAAGACTGCAAATGCTGCTGGCAGTAGCCAACATGAATAAGAAATATTTTTTCATATATCAATTTTTAGATTCTTTAAGCAACAAGTTAATGCAAAGTGGATTTTGAATAAATATTTTTTTAGCAGCCTTTACTTTTTTAAAAATATTTATATCCAGCTGATCGGATTTGTTTGCAATTAATGTCACCGGGAAATTATAAAATCAGCAAATCGCTGTGGAGATAATTCGGTGGTTTCAAGGCGGGTAACTATCGCCCGGGGCGGACCTTTTTTGCACCAGGCTATCAATTCTAACAACTTTTCATAAAATCCGCTGGCAATAATTTCTACCTGCTGACCGGGTAAATTCCTAACACAACCAGTTATACCTAGTTGTAACGCTTTTTCGCGGGTACTTTGCCTGAAAAATACACCCTGTACTTTTCCGGAAACCAGGATTTTTATGGTGATAAAGGATGAACCGGCTGAATTTTCCACAAAAAGTTAATTATAGTTACCTGGCATGGGATCATTGTAAAATAAAAAAAATCGAGTATCTTGCCAACCCATATATAACCTAAATCCGTACTTAATTTGTTGACCATATCCCACGCATTTTAAGGTTATTACTTATTCAAAAGTTATGAAAAAAATTCTGTTATCTATCGCAGTAGGCCTGTTATTATTTTCCATTAATTCCTGTACGAAAGAAACGGGAGATGAAGCACAAAAGAAAAAGGCCGAAGAGTTCCGGAACACAGTAAAAAACAAACGATATAGATTAGTTGATTTTTACAGCGATCTTCCTATTGACTATATAGAAAACGATACAATCGTTAAATCGGAGACTGATCTGAGAGGATACATTAAACCCTACCTGCCGGATGATGAAAACCTGTTCGACAGTACCGGGCTTTTGTTGATTAACCAGGGAGCAAATAGAATACCGGGCAATGATTCTCTTATTCTTAACCGCCGGTACCTTCTTAAATGGAATTCAACGGAAGCCAGTATTGATTTTGTAGATTACTTTTATATTCCTTCCAATTATAAAATATTTGATTATACTGCTGATCATTTTACTATTTACCTGAGCTGGCCCAAAGGGGGCGCGAAACTATATTCCCGTTTTGCAATTATTCCATAGAATTTTATTACGCTATTTCTTCAGGTCTTACCGGACCTCCAGCAGGTAAAATGAGTAAGGGGGAATAATCAGGTATTCGTTATCAGCCCCCACTTGCAATAACTGGTCTCTCCAATGATCATACACTTCTGTTGGCGCAGAGCCATGTTCTTTAAACGCATACCAGGTTAAAAATGCTTCCTTTTTCCCGAAGTTAAACAGGCAATATAACTTCTGATCCTCCCAGGTTCGCAGGTAGCCAGCTACATGAATATTATGAGGAGTTAGCCAGGTTATGTTTTTATGATCTGCCACTGCTTGTATTTTTTTTCGGATAGCGAGGAGCCGTTGAGTAGCAGAAAATATAGTATGTTCTATCGTATTTGCCACGGCTGTCTTTTCATTTTTTTTCCAATCTATAACCGGGCGATGCATCCATCGGTTATCGTAACTCTTGCCCGGATCAATTAAATAACTATAATCGTTGGTATAGCCCAATTCATCCCCATAAAAAAGTATGGGCAATCCACCCAGGAAAAAGCTGTGCGCCTGCATCAGCAAAACTTTCCGGATGGAAAAGTCAATTTCTTCTTTGTTTTTGCTGTTGATGGCCTTTTCCAGCCCGCATAATGACGCCAAGGATCCACTGATGCGGGCATCGTTCGTTTTAGGATTTACGGAAAACAACGCCCCCGTTGCCGGGGAGTTCTTATCAGCCCCTGAAAAATAATCCTTTAAAAATCTTCGGTGCTCAAAGGGATCGTAACCGGCATGCGAAATCATATAATCATCATAGCCCAAACCAATATCGTCGTGGCATCGGGTATAAGTTATCCAGGAAGTGCCATATGGTTTTTGTAAGATTTCATGTTGGGCTGCCAGCATTACTTTGGTGTTGCCCGTAGCAAGTGCGTCCCACTGCAACGCCATATGGGTGGCATTATAGGCGAAATCGCATTCGCGGGCGGTATACAAACCGGTCCCAAAATACTTCAGTATTTCTTTGGGAGCTACTATGGCTTCTCCCAGCAGGGCCATTCCTGGCGCAGCCACCTGTACACATTGTTTGATTAACCGCAAAATAGTATGAGCCTGTGGTAAATTTTGACAAGTCGTTCCCAATTGTTTCCATATAAAAGCGGGTGCATCAATGCGCAATATATCTACCCCCATGTTTGCATAAAAAAAGATAGTATCCAGCATGGCTACCAGTACGGCCGGGTTGGTATAATTAAGATCCCATTGGTAATTATGAAAAACGGTCATCACCCATTTACCTGTTTCGGGAACAAAGCTGAAGTTGCCAGGCGCGGATTCGGGGAAAATTTCAGGCATATGCTGATCGTACCGATCCGGCATTGTGCGATCGGGATACATATAAAAATAGTGCTGGTATTCCTGGTTGCCCTCTTTTGCCTTCTGCGCCCATTCGTGCCGGTGAGAAGTATGATTGAGTACAATATCCAGCATGAGATACATATTGGCATGGCTCATCTGCTGCTGCAGCGAACGTAAGTCATCCAGGGAACCGAAGCGTTTATCCACCCTACGAAAGTCTGAAACAGCATACCCCCCATCACTTTCCCCGGCCGGGCTTTCGAACACGGGCATCAGGTGTAATAAGTTGATCCCTAATTTTTCGAAGTATGGAAGTTTGCCGGAAAGATTTCGCAGGTTGCTGCAAAAACGATCTACATATAAACTCATTCCGGCAATTTCATTACTGAGAAACCAATATCCCTGTTCCTCTTTTTCCGAATCGCGTTCTACCAGGGAAAGGGGTCTTTGAGAATAAGCCCGGGCAATCGTTTGAAGCAGTTTTTCAAAATAACTTTCACTCAAAGGATGCTGACCGTACATTTCGCGATAGAGCGCGTTAATGGAAGAGGCATTGGCAATAAAGCGCGCGTAAAAAAAATTGGCGGATTGGGCAACATCAATTTTCTGCTGTTGTAAGATCGCATTAATCTGCTGATGAAGGGCGTAATGGTACAAGGAAATCAATTTTAACGGAAAATATCGCTACTTAAATGTTTGAATGCTTCCATGGCGCCGAGATATTCACAGGTACGGGCACCTGCTTTGTTTCCGTTGGCAATTATTGCGGTCCATTCTACATTTGTTAAAGATTGAATAGCATCAAATGAATAATTACTTAACTGGTATAATACCGCTCCCACAAAAGCATCCCCGGCTCCTGTGGTGTCTACCGGTTTAACAGGTATACTGGGAATGAGCAGCGTATTGTTATGAATCCCCAGCAGGGTTCCTTCTTTGCCCAGGGTTATGGCAAATACGGCAGTGGTTCTTTTTAATAAGTCGTTCGCGGCATCGGTTACGGTAGTTCTCCCGGTAAGCAACATAGCTTCTTCATCGCTGAGTTTAAAGAAATGACAGTGCCGTAAAAAATTCCACGATTGATCAATAAATGTTTGGGTATTATTTCTGAATAAGAGGTGCCGATAGTTAGGATCGAAACTGATAAAAATACCTTTAGTTAGGGCCTTTTGTAATAGCAATTGGTATGCAGCCTGCAAAGGACCGGGCAAAAAACCGGTGGCCGATCCAAAATGAATAATAGCATACCCGTTCAAATCGATGCTGTCCACTTCTTCACGGGTTAATTGTCCATCGGCTCCGCGGTTGAAATAAAAATCTCGTTCACCATTTTCCATCAGTGATACAAAAGCGAAAGTGGTGAAGTGAGCCGGATCCTGTAATATCCATTTGGTATCTACATTAAACGCCTGCATTACCTCGATCAGGTGTTTCCCAAAGGGATCCGCACCCACTTTGGCTATTAGTTCGGCTTGCCCGCCCAGTGCCGCGATAGCCGCAGCAACATTCGTAGGGGCGCCTCCTGCCTTTTTCAAAAAATGATCTCCTTCCGATAATGTCTTGCCTTTATCGGTACAAATCATGTCTATTAATGCTTCTCCAATACAAAGTATTTTCATAAACGCTTTTATTAATGACCCCCACCAACAGGTAAAACTACATCATCTGATGGCCTGGAGGATTTAATTAATGAGGTAGCTACGGCTGCAATAATCAAAAAGATACCAGCAAAAGTAATAGCCTTACCTGAATCGTTGTCCAGGAAATGCTTAAGTACGTATCCAAAAGTAAGGTTCTGCAAAATCATGGGGATCACGATCATCATGTTAATAATTCCCATGTATACCCCATATCTTTCTTTCGGAATATTTCCTACTACCATTAAATAGGGTACGCCCATCATACTGGCCCAGGCAATACCAAAGCCGGTCATGGGAGCAAACAACAGGTATTTATTTTCTATATGCGGGAAAATAAGCAGTCCGGTACCCGCTACCAGCAAGCAGGTTAAATGCACCATTTTGGGACTGTACTTTTTTGCCAGGCCCACTAAGGCAAAGGCCGATAAAAAAGTTGCTACATTATACCATCCGTTTACAAGACCTGTCCACCCCACTGCTTTTTCATATAATTGCGGATTGGCGGAAGGTGAAGTTTTCCATACAGACTGCGCGATGCTTTTTGAAGCATTCTGCCAGTAACAGAATAAAGCATACCATTGAAAAAGATATACCAATCCCAATTGCCACATTACCCGGGGCATATCTTTAATAGCGTGCGCAATTTCAACAAATGGATCAAACACACTTTTTTTGCTTGCTTTTAAGGCTGCTAATTCCTCGGGAGTGGGAGGAATTTCTGGTGTTTTATTCATCGACCACCAAACGGATCCAATAGAACAAACCGAACCTAAAAAGAAGGAACCAAATACCCAATAAGGAATGGAGCCATATTTGCCCGGAATGAATTCCTGGAAAACAAATAATGAAACGTTTGCCAGTGTAATTCCAAGCCCTGTAAAAAAACTTTGGGATAAAAAGCCAGTGGCTAACTGATTAGAGGGAAGTTTATCGGCAATAAATGCGCGGTACGGTTCCATAGCCGTATTGTTACCCGCATCGAGCACCCATAATAAACCGGCGGCCATCCATAAACTATGACTAAATGGATAAAGAAACAGGGCAATACTACATAGCATGGCACCAATGAAAAAGTAAGGCTTTCTTCTTCCAAAACGGGGATGCCAGGTTTTATCACTCAGCGCACCAATGATAGGTTGAATAAGGAGGCCCGTCACGGGTCCGGCTAAATTCAATAAGGGTATTTCATCCGGGCTGGCACCGAGAAAATCATATATAGGGTTCACGGCACTTTGCTGCAATCCAAAGCTATATTGAATTCCAAAAAACCCCACATTCATATTTATGATCTGCTGAAAACTGAGTGCGGGTTTATTCAATGAAATAGACATGTCAGTTGCTTTGGTATAATTGGTAGTGACTGATCCGAACAGGAAATTTACTATGCAAATTATTATCGAATGCAACTATCTATATTTTTTAGCTGCAAACGTTTGCGGGAGCATGGAAGTTTTTAGTTCATGATTTGTAGTTTTTATTTTGCGACACACGCTTAAAAATAACAAGATCCCTTTTTCAAAAATGTGGTGATTACCGTTTTTAATTACTATTGCAATCGTAGTCACTTTAAACCACCAACTAAAAACTTCAAAACATAAACCACCTACTAAATCAACTTATGCCCATACGCATACTTTATAAGCCCGATCACTCCATTCGATTGGGTTTTCCGGAAGATATTTTTGCGGTGGGTTTCAACCGTTCTTTCGCTGATAAATAGTGTTTCAGCAATCTGTTTGTTAATGTATTCTTTTTCTATTAGTTTAATAATTTCTATTTCCCGGTCGGTAAGATGAACCTCTTCATTTTCTTTCTTTCGCTGGCCTGCACGGGTCATTTCCTGCAATACTTCTTCACTGAAATAAACTCCCCCACCGGCTATCTTTTCGATTGCGTTCAGCAATTCCTGCTTGCCGATATTCTTCAGCACATAACCAGCAATATCCGCGTCATCAATCATGGCGTTTACATTGTCGCCCTGGCCGCTCATTGATAAGGCCAGTATTTTAACTTCCGGAAATTCTTGTTTCACTTTTTTTGCGAGCTCGGCCCCATTCATCTCCGGCATCATTACGTCGGTTAACAAAATATCCACCGAATTACCCTTTATTAAACCTGTTACTATGGTGGGATTGGTAGTGGTGCATACTACTTCAAAATCTGCATGGTCGTTTAGCAAGGATAATAATCCGTCGATAACAATCTGGTGATCGTCAACAATAGCCAGGTTAATTTTCTTCATTGATGGCGGTAATTATTAAAACAGACGGGTACAAGTCTTTTTCCGCAGGAAAGGTAACTGTTAAAGTAACGAAAATATTTTCATACCGGTGCCGGAATATGAATAGCAACCAATGTACCCTTTCCAGGTTTGGAATTGTACTCTACGGTGCCTTTCAGGTATTCTTCCCGGGTACGGATATTTTTAAGGCCCAGCCCGTTGAACAAGCGGCTATCGTTTGTATCAAATCCTTTTCCATTATCTTCCACCGTTGCGCTTATCCCGTCCTTATCTTTTATAAGGGATATATCCAGGTGATTGGCTTTTGCATGCTTTATTACATTGTTCACACATTCCTGGATCACCCGGTACAGAACCGTTTCGAAGTTGGTATCCATCCGTTCATGGAGGCCTTCGTTGTGTAAGTTAATTTTTAAAACGGTATGGTCGATCTTATCAGTAAACTCGCGGATAGCTGCAGCAAGACCCGATTTCAGCAACGCATTCGGCATCATGTTGTGCGATACAGTCCGTACTTCCTTGCAGGATTCATCAACCAGCGTAATAATCCTTTCAAATTTGAGTCTTTGTTCAGGAGTATCGAAATGCAATTCGTTTTCAAATGCGGACAGATTCATTTTGGCCGCACTCATGGTTTGCCCTACTCCGTCGTGCAGGTCCTTTGCTATACGTTGCCGTTCTCTTTCTTCGGCTTCCAGTACTGCCCGCGTAGATATTTCCTGTTGCCGCATGATTTCGGCCTGCATTTCCGCTTTTTGTTTTAACTGGTATCGATTATAATATGAATAGGAAAGTAATGATGCCAGTATGACCAGCAGAACAATGCCGGCCATAGCCAGGTTATTACGGTTCAGTTCCGACTGTTGTAATAATATCTGTTGTTCTTTTTTTTCAGTTTCATATCGGGTATTCAGTTCAGTTATCTGTTTTGTTTTTTCTACGCTGAATAAAGAATCGTGGATGGCAGAATATTTTTTATAATAATCCAACGCAGCCTGGTAATTGCCGCTATTCGTAGCAACCGTAGATAATTCCCGGTAGTTGCTTGATTGCAGTTCGGGATATATCAACTCTTCCGCCACCTTGTTACTGAGCGTTAAATTTTGAATGGCATTGCTGTAATCGCCTTTGGCGGAATACAGCACTCCCAAATCTGTATGTGTAAGTGCAATGGTAAAAGTATCTTTCAATGATTCTCTTATAGCCAAAACTTCCTGTAGATATTTTTCAGCAGCCGCATAGTTTTTTTGTATAGTAAACACCCCCGCAATAAAGCTTAGCGCATAACCGATACCCACTTTATCTTTTAATGCGCGGGCAATTTGGAGAGACCCTTCGTAATGCCGGATAGCTTCCGCAAAGTCTTCTTTGTATTCATACACCACCCCTGATTCATTCAGGATCATTTGTATACCCGAAGAATCTTTCAGGTCGGTAAATAATTGTTTTGCCCTGTCATAATATAAAAGTGCCTTGTCCAGGTCGCGGGTTTTACGATATAATTTGGCCAAATCGTTCAATGCCAATGCCAATTGTTTTTTATCTCCGCGATTCTCCATCAGGGTAATGGCTTCGTAATAAAATGCGGCGGCCTTTTCGTATTGCCCTTTGAAGTAATAGGCCACTCCGGTATTTCTTGCCAGCCGGGCATACGCCACCGAATCTTTAGTAACTTTTACCAAAGCCTTTCCCTGTTCATTCAGGGCAATGGTTTTGTCAAAATCTTTTATGCTGTAAAATTCTACCAGTCCCACATAGGCGGCCAGCTTCTGAGAGGCGCTGCTTTTTTTATTGTCAATAATTTTTTGCAGGCTATCGGCTTGATTCGCGCCTGCGAATGGAAGGCTCCATAAAAAAATCAGTAGGATGGAATATAGGTGCTTCATGGTTTAGAAATGGGTTAAAGTCCCAGCACTTCTTTCATACTGTAAATCCCTTTTTTGCCTGCCAGGAATTCGGCTGCCAAAACTGCCCCGGCAGCAAATCCTTTTCGATTATGGGCCGTATGTTTTATTTCGATATCATCGATATCACTGTGGTAAAGGATGGTATGAGTTCCTGCAGCGGGATCTATCCGTTTGCTGATAATAGAAAGTTCCGCAGGGTCTTGCGACAGATGATTTACCCAATGGGTTTTGCGATTGATCTTTTCAAGAATCTGTTCTGCCAGGGTGATCGCGGTTCCACTGGGGGCATCTTTTTTCTGAGTATGATGTATTTCTTCTGTTATGATTTCGTAAGCAGGATGACGATTCATTAATTCAGCCAACTGCTTATTGATTTCAAAAAAAATATTTACGCCCACACTGAAATTACTGGCTACCAATAAGGCGGCCTGGTTTTCTCTGCAGACCTTTTGTCCTTCTTCCAGATGCTGTAGCCATCCGGTAGAACCACAAACCAGCGGAACACCCGCCTGCATACATTTAAGTACGTTGTGGAAAGCACTTTCGGGCCCTGTAAATTCAATCGCTACCTCTGCCTTTTTTAGATTTTCTTTGGTTAGATCGGACTGATTGCTGATATCAATGATAACCACAATATCATGCCCCCGCTGAAGGGCAATTTCTTCGATTGCTTTTCCCATTTTTCCGTATCCAATGAGCGCGAGTTTCATTTGTTTGTTGATCGTTTTTTGTAAATCGTTCCTTTATTTCGAAGATGCTACACTAAGAGCTAATCATTTTTTTATTAAAACTTAGTATAGCAGCAATATTAAATAAAAAAGAAAAATTTAATAACCTTCTTTATCGTGAAGTTATGGTTTTTGGAGAGTTGCGACCAATGGTAAATACAAAACTAATTCCAGCCGTGGTAGTTCCAGATAAAATGGTTGGCTTGATAAGTAAGCTAAGGTTGTCGCTCACATCGAATTCTTTTAAATGTCCGTCCACCGTTGCATCAATTACATTTAATCCCCAGGTAAGTAAGACGAAGAGAAGAGAATAATCCATATTACGGCGAAACTCATTCCGGTAATTTAACAAGGAGGGTAATGAACCAGTGGGATTGGTAAAAAAGATATACAACTTTTCATTTACCCGCTGCCGGTAATTGGCGGTATCAATGGGGTCGCCACTTATCATTCGGGCGGCGTCGCGGGTACGGTTATACCATTTCTTATTATACAGGAAAGTTCCTACGGGAATTCCAATGGCAGCATATACAATAGGAATCTTCCAGTATTTTTTATTGTAAGCCTGGCCCCAACCAGGGATAATGGCTGAACGTATGGTGGCTTTGCGCGGACTGTGTTTTTCTTTCAGGAGTGTATCCCGGAGTGCCACGCGGTTTTTTTTTATTGTGGTACCGGTATCAATGGAAAGCGTATCCTTTGTTTGCGCGCCAACAACAAAGGCCATCAATTGCAAAACCAACGTGCAGAGGAGAACTCTTATCATGCCTGCAAAACTTAATTAGCTGTAACCCCTACCAGGTCCAGTATTTTATTCAGATCGGTAATGGAATAATACTCAATCGTAATAATGCCATTGCCTTTCTTGTTATGATTGAGTTTTACTTTGGTAGAAAAATGCGAGGCTAAATTATCTTCAATTTTTTTGTAGGCAGGTGGTAACTGACCTTTTACCGAATTTTTAACAGGGTTGGCAACTTTATAAAGTTTTCGAACCAATTCTTCTGTTTGCCGCACCGACAATTTTCGTTCTACCGTTTCATGAAAGATATATAGTTGTTTATCGATGGTATCTACATTTATGAGTGCCCGGGCATGTCCCATACTGATCTGGTTCCTGCGAACGGCGACCTGGATATCGGGAGGGAGTTTAAGTAAACGGATATAATTGGCAACGGTACTGCGTTCTTTTCCCATTCGTTCGGCCACTTCCTCCTGCGTATGATTAAGTTCATCCATCATACGTTTATAGCTAAGGGCTATTTCCATTGCATTAAGGTCTTCCCGTTGCAGGTTTTCCAGCAGAGCCAATTCCAGTAATTGCTGATCATTGGCATGCCTTATATAAGCCGGAATATCGTGCAGGCCTGCAAGCTTCGCAGCGCGCCAGCGCCTTTCCCCGGATATAAGACGGAACTTACCCGTGGGCAATTGAGAAACAGTAACCGGTTGAACGATATCGTGGATCTTGATAGAAGCAGCCAGTTCGTTGAGCGATTGTTGGTCGAAATCACGGCGGGGTTGTTTTGGATTGGTTTCTATTTCGCTTACCGGAATTCTCTGCATGGAGGTGGCCGCCTCTACCACCGAAGTTTTTAAAGTACCTGTATTGGTTTTTAGATCTGAGTCAATGCTCTGCAACAAGGAGCGAATTCCTTTGCCCAGTGCCTCTTTATTATTATGTTTTGGGTTGGTCATGGTTAGAATTTTGGAAAACTAATGGGAGAATTTCGAAAGCGATTTCTTGTCTTTTCGTTTTCGTTATGAATTATCATCTTCAGGCAGTTCGAGTACTCTTTCCTCCTGCCTGATCCTGGTCTTATTATTCTTCTGCAGAATTTCTTTTGCGAGGTTGAGGTAATTCATAGATCCTTTACTTTGCGCGTCGTATAAGATGACGGGTTTCCCAACACTGGGTGCTTCACTGATGCGGGTATTGCGATGGATAATAGTGCTGAAAACCATTTCATCAAAATGTTTTCGTACCTCACTAACCACCTGGTTACATAAGCGCAGGCGGCCATCGTACATCGTCATTAAAATCCCTTCAATCTGTAACTCGGTATTCAGCCGGGTTTGTACAATCTTAATCGTATTGAGTAATTTGCCTAATCCTTCGAGCGCAAAAAATTCAGTTTGTACGGGAACAATCACAGCATCGGCGGCTACCAGCGCGTTAACCGTTATTAAACCTAAAGAGGGAGAACAATCGATAATTACAAACTCGTACTCATCTTTTATAGGAGCCAGAATATTTTTCAACACCGTTTCGCGGTTAGGATAATTGATCATTTCAATCTCTGCACCTACCAGGTCAATATGAGAAGGAATTACATCCAGGAACGGGATTTCTGATTTCAGCACCACATCCTTCGCGGCTATACCATTAACCATACAATCGTACAGGCTTTGCTGGATGTTATGAAGGTCGAACCCAACACCTGTTGTACTATTGGCCTGCGGATCAGCATCCACTAAAAGCGTACGAAATTCCAGTACCGCCAGGCTGGCTGCCAGGTTAATAGCGGTGGTTGTTTTTCCTACCCCTCCTTTCTGATTTGCTACTCCAATTACTCTTCCCATACCATTAATTCCGCCTATAGCGAACTCTTTTAGATTAGTTAATATAAAAATGAAATCTCATTAAAGGGAAACGGTATTACCAATTGCTATCAAATGCAGGGTTTTGCCAGCCTCCTCAAATATTTTTTTTGCTTCCTGATGATCAATTTTTATGAATCCGAATGTGTCGTAATGTACACCCACAATAAAATTGCAGTCAATCATCCGGGCACAATCCACCGCATCGGCAGCGTTCATGGTAAAGTTGTCGCCTATCGGTAAAACGGCAAAATTTAGTTTTGCCCACCGGGGAAGTAATTGCATATCCAGGCTGAGGGCCGTATCTCCGCTATAATAAAAATTTCCTTGCTTACTAGTGATAATGAATCCCATAGGATTACCACCATACGATCCATCCGGTAATCCGGACGAATGCTGGGCCGCTGTGCACTTTACAGTAAAACTCCCGAAATTCCATTTACCCCCGGTATTCATCGGGTGGGTATTGATTACTCCCTGCTTGTTGAGCCATTCATGTATTTCCCAATTACAAACTACCCTGGCACCTGTACGCTTTGCAATAGCTATACAATCAGCAATATGATCTATATGCCCGTGCGAAACCAGGATGAAATCCGCCGGAATTGAATCAGTACTCACCAAACCAGCGGCCAATTCATTGTAAGTAATGAAGGGATCAAACAAGATTGTCTTGCCTTCAATAATGACTGAAAAACAGGAATGACCGTAATAAGTTAATTGCATTGGTGTCGTTGTATTTTGAGTGGCAATTATATTAAAGCAGTTTGATAAAATCTACTCTTAAACTGTAATTGCTTTGCGATCAAGCTGGCAAAAATACGGCTTCGGCATAGAACGTGGCAACTAAATGCTTTGACCGTTGTTAGGTAACCAAGATGACACTTCAATACATAATTATTTCTGGTACCAACCGGAAAAACAGCAACAGCAGCAAGGTGGCCCGGAAGTACAGGTGTTTGCTGTCCGAAAAAGGCACTACTTCCACTTACTTTTCCCTGGAGGGTTGGAAATGGCTGGAGAAATCGCCGGCATTCGACCAGTTACAAAAAGAATTGCTGGTTCCGGCCCAACGTTTGATCTTTATTTTACCGGAGTATAATGTAAGTATACCGGGGGTCTTAAAACTAATGATTGATCTGTCGGATCATCGTTTCGTTTGGCAAGGGAAAAAAGCGTTGCTTACAGGCATCTCCACCGGCCACGCGGGGAATTTAAGGGGCATGGAACAAATGACCGGAATTCTTAATTATCTTAAAGTAATAGTTCATCCAAATAAATTACCAATATCTTCATTGGATAAGTTTTGCTGAACGGAGAAGGGGAATTTACCGATGAGGATAACCTGGAGGCCATCAATACCCAATTAAAAGAATTTAACGAATTTTAATGAATTAAGCAGGTTCCTAATTACCCAATTTTCTTTTCAATACTATTTATATGCGCAATTCTGGATTTTTATGGATCATTATCGGAATAATGGTTGTATTGGATATTTACGTTTTCCAGGCAATAAAAGTAGTGGCGCCCACCTCCCCAAAATTACGACTGGGGATGTTTATTTGCTATTGGATATTGGCGGTGGCTTCCGTAATTATCCTCATACTGCTTCCGAATATCAATTACGAAAACTGGCCCAAAGCAGTCCGCACTTACATTTTTGCCATAATTGTTGGTTTGTTCTTTTCAAAGCTGGTGGCATCGATTTTCCTGGCGCTCGATGATATTCGCCGGGGCTGTATGTGGGTCGTTGAAAAACTCTTTAGTGATCCTTCTATAAAAATCAGCCAGGATTCTACCGGTATCACCCGTTCAACATTTATGAGTTGGTTAGGATTGGCGGTAGGGGGCGGTTTATTCGGAACCTTGATGTACGGGTTTAATAATAAGTACCGGTACCAGCTCAATCGCATCAGCCTGGCATTTGAAAATCTTCCGCGCGGATTTAAAGGGCTTAAAATTATTCATATCTCCGATATTCACTCGGGTAGTTTTATGGATAAGCAAGCAGTGCAAAAGGGGGTTGATAAGATATTGAATGAAAAACCCGATCTTATTTTATTTACAGGCGACCTCGTAAACGACCGATATACAGAGATGAACGAGTACAAGGATATGTTTAGTAAGCTAACGGCGCCGCTGGGTGTTTTTTCTACACTCGGCAATCACGATTATGGCGATTATGTACGATGGGAGAATGCAGCAGCCAAACGGGTTAATCTCGATAGTTTAAAAAAAGTACATGGAGAATTGGGTTGGCGCCTGCTGATGAATGAGCATGTAGTACTCGAAAAAGGGGGAGATACCATTGCCTTATTAGGTATTGAAAACTGGAGCGCCAAAGGAAGCTTTCCTAAATACGGCAAAATGAGCGAAGCCCACCCGGGAACCGAAAAATATCCATTCAAGATTTTGCTGAGCCACGACCCCAGCCATTGGGAATCGGAGGTATTGATGAAGTATAAAGATGTTGACCTAATGCTCTCGGGGCATACGCATGGAATGCAATTTGGGGTAGAAATCCCAGGATTCAAATGGAGCCCCGTGCAGTACGTATATAAGCAGTGGGCGGGGCTTTATGAGTCAAATAACCAAAAACTATATGTAAACCGGGGGTTTGGGTTCATTGGTTACCCCGGGCGGGTGGGGATTCTTCCGGAAATAACTGTTATTGAATTGGCCTGATAGATTAAACCTTGTGCAATTTTGACCTTCCAATAGTCGTTTTCAAGGGCATTCTTGCTCCTGATCAATACGAAACTATCTACATGAAGAAGAAGGTTATTGTTAATTTACTGGCTTGTCTCTTTGTTTTGCATGCCTGGAGCCCGGTTAAGGCCCAGCAAACAAAACTGGACTCCTTATTCATGAATGCTGACACTACTGCTGTATTAGATTCCCTGTTAGAAGATTTTGATGATTATCTCGATTCGTTAAGTAAGCGGAAGAGTTTATTTTTTGTTGGAGTGGGAATCGGAACGGGCGTTTTTAGTTTTGAAGATAAAAACACGGTTTTCATCAACACGGAAAAAAAATTGATCTTTTCTCCTTCTGTAGGATATTTTCATAAAAGCGGATTGGGTATTTCGGCCATGGGATATGCGTTAAGCGACAATAATAAATTTTCTTTTTACCAATTTGGGGTGAGCCCCTCATACGATTTGATCGGTAAAAAAATATCAACCGGTATTTCCTATTCACATTATTTCACTAAGGATTCGCTGGATTTTTATACCACCCCCATCCGCAATGAATTGTATGCGTATTTCTCGTATAAGAAATGGTGGGTTCGGCCAACGATCAGCGTGAGTTATGGATGGGGATCAAAAACGGAATATGAAAAACAGAAATACCGAATTTGGTCGAGGCAATTACAGCAGCTGCAGGATTATTATATCACTATAAAGAATGTAGAATCCGTGCGGGATTTGTCTGTTACTTTTTCGGTACGAAAAGACTTTGACTGGTATGATGTATTGGGTAAGGAGGATAATATTACACTTACCCCGGTGCTAATGGCCAATGCCGGTACGCAACAATTTGGTTTCAATACCTCCTATGGATATACCTTTAACCCGGTACGTGTTAACTCACTTCCGAGTAATAACAGTGTAACTGATCAAACGGACTTCGCTATGCAATCGGCCAGTGCTATCCTGCGGGTAAGTTATATGAAGGGAAAATTTTTACTGCAACCTCAGGTATTGTTTGATTATTACCTGCAGCCAACCGAAAGTAACCCGTTTAATGTGGTATATTCGGTAAACATCAGCCTGGCATTTTGATTTCATTATTTAAGTCTTTCTTCACGCAGCTGTTAAGGCAAATTAACAGCGGAGTACGCGGGTTGGCATAGAAGTTGAAATTTTATTATAAACAAAATCAATCAGCATGAAAAAGAAATTCCTCGCCCTACTTGTAATTGGAATAGCATTTATAACTACTGCCTCCGCCCAGGGCTTTCATGTGGGTATAAAAGCGGGAACCAATATGTTAAAGATCGACGATAAGTCGTTTAAAGATGAATTTAAATTTGGTTACAACCTCGGTGGATTCGCGGAAATTAACTTCACAAAAAAAATCGGAGTGCAACCCGAAGTGTTATGGAGCCAGAGTTCGTACAGAACAGCCAATAATATTGATGAGGTTATTCCCGGAACAAAAGCAGATGTGGCCGTAAAACTTAATTACCTGCAGATACCTTTGCTTTTGAATTACCGGCCCGTTAAATTCCTTTCATTGCATGTAGGACCCCAATTCGGTATTCTCATAAATCAAAACAATAGTATGTTACAAAACGGTAAAGACGCTTTTAAGAAAGGAGATTTCTCCATGCTGGGCGGTGCGCAACTGAATCTTGGTCCGTTAAAAGCAGGCGCCCGTTATGTAGTTGGACTTACTGATATCAATGATATTTCTACTCAAAGTAAATGGAAGAATCAGGGATTTCAGTTGTATGTTGGCTTACGCATTATCTAAATATCATGTCAAAAAATACAAAAGAGAACCTGGCAATGCCGGGTTTTTTTATGATAAGAAGGATGGATTTATAATTTTTGATGCGGGATGTGTTCCAACATCCAATGAATACTATACTTTTTCCACCTGTTTATCATCGCTATTTGTTTTTCCCTTCACCAGCTCCTTTTGTGTCCGTCACCTTTTGCATATTGGAAAACCACAATTGATTTTCCCTGGCCATAATTGTTTCGGCTCTTTGAATAAATACGGTATTAACATCATCCCCCTGGTAGGGCGGCACATGATTTTCATAAAGTAGTTTTTCCCTAATGAGGGCCTCGCAGGTGATCCGGTATTGAATCCAGTTGTCATGAAATTTATAAAGCTGTTGCAGGCCGCTCAGTACAACAATTAAAATACCGAGTGCCCCGGCAATAACCAATAATACCGGTACTTTGTCACCATATCCTACCAGTAAAGGAATGGAAGCGGCGGAAACTATTTCTATTACTTTTAGTCGTTTATAATATTGCTGGTTCCATTTGCTTTTCTTATTTAGCCAGTTGATCTGGTCGTTAACGCGGTTGTTTAAATAGTCAGTACCCATGGTAGTGGTTTTATTTTGCCGATTGACGGTTAAGGTTTTGCCCCAATACGTCAATATAAAATACAGGGGCTCCAATCTTATTTTGCTGACTTTGATTGGGAATATTCGCCTTGTTATTTGCCTGACTGTATTCTTCCTGTTTTACTTCGGTGGTAATACGCCTGGCGTAGTCGCTAAAGCCATATTTTTTTTCCAATATCGCCAGGAAATTCTGCAACCGCACGCTAGCGTTCTTAGAATCTTCTTTCGGGTTATAATAGGTAACCAGTTTAATACGTTCAAGAGGATTCTGTTTCATTTCAATATTCAATGATTTAAGAAAGTCGGAAGAGGCATTATCCGCATCATTATTATTGGTCAATGAAATTCTTTTTAATAATTCCCATTTCTCAGGGGCAGTTGGTTGCTGTTGCGGGTAGAAAAGAACCTGCGCTTTCGGAAATAACCGATTTAATGCCAGGCTGTCTTTTGCAGTTAATAAATTGTTCCGGACATCAATGTATTGTAATTGTTTAAAATTAGTCAATTGGGCAGGAAGCAATTCCAGTTTTTGATTGGAAAGATCAAGCCGGCAAACTAGTCCAGGTTGTTTAATAGCTTCGGTTAACGATTTGTAAGTTATACGGCAAGGGTCTTTGGACAAGTCAGTTCCACTCACCGTAATGGTCATATAATTTCTTTTGAAAGGATTCGTGCCTGGCAGGCTAATGAAATCGCTATTCTTTGGAGTGTAATTGATTTTATAATTATTGAGGTATTTACCAACGGTATTAATGCCGGAAGCTGTAACGTAGCTCCTGTTTTCGGTTACAGTAAGCGTAAAAGTGGAAGCATCATTACTATTGGATTGCGATACCCGTGGGTTCGCATTATTTCCCTGTCTGCCCGAAATTTTAAGTGCCACTTCTTTCAACTTAGTTGCTTCCCGCGATAACAAACTACCGCCATTTACGGGTAAATAGATATAGTTGTTATTTACTTCATAATAAGGAATCATTTTGTTATAAGCGTCGCAGGCGGTTTCTGCGAGATTGGCAATCTCCTCTTTGGAAGAAACGAGGTTCTGGCAAACAGATAATTCTACCGATTGCGATTGGGTATTTCGCAAGAAGAATACTTTATAACCTTTATCAGTTTTAGTAGTTAACTTATAGGCACCTGTGCCTGTGCGGCAGGCATCGGTTATGAAATAAGTTCCATAACTAGTATTATCGCCAGTTGAATACCAGATCGTTTTTCTAGCCAGGTTAATATTCATGAGCCTGTTATTTCCCGGGGCTCTCCAAACTTCATTTATATATTGAGGAAGGTCGGATAAGGCGATGGTATTGCAGCTGGGTCCCGCCACGTTTACGAATAATATGGGAACTGCCGGAGGCGTTCGGTTTTCTTCAATGAACTCTGTTTTTAAATTGATACCGAAACTCTTTTTAATTTTTTCGGCCAGCGAAGCATATTCTGCTGCATTGTTCCTGGCATAATAAACAATTCGCGATGAATCGGAAAATTCGGCGACCTCTGCTGTAACAGTATAGGTGGAGGAGAGACTTTTTATAAGTTGTTCTATAAGGTTGTACGCACTTTTATTGTTATACCTTATATAAAGAGGTAATTTAATTAAGGTTGTTTTGCATAAACCACTCAATTGTAGTTTGGTCGTGTCGCTAATAATGGCGAGATTGTTTAAAGTTATTTGGCTGCTATCGCTCCATTGAAGCGTAAGGCTATTAGTGTTCTGGGCCAACTGTGCGCTGGACAATGGTATGTTACCTATTCCATTGGAAGCAAAGGAAAATGGCAGGCTGTTATTACCGGAAGTGAATGTACCTTTTACCCGGGAAGCAAAGGAGTCGGTATTGTTTATGCAAGAATCGGGAAACAATCTAAAATAAATTGTTTTGTTTACAGAGCTATCGGCAATACTAAGTTGGAGCGATTGCGCTAAGGATGAGTTTAATATTTTGCCCCTGTTAAAAAAGAGGCCCACCAGTAACAGCAGAATCCCACAACTGATGTAAAAAGCGTTGTATTTGCTGTTAACACCCGAGAGTACCTTCTTATCTCCTGCATTGAAATAATCGGATAGGCCGGGGTTTTTCCCATTTTCCGTAACCGGGGTGTGCCAACGATCACCTCCAGGTTTATCCAGGTACACTTTCAAAGGGCCATCAAATATCTTATTTTGTTGCCAGCGTCTTTTGAATTGCTGTTCCGCGAGATGGAATTCGGGATATTTATTTTTGTCATTGGCAAAAAGTACAAACTGGTTAGTGAGTTGTTGTAATTTTTTTTCTTCGCTGAAGAAATAGTTATCCCGAAAATAGAGATCCGAATATTTCAGCATTTCCAGGATCTGTGCCCTTGCTGCCAGTTCGTTATCTACCGTTAATTGTTTAAGTAATTCCAGCCTGGTTTTTTCAGGAAAACTTCCCTCCACCATCCAGGGAATACGCACCAGCTTTAACAGGTTGATATAATTTAATTTTTCGGATTGGTGGTATTTGCCGCAAACCAATTTGCCCATTTCGATTACTATTTCCCATCGAAGGCGGGGATAAACGCAAACAGCACAAAGCCATTGAAACAATACTTCATCGCCGAGGTATTCTTTGATATCAGTAACTGATAATAAGTTATACCCTGAAGTTTCATAAAAATGGGGAAATGAAGCAAGGTATTTATCGTGCTGTAATTGTTTTTCTTTGATCGCTTCCATCAGTCGCACTTGTCCTTCCGAATCGGCAGGTAGCAGGATGAAACTTTTTTTAATGAGATTTTCTTTAAGTCCCCAATCTCTATATGCAACAGGGGTCAGGATAGCCTTATATTCCCATTCCTGCAATTGTTCCGCTATCTCTTTATCCAGCACCGGGTAGGCAGGATAAACCAACTGCCAGGCATTTCCGAAAATGATAAGGGTATTTGTCTTGTATAATTCAGAAAGCCGCTTTAATGAAATACCATGCGGGTAATTTTCATTCTTGAATAATTCAAAAGAACTGTAATAAAACCGTTCAATATTTACGCTTTCGTCAGAAAGCACCTTGCAGAAGTATTCAAAGAGTTTTAGCTGCTGGCTTTTTGGATTCGATTGATCGATCAGCAGCAGGTATTCCTGGCTTTTCAATGTATTGGTAAAGATCAGGGAAGGAATTCCTCCCGAACGGATTACTGATTGAATCGTTTTAGGAATGTTTAATGCCTGGTTATCATCTTCCATTTTGTTGCGCAGCGATCGGAAAAATGGATTCATTTCGCTATTCCTCGCTACCCATAAAAAGTCTTTATTTTCCAGCGGCACTTCATAAGGCGGAGCAAATACCGATTCTGTACGCTGATCCGGTATAACAGGAATGGAGGTTATTGCTTTTTTCCGCGCCCTTCGCTGTCTAAGAAAAGCAATCAGCAGGCTTGTTAAAAAAAACAGGATGGCGGCAGCTATCCACCAGCCATTAAATTTATAAGGGTTTGGCGGGGAACTGTTACCGGCTGGCAATGCAGTAAGCTGTACACTGTTTACCGTGTCGCTAATTTCAAAACTTGTTTCTATCGGCTGATTGCATTCTTCAAAAGAGCCCGCTGGCCCCGGGGTAAATCGAAAACTATAATTACCCGGAGAGGAAAATTGATAACGAAACGTAGTAGCCAATGCTTCCACCATGTTTCCATTTAAGCTCCACATTCCTTTTTTCAGGGATGTATCACCCCTGAAGCGAGGCGCTAAAGTGATTGTTTTTCCCAAAGCGGGTTCTTCTTCATCGGACGAAATAATAGCACCTGCAATGCTTGTACATACCTTCAGAAATTGCGTATCTGTTTTTATTATACTATTGTTTGGGCCCGATGCTGTTTCCAGCATTATTCGAATACGATCTTCTTTATTACAGGCCACTTTTACTTTTAAACTATTGGGCTTTTCCCATCCGTTTCCCAGGTTCCATCTCCAGTTGATCTTTTCAGTATCCGAAATTCTGTGGCCGAAAGTAGCGCTAGCATCCAGAAAGGCCGTATCCCCAATGACAGCGTTTAGATAAGTATTGCCAACTGTATCCTGAACCGTGATAGTAAATGAGGGATTTACTACTGGCGGTTTTCCTGTCAAATAAAGTAATACACCCAATGCAACCAATAAAAGAATAAACCACGGTATATAATTTTTCCATCGGGGAATGGGCGGAGGGGGCAGGTCAGGTAACTTTGGAGGATTTATCGAAATACGAACATACTCGTCAAATACTTTATAAAATTTTATTTGTTCTTCTTCATTGGTAGCGATAAGCGGGCAGAGTTTGGATTTTAAGTCTGTAGGGTTATCGGTGCTGAATTTCTCCACTACTTTTAATAATTCAATATAATCGTCGGGTTTTACAAAAAAACCTTCTCTCCTAAGCATCAGTACAAGCTGCTCGAGGGGCAGATGTATGGTTGGCTGAATAGTGGAAGTAGCCGTGTTACTGTCGGAGGACTGGATCAAAGCTTACAGGCTTTTATTTATTATGGTGTCAATATCTTCTTTGCTTTTAAATAAGACATTCAGACTCGATTGATATTTGCGTGTCTCTCCCGGCGAACTATAATTTCCCAATGCCCCATTATTAAGCAGGCCAAACTCTTTTAATATATTCATCCAGTCTAAAAATTCAGACGTTGCCGGTTTTTTATTAACCGACTGTTGCCGGTATTCATTGAATTTATCTATAGCCTGTATAATGATCCGGTCGTATGACTCATCACCAATGGCCATTCGCTTCCGGGTAATATTCATTAATTTTTCCTTATCAGGGAATGGGATGTGGTAAAAAACGCATCTCCGTAAAAAAGCATTCGGTAAATTCTTTTCTGAATTACTGGTCATGATAATAATGATGCGCGCATCTGAATCAGGTTTTCGAATCGTCTGATTCAGTTCTTTAATATCAAATTCATAATTCTCTATTTCGTTCAGCAGGTCATTGGGAAAGTCGCGCGGTGCTTTATCAATTTCATCAATAAGTACTACGCTGCTTTGGGGCTTGGTATTTAAGATTTCATATTGTCTAAGAGAAGAAAGACAATCGAGTAGTTTGCTTTCTCGCCCATGGGCCTTTCCAATGGCGAGGCCCAGGGCTCGTAATTCAATAAACTGCGAAGCTGGTTTGTCTTCTTTATTCCGGAAATGCCCCACGGCATCATAATTGTAAAACAGGTCACTGGCTACAGATCCGGATTTTGTATTATATACCAACGCCTTTTCCGAAAAAGGGAGGGTATCATTTTTTGTTTGCTGGTATAATTGGCTGGCTACATAATGGGCTAATTGGGTTTTGCCCGTGCCCGGCTCTCCGCTTACCACCAGTGGTTTGCCGAGGGCAATGGCAATTTCTACTGCCTGCACCAGAGCCTCATCGGCTACATAATTGATCGGATCAGTATTTAGTTTAATCGAGGAAAGTTGGATAATACTCATATGTTAACTGTTGATGATGTCAGAAATTTCTTTGTCTTTTTCATTGATGCGTTTGATCAGTTTTCGTATGCTTCGTTCCGCAATATTCATCCGGAAGGAACCCGGCAGATCCTTGAAATGTATTTCAAATAGTTCTTCGCAGCCGCCTTCGTCCTTGGTCACATAATTCTGGATCCAGGTTTTAATATGGGTGTTCTTAATTTTTTCATAACGGGGTAACACGACCAGGTGATTATCACCATTGGCATTGGCATCTTTGAATGCCTGTAGTTTGCTGATGCCTGGGTTAATAGTTTCCTCAAATCCATCTTCAAAATTGATAAACAGGTACAGGTGTTTGGTAAAACCAACCGTAGCAATGGATTCCTTTATTTCGCGGAACAGTTGTACAAGAAAATTTGTTTTTTCATTGCTGAGGCATTCTTCATCGCATCCCATCTTCACTACAAAATTTCCCGAAGACTGATGAGTAATATCCTTTAATAGTTGGGGGAGAGATTGAAAGGGGGCGTCTGTGTTTAAGAATATTTTATTATGAAGGTGCAGCAGAAAAGCATCCCTGTTTTTTTCATACACATCATAATGGTAAAATTCATCAAAGGCAACTGTTAATATATCTGCTTCCTGAAGGCCGAGTGAAAAAATACTGCATCGGTTTACAAGGTTTCCGCCCCAATCATCGTGGTTACCATTTGTAATAAAAGTGGCAAAGGGAGGGGCTTTTTTTTCTTTGGTAATTTCAAATTCGGTAAACTGCTGATTGCGGTTGCAGCAATACCGGAAATTTTCATCCAGTTGTTGCTTGTTTGTCAATACCCCGCTGTTAAGGGTAAGTATCATGGAAGCGGACACTACATTTACCAGTTCTTCAGGAGTGGCAAAACCTTTTGGAGGATAGGTGCGTTGCTCTCCAACTTTACGACGGAAGTTAGTGAGCCCGCTTTTTTTTGCTTCAAAATCCGCTTCGGTAGGGTTGTCGAATGGAAATTGGGGATCACTTTCATTAGCCATAAATACGAGCACCTTTTTTTGACCCGCCATGGCCGTATCAAATTCCAGTTCTGTTATTGATTTCTTTTGAGGATTGAGTTTACCGTTGTCGGGGATATATCCGTAGCGGTTTGCGACCAGTAGGATATAAATGTCACAACCGCCTACATCAGCCATACATTTTTCAAGGGGCGACATATTTACCCCGGTATAGCTTTCCATGCAGGTAAGCGGAAAATCCGAATTGATGTAATTGAACAGTTTAATGACCGCATTGCGATATGATTCAAGATCGCGAAAAGTGGAGGATAAGTAGACTTTTTGCATGTTGCAGCCAGTAAGATTTAACTACTGAAAATTAATGCAATTACGCCGGATAGCAATACCTCAAACCGGGTAAGGGGTTATTATGAGTCTGCTCAAGTTTTATAAATGAAATTATAAATGAGTAATGTGGTATTTCCAGTGGTTCTAAAAACGGTTGGCATTAATCTTGACTTATATACCCTCCAGCTGGAAAACAATGTTTTTTCAGTAGTTATGTGTTATTTTGTCACGGAATTAAAGAATGAATATTAAAGTGAAGAATATGTTTTTACAATCTGAGGAGGAAATTGATTTTATACCTATTATCCCACTTAATGAACATGAGGAGGATAACGGGGCCGATATTGTGATCCCCAGCGAATTACCTTTGCTTCCCTTGCGCAATACCGTATTGTTTCCGGGTGTTGTATTACCAATTACCGTAGGAAGAGATAAAAGTATCAAGGCAATTACCGAGGCATATAAAGCTGACAAGTTGGTGGGTGTAATTGCGCAAAAAGACAGTAGTGTAGAAGATCCAACAATAAACGACCTGGAAGAAATTGGTACAGTAGCCCGAATTATTAAGTTAATTAAAATGCCCGATGGAGGCACAACGGTTATTATTCAGGGCAAAAAGCGTTTTCAAATGGGAGCCATTACTTCCGAAGATCCCTATTTTAAAGCACAGATCATTTTGTTGGAAGATGAAGAAGCCCCCAAAGCGGACGATTTTGAAGCCTATGTTTCCAATATTAAAGAACTGGCCGGCCAAATCGTTCAATTATCACCCAATATTCCTACAGAAGCCTCTATCATTTTAAAGAATATTGAAAACCCATCGTTCCTCATTCACTTTGTTTCCAGTAATCTTAATACCGACCTGGCTGAAAAACAGCAATTGCTAAGGTTGAACAACTTACAGGCACGTGCAGATTTATTGATGAAATTATTGCAGCGCGAACTGCAATTTGCCGAATTGAAGAATAAGGTTACCAACAAAACAAAAACAGAACTAGATAAGCAGCAGCGAGAATACTTTTTACAGCAGCAGATGAAAAGTATTAAAGACGAATTGGGAGGCGATTCCAATGAAAGAGAAGTAAAAGAAATGCTGAAAAAGGCGGAAACAAAGAAATGGACAGTGGCGGCAAAAGAGTTGTTCAAAAAAGGAGCCCAGAAACTGGAGCGCATGCATCCCAGCACGCCCGATTATTCGGTAGTGTACAATCACCTCGACCTGATGCTAGATCTTCCGTGGCAGGATTATACGGAGGACCAGTATGATCTTAAAAAAGCAAAGAAAATTTTGGATAAGGATCATTATGGAATGCAAAAAGTGAAAGAGAGGATATTAGAATACCTGGCCGTATTGAAATTGAAAGGTGATATGAAAAGTCCCATCCTTTGTTTTGTGGGGCCACCGGGTATTGGAAAAACGTCGCTGGGAAGAAGTATTGCTTCGGCCATTGGCCGAAAATACGTACGGCTAAGTTTGGGCGGATTGCACGATGAAAGCGAAATCCGCGGCCATCGGAAAACGTATATTGGAGCCATGCCGGGCAGGGTGCTGCAATCCATTCGTAAAATAAAATCCTCCAACCCGGTAATGATACTGGATGAAATTGATAAAGTGGGAAGCGATTTCCGGGGTGATCCTTCTTCAGCTATGCTGGAAGTACTGGACCCTGAACAAAATTATACCTTCTACGATAATTACCTGGAACTGGAATACGATCTGAGTAAAGTATTGTTTATCGCTACTGCCAATAATGTTCAGAACATTCAGCCTGCCTTACGCGACCGTCTTGAAATTATTGATCTGAGTGGCTATGCGGTAGAAGAGAAAATGGAGATTGCCAAGCGCCACCTGGTGCCCAAGCAGAAAGAAGCCCATGGGTTAAATAACATGAATTTTAAAATTGGTGATAAAATACTGGAGAAAATTATCCAGGATTATACCCGGGAAAGTGGCGTAAGAGAACTCGACAGGCAGCTGGCTTCTGTAATGCGGTTTGAGGCCAAGGAATATGCAATGAAAGGTAAAATTAAGTCGGCTCTCAGTAATAATGACGTGGAGAAAGTATTGGGTAAGCCGAGGTATAGTAACGACATGTATAAAGTGGCAAACATGGCCGGTGTGGCGGTTGGTCTGGCCTGGACTTATGTTGGAGGAGATATATTATTCATAGAAACTTTACTCAGCGAAGGGAAGGGAGAATTAAAGCTAACAGGCAATCTGGGGAATGTAATGAAGGAAAGCGCGGTTACTGCACTCACCTATTTGCAGTCGAATGCAAAAAAAATTGACATTGATCCTGATCTTTTTACCAAACGTATAATCCATGTGCATGTGCCCGAAGGAGCCGTTCCCAAAGATGGTCCCAGCGCGGGTATTACTATGATGACTTCAATTGCATCAGCGATAACCGGCAAAAAGGTAAAACCATTCCTTGCAATGACCGGGGAAATCACATTACGTGGCCAGGTGTTACCGGTGGGAGGAATTAAAGAAAAAGTCCTGGCAGCCAAAAGGTCGGGCTTAAAGGAAGTTATATTATGCTGGCAAAATGAAAAAGATATCCAGGAAATTGATTCCGGCTTTATAAAAGGACTTAAATTCCATTACGTGCGCACCATGCAGCAAGTGCTTGATATTGCTTTGACATAAATGCCTTTTTGATTAAATAATTATGAAACTGGTAAACCTGCCGAACAATTTTTGCGTAATCATGTTATATAACTGGTTTTGAATTTTCATGTTGGTTGTTTTAAGGGTTAAAGAAATGCCTCTATATCAATGGAGGCATTTCTGTTTAGCTAAATAAAATTCCCGGTTGTTTGCATTAAACAATTCAACGTCCTTTCTTGATGACCTCCGGAAAAAACAAATTGAATAGTTAATTTCGATTGTGCAAAAAGATTATCTCCTGGCTTTTTTTACCTTTTTTGTGGTAGGTGCCCGTGCTCAAACGCTTGGAGGAAATAGCGTTTTTAATTTTTTAAAAGCTTCAAACAGTCCCCAGTTAACCGCGTTGGGAGGTATAAATATCAGTCAACAGACACAGGATATAGGTCTTTCATTTCACAACCCTGCCTTGCTCCGGTCTTCGATGCATACACAAACCCAGGTGGTGTTTAGTGCGTACCCTGGCGCGGTCAGAAACTACCATTTACTTACCGGTTACCAGGTAAAGCAATGGCAAACTAATTTTGCCCTGGGCATAAATTATTTTAATTATGGTTCAACAGCTCAAACCGATGCGGCAGGAAATATTTTGGGAGAATTCCATCCGGCCGATTATGTAGTTCAGGTAATGGCCAGCCGCCGGTATTTACAAAAATGGTTTTATGGGACAACGCTAAAATTTATCTATTCTTCTTACGGTGCTTATCGGTCTTCCGGAGTAGCAATGGATGCGGGAGTTAATTATTATGATACGGCGCAGTTCTTGCAGATCGGATTAGTAATAAAAAATATGGGTTTGCAAATACGCTCGTATGATGGAACTACCCGGGACGATCTTCCTTTTGACCTGCAAATGGGTATTTCCAAAAAACTGGCGAAGGCCCCGTTGCAGTTTTCACTCAATTTACACCACCTTCACCAATTCGATATCCGGTACAACGATGTTGTATTTGACAGCACAAATGGGTTTTCTCCCAATGCCAAAAAGAATTTTTTCTTTGATAAATTATTCAGGCACATGGTGTTTTCCACCCAATTGTTTATTTCAGATAAAGTTGAAATAAGTGCCGGATATAATTATCTTCGTCGAAAGGAATTAAATACGGGTAATGCGGGCAACGGGTTAAATGGATTTTCTTTAGGTCTGGGTATATTAATCAAGAAGTTGCAGCTACGATACGCCAGAACATATTATCAAAACAATCAGACCAATAACCAGCTTGGCATTAGTTTTACATTCAATAGCTTTTCCTCCACCTTCAAAAAGTTAAATTAAAAATCCAATTATCTCCATAAAAATTAGGCGATATTTGGATATAATTGATTTTGGTAAGTCGAAATTTAAGCGGGTTTCGTCTATCAAAGATTTTGATTATAGAGCGTAAATTTCTTAGCGATGGTAAGATTGATAATTGTTGATGACCACCGGCTGGTACGGGAGGCCTGGAAACTGTTATTAGGCAGAGATTCCCGTATTTCAGTTATCGCTGTTTGCGAAAGCGGGGAGCAGGCCATTGAAGCCGCACGCAATTTACAGCCGGATGTAATGATGATGGATATTACCATGGACCCCATCAATGGGATAGACGCTACCCGGCAGATCAGGGAATTTAATAATAGCGTTAAAATAATAGGTGTATCTGTTCACTCCGATCTCACTCATGTAAATGCCATAATGAATGCAGGTGCCAATGGATATGTAACAAAAAACTCCGGGGGCGATGAAATGATTCATGCAATTACCCAGGTAATGGAGAATAAAACCTATATCTGCCGGGAAGTGGCAGGATTTAATCGTCCCAGGCAAACCCACTAGCCAATCAATTCTTTTTCATTTTTAAACGCTTCCCTGGGTTGGAGCCCCAGCAAGCTAAACATAGCCATATCTTCATCGAACGCAGGATTGGGTGTAGTAAGTAATTTATCTCCCGCAAATATTGAGTTAGCACCGGCCATAAAACAGAGTGTTTGCTCCGCTATACTCATTTCAGTTCTTCCGGCACTCAGGCGCACCATAGTAGCCGGCATCAGGATGCGGGCCGTTGCGATCATTCGTATCATATCCCAAACATCTACTTTCGGATTATTTTCAAGGGGCGTTCCTTTAATACGTACCAGCGCATTTACCGGTACGCTTTCTGGGTGTTGTGTTAAGGTGGCCAGCGTGTGAAGCATATTGATTCGGTCTTCATGCGCTTCTCCGAGGCCAATGATTCCTCCGCAACAAACACTTACGCCCGCTTTTCGAACATGTTCAAGTGTTTGAAGCCTGTCGTTATAGGTTCGGGTAGTTATAATTTCTTCGTAATATTCTGAGGAGGTATCTAAATTATGATTGTAGGCATACAAACCTGCATCAGCTAATTTCCTGGCCTGTTCCGAAGTCAGCATTCCGAGCGTGCAGCATACTTCCAATCCCAATTCATTGACCCCCTTCACCATTTCCAGCACCCTGTCAAAATCCCGGTTATCCCTCACTTCCCGCCAGGCGGCTCCCATACAAAAGCGGGTAGATCCAGCGGCTTTTGCTTTTTGTGCATAGGCAATAACCTCTTCCTTTTTCATTAATGGTTGCACGGTTACGTCGGTATGATAGCGGGATGCCTGCGGACAGTAAGCACAATCCTCGGTACAGCCTCCTGTCTTAATTGACAATAGCGTACATACCTGAACTTCCCCGGTATTATTGTACTGCCGGTGAACAGTGGCTGCACGAAAAATTAGTTCGAGCAAAGGCATATGATAAAGTTCGCCTACCTCCTCCACCGTCCAGTTATTTCTTATTTCGTGTTTCATCAGGAAATGCTTTCAGCAAAAATATTGGTTCAGCCTCATATTGAGAAACAATCCTTATTGGGTTTTTATTTTAAGGAGGTTGATCGTAGAATCTTTCAAGAGAGGAAGGTGCTGATTAAAATAATTATTGAGTACAATACGAAAAGTATTAACCGATGTTTTTGAATACATAAACGCCTCATAATTTTTTCCCGGGAAGAAAACCGCATTCAGGTTTTCAAATTCAAATTGAATTTGTTCCGGCGGGAAATTACGGTAGCCATGATCTCCCTGTATGATGATAACGGGAGGTCGTGTAGCATTATGAAGAATGCTGTCTATTAAAGGAGCTATTATAAATTTATTGGTATAGGCTACCTGGTTCACATAATCTTTTTTGTTTATTTGAGTGCGTAAGGTATACAGTTCCGGTAAGCGTTTACCGGTGCTATCAAAATAAAATGTTTCGTGCGGCAATACAAAATGAGCATATATAAACCGGGGGGATGAATTTTTCTGTCTTGATTCATTCATCAATCCGTTAAATGTTTCCCCGATACGATGCAGGTTTGTGGCGATGTATTTTCTTTCCACCGGTCTTATTTCATCCCGGGGAAATAAATAGGGAGTAAGCTTCCACCCGATATCCCTGTTCAGTTTATTGAAAAATGTTTGCCCAGGTACCGAACGGTAACTCAGTTCTGTTAGATAAGGAGTAACAAAAGAAGGATTATTTTGAATGGGAAAGATGGAATAGTTTCTTATGCTATACCCTTCTTTTTGTAAGATCATACACCATTCGTTGCGGTCAATGGTATAATAGGATTGCAGGAATTCTTTGGTGTAGAAGCTTTTGCTATTGTCCAGGTGATGCAGGTAATCCAGGTTGAATAGGGATGCGATAGACATGTGAGTGAAATTGTAATTACTCCGGGAATCCGTAACTACATGAAATCCTTTTTGTACCAGGTAATTCTCTATCGCGCTGTTATTATACCCAAACTGCGACTGCAATGTTTTTGAGTTGGTATAACCATCCAGCAATATATAATAAATGTCAGGTTTTATGCAATGGCTGCAGGGCTGGTAAGTGTTAGCAAGCTTTTTTTGCGGATCGGCCTGGTCGTTCAACCGTTCGGCATGGGAAATCATTTTGAATCCATACAATAACAACCCCGCTGCTACCAACAGCAAAAGTATGTTGTTGAAATAATACAATATATTTTGAAAAGAGCGGCTTGATCTTCTGATATAAATGAATGCCAGTAAGAGGAGGATAATCAATAGGGGTAGCATAAAGCTATAGCGGCTAATGATCCCGGGGAAAGAGAATTTTAGCCATTGGTGAAAAGCCGAAAAGAAATAAAAAATTATTATCAGCAACCCGGTATAAACGCCGCCCTTATCTCTTGAATAAAATAGCATCGAAATCAAAAAGTAAACGGGAACGGAAAGCAGCACATACAGTAATAGGGGAAGAAAAATCAGCGACCAGTTCAATAATGTATAATAATGATTGGCCGCATTAATAAGAAAAACAAGGGGAATAGTGAGTAGAAACAAAGGAGCATGCTGAATAATTTTTTTCATACGTTTCTACTTGCTTATGATAAACGGTAGCACTTTAATTATTGTAAATATACCAGATATTCCAAAATGCCGATATTCCACAAGGGATGCTTTCCGTATTTACTTCTTATCTACCAGGAATATTGTTGAGTCTTTTAGTAAGGGGAATGACTCGTGAAATAGTTTATTTAAAACAACCCTGAACTGGTTTACATTGGTTATACTGTCGTACAGGTTGGTATAGTCTTTATCAGGATAATAAACGGCATTTAAATTTTGGAAAAAATGCTCATACCGGGTAGAGCCCTTTTCCCGGAATCCATGATCGCTCAATAGTATGATTACCGCTTCGGGGTTATTTTTTTGTATAATGGAAATCAACTCCCTGATCTTACTGTTTGTATACGTAACGTATTCCAGGTAGGCAGCGGGGGGGCTCACATTATACTCCTGGAAGATTACTGTTTCGGATTTTAGCGTCCCGTTTTTATCGAAGAAATACGGCGCATGAGGCATATAGAAATGCGCGTAAATAAACCGGGGCTTTGATTTCTTTTCTTCGGATACCTGTATTACCTGCTTTTGAAAACCTTCGTTATTTTGTTTATGCTTCAAGAAATGATTGCTGCGGAAAAGATTAAACGGAAAACGGGTAATGAGCAACCACCCAATATCCTTATTCATATGAGCAAAAAGAGTGCGGTCCGAAATCAGTTTTGTTTTGAGGGGTAAAAACGATTGATCTACCATCGATGGATTTCCGGCCAGGTCAAATACGGAATAATTAATGATTTCATAGCCATGAGCATCCAGGATTTTTATTACCTCGTTGTCGCGCACCAGCAGGGTACAATTGGCGTAGTCATCCGCTGTTATGGACTGTGTATTTTTTATGCCTTTTATGAATGACATATTTAATATCGAGGACATGGAAAAAGGGGTGAAATTATAATTCGACCGGCTATGCGATTGTATGCTGAAGTTTCTGCCAAGCAAAAAACTATCCAGATTATTATCGTAATTATATAATTCTTTCAGGGAACGGGAACTGCTGTATTCATCATAGAGTAAAAAATAGATATCCGGTTTTCTGCAGCTATCACAAATCTTGATCTTATTTTGATTGGCATATCCGTATACCGATAATCCCTGGTTGTTTTTATGCGTAGATTTCCACAAAGCAATTCCTGTATCGATGCCGATGTATATAATAAAAAGAGCATTCAGGTAAATGCTGAATCGTTGAAAGGGTTTCGAGGAGCGTTTGAAGAAAATGAAAAGAAAAAACAACGTAGACAGTGCAGCGGTAAGCAGAAAACTATAGCGGGAAAAAAAATCAACGGGAGAATGTTCCTTTAAAAATTCATGCAGGGCTCCAAAAAAAAAGAAGAAAGCCATCCAGAAAGTGGTGATCAGTGCGGACCGGTTCCAGTTCCGGAAAAAGAACCAGGAAAAAGTAGCGATACTCATCGCCAGGAACAGGTAGGATAATAACAATAGTCCTGCTTCCTTCAGGTCAATAAATCCAAAATTCTCTACAAACCCGTGCAGAACAAAAAAAATGGGCAACAGTACAAGATACAGCGGGTATTTTTGAATGATCCTTATCATGATTTCATTTTCTTACCAGGCAATATAGTATCCGGGAAGTTCCGGTAATAATTTCTTTTGCCTGGATAGTAAAGTGCTGTAAAAAATAATGTTCAAAGGCGGTTTCATGGTAATCGGAAAAGATATCTTTCCGGGTACTCAATAACTGCTTTACTTTCTCGTCTTCCTTTGGTACAAATTCAATGATCAGTTGTGGGGCAAAGGAAGCGAAATAGGGCGCCAGCAATGCTAATGGTATATTTTTTCCTATAACCAGGTGATGCACCAGGGCCAATGCCAATACCAGGTCGGGCTTCAGCCTTGCCTGAAAACTACTCCGTTCGGTATTATTAAAACCTACCGCCGGTGCAGGGTTGGATAGATCGGCAATCAGCGCAATAATATTGGATAGGGAGTGTTCTTTGGTATATTGGTATAAGGTATTAATACAACGGCTGTCGATATCCGCCGCAATCACCAGCTTATCTTTTTCTGCCAGTAAACGGGTGAAGTAACCATCATTAGCACCCAGGTCCACAATCGTACGATAGGAAAGGGCGGAGCAGATTTTTTTGACCAGGGCCTCTTTATGTAAAAGGTATTTTTTTCCTAAAATAGTTTCTTCATAGTAATTACTCCAGGTGGTAACAGCCGGATACCCGGCAGTAAGCGACTGAAAAATGCTTTCCAAATGGCTCACCACATTTAACAATTTTTGCTTACTGAATACTGCTTTTGACTGGCTGGAGGTTTTATTGTTTTTTATATTGTTTTGAAGCATGACGTGCAGCCGTACACCCAGGCTCCATTTACTCTTGGTGGGAAGCATTTTGGCCGTTACTTCTACCGGTATACCTGTAAGATAAGTACTCAATAATTTTATACAATCTATTTTAAGATAATGCTCCAGGTACAACGGAAAAAGAAAAGTTTCACAGAACTGGCGGTAGGCCACCCAGGGTTCCGCTGGGTTGTATAGATCAAACGAAAGAGTATCAATAAAAACAGGCCTGCCTTTATGAAACTGGATATTAAATGGAGTGGCATCTTTAAGAATCATTCCGTATTCAATCGAGGTTCGGAGCACCGATAGGGTGAGTAGTGCTGCATCCTTCAATTCATCAAAACTCCATTCATAAGGATAAGAAATAAAAGATAATTGCTCAGGCAACAGAGTAGTGTACCATTCCTCGTCACCGGTTATGTTTTCTGATAATTCGGAATGAAGTAATAATTTTTTTTCTGTGGTTAACCGGGTATACAGGCCAGATTGCATGAGTTGTTGGTATTGGCCGGCATACACTTTATTTACCTGCCTGAGTACTGAGCCCCTGGCTTCAAATACATAACCGGCTGGATCTTTAAAAGAGGCGGGATGACGGGACACACTACTCATCAGGAGTATTGTTCTTGGGCGGTTCTTCTTTTTTTGAGCGGGTAAAGAATGCTTTGATCTGCCACCACAGGTTTTTGATATAGAACAGGGCACCAAGGATGGCTGCAATAATCACCTGTATCAGGTAACTGCCGCTTCCCGGATCAACATATAATAAAATGGTATTAAGTATCACAGGTAGCTGAGATTTGTTTTAGGGGTTAAAGTTAACAAAGTTTCATACATCAACCGGATGGTATTATCAATATCGCTGCGGTGAAGCATTTCTACCGTGGTATGCATATAACGTAAGGGTATGGAGATAAGAACAGAGGGGCAACCTTCATTAGAGTAAGCGAAAGAGTCAGTATCCGTTCCGGTACTACGGCTTAACGCTCTCCATTGTACGTGAATTTTTCTGCCAGCGGCTACTTTTTCTACCAATCCTAACAGTTTGTTATGTACGGCCGGTGCATAGGATAGCGAAGGACCTTTACCGCATTGCACATCTCCTTCAATATTTTTATTGATCATGGGTGTTGTAGTGTCATGGGTAACATCGGTCACGATTGCTATGTCGGGTTTAATGCGGCGCGAAATCATTTCAGCACCACGCAAACCAATCTCTTCCTGCACCGCATTTACAATATATAAGCCAAAAGGCAGTTTCTTCTTGTTTTCTTTAAGTAATCGGGCTACTTCAGCTATCATAAAACCACCGATGCGGTTATCAAATGCCCGACCCACATAATTACCATTAGCCAGTTCATCAAAACCATCCTGGTAAGTTACCACTGCTCCAATATGTATGCCCAGCGCTTCTACTTCTTTCCGGTTGCGGGCGCCACAATCGAGCCACAGGTTATCAGTTCTGGGTTGTGTTTCTTTCTGATCAGGCGTACCAATGCGGGTATGAATAGCGGGCCATCCGAATACTGCTTTTACTATACCTTTCTTTCCATGAATTAAAACCCGGGACGCAGGCGCTGTCTGGTGATCTACCCCGCCATTTCGTTTTAAATAGATCAACCCATCAGCATTTACATAATTTACAAACCAGCTTATTTCATCCGCGTGCGCTTCTATCACCACTTTAAATTTATGGTCGGCATTAATGATACCGACAGCCGTTCCATACGGGTCTACATAATGCTTGTCTACATAAGGTTTGAGGTATTCTAACCATAGTTTTTGACCCCAGGTTTCAAAGCCTACCGGGGAAGCATTGTTAATATAGTTGCGAAGAAATTGAAGAGATTTGTCGGTAATTACTGTTTTCGCCGCGGCTTTTGAACGAACCTTTTTTGCCATAGTTTTTTATTAATGTTTCAAAAATAATCAAAATGACATGAATAGTGTTAGCAAGGAAGAAAACATCATTAAGCCATCTAATATAAAATAATACAAATAGTCGGAATTGTTTTTTTTTGCCTCCTGAAACAGCAGAGCGGTCAGGAGGCCGGGTATCAGCAAGGCGATGATTACCGGGATGGATATGTTATACAAGAGTAGCAGGGTGGTAGATACTACAAACACCAGGAAGGAACTTGCAAAAAGACGATTGATCCCCTTTTCGCTAAAATAGGTTATCAGGCTTCGGATGCCCTCCTTCTTATCCTGATCCCGGTCGCGGTAATCGAATAAAATGCAAATGGCATATATAAGAAAGAAGCGTCCTGTACAAAACAACGCATCACTTCTGTTCCAGCTTTTACCGGAAACAAGCAAGGGCAGCGCGGTGGTTACATACATCCAAACGGCCGAAAGAAAGATAGTTTTTCCAATAGCCACTTTCTTCAAATGACTGAATACAGCAAAGGGGAGTTTGGGGGCAGTATATAAAAAAGTGAGCAGGGTGGCAGGTAAAATCCATATCCACTTATCTCCTAAAGAAAAAAAGAACCAGGCAGATCCGGCAGCACCAGTTATTGCGAGAACTATATGAATATATCGATGCTTTTGTGTCCATTGAGAGCGGATTTTTTCAGAAGAAGAAAAGGGAGTAAAATACCAATGTATATTGTAACTGCATAACGTAGAAAAGAAAACAAAATAGAGGAGGGTGGTAAAATTATATTGCAGGTGCAGTAGTTGATTGGTTTGATGAATCATTAGTACGGCACATATTGCTATAAAAAGGCTGCTGAATAAAAAGAAGTTAAAAAGATTTCGGATCATGCCGCGTAAAGTTAACGGCCGTAAATTAATTTCTACTAACAATAATAGTACCGGCCGATACCGTGTCACTTACATTGCCAGCCAGGTCACGCAGGGCAAAGCGAATCGTGAGCGTATCATCTTCCACCCGCGGGGGGGTGCCGCCCACACTGGGGGGGTTGATCGCTGACAATAAATGGTTCTGATAGGTCATAACTACCTCTATATTTCCCCTGGAATTTTTGGTAAACTCCGGTACCGGTAAAGAAAAAGTATCCCGGATGGTAGGAACCACTTTAATATTGGTTCGAATCTTCTGTACAAATAATGAATTACTGATATCTCCCTCTTTATCGGCAAATTCCATATCAATCGATAAATTGCCTCCATTGGGAATAAAGTTGGAACTGACCGACTTAATTTTAATAGAGGGTTTAGTCTCCAGCTTATCTTTGCCACAAGCCGCAATAAAAATCAGTAATAAAGCAAGAAAGATAATCTGACGCATACAGGGAATTGTTGTGTGCAAATTTAACGGCTTCAAGGGTAAGTTACGTATATGATTTGTGAATTTGAACATAAAATATTTTCATCAGATAAGAACGGCTTTGATGCGCTGGCCCTGAAAACCTTTCATTTCCAGTATCGTCATAACAAGGTTTATCGGCAATATGCTGATACTATACATACGGATATCAACGCCATAAAGTTGGTAGAACAGATTCCTTTTTTGCCGATCTCTTTTTTTAAAACACATTCTGTTGGTACCGGAATATTTGAACCAGAGGCTGTTTTTGAAAGCAGCGGCACTACGCAAACCATCCATAGCAGGCACCTGGTTAAAAAGGTAGCATTATATAAACAGAGTTTTATTACTGCTTTTGAGTTATTCTACGGTCCCCTCCAGGATTATTGTATCCTGGCATTATTACCAGCCTATTTAGAACGTAAACAATCATCGCTGGTACTGATGGCCGATGAACTGATCAAAAAAAGCGGGCATAAGCAAAGTGGTTTTTATTTGTATAATTATTCTGAACTGGCGGCGGTGTTACTACAACTGGAAAAGGAAAAACAAAAAACACTTTTGATTGGCGTAACATTCGCTTTACTCGATTTTGCCAAACAGTTCCCCCTGCCATTAAAGAATACTATACTAATGGAAACAGGGGGGATGAAAGGCCGGAGAGAAGAGTTAATTCGGGAAGAAGTACATACGGTACTCAAGAATGCATTTCAAATAAATAAAATACATTCCGAATATGGTATGACTGAATTGTTATCACAAGCCTATTCCAACGGCGCTGGGATTTTTAATTGCCCGCCCTGGATGAAAGTTTTTCTGCGGGAAGAAGACGACCCATTTGCAGTGTATAGTAAAGCGGGCAGGGGGGTGATTAATATTGTTGACCTGGCGAATATATATTCCTGCAGTTTTATAGCCACTGATGATGCGGGGCGCCTATATGACGATAGAAGTTTTGAAGTACTGGGGAGGATCGATAATACGGATATCCGCGGATGCAGTTTGCTGGCAGTGTGAGGGAACGGGTAGTGGATATGGGATACTGGCATTGCTCACCGAAGCATTGAGGAGGTGAGAAACCGGATGAGTTCCTGGATAATGTATGTTCATTAACTATTATTAGCCTGGAATTCATTCAACCTTAATAGTCCGTATTTATCAACCCTTCACAGGCAATGGTTCGTTGCTGGCGATGACTATCAATAGCCAGTTCGATAAGGCGCACTACGTTGAAACCATGTTCAGGTTTTTCTTTTAAGGGGGCTCCGTTTAATATTGTATCGGCCAGGTGTTGATAATAAATTCCAAAGTCTCCTTTTTCTGAGGGTACTCTTTTTTTAATTATCTCGCCATTTATTTCTGAATGTAATAATCCGTATGACTCTACGGGTTCCAGTCCCCAGGTTGGATCAGTGGGCATTTTTCCGGCCCGCGCATCAGCATCCTGCGGATCATCACCATATTTAATAAATGAACCATTAGTACCGTGAATCATATAACGGGGTCCTTGCTCCCTAACCAGCATGCCGGCTTTCATAATAACTTTTGTAAATCCATAATTCATGCGTACATCAAAATAATCATCCGCTTCTGTGCCGGTTCGTTGCCTGCGTATATCGGCTGTTATTGATTTCGGTAATCCAAATAAACAAAGAGCCTGGTCGATTAAGTGGGCTCCCAGATCATACAAAATACCACTGCCTCCCATGGCTTCTTCTTTCCAGCTATTTTTTAATTCGGGGCGATATCGGTTGAACTGAGATTCAAATTCAAAAACAGTTCCCAATAATTTTTGCGAAAGAACTTTTTTAATCGTTAACGCATCGCTGGCGTAACGCCTGTTTTGATAAACACTCAATATCTTTTTTGTTTGCCGGGCTAATTCAATCAACTCCATTGCTTCTGCACTGGTTACCGTCATGGGTTTATCTACCACTACATGCTTTCCCGCATTCAATGCCTGTTTGGCAATAGGGAAATGAGTGAAATTGGGAGTAGTGACCACAATTAATTCTATCGAATTGTCTGCCAATAGCTCCTCCACACTACGAATAACTTTAACTGAGGGATAACGATCCTGCGATTTATTATTCCTTCTTTCTACCACGCTGGTTAATTCGTATTGGGGCAGGGTGGCAATAAAAGGGGCATGGAAGCATTTTCCGCCGAGGCCATATCCTATTAAACCTGTTTTAATGGGTAATTTCATCTGAATAGAGTTGAAGATTCATTTTATTATTTCAGAAGAATTAAAAATACACATAAATTAGGATGGCTGAATACCAGCCACTACCTTTTCATGAAAAGTAACCTTCTCTTATTGTATAGTGTTTTCTTATACCTTGCCGCATTCGCTCAGAAAGATTCGGCCGGGTATTTCAACTCTTTTGACGGAACAAAAATCTTTTATGAACAAAGAGGCAATGGAAAAACGATTGTTTTGGTGCACGGTTTTATCGTCAATGGCGAATCATGGAAGCGGACGGTTCTTTATAATGAACTTTTGAGTGCCGGATACCATATAATCAGTTTTGATATGCGAGGGAACGGGAAATCAGACAAACCACATGAGGCAGAAGCTTATCAACAGGACGCGGAGGCAAAAGACATTATGGGACTATTGGATTTTTTACAAGTAAATAATTATTCAGTTATTGGTTATTCAAGAGGATCAATCATAACAGCCCGCTTATTAGTATTAGATAAAAGAATAAAAAAAGCAGTGTTGGGTGGCATGGGAGATGGGTTCACCGATCCGGATTGGCCCCGACGGATCCTGTTTTATCGGGCCTTAATGGATCAACCGGTGAAAGACCTGGAAGGAATGCTGAAATATGTAAAAGATTCGGGGCTCGATCAATTGGCATTGGCTCTCCTGCAAAAAGAACAGCCTTCCACCTTACCCAAAGAATTAAAAAATATAAAACAACCGGTATTGGTGATCAGTGGAGATAGAGATCCGGATAACGGATCGCCTGATCGACTGGCCAGTATGATGCCGGCCGCCATACTTAAGACTGTTCCGGGCGATCATGGAACTACGTTAGGTTCCAGGGATTTTTCAAAAATTGTGCTGGATTTTATAAGAAAATAAAAATGATATAAAACATATATTATGCAAGAATTACGCAGTCGCGGTTGGTTTGGTAAAAAAGGAAAAGATGGATTCATTTACCGTGCCTGGATGAAGAACCAGGGTATACCCGATTTTGAATTCCAGGGCAGACCGGTTATTGGTATTTGCAATACATGGAGCGAACTCACACCCTGTAACGCTCATTTTCGGGAACTGGCAGAAAGTGTAAAAAGAGGAATATTACAGGCGGGAGGTTTCCCGGTAGAGTTCCCGGTAATGTCGCTGGGGGAAACCTTGATAAAACCTACGGCTATGCTTTACCGGAATCTCGTGAGTATGGATGTGGAAGAATCGATTCGGGCCAACCCCGTTGATGGAGTAGTATTATTATGTGGATGCGATAAAACAACACCCGCTTTGGTAATGGGTGCCTGCAGTGTAAATATTCCATCGATCGTTGTTTCGGGCGGACCTATGTTAACGGGCCATTATAAAGGAAAGGAGATTGGGACCAGCGATGTTTGGCGTTTTAATGATGCCATTCGTTCTGGCCAAATGAGCGAGGAGCAATTGGCAGAAGCCGAATCCAGTATGTGCAGAAGCCGCGGACATTGCGCTGTAATGGGTACTGCCTCCTCTATGGCTTGTATGGTGGAAGCGTTGGGATTAACGTTACCCGGAAATGCAGCCATACCAGCGGCGGATTCGCGCAGAAAAGTATTGGCTCAATTTTCAGGAATGCGTATAGTAGAGATGGTGAAGGAAAATTTACGTCCTTCAGATATATTAACCAGGGCGGCATTTGAAAACTCCATTATGGTGAATGCGGCGATTGGAGGTTCTACCAATTTTGTAATACACCTGTTGGCTATTGCCGGAAGAATTGGGGTAGCGCTGAACCTCCAGGATTTTGATATTCATTCAAACCATATTCCTTTACTGGCTAATATCCAACCTTCCGGCAAATACTTTATGGAAGATCTTTACTATGCGGGTGGTTTACCTGCGGTGATGAAGGAATTATTATCGCATCTGAACAAGGAAGCGCTTACGGTTACCGGAAAATCCATTGCAGTAAATGTATCGGATGCCGAATGCTATAACCGCGAAATAATTGCAACCGCCGATCAGCCGATCAATCCCACCTCCGGTATTATTGTTCTAAAAGGAAATTTATGCGAGGCGGGTGCAGTAGTAAAACCATCCGCCGCCAGCCCACACCTGATGAAGCACGCCGGGAATGCCTTAGTGTTTGAAGATATTGAAGATTACAAAGCTCGTATTGATGATCCCAAACTGGAGGTTGATGAAAACAGTATAATGATCTTAAAGAACGTGGGACCCATGGGTTATCCTGGTATGCCCGAAGTAGGTAATATGGCTTTACCCAAAAAACTATTGGCAAGAGGAATTACTGATATGGTTCGAATTTCTGATGGCCGGATGAGCGGTACAGGATTTGGCACTGTAATACTTCATGCGTCACCTGAAGCAGCAGCAGGTGGAAATTTTGCAGTGGTTCAAAGCGGTGATGAGATATCATTGGATGTTATGAACCGGAGTTTACAGTTGCACGTATCAGAAGAAGTATTGAAGGAAAGAAAGAAAGGATGGAAATCGAAAGCAGCTGACCCGGGGCGTGGGTATGTAAGCTTATATGTAAGGCATGTAGAACAATCTCATTTAGGTGCTGATATGGATTTTTTGAAAGGAATGTCGGGGAGTATAGTGACCAGGGATTCTCATTAATAAATTTCTCAAAGGGTGTAGTAAGGAAAAAGAGTAAAGGGAGTATTCAGCAAATTATTATTATTTATTTCCTTTTCTTTTTTGCTTTAATAGCTAATTCCTCATCTAAAATACTGCTGACTTATGATACAAAAAGACTTTGATAAGAAAGTGGCTATTGTAACCGGCGCGGGACTGGGAATCGGGTTTGAAATCTGCCGCCAGCTGGCGGCCCAAGGCGCATCGGTGGTATTAAATGATGTGGATGAAATGCTGGCGAATGTAGCTGCGGTTAAGATAAATGAAGAAGGCGGTCATTGTGTGGCGGTCGCGGGCGATGCAGGAGGTCCTTCCTTTATAAATAAATTGGTGGCCTTTGCGGTGCAACAATTTGGGAGGCTGGATATTGCTATCGCGAATGCGGGCATTACATTATTCAGTGATTTTTTTGATTATACGCCCGAATCATTTGATAAAGTATTGCGGGTAAACATGGGGGGAACTTTTTTTTTGACTCAAGCGGCTGCCAGCCAGATGAAAAAGCAAGCGGGGGGAGGAAGCATTCTTTACACTTCATCCGTAGTGGGTCACCAGGCTCATAAGCGACTGGCTGCATATGCTATGACCAAAGCGGGTATTGAAATGCTGGCAAAAAACCTCGTTATTGAACTGGCGCAATTCAATATAAATGTAAATGCTATTGCGCCTGGCGCAACCCTAACCGAAAGGACGCTGGAAGATGCAGCGTATGAAACAAGTTGGTCAAGATATATACCAACCGGCCGACCCTGCACTACAAATGATATTGCGGCCGCCGCTTTGTTTTTAGTGAGCAGCAAAGCCCGGCAAATAAACGGGCAAACACTGGTTATAGATGGTGGTTGGACGGCTATTAGCCCTTCTCCATTTTAAATTTTTTGGCTAAGAGAATAAACGGGAAAAAGAGCAACGGAGAAATCTTAATTGTGGCACTCAAATACTCTTTTCTCTTTTGATCTCTTAGCTTATTAATTGAATGAGGAGTTGCGGAAACAATAGGCAATCAGATGCTAATAGTTTTAATTATTAGCAAAAAGGATAAAAGAATAAAGGAGAAATCTTGATTGCGGCACTCATCTTCTCTTTTCTCTTTCGATATCTTATTCTATCTTATCCAGGTAATTTTATCTTCTATGGGTCCCGGTGTTCGGTGTGGGGCGGGAATCTTAATATACCCTAAATAAAAAAATCCAATTAATATATCTTCTTTTACTAATCCTACCAGTTCTTTTGCTGCTTCGATATACGTGATACCTCCGGTACTCAGGTAACCTCCAATTCCATAGGGAGCAAGACTCAGGTATATATTTTCAATCGCGCAGGAAACCGCGGCAATTTCTTCAATTTCCGGAACCGCGCTATTTCTTTTAAGTCCAATGGCGATTGCATGGGAACATTGTATTGGGGTTATGAGCAATTTCTCATATTTATTTTGTTTGAATGAGGGACCCGCATTTTCTTTATAAATAGCTGCTTGTTTTTCTGCCAATATTTGCAATCCTGCTCCGCAAAAAACGGTAAAGCGCCACGGCTCCGTCAATTTATGTGTAGGTGCTGCATTCGCATTTTCTAATATTTCCAAAATAATTTCGTCGGGTATTATTTTATTTTTTTCAAATTGGTCAACAAATATGCTGCGCCTGGAACGAATCAGCTGATTAACGATTATTGGTGTAAGTGACATTATGAATGATTATGATTAGACGCCTATGAGTAAAATTTAATAATAAGATTGAATGAGGAGTCGGGAATATACAGTGTGCGATCAGATGAAGAAAAAGCTTCCAGTCTCTTTTGTTTCAATCAACTCCACACTCTTCGTAAGAACCGCAACCAGTTGCCATGCATTACATTCACAATATCTTCTTCGGAATAGCCTCTTTTTTTCAACAAAGCCGGAAATTTTTGCAGATCCGCAATTGAATCGATATCATAGGGCGATTGTTCCCGGCCATATCCTCCATCCAAATCAGAACCTATACCAGTATGCAAACTGTTTCCTGCTAACTGACAAATATGATCAATATGGTCGATCAATCGTTCCAGATTGCATTCCATTTGTTTGGGATCCGACTGTCTTCGTATCCAGTTGGGAACAATCATCCAGGCATCCATCGCGGCCCCAATCACCGCATCGCGTTCAATCAGGATTTTTAACTGTTCGTCACTGAACTGCCTGTTATGGTTTACAATGCTCCGGCAATTATTATGACTCGCCCATACAGGTCCGTTATAATGATTCATTGCCTGCCAGAAAGCATCATCACACAAATGAGTAGCATCTAAAATAATATTCAATCGCTCCATTTCTTTTAATAATGCCAGTCCGTCCTCGTTCACATGGCCGCTTGCATCTGTTCCATTCGCATAGCGACCAGGTCCGTAATGCGCGGGGCCCAGCGCCCGTAATCCATATTGATGGGCTCTTTCCAAATGCTGTATGGTTATCAGGGAATCAGCTCCTTCCAGGCTTAATATATAACCAACCGGTTTGTGTTCGTTCGGTGTTCCGTCGCACCAGATAGCCAGATGTAATTCTAAGGATCGGCGATCTTTGATCATAATCATTTCGCCTTCCTCCTCCATAGCCTTATACCAGGCAAGCTGGGCCTGGGATTGCGCCCATGCCTGCTGGGGTGAATGCCAACCGGGCAATGGATTGTCTGCAGCAACATATCTTGCAATTTGGGTGGCCACTACCAAACCAATATTACCTTCCCGTAGTGCCGGTAAGGAAACAGTTCCTTTTCCCCGATCGGGTTTGTCAGTCATTCCATTTTCTCTTGCCTGGATATTTGAAACAGGTTCGCGAAGATCGCGGTTCCATTCCATAGCGTTCATGGCAAGATCGAGATGGGCGTCGATGGTGAACATGCGAAATGTTTGTAGTTGGTGGTTTGTAGTTGTTCAAGTTCGAAAATTCTTTCTGATTTAAAACAAGGTTGAATGTTATGGTGTAGTATAATTGGCGAAGCTCATAATTCACAGTTTCTCTTCCATTTTGTAAACAATAATAGCAGGAAGAACCACAAATCATAAACCCTGTATTTCAAACTTTTTATCATAAACTAATCTTCCTATCTCTCGCCGCATTCTTCCACTCCCCGGATAACTTTCCTTTCTCTACGGTATACACTCTTTCATATAAGGCAACCGTGGGACAAATATGATATGGCAATCCATATAATACATCGCCCACCTTAAATGAATGACCAACGGTGGCTTCCAGTACAAGGTGTTCTTCGCTTTGTCCAATCGCCTTCACAGCTTCTGCATTCAAAAAAAATATACGCCGGCCGATTTCATTTTCCGGGGCAACTGATTTATGACCAAGATCGGTGGTGATTTTATTCGGGGCAGGCAAAGAAATAATCCGTGTTACCAATACGGCGGCAGGTAAAAAAGCCTGCTCGGGACAAAGATCAGAATAGCCTTTATCCCAATAAATAAAAGTTCCCGGGCTGCACTGCACATTTTTTCTTTTGGCATGAATGGGAAATGCCGGGGAACCGCCCGCGATAATAGCAGGAACATCAAACCCTTTTTGTCTTAATGTGTCCGCCATTTCTTCCACTGCTTTAAATGCTTCATTACATTCTTTTGTTCGTTCGTTAATATCCGAACTGCGCAGGTGCCCGTCATAGGCATGGAGGCCGCCGGCTTTCATACCTTTTGCTGCGGAAATAAAATGGTATAATTCAACAGCGGTTGCTCCGGGTGCAATACCTGTTCTGTTCATGCCAATATTAAGATCTATATAAACAGGAATGGTTAATCCCGCTTCTTCAAACGCTTTTGCCTGTTCCGAGGCAATAATTTTATTATCGGTGAGGCAGCTGAAAAGCGTTTCGGGGTATTTCATTATCACTTCAATAAAACGATGCAGTTTTGGTCCTTGCGGCTGGTAGGCAAGCACCACATCAGGGGCTTTACACAAACCGAGTAATTCGGCTTCAGCGATGGTAGCGCATTTATATTGTGTTATTCCAGCATCCAGCATCAATCGAATGGCTTCGGCCGATTTGTTTGTTTTTACATGTGGTCGCAAGCGCCTGGTATCGCCCACCATATTAATAGCTGTCTGGATATTGTGCTTTACTCTATCCGGATAAACAACCAACGTTGGTGTATCAAGGATTTTTATGTCAGCTATTTCGTACCAGTTGTTCATAGGAGTAAAGGTTTGTAGTTATTCAACTGCCAATCACAATTATTGTATACTGAATTCCTCCTTTTATATTCAATATTTTATATTTTACATTTTGCATTCGTAAGTTATTTCTCTTTTCTTATGTTCTTTATTGTTTCCAATAACCAACCAACTCTCTCTTGCAACAGTTGCATATTTCCATCCTGCATAATCTCTTTGCTGAACAATTGTGAACCAATAGCCACACACTCGACCCCGCTCTTAAACCATTCTCTTAAATTGTTTTCGTCTTGTGTTACCCCGCCTGATGGCATAACCTTGGTCCATGGACAAGGTCCTTTTAAGGCTCTTACAAAGGCGGGTCCCAGAATTTCAGCGGGAAAGATCTTAACCAGGGATGCACCCCATTCATGACCTTGTACTATTTCAGTAGCCGTACCCGCACCAGGGCACCAAAACAAATCATGTTTGGAACAATACGCCCCTACTTCAAGATTCAAGGTAGGAGCTACGATAAATTGGGCACCGGCTTTATGAAATTGTTTGGCCTGCTTAGCATTCATAATGGTTCCAACCCCTATTACCAGGTCGGGTAATTTTTTTTCCGCATGTTTTATAAGTGAAGCAAAGACATCCAATGCATTCGGAGATCGGTTGGTAAATTCAATAATGCGTAGTCCCCCCGCATAGATGGCATCCAATATCTGTTTGGCTGTTTTTAGATTGGTATGATTGAATGGCGGTAGCAATCCCTGCCCAACAGCCAACTTCATTATATCATCTTTTTTCATTGGTTTCGTGTTTATCTAATTATTCTATTAACCGGCCCGGTTTGGATGAACTGGTTAATATCCTCAATCGAAATTATAGAGAAATCTCCTTCCATGCTGTGTTTTAAAACCCCGCAGGCGGCGGCCGTATATATTATTTGTTTTGCCTTTTGTTCCTGTAAAAATCCGAATAACAATCCGCCCATAAAGGCATCTCCGCTTCCAATCCGATCGGTAGTTTGCGGAATGGTATAAACAGGAGTGAGAATTATCTCTTTGTTCATACAAATGGCACATTGGTAGGTTGGTTGTTGTACTTCATTTGTTCCGCGAAAACTCATTCCAATAATTTTAAGAGTGGGCAATTTTTTTAACAAGGCTTCACTGCAAAACCGGAATTTATTTTCTATAGAAAGATCCCTGGCGGTTTTAATACCAAAATAAGTATCTGCGGTATCAATATCGCCGGTAATTATATCACAATAACCCAGCAGTTCAGGCATAATGTCCGACGGGGACCGGCCATAGTTCCATAAGGTGCTGCGGAAATTCATATCGGCGGAAATCAGCAAACCCTTTTGTTTGGCTATTTGCAGTGCTTCTTTACAAACATCTGCCGCATTTTGGGTAAGTGCCGCGGAAATACCGGTCCAATGAAAGTGCCCGGCACCTTCAAATATCTTGTTCCAGTCAATGTTTCCCGGGGCAAGTGCTGAAAAGGAAGAATGCGCCCGATCATAAATTACTTTCGATGGTCGGATACTGTTTCCGTTTTCAGTATAATAAATTCCCATGCGTTCCCCGCTTCGCTGAATGAATTGCGTATCTGTTCCAAAACTCTTTAATGAATCGATAGCTGCTTGTGCAATCGGGTTATCGGGTAATGCCGTAATAAACCGAACCGGGACACCTAATTGCGAAAGCAGTACACTCACATTGGCTTCGGCACCTCCAAAAAAAGTACGAAGGGATTCAGCACGTTGAAAGCGCTGCCCCGGTGGACAATCCAGGCGAAGCATTAGTTCGCCAAAGCAGACTACTATGTTGGAAGATGAATTCATTAAGTATAGTTTCTATGAATATTGTGTGTAGTTTACAGTTTGTGGTTTATAGTAGCTGTAATGCGAAAACTCTTCAAAAATAGAGTCTCCGGGAAATTTTCAATTAGTTAAAAAAAATAAAGGCAGTTACCCAAAATTGCTCTAGCTACCAATAAGGACTGATACACCTAAAGAACCATAAACTAAAAACCATAAACTATTCTGCTATCTCAAATATCGCTTCAATTTCTACTGAAACATTATTCGGTAAAGATCCCATGCCTACCGCGCTGCGCACTCCTTTGCCATTTTCATTACCCCATAATTGTACATACAGTTCACTGCATCCATTAATGATCAATGCATGTTTGGTATACTCAGGAACCGCATTCACCATTCCCAGAATTTTAATCACTCTTTTTATTTTATCTAAAGTTCCAAACTGATTTTTTATAGAACTGAGTATCGCTAATCCGCATTGTAACGCGGCCCGATTAGCTTCTTCCTCGTTCACCTCGTTACCTACTTTGCCGGTTATAAAACTTCCATCTTCGTTAATGGACACATGCCCCGATACATACAGGAGGTTGCCCACCACCAGGGTGGAGTGATAGATTCCCTTTGAGCCCGGCAATGATGGTAATACCAGTCCCAGTTCACTTAATTTTTGTTCGGTGTTTCTTGTATTCATAGTATACTATATAAATAAATCTAAAATTAAAACTCCAATCAATCCTACAATAGAAATAATACTTTCCATTACCGACCAGGATCGGATCGTATCTTTTATAGACAGGTTGAAATATTCTTTGAATAGCCAGAACCCGGAATCGTTTACATGCGAAAACATTAAACTGCCGGCGCCAATTGCAAGCACCATCAGGTTAGCGTCAGAAGTACTGCCGGCTAATACCGGCGCCATGATACCCGCGGCTGTTAAGCCCGCTACGGTAGCAGATCCCAGGCAAACCCGGATTACTGCGGCGATCAGCCAGCCCAGGATGATTGGATTGATTGACATGTTTTTCAAAAGATCGCCAATCTCTTTACTTACCCCACTATCGATAAATATTTGTTTGAGAGCTCCTGCTCCCGCGACAATCAGCAAAATTAAGGCTACATCTTTAACGGCTTCCCCATAAAAATTCATTATCTCTTTCATGTTTTTGCCATTCGCCAATCCAAGCGACCAGGTGGCAACCGCCAAAGAAAGCAGCATAACAATGACCGCATCGCCAAAAAATATTATCACTGCTTTTGCACTTCCTTCAACAGGTATAATAAAAGGTAAAGCCGTGGTAATAATCAAAAGTACTACCGGCAATAATGATGAAAAAAAACTATTGAAGCTGCCGGGCAATTGATTGGCCGGAATATTTTTGGGTTGAAAGGTTTGCAGCGGAACCGACTTAATATTCTTTAATGTTTTGGCGAACACAGGTCCTGCTAAAATAATGGCGGGAATAGATATGATAATGCCATATAATAAGGTAATGCCGAGATTAGCATTGAATTGAGCTACCAGGGCAGAAGGAGAAGGATGCGGGGGTAAAAATCCATGGGTTACAGAAAGCGCGGCTAACATTGGCAACCCCACATATACGGCCGGTAATTTGGTTTGATATACTACAGAAAATATAAGAGGTATCAGCAATACGAATCCAACACTATAAAATAACGGGATACCCACTATAAAACCGGTAATCATCATGGCCCATTGAAAATATTTTTCCCCAAAGGTTTTCATCAGCACATTGGATATTTTTTGTGCCGCTCCGCTTTCGGCAACAATTTTTCCCAGCATGGCACCAATGCAAATAATGATTACCAGTTCGCCCAGCATATCACCAATACCTTTTTTCACCGATTTGGTAAGATCAGCTACCGGGATGCCCAGCCACCAACCTGCCAGCAGCGATACAATTAAAAAAGCAAGAAAGGGATTTACTTTGGCCCATGCAATGAGCAGTATGAGGATGGCAATACAGCAGGCAACAATTAAAAGGCTCATTACTGGTATTTATCGTTGTGGCAATTACCGAATTTAAAACTAAAAATCAGTAAGAATAAATAAAACCTATTGGTCGTTATTGCTGCTGCTGGTGGGCGGCAAAGGTTTCGGATATGATGGCTACTTCCGTTTCGGTTATTGGTTTCTCCTGCTTTTCAAGTTTCACATGATTGGTTTCCTGGAAAACATGACCATCTTCATAACCTACAGAAACAAATACAAACAAGTATTGACGCGAAGGTCCTTTGAACGTACCCTTTACCGGAGTGCAATCACTGAAATTACGACCTACTGCCAGTTTAACGTGGTTATTGGTGATCCATACATTATTGGTTGGGTCGATGCCGGCCCATCCGAATTGAGGTATCCAGGCATCCACCCAGGCGTGAGTAGCTCCTTCGCCCCGCATGCCGTTCTCATTCGGACAAATATACCCGCTTACATACCGGCAAGGAATATTTAGTGTTCGGAGTATTTGTAAAAGCACATGAGCAAAATCCTGGCAAACACCGCCCTGGTGCTGCAGTATTTCATCCACGGTGGTTTCAATAGTGGTGATCCCTTTGGTATAAGTGAAATTGTTGAAAATATATTCACTGCTTTGCATTACCACCTGGGCTACATTAGTACCGGGGATATACACTTGTTTACAAATGGCCTCTATGATGGATTGTTTTTCTATACTTTCCGGCCGGCTTAATTCCATGAGGTGCAGTTGAGAGGCTGTTTCTTGTTCCAGTTCTAAAAAACTACTATTGAAATTCACTTCTAATTGAGAAGCCAGCATGGTGCGAACGATCAGTTTACTTTCGACCACCAGTTCCTGGTGAGGCTCAATAAGACTGAACAATCCGGCTTTATTGCCCCAATAATCCGTATAGGTTTGTAATTCCGGTTGTGAAGTAATCTGGAGATCGTGTTGCAATACTTCCTGTTCGGGACATTGAAATGGAAAAATCCGGATCTCGTTTACACTTTCCGCTACTGGCTTTTCATAGGAGTACTTAGTGATATGATGTATTTTGAAGACAGACATGTTACAAACTTAAGTATATGAAAAAAAGGATTGACTGAGGGCGCGGCTGAACTGGAGAAGATTACCTCTTGTTTCCTCCAGGTAGGCAGGCAAACCGCTGCGCCTGATCCATTCAAAATCGGCAAACTCCACATTACTGTATAATCGCCCGAATTGTTTAAGAAGGGTATATTTTTCAGCAGGGTTATTTTCCTTCACTACATCATCCAGGTATTTTTTAACACGTGCTAAACTATACATGATGGAGTGTGGGAACTGCCCATTAAAGATTACCTGGTGAGCTACGTTATGATTGTATTCGGTACTCCGGTAATTCTTCAGGTGAAATTCATATCCTGATAAGGAAAACAATAAACCCCGCCAGTATAAGATATCCTTACCCTGGTTCATGTCGTATCCAATAGTTTTATATTGTTTATCGGTCAATTCTATGGTCAATAAACATCGTTCAATATATTTACCAAGGCTCATAAAACTCCAGCTCATACCCCGGGGCATGGTACTATCGGTGATGCCCGTGTATAATAAGCAGTTTTTTAGAAGATGTTCCAGAGAAGAAATATTATCACTACTCTTCAGTTGGGTGTCTATTTTGGAACTATTGATAAGATGATACATATGGTTTACCTGTTCCCACACTTCTTTGGTAATATGATCCTGCATTCCGCGTGCATTTTCCCGCGCTTTGTTCAAAATTACTTTGAGGGAGTTAGGATTTTTTACATCCAGTAACAGTAAGTTAACGGCCTCGACCGGTTTTTTTTCGAGTTCATGAATATCCGTTTCTGAAAGACCGGAAAAAACTTCCAGCATAGGTTTCCAGCTACTGCTTCCGGTGGGCCCTTTATCAAGAGACAATACATAACTGGTTTGAAGCATTCGCAGCATTCCTTCTGATCTTTCCAGGTACCGGTTCAGCCAGTACATTGAATCGGCAATTCTACTTAGCATATTTTAAAGTTCCTCTGGTTTCTTATTTTGTTCATTATTAATTAACCTAAGTGCTGAAGAAGCGAAATACAGAACGGTTTACGAAAAATATTATTCATCAGAAGCCTGCTCAACTTTACATTTATTATTTTTCATTTTTCATTTTAAAGATCTACCACCCAGGTATCCTTACTTCCTCCGCCCTGCGATGAATTTACCACCAGGGATCCTTCGCGCAAAGCCACCCTGGTTAAACCACCAGGTACTATTTCAATTCCTGCCGGTCCGCATAATGCATAAGGGCGCAAGTCCACATGACGGGGTTGTATCTTTCCATCAATAAAACAAGGCACCGTCGATAATTTGATGATGGGCTGGGCGACAAACTCACGGGGGTTATCCGCCACTTTAATTTTGAAGGCTTCTATCTCCTCTTCTTTGGCGCTATTTCCCATCAGCATACCATAACCACCGGATTGATTGGTGCGTTTCAATACCATATTATTAATATTATTGAAAACATAATCACGGGCTGCTGGTTCATTAAGATGATAGGTAGGCACATTCGGTAAAATCGGTTCTTCATTCAGGTAATACCGGATCATGTCGGGCACATAAGCGTACACGGCTTTATCATCAGCCACTCCATTACCTACTGCATTTACGATCGCTACATTTTCTTTTCGATATGCACCAATTAGTCCGGGTACACCCAGGGCACTGTCGGGCCGAAAAGTCAAAGGATCGAGAAACTCATCATCCACCCGGCGATAGATGACGTCTACCTGGTCGAGGCCATGCGTAGTTTTCATATATACTTTATGATTACTTACAACCAGGTCTCTTCCTTCCACCAGGGGAATTCCCATCTGGCGTGCTAAGAAAGTGTGTTCATAATAAGCCGAGTTATAGATACCGGGGGTTAATATTACCGCCACCGGGTTGCTGATTGGTCGTGGAGATAACGATAATAAAATGGAGTGGAGTAACAACGGATAGTTATTTACCATTCTCACATGATTGGCGGAAAGCTGTTCGGAAAAAAGTCGTTTGGTAACTTCCCGGTTTTCGAGCATATAGGATACACCCGAAGGAGTTCGCAGGTTATCTTCCAATACGAAAAAGGTACCCTCTTCTCCCCGAATGAGATCTATCCCCGATATATGTACATAAATATCAAATGGCACATTGATCCCAAAAACTTCCCGGGTAAAATGCGCACAGGAACCAATAAGCCACGCTGGAATAATTTTATCTTTTATGATTTGCTGCTCATGGTATACGTCTTTAAGGAAAAGATTGAGGGCTTTAAGCCGTTGCTTGATACCAGACTCGATATGTTCCCATTCTTTACTGGTGATAATACGGGGTAAAATATCAAACGGAAATATTCGCTCTATACCAGCATCATCGCTGTACACAGTAAAAGTAATGCCCTGGCTCATGAAGAGCTCTCCGGCCTGAACATCTTTCTGATGCAAGTTTTCGGCGGTCAGCTGACCGATGGATTGCAACAGAGCCCGATAAGGTGCCCGGATTGAATCTGGTGCCATCATTTCATCCCAGGTTTGAGGCCGGGCATATCCAGCCAAAAGTTCTTCTGCCGTCATATCAGTTAGTTTAAAAACAAAAAGGTTACCAGCCCCTTACGGACAAGCAACCTATTGCATACAATTTAGGCAAAAAAATATAGAAAAAGCAGGATAGGTTGAAATCAGAAAAGAAAGAGCTACTAATTTTTTAAAATTGGATATTTACAATAACATAAGCTCTAATTTTTAATTTAAATAGATTGGGCAAGAAAAATTAATACCATCTTTATTAAAGGGTCCCCAAAAATGACTGATATATAATAAGCGGGTCTTAACTGAAGAAAGTGAGTGGAGTATATTATAAAATGGGTCTAAGAATGCCGGACTTTGCGAAGACGACCTGCTAGATGGTTGTTTGCTATTATCTACTATATATACAATTTACATAAGGGAAGCAGCATTTGGTACGATTATGTTATCTATTAACCGGTTGATATGGTCAAAAATGAAGGTAAAACAGGTTTGTTTGAATTTAATGCTGCGAAACGGAGCAAACTAAAGCAAACAGTAATCAATAATTTTAGAATCAAGGATTTAAGGTATTGGTTTACGAAATCGATTGCATAGAAAATTGAACAGCAAATAACATTTTATATCTAAATTGCTCAGATTATTCATATTGCCAAAACTATTTAATTAGTTCTCCTTATTTATTACTAAAAAACTGCTATTTATGCCAAGACTAAAAAGGTTAACGCTTTTATCGTGTTTTCTTTTGCTGGTAAGCATGGTTCAAGCTCAAAACAGAACCATTACCGGAAGAGTAACATCGGCTGCTAATGAGGCACTGGTTGGTGCGTCTGTTGTGGTGAAAGGAAATGCCAGGGGAGTTGCGACAGATATAAATGGAAGATTTTCCATATCCGTACCGGCTGGTAGGACAACCCTGGTAATATCAAACATTGGCTTTTCTCCGGTTGAAAGAGTGGCGGAAGCCAACATTACCGAAATCAATGTGGTACTTTCCGAAAGCCAGGGAGAATTGGAAGGAGTAGTAGTAACGGCTCTTGGTATTTCGCGTCAGAAAAAAACGCTTGTTTATGCTACACAAACCGTAAAGACTTCAGAATTGACTGAAGCGCGGGATGCGAATAACGTGATCAACTCACTTTCCGGTAAAGTGGCTAACGCGGTAATTACACAAGGTTCGGGTGGTCCGGGAAGTGGTGCCCGCATTGTATTAAGAGGTAACCGTTCGATCCAGGGTAGTAATAATGCCTTGATTGTGGTAGATGGTGTTCCAATCAGTAATAATACTAATGGTACAGCAGGAAGTGACTTTGGATCGGTGAATGGTTCAGATGGAGCTTCGAGCATTAACCCCGATGATATTGAATCAGTAACCGTTTTACGTGGCGCCTCTGCCGCCGCTCTTTACGGAAGCCAGGCAGGTAATGGGGTAATTGTTATAACTACTAAGAAAGGAAAAAAAGACAGGTTGGCTGTTACCATCAACTCAGGGGTGGCTGTTGAATCCGTTTTTGCTTTACCGGAATTTCAAAATTCGTATGGTCAAGGAAATGGAGGTGTATTATCAGCTTCTTCGGGCGAAAGCTGGGGGGCTAAAATGAGTGGACAGAATTATACCAACCACCTGGGACAACCAGCCACCTATTCCGCTCAGCCGGATAATGTAAAAGATTTTTTCCGCAAAGGGGTAAGTTTTAATAATTCTATCGGTGTTACGGGCGGTAACGAAAAAATGCAAACGTATTTGTCTTATACAAATAATACAATACAAGGTATCATTCAGAAAAATAACCTGGAGCGTCATACAGTAAATCTCCGCATTACGAATCAAATCAGCAGCCGCTTCTCCACAGATGCGAAAGTCACTTATTTACTCCAGGAAATTAAGAACAGGCCCCGTACAGGTGAGGAGAACTCCCCGGTAAGCAACATTTATAATTTAGCCCGTAGTATTCCTACGGATGTTGCTAAGCAATCGGAAGAATTAAATAATGTGGGTATTCCAACCCCAACCACCTTTCCCTCTACTCTGAGTTCGATTTATCAGAACCCTTATTGGGTAATAAACCGTACTGCCATTAATGAATCCAGGGACCGGGTGATTGGATTTTTAACAGGTAAATTTAAGATCACCGATTGGTTAACCCTTTCCGGAAAAGCCAACCTGGATAAAACATTTGACCGCGGAGAAACTCAAATTTCCGAAGGAACTATATTGTATTCGAGGTCTGGTGGTGAGTATGCCAAAAATGATATCACCGTTACAGAAAAATGGTTTGATGCCATGCTGGAGGGAAACAATAAGATTACATCGGATCTGAAGATCAACTATCGGGTAGGTGGAATTTTCCAGGATAGTAAATATGATGCTAATTTCTCTTCTGCGGGTGGATTGAACATTACCAATAAATTCAGTATGAATTTCGCGAAGAGCCCTTCGGTAAATTCTGGCTTTACCGAGGTACAGACGCAGTCGGTTTTCGGACAGGCGAACATTTCATTCAAGGACGCGATATTTATGGATTTGAGTTTGCGCAAGGACTGGGATTCCCGTTTGCCTTCTCCACATTCATTCCTCTATCCTTCTATTGGAGTATCGGCGATTTTATCAGACCTGATGACATTACCTACCGCAATATCATTCCTGAAAGCTAATGTTAACTACGCTGAAGTGGGTAATGGTGGTCGCTATGGTTTATTGAAATCAGTATACAATTACGGACAGGGTGCCGGAAACGGTTTCTTACAAATCAGTTCCACCTTGCCTTTACCAGGATTAAAACCAGAAATTGTTAAGAACCTGGAATTTGGATTGGAAGCAAGATTCTTGAATAACAGAATTGGATTTACCGCAACTTATTATAAGAGCAATTCATTTAACCAATTGCTCCAGGTGGCTCTGCCGGTTGCAACAGGATTCTCCAGTCAATATATTAATGCGGGAAATATCCAGAATTCAGGATTTGAATTTGTTGCCAATGGAGCACCCCTTCAGAACAGGGACTTTAAATGGGATATTACTTTCAACCTTGGTATGAATAAGAGTAAAGTGGTTGAATTGAGCGACGACGTTAAAATATTTTACCTGGGTGGTGGTTTTGGCCGCTCAGCTACGCCAGTTGTTGAAGAAGGTAAAGCTTACGGCGACCTGCTGGCATTTAAATGGGCAACAGATGCTAAGGGTAACCACATAGTGGGCGCCAATGGTAAACCTGTTTTGACTCAGGAACAAAGTTATATAGGCAATTTTAACCCAAAGGCAACTGTTGGCTTTACCAATACGTTTGAATATAAAGCCTTCTATTTACGGGTATTAATTGATGGACGTTTTGGAGGAACCGTGGTTTCAGGAACTGAAATGAACCTGGCATTCAGCGGAATTCCAAAAGCAACAGAAGCAAATCGGGAAGGTGGTTGGAAATTGGGAGGTGTTGATGCAACCGGACAGCCTGTTACTACCGCTATCACCGCACAGGACTTCTGGCAAATCGCTTCTGGTAAACGTTATGGAGCCGGAGAATTTTTTGCCTATGACGCAACCAATTTAAGGGTTCGGGAGTTATCATTAGGCTATGAAATACCAGTAAAAAGTCTTAAAGTTGTGAAAGCAGCCAGGCTATCATTCGTTGCCCGTAACTTATTCTGGTTATACAGGGGGAAATCCCGCCTCGATATTCCAGGAATTGGAACCCGGAAAATGTGGTTTGACCCAGACATGAGCCTCGGTAACGGTAACTGGCAGGGAGTTGAATATGGAACATTGCCGGCCACCCGTAGCTTAGGCTTAAATTTGCAGGTAACTTTTTAATTCAAATTTTTAAACACTATCATATATGAATCGAATCACCATTTTTAACCGGATGCATATTGCGCTCTTGTGCTGCAGTATACTTCTTTGGTCCTGTACAAAAAAGTTTGATGAGATCAATACGGATCGAAATTCCGTAGCCACCGTGGGTTCTGCCGAATTACCCTTCCTGTTTGCCAAAGCAGAAGCAAGTTCGGTACCTAGTATCTGGACCTACCAGATTGCGCAAAATCTTTTTGCCGATCAGTATGCACAGTATTTTGCCTGTACTGCTACTTATTTTCCATCCGACCGGTTGAACATCCGGATGGATTGGGTGGGTGCAGCCTTTAATCCGATATATACGGATATGGTGCCACAACTGCAATCTATTTTTAAAGCGGCTAACCCGGCGAGTGCAGAATATGCCATCGCCAATATAATATGGGTAAACGGATTTCACAAGGTTACTGACTACTGGGGACCGATCCCTTATTTTAAGGCCGGTGAAGCAGGCAAGTCGGTTGCTTACGATCCTCAGGATAAGATATACGATGATTTCTTTAAGAGACTAGGTGCTGCTGTGACTGTACTGAAAACAAAAACAACTGAAACGCCGTATGGAAGTTTTGACCTGATTTATGCTGGCAATGTAAATAAATGGATCAAGTTTGCTAATTCTCTTCGCTTACGTTTAGCCATGCGCATTTCAAAAGTTGATCCAGCTCGCGCAAAAACAGAAGCAGAAGCTGCGGTTGCCGCTGGTGTAATGTCAACCAGCCCTGATGATGATGCTTTGATCAAAAAGAGTACTGTAGGTGCTGATAATAATGGTCTTTCCATTATGTCTGATTGGAATGAATTCCGTATGAGTGCTTCTATGGAGTCTGTTTTGAAAGGCTATGCTGACCCCCGCTTGTCTGTATATTGGTTGCCTGATGGCGCTACAAAAGCAAATCCAAATGGTAACGGTCAATATGATGGTTTGAGAAATGGTCTTACTTCTACCCAATTAACGGATGCTAAAAATGCCCCAACGGTTAATGCTAAAGTGGGTAAACGCTGGTCTTCCCCTGATTTTGGAGGAGACGCGAGCTACCTGGAAACGCCTCAAAATGTCATGTCAGTCGCAGAATCCTATTTCAATCGCGCCGAAGGTGCATTGTTAGGATGGAACATGGGCGGTACAGCAAAAGAATTGTATGAAGCCGGTATTACCAATTCCATGAAGCAATGGGGTATAACGGATGCTACCGCAATCAATAATTATATCAATAGTAACAATGTGCCTGTTGCTCCGGCTGATTACCTGAATTCGCCGGCGGTATCCAACGCCCCTATCAAATTTGCTGCCGTTGCAGCTACCCAGAAGTTGCAGATTGCTATACAAAAATGGCTGGCTATATTCCCTGATGGATATGAGGCATGGGCCGACTATCGCAGAGCACGTACATTCATTCTATACCCGGTTGCTAATTCTGATAATCCGGATATTACTAATACAACCACCCAATGGTTGAGAAGAATTCCGTTCCTGCTTTCAGAAAAGCAGAATAACAAAACAGCTGTTGAAGCAGCGGTATCCTTGTTGGGTGCGGGAGGTGATAAAGTAACTACTCCTCTATGGTGGGATAAGAATTAATTTATTTGTGTATTTACCATAAAGATTCCATCGAAGAGTTTACATTCGATGGAATCTTTTTTTATGGGAGCATCTTCCCTGAGTTTAAAAATATTTTATGGTGCGACTTTTCATTTTTGCCGGTATGCTTTTTATGAGTATAGCTTTTTCCGGTTGCAGCAATGATGATAAATACCTGTTCACCCGCATTAGCGAAAAAAGTTCCGGTGTTAATTTCCGGAATACACTTTTTGAAGATGGCCCGCTGAATGTGGCCAACTATATTTATTTCTATAATGGGGGTGGAGTGGCGATCGGGGATATTAATAATGATGGATTACAAGATATTTTCTTTACCGGAAATATGGTTCGTAACCGGCTTTACCTGAATAAAGGAAATTTTAAATTCGAGGATATTACCCAACGGGCCGGAGTAGCTGAAAAGCAGGGTTGGTGTACGGGCGCTACTATGGCCGATGTGAACGGAGATGGTAAACTGGATATCTATATCTGCCGGAGTGCGGATGTAAATCCCGATCTCCGGAAGAACCTGTTGTTTATTAATAACGGCGACCTGACTTTCACGGAGAAGGCCGATGAGTTTGGCCTGGCCGATAACGGGTATTCTACACAGGCTTCTTTTTTTGATTATGATAAAGATGGTGATCTCGATTGTTTTATCATTAATCATTCTATCCAGAAATATACAGCGGGGGTGCAGGATAATCCGGAATTAAGAAAAGAACATAATCCGGACTATGCCAGTAAATTATACCGGAACGATAATAATCATTTTACCAACGTAAGTGATGAGGCAGGGATCATTTCTAATGTGCTCACTTTTGGTTTAGGAATGGCTATTTCGGATTTTAATAATGATGGCTGGCCCGATATTTCTGTTTCCAATGATTTTAATGAACCTGATTATTTATTCATCAATAACAGGAACGGAACCTTTACCGAACAGCTTAGAAAAGCCATGGATAACATTTCCCTGTATTCCATGGGTTCTGATGCCGCTGACTATAATAATGATGGGTTTGTCGACCTGGTAACTTTGGATATGTTACCGGAAGATAATAAGACCATAAAAATGCACAGCGGCGCTGAAAACTTTGATAAGTTCCAGTATCTATTTACCCAGGGTTTTTATTACCAATACAGCCGCAATATGCTTCAGCAAAATAATGGTGATGGTACATTTAGCGAAGTAGGCCAACTGGCCGGGGTATCTAATACAGACTGGAGTTGGGCGGCTCTTTTTGGCGATTATGATAACGATGGCCAAAAAGATCTATTTGTAACCAATGGCTATGTGAAGGATTATACCGAAATGGATTTTTTAAAATATACTGTTGACCGGGTTATACGCAGCATGCGAAAAGATTCTGTAGATCCGATTCCTGCATACATCGGAAAAATGCCCACCATCGAGATTCCGAATTATATTTTTCAAAACCAGGGAAACGGCACTTTTAAAAAGAAGACTACGGAATGGGGGTTTGATCGCAAGGGTGTATCTGCCGGAGCAGCTTATGCCGACCTCGATAACGATGGTGACCTGGACCTGGTAATAAACAATAACAACAATTTCGCTGACATATATAAAAACAACTGTGAAAAGCTCATTAAAAATAATTTCCTGCGTGTGCAATTGAATGGAGGAACTTCCAATCAAAGAGGAACCGGGACCAAGGTGAAGATATTTTGTAAAGGAGAACAATATTACCAGGAACAGTCGCCCGTTCGGGGTTTTCAATCCTCCTCCGATCCGGTGTTGAATTTTGGGGTGGGAAAAAACACGATTATTGATTCAATACTTATTATCTGGCCCAATGATAATTTTCAAAAACTGGTATCCGTACCGGTTAATCAATCGCTGGTTCTTAAAATAACTGACGCGAAAGAAAAATGGAAATACGATACAGTGGTTGATAAAAGCCAATGCTTCTTATCGCAGACAACGATGGCCGATGTACGCTACCAGGAAAATCCGTTTAATGATTTTACCGTCCAAACATTATTGCCCAATTACCTGAGTCGCCAGGGACCCTGCATTGAAGTAGCTGATATCAACAAAGATGGACTGGAAGATTTCTTTATTGGCGGAGCCAAAGACAAATCGGCACAAATATTCCTGCAAAATAAAAACAATACATTCTCTTCAAAACCTTCAGCCGCATTTATAAAGGATGCCGCCAGTGAAGATGTAGCGGCTACCTTTTTTGATGCGGATAATGACGGCGATCCTGACCTGTATGTAGCCAGTGGCGGATTTGAGTATAACGAAAATGATGCGGCCTACCAGGACCGGTTATATATTAATGATGGTAAAGGTAATTTCAACAAAAAAGAAAATGCATTACCAGCACTCCTTGCCAGCAAAGGTTGCGTTAAAGCAGCGGATATAGATAGCGACGGTGATCTCGATCTGTTCGTAGGTGGAAGAGTGGTGCCAGGAAAATATCCAACTGCTCCCCGGAGTTATGTGTTGCTTAATGATGGCATGGGCAACTTTACCGATGCTACTCAAAATACCTGCGCCGCATTAATACAGCCGGGCATGGTTACCGATGCAATTTGGATTGACCTGAATAATGATAAACAGCCCGACCTGGTGCTGGCAGGTGAATGGATGCCCATCCGCGTTTTTATTAATTCTAAAGGGGTTCTTTCGGATGCATCTTCTACATACATTCATTTTGCAAGTAACGGTTGGTGGAACCGGATCGCTGCGGCAGATATGGATGGAGATGGGGATATGGACCTCGTAATAGGTAACTGCGGAACCAATACACAATTTCATGTCCGTGAAAAGGAACCCATGAATATTTATTATAAAGACTTTGATAATAATGGTTCTATCGACCCCGTGCTTTGCTATTATATTGGAGGCGTTTCTTATCCGGCTTCTTCCAGGGATGACCTGGTAGAACAATTACCCCTCTTAAAGAAAAAATTCCTGGAGTATAAAGAATATGCTACTGCCACCATCAATGATATTTTTACCCCCGATCAATTAAAAGACGCTGGTTTATTGAAAGCAGAAACTATGGAAACTGTTTACCTGGAAAACCAGGGCAATAAGGGTTTTGTCCTTCACGAATTACCGCTTCCTGCCCAATATGCTCCGGTATATGGAATTATATTGGAAGATCTTAACCAGGATGGTAAAAAAGATATGTTACTGGCCGGCAACAATACCTGGACAAGAATAAAATTCGGACGGTATGCCGCGAATCATGGGGTGTTGATGTTAGGAGATGGTAAGGGAGCATTCACCTATGTTCCGCAGACAAAAAGTGGTTTACAATTAATCGGGAATGTAAAAAGCCTTAAGCTCATTCACTCTGGAAACTCACCCAAAATCATGGCAGGAATTAATGATAATAATGCGGTATTAATTTCTTCCAAATGAATAACAGTATTAAGGGCCATATAGCTATAATTACCGGAGCGGCTTCTGGATTGGGGTTAGCCCTTGCAAAAAAAATGGCAGAAGAGGGTGTTCAATTGGTATTGATAGACCGAAACCCGGAGGGGCAGGAAATAATTAACCAGCACCTATCAGGTAAGTATGAATTCTTCGCAATAGATATTACAGCTGAATCAGCAGTTAAACAGATTATAGATAGCATAGGCCTTCGTTATGCACGAATCGATATACTCGTTAATTGTGCAGGAATAACAGGACTTACTAATATCAAAAGTCATGAGGTAGATACCGGAAATCTGCGTCAGGTATTTGAAGTAAATTTTATGGGTTCCTGGTACACCTCAAAGTATGCATTGCCCTGGATGGTAAAGAATAATTATGGACGTATCCTGCATTTTGTTTCCATCGCGGGCAAAGAAGGAAATGCAGGCATGTTGGCCTATTCCTCTTCGAAAGCCGCCGTAATTGGAATGACCAAAGTGCAGGGAAAAGAATATGCAGAAACCGGGATAACTATAAATGCATTGGCGCCGGCAGTTATTAAAACAGCCTTGGTAGAAGCAATGCCGGACGAACAGGTAAAATATATGACAGATAAAATTCCGATGAAACGCTGTGGTACCCTGGAAGAGGTAGTGAATATGGCCCTGTATATCGTATCACCTCAAAATAGTTTTACTACCGGATTTGTCTTCGATCTTTCCGGTGGACGTGCTACTTACTAAAAGAAGGACCAATATAATAATTAAACTTCCTGATAATGGATAAGGTAACAGATTTATCAACCATACCAGTTGGAGTAGTGGGCCTTGGATTAATGGGCTGCAGTATTTCAACCTGTTTGGTGATTGCCGGACATCAGGTTATAGCCGTAGCACCTGTTGCTATTGACCTGCAACATGCAGAAAAAAGAATCCGGGATCATCTCATACATTCCAAAGAACACGGTTTAATAAACCAACCTCCAGATTTTTATTTTAGGCAATTGAATATTACGGAAGATTACAGTCTGCTAAAAGACTGCCAGGTAATAATTGAATGTACCATTGAAGATATTGAAATCAAAAAATCGGTATACACAAAAATAGAAGCCGTTATAAATAGTGAGGCAATTTTGGCCAGCAATACTTCGGCTATTCCTATCAGTATCCTGCAAAAACAAACTCTTTACCCGCGCCGTTTTTTTGGATTGCACTGGGCAGAGCCTTCGCATACTACGCGTTTCCTTGAAATTATATGTGGTGAATTAAGCGATCCGGTAAAAGCCGAATTTTTATATGCTATATCTCATAATTGGGGGAAGGAACCGACATTGGTTCGGAAGGATATCAGGGGATTTATCGCAAACAGGCTGATGTATGCTATGTACCGCGAGGCATTTTACCTGGTGGAGAATGGGTATGCAACAATCGATGACGTGGATAGAGCTTGTCGGAATAATACCGGCTACTGGATGACACTCGTGGGGGTATTCAGGTGGATGGATCTTACCGGCGTTCCTGCCTATCATACCGTATTGAAAGATCTATTTCCTACATTGAATAATAGTAAAGATGTACCGGAACTAATTGATAAAATAGTACGGGAAGGGGGAAAAGGCGTTGCTAATGCTAAAGGTTTTTATGAATATACTCCGGAAGAAGCCAGACTTTGGGAAGAAACATTTACGGAGTTCAGTTATGAGATCAGGCAACTGGCCCTGAAATATCCTGCTGATGTGGTTAAAAAGAAATTAGAAAAAAAGAAGGAATCTCAATAATCCAAACAATCGCAAACGGTTGTTCTGTTTTTTAATTTTTACCCGATGGGGTCTTTGTCGTTGGAAGAATTTTGTATTATTGTAATTCCCTTCCCGGAAAACCCGAACATTTTTTATTCCTTCATTCCATTTTATACTTAATTCAATGAGACAATTAATCGTTTATGTAATATGGATTTTGATTTCCGGTTCAACTTCCCTTTTCGCTAACAATCTCAGCAGCGATACTCTTATCGTGGAAGCTGTCACTGATTTCACCATTGATGGTAAGGGAAGTAACCCTCAATGGGAAACGACTGCCTGGACATCGCTTAATCAAATTGATTCCGGTGTTACCGGGTATGATTCGCGATTTAAAATCATGTATTCTCCAAAAGGCATTTATGTATTGTTTTCCGGAAAAGATAAAAAGATAACGAGTCCTTACCGGAATGACTTTGATGATTTGTATGATGCCGATGTTTTCGAAGTCTTTTTTCATCCCAATCCTGCTTTGCCTTTATATTTTGAATATGAAATCAGTGCAAAAGAAAAAGAACTGGTGTTGCTGATACCTAATATTGATGGTAAAATTGCGGGCTGGAGACCCTGGCACTATGAAGGAAACAGAAAAATAATAAAGAAGGTTCATGTGCAAAAAGGAACGAAAGGTATGGAGGCCTGGACAGCTGAATGTTTCTTTCCTTATGAATTACTGCAACCACTGCAGCAGGTTCCCCCGGTGAAGGGTACGTATTGGAACGCAAATTTCTGCCGGCTGGATTATGACCCGGGCAAAATGATTAAATGGTCCTGGTCGCCGGTGAAAGTTAGTTTTCATGAATACCAGGTTTTTCGAACCATTCAATTCCGGTAATTGAGAAGAATTTGGCTATATGTACATGTGTTGTCCCACTAAGCCTCAAAGTACACAAAGGAATTACAATTTGTAAAAGTCACGACTTAAACTTGCTGGCATTGTATGTAGAATCTAGATTTATTCTACTTCATTTTCCTTCTTTGATTTTCTCTCTGCTTCTGTATTTGGGCGGTTCATAATATTTTAACCGCGGAGACCTTTAGATCAAATACCGATTTTTACAAATTATTCTGCTCGGTTATTCATCGCCGGGTCCGCATGTTATAATAAAAACTAACATAAGCATTGGAGTACTCAAGGAAAGATACTTTGTACCCTTCGAGTGTTTATGGAAAAAAATGATGGTCTGTTGGTTAAAGAACACGTGAATGCTATTTTTTTAACCAATCCGCCAGCACTCGTTCATTTTCATCAGCATTCAGCCCGGCAGGTAATTTATCCAATGCAGCATTATTACCATTGGCCCACTCAGACAATGCATTATTAATTTTATATGCGTTGGCTTTATTGGTTTTGATTTGTTGCAGGGCAAATGTGGATTTTGGTTTATCTCCCATTTTTGAATAGCATTGGTATAACAGGAAATTTTCCAACCGTTCATCAATATCTTCAGTATAGGGTTTTCCAACGCCCAGTCTTTCGGGCCATTGCCTCGCGAGGGTTATTTCGCTGATTCCTTTTTTATAGTTATTCTTTTTCATAGCGTCTACCGCCAGCATCAGGTGTGTTTCTTTATAGAGGCCCCGGCCATCGGTAGCCCCTTCATAAGGGATCACCACTATATTATCAAGTATCTTGGCCGCTTCATTGATTTTTTTATTGAACAGAAGTGTTTTCGCCAGTAACATTCCCATGATATAATGAGAGGGATTTTTCTGGTAATAGGTTTGCGCTATCATGGCGGCATCGGAATATCTTCCTTCTTTATTGTAAAGTTCGGTGAGTTGTTTGTAATAGCGCCATTGTTGCCCATCGAGTTCAATAGCCTTTAGTAAATCTGATTCCGCAGCTGCCGGTAAGCCCGAATTTAATTTGGCCCTGGTAGAATAAAATGCTGCATTATTTGGTTGTTGGGCACAACCGATCAACAATTCTTTAGCGGTACCCAGGTTACCTGCAGCCCCTTCAATTAAACCTAATACAAAAGTGGGTTGCCAATCATGAGACTGTTGAACAAACCATCTCAGCGGGATCGCTGATTCTGTCCGAAAAGGAAAAGCACTAACGATGCTGGATTCTTTGGCTTTGGCATAATATATTTTTTCGACAGCTGTACTTTTGTTTAGGTAAGCGAGCCAGTAATTAATTTCTGCTGATGATGGAGATAACTCCAATGCCTGCTGGCAATCAGTTAGGCACCCAATGGAATAGTACCAGAGTGCCATTTCAAGGAAAGATTGATCGGGCATTTCGTTTTGCAACGAACCAACCAGGGCTTTTTTTGATTCAGCTGATTTTTCCCACAGGTAATTTTCAAAATTAACAAAGTTGTTTAGTGGATCAACCTGCTGGATGCGGGTTAATAATTCGGTTGCCTTTGGTTTGTTTTTCTGCAACCGGTAAATTACGGCTAATACCTGCAGGGCATCTATATTTTGCTGGTTATATAACAGTGCTTTTTCCGCATAGTGTATAGCTTTTTCATTGGTAATATCTTCAGAAGAAAAATAGATTTTGGCCAGTTCGGTAAATGCCGGTGTCCGGTATTCTTCCGATTGGGTAGCTATATCAAATCCATCAATAGCATCTATTTTCTTGCCGAGTTGTTTATTGATGAGACCGTAATAATAATTAGCCGCCGGGTCGTAGGTATTTAAACCCAGTGCTTTTTTGGCAAAAGTTAATGCCTCTTCATATTTCATTTTACGGTATAACAGCATACTCAAATCAGTAAGAGCCGGAGCAAATCCGTTTTCCTTTTCCAAACAGGCGCGGAGTTTTTCTTCCGCGATAGCGTATTGTCTGAAATAGATATAGTTTTTTCCCTGGAGGTATAATCCATACATTGACTGGTGATCAAAATTGGCTGGAATCGCAGTGGGGCGGGCCAGGTTGTTTGCTGATTCTTCCGAATCCCAGGATACCTTATCTGCACCCAATTGTACGTGTACTATTGATGATGGATCGGTAAGCCGGATGGAATCGGCAAAAACCAATAAGGGTGATAGGGTAATGGCTTTGTTATAAATGCTTTTGCCGTTTTGCTGTATAGAAAGTGTTTCCTGCATCGCCTGTACCGGCGATAAAAAAATTTTCAACCAGCCATTTTCTTGTTTTACATTTAAGGCGGTGAACTGATTGGCATAAACATATCCCTTTGTATTCATCACCGGGTACCAGTATTCGGTCCAGGTATCAGTGGCATAAGGTGCAAAACCCCGATGCTTAAAAGGGGTAAGCGCACTTCCTTCCGCAGATTGATTAAATAAACGACCACTTTGAATTTCTACATATTGTCCGTCGTTATCCGTCAGCAGTTTTTCCCAGATCATTCCTTGTTGTGAAAGTCCCCAGATCCATAATTTTTTTCCTGGCTTGTCATCATGAGCGGAATAACGAACCACTCCATAATTATCATCGTGCCAGTATCCACCAAAAAAATTGGAATACTTGCCAAATACATGGTATGATTTATACGTTCCAAAATTATTATTGTTATACCAGGAAATTCTTTTCCCATTCTTGGTATTGATGGGCCAGTCGCCTGTTTCTCCTTCGTGACCGAGAAAACCGGTACCCGGGTAAACAAATTCCAGATTACCCGATGCTTTGATACCCGCATTCATCCAATGATAATAAGGTTGTTCTAACCCAGAAGCATTAAACCAAAAAGAACGGGTAGTAAAATAGGCTTTATCGGCAGGTAGATTTATTTCTATTCTCCAGGGAGTGCGGGTTAGGAGGTCCAGCGCGCCAACGATACAACTTACACTTCCGTCGTTGTTTTTAATCGTTGTATAATCAACCGGCGTAGAGCAATTAGGGGTGTGACCGATAGTGCCGTAATTAGATTCGATACCACCGCTGGTCCAAGCGCCCCGCATCGCTACATCCCTGAATTTTACGACGTGATTATAATATATGAATTCTTTACCCGATTTTTTTTCAGTCGCGGCCCAAATCTTACCGCCAATCTCCGGTAGTATCATTACTTTGATATAATCGTTTTCCAGTTCCACCACCTTCCATTCTTTTTGAATGGCTGTATTGGTATACCCATCAAAATGATTGTAGGGATAAATTCTGGAACCGGGATCTGGAATGGGATCAGGATCACTAAATGGGTAGGTCGTAAAAACCTTATTGTACATTTTAATTTGTGATGATTGTTGTGCGAAGGATACAGATCCTGTCAACAGCAAGAAAAGGCATACTAATTTATTCATGATAATTGCTTTATTCAATAATTAATAACCATCCTTTATTTTTTGCTACGGGGATCTTATCGGTTACTTTAAATACCCGCGCTTCCTGGAAATTATTAATGAAAGGCGCCGTAATAGTTGCTTTAGCAGGGTCAATGCCTAATTTCTTCCAGTTAACAGTTAAAGTAACATCCGTATCGGAATCATTCCAGCTGGCAACAGATACCATTACTTTTCCTTTCTTTTGATATACGGTGGCCAGCACTTTATTATTCGAAGTGGTTACCGGGCAATTCTTACTCCAGTATCCTATCATGGATGTTCCCTTTATTCCAAATGTATCACATACATTCCAAATAGCCCGGGGGTCGGCTTCTTTAGACCAGGGCATGCGGCTGGTCATGCCATAGATCATTCCCCGCCAGGCATTGCCTCCATCCTGCAGCATTTCACCCATCAATCCAAAGGGGATGCCACTCACTTCAGTGAGAAAGAAATCGGGGTCATTTTTTTCATAATCAAAATATTCACCAAACCATAACCGGTTCAGGTAGGGAAAGTGTTCGAGGTATAAATTGGCACTATTATTAAAACCATCGTTCTTATTATACTGGTTAGCCGAATGCAAATCCAGTATACCCGGATGATTATCCTTCGTCAGCATTCTTTTTATTCGTTTCATGGTGATGCGGTCGAACGCTACATCATCGAGGTAAATACCATCAATGCCTACGTTTTGAACGAGCCAGTTCATTCCTTCCACATAATAATTGTGCCAGCGGTTCATGCCGCTGTTAATGATAGCCGCGTCTTTTATTTCGGGAACAAACCAGGCAGCTATATAATCTTCTCCCACATGTTCCTGTAACCAACTAAATCCGCCGCCTTTGCCAGGGGAATAGATCTCGTGGCCCAGACTCCTCAATGCAGGTAATTCATAGGCCTTATTAGATAACTCGCGCACCGTATTATAGATTTTTACTTTTAGGCCTTTACTATGTGCTTCATCAATATAATCCCGCATCTTTTTAAATTCAATAAAGGGATAGTTAATCCATGGATTGATCGCATTGGCATGATGAATATTGACCACGGTTGCGCCGGTAGCTTTTATACTATCGGGTTCTTTATAACTATGATAAAACCGGTTGGCCCACTGAAAATCGGTATTGAGCTTATGGAAAGGCGTGATCAGTAAATTGAAATTATAAAATAGGATATCTCCTTTTTTGAGTTCACGTGTTCCACTGTAATTTATAACGGATACCCTGTTGCCCGTTTCCATGATGTTAATACCGCCTTTACCATTATTACCCCAGGAAGAAGGAAGCAATAATGGTTTTTGCAAATAGAAATTGGTATTTAACGGCCGGATATATTTTTCATCCCGTAAAGAAAACTGCAAGCCCGCACTTACATTCCCGATCCATGCTCCATCCTGGTTCTTTTTGGCTACATCCCATTTCCAATTGAAGGAAGAAGGGCGATACCCTCCCTTTTGTCCCAATCCCATCATATAAACTCCCGCTTCCTTTTTAAGCGGAATGAACATTCTTATATCTTTTACCGCTAATTCTTTGATGGCGGATAACTTTAGCTGGTAAGCAACAAACCCATCAAATTCCAGCGAACCGGATACTTCCAGTTTTATTTTACTGGAAGCAGAAACCGCTGCCCATTTTATAGTGCCGGCTGTTTTGCTAGTATAAGAAAAAGAAAGTGGCTTTAACGATTCGGTGCCAGTTTCTGTTTCTATTTCAAATTTTATGGGAGCAGCCAATATATCATTGGGAGCAGAAGTTAATTCAGTCACTTCAGGAGTGAAAAATGTTTGAATCAACTTCGGTAGCCCATTGTTGTCCAGTATTAATTTTCTTCCCAGGAGTGTTATAGTTCGGTTACTTTCTTTAAGGGCCGTATAAGGTGCAATCACGGTATTTTCCTGGCCGAGTGTAGAATTTAACCATTTCAGCCGGGTCATTTTCCATGGTTCTTCAATGCCGGCATTTAATGCGGTTTTACCGGTGATGGTAAGTTGCAATGATATGGTTTTAGAACCGGTACCTTTGGTGCTTATGGAGGCGGTTCCCGTGTAGATTCCGGTTTCAGCGGTGAGAGGTACCTGCACACCACACCACATGGATTGTATCGTATGGGAAGTAACAGAAACGTTTTGTCGCAATGGTTTTCCATCATAGGTCACTCCATCCGTATTGATGCAGGAAATATTTTTTGAAGAGATGATTTTATTTTCTTTCGATTTTAAATCGCTAAAACTGATTTTTACCTCTTGCAGGTATTGAAGTGCGAAGATTCCCAATTGAAATGCAAAGTATTCGCCCTTATCCGCTTCACCGGAAAAAGAGTTTTGGTTGCCTGTTTCTATCCATCGTTGAGGTAAATCATTTTTCATTTTTATTGAATGCAGCCGATCTTCCGGAAAAACGAGAAAGGAAGCGTTGTTATTTTTTTGAATTAGCGCATCCGTCTCTGATTTAGTCGCAATCACTTCCATCGGGTAAAAGCGATTAAATTCGTCAATGGATTGTATTTCTACCACTGTTGCTTCGGGAACCTTGTCATTGATTTTCGATAACCATTCAGTGGATGCTGTGAGTTGGGGAGCCAGGTATACACCGCGCGGGTAATTACTTCTGCCTTCATTTTTATAGGGCATATAATAAATGTAATAAATGCCAATTCCCGAACCGGGTTCAAAATAAAGTTCCCCGCTTTCACGGGTTATAGAAACAATCTTGACATTTAAGATTTTTTGGTTGGTCTGCCCGTCCTGAACCAGTACGCGTTTTTTATCCGGGTCTGTATCCCGCCTGCGCCAGGGGATAACTACCCGCGCGATGACTCCTGGTCCATTAAATTGTATTACTGCCCGGTGATTGCCGAGGGAATCAGCGTCCCAATTTTTTTCGGGTACCGAATATTTAACGTGTTGAGCGGAAAGAGCGGAGGTAGTAAGGCAAAAGAGTATGAGCGACCTTGTAATCTTCATAACCGGGAAATAAAGTTCTTAATCTATTAACTGATCGTATGTAAAGGCAAAGAAAGTTAATGTATTTCCGGGTTACTTATGAACATAAATGCCATGCAATCGGTTGTGGTTTTTTCTTTTTTGCTGAAAGATGTCTTATTAAAGAAAAGTAATAGGACGGTAGCAAGGAAGGAGGAATTAAAAAGAGGTATATTTCTCCAGGTTAATAAAAATAATAAATCCGTTCCTGGAATCTATCTTACCAAATTCACCAAGTTTCCGATTGCATCAATTGAAATACTGATTTCATCGCCGGAATGTAAGGTGAAATCGTTGCCGGGCACAATGCCTGTTCCTGTCATCACCAGGCATCCATTAGGGAATGAACATTCGCGGTAAACAAAGGTTACCAATTCCTGTAGGCTGCGCTTCATCTGGTTAATACTGACGGATCCTTCAAATATTTTTCTTGAATTTCGATTAATTTCAAGGCGTATGATCGTATCTGGATGGATAGGCTGATCGGTAACATAAATACAGGGACCCAGCGAAGCACAACCATCATAGGTTTTTGCCTGGGGCAGGTACAATGGATTTTCGCCTTCTATGCTACGGCTGCTCATATCATTACCAATAGTATATCCAACAATTTTTCCTGACGAGGTAACCATTAGCGTTAACTCCGGTTCGGGCACATCCCAGGTAGAATCTTTCCGAATATTCACTTTTGCCCCGGTACCTACGACACGATGGGCAGTCGATTTAAAAAATACTTCGGGCCGTTCGGCTTCGTATACCTTGGCATAAAAGTCGCTGCCACCTGCTACTTTTGATTCTTCCTGTCGGCCCACTTTACTGCGTAAATAGGTAACGCCACATGCCCATAGCTCCTGGTTGCCAATCGGGGCAAGTACATCATTCATTAACTCTTTTTCAAGTGGGGGTGATGATTGAACTAAACCAGCTATTTTTTGATATAGATTGTCGTCATTAACAAAATGGTCCCAATTATTTTCCTCTACCCGGTATATTTTATTTTCTTTTTCAAGTAAAATACCCTGGGTTGTCTTATATATTCTCATCTTTCTTATTTTTTCAGATGAATAAATCATTCAAATAAATGTACTTCAGAAAAGAGTAGCCTTGTTTGTTCGTTTCAATTGTCTACAAACTCCCAGGCGCTTAGATAAGCGTGGTGGAATTCTGTGTACGCAATAAGGCCCGCATAAAAAGGAAGCTGTGAAAGGGTAGCGCTGTCTCCAATAACTATTAATTTTTTTCTTGCCCTTGTCATGGCTACATTCATCCGGCGAATCTCCGAAAGAAATCCGATTTTGTTATCAGCATTACTTCGGGTCATACTTATATATACTATGTCCCGCTCCTGTCCCTGGAAACTGTCAATAGTATTGACTGAAATTCTATCTCCGTATACTTGTAAAGCAGGAGAGTGAAGCATTTGTTCTTTTAATAAATCCACTTGTCTCTTATATGGAGAAATAATCGCTATCGTCGGAAAAATTTCAAGTGGATAATAAGGTTTTAAACCGGTAACCAATTGGGTTAAATGCTTAAAGAGGAAGGAAGCCTCTTCAGGATTACTGGTGCTGGTGCCTTCCGTTTTTTCATCAAAGCCACAACCGGCCGTATCAATAAATGCCAGGGGGCTGTCGGATGAATATAATAAATGATTGGCTACGGAAGCATGTGCTTTTAATTGGTTATTGTAAAAAATATGGGAAGAATAGCCCATGATTTGTTCGTGCATGCGGTATTGTTCTTTCAGTAGTACGACTGCTTCAGGGTGGAGTACTACACATTTTTCAAGTAACGTAATACTTAATCCATTTTTAGCAGCCTCATTCGACTTGATTGTAGGAGATAACTGGCAATGATCACCCGCTAACACAACTTTCTGCGCTTTCAAAATCGGAATCCAGCAGGCTGGTTCCAATGCCTGACCCGCTTCATCAATTACTACCGTGTTAAACCGGAGATGTCGTACCGTATAATGATTAGATCCCACGGGGGTAGCCGTAATTACCTGAGCCCTGGTTAATAGATCTTCTATAATATATTGTTCTGTTTTGTTTACTTCCTTCATAATGTTGCGGGCTTGCTCAAAAAGCGCCTTACGCTGGTCCCGTTCTGCCTTGCCAAAGGTTCGCTTGTATCTGCGTGCCATATCCCTGAAAGCAGCCGCCTGTTTTTTTAGCCTTTTCATTTCCTTCATGCTGTGGTGTTCCGCTATTTTACTGTCAAGGGTTAAAGACATCAATCGATCGGAAACCCTAGCTGGGTTGCCTACCCGAAGAACATTCAGTCCTTCATCGGACAGTTTTTCACTTATTAAATCAACGGCTGTATTACTGGGTGCCACTACCAGCATTTGCTTGTGATCCATCTCAATCATCAGTTTAATAGCCTGGACCAGGGTGGTGGTTTTGCCGGTACCCGGGGGCCCATGTACGATCGCCAGTTCATTAGCGGATAGGATTTTTTCAACGGCACTTAGCTGGGAATCATTCAACAGCGAATTTGATAAAACAGGAGTGGCTGGGTGAAAGGTTGGTTTATTTTCGCCGGTAAGAATTTTTATCAGTCGTCCTTCTTCTTTTTTTTCTGATAATGAAGAAGCCAGCCTGAGCGCATGCTGCATTTCATCATAACTATTATTATCAAAAAGTAAATCGAGGCCCAGTTTGCCATCGCGGCTCCAATCCGGCAACTCATCTGTCCGTAAAGTAATTTTAAGACGGTTTCCACTTTGGTAAGACACAACGCCTTCCACCTTATCCTGGGCTGAATTATGATTAGAGAAAATAGCTGCGGATGATCCAAAACGAAATTGATGAACGATTTCCTGGTTGGTGGTGCGTTCTAGTTCCACCGTCAGGTAATCACCCCGGCTCATTTCAGTATCTTTTATAGCTATAGGATACCAGGTAACTCCCATGGCTCTGCGCTCAAGAACAGAAGACGATTCTGTTATTTGCGCGTATGATTGCCTGTCCGCTTCCTGCTCCGTTTTTAATAGTTCCAGTAGTTTCCTGAAATAATCCATCGCGCAAATATAATTGCTTATTGGCTGTTGAATGTGAAGCATGCCTTCTCATTAAAATGAGACATATCAATTTATGAGGTGGCCCCGCTCAATAGTGACTTCCTGTTTGGTAATGGCAATACTAACTTCTAGGCAATGTTCAAGATGGTCGTCAACAAGTGCTATCACGTTTCCTGGTAGCTCCACACCGTCAAGTTTCAATTTTTTTGATTCCTCCGCTGCAAGTGTTTGTAAGAATTTGATACGATAAAAAGTTTCCTGGTATTTATAATTTACCGAAAAGGAATCCCATTCTTTAGGAATGCAAGGCTCAAATCGTAAGGTATCAGCTTCCCGTATTATACCAAATAATGATTCCACGATAAACCGGTACATCCATCCCGCCGAACCAGTATACCAGGTCCATCCACCGCGGCCACTATGCAAAGAGATGGAATATACATCCGCCGCTACTACATAGGGCTCCACTTTATATATGGCAATTTTTTCCGGAGTATTTCCGAGGTTAACCGGATTAATCATTGAAAAGAGCTCCCAGGTGCGCTGGTTATTTTTAAGTGCAGCGAACGCCATTACCAACCAAATAGCCGCATGGGTATATTGCCCGCCATTTTCCCGGACTCCTGGTACATATCCCTTAATGTAACCCGGGTTCAATTGAGACTTATCAAAAGGGGGGTCGAGGAGTTGAATGAGTGATTTGTCTTTACGAACAAGGTATTTATAAGCAGCTTCCATAGCTATGCGGGAACGATGAATATCTCCCGCTCCCGACAACACCGACCAACTTTGTGAAATAGAATCAATGCGGCATTCCTCGTTGGATTTACTTCCAAGCGGAGTACCATCATCGAAATAGGCACGGCGGTACCATTCTCCATCCCATGCTGTTTGTTCAATACTTGATGCCAGCCGGGCCGCTTCTGCCTGGCATTGCTCTGCAAATGGCAGATCATCTTTTATTCTCGCCAGCCCGCTGAATTTAATAAGTATTTCATAGAGGAAAAACCCCAGCCACACACTTTCCCCTTTTCCATGCTGTCCCACTTTATCCATACCATCATTCCAATCCCCGGATCCCATCAGCGGAAGACCATGTATGCCGAATTGCAATGCATGCTTAATGGCACGTACACAGTGGTCATATAAACTGGAAGTAGTATGGGAACGGGTAGCCAGGTCATAATACGATTCTTCCTCGGGATTTAACGGACGGCCCTCAATGAAATGAACTAATTCGTTCAATATTTTTCTATCGCCTGTAAAAACTACATACCGGCTGGTGGCAAAAGGCAGCCAAAGAAAATCATCTGAGCACCGGGTTCGTACACCCCTTCCCGTTGGAGGGTGCCACCAATGTTGCACGTCTCCTTCTTTGAATTGCCTGGAAGCGCAATGAATAATATGATCCCGTACTAGTTGTGGTTCGGTATGAATTATTGCCAGGGCATCTTGTAACTGATCGCGGAAACCAAATGCGCCCCCGGATTGATAGTACCCGCTGCGGGCGCGGAAGCGACAGGCCAGCGTTTGATACATGAGCCATCCATTACCCAGCAGATTGAGCGAAGCATCGGGGGTTTCAAACTGAATGGTTCCCAATGTTTTTTGCCAGTAAGCAATAACTTTTTCCAATGCAGAGGCAGCAGCACCCGGTGCTCTGAATTTATGAATAAGATTGCTTGCCCCTCCCGTATTATTTGAGGTGCCTAATAAAAATATCATTTCATGCTCCTGTTCTTCGGCCAGTTCAAATATTACCTGTAATGCGCCGCAGGGGTCCAATCCGGGTCCTGTTTTGCCGGAGAGACGAATCTTACTCATAGCATCAGGATTAGCAAGCGAACCATTTCGCCCAATGAACTCCGTTCGGTCTCCGGTAAGCGTTCTTGCAAGATCATTTACGTCGAAGAAACAAACCCGGTCATTAAATTCTTTATTGTAGGGGTTTTTTGCAAAGAGGCCCCCGGTTTTTGGGTCAACTTCTGTAAGAATATGCATGGCCGATTTGGAGCGGAGGTCCCCCAATACCCATTCCACGTAACCGGTGGCGGAAAGTTTGCGGGGTCTGTTTGACAGATTGCGAATACGCAATACCGTAAATTTTATAGATTCCTCGGTATCTACATATACCTGCATATGTGATTGAATACCGTCTTCGCTATGCTCAAAAATACTATATCCAAATCCATGACGCGTAAGGTAATTCGATTTGCCTCGGCATGGTAAGGAAGTAGGCGACCAGAATTGACCGCTCTCTTCATCACGTAGATAAAAAATTTCTCCGGCTGAATCGCTTACCGGATCATTATTCCACGGCGTAAGTCGAAACTCATGGGCGTTTTCCACCCATGTATACGCTTGTCCACTTTCCGATACCACTGTTCCAAAATGAGAATTCGCCATCACGTTTACCCATGGCATGGGGGTGAAATTTTTCTGGTCGGTATTAATAATATATTCTTTGCCATCCTTAGAAAATCCTCCCAATCCGTTATAAGAAACCAGTTCCTGCGTTGGGATTAGATTTTTTACTGCCGGTCCGTTGAATGGTTTTGGTACCAGTTGAGGAATCGCCGTTTTTAAAACCGGGCGCTTATTAATCTGGTTCACCAGGCTGCCCTTGCTATCTGAAAGTACCATACGAGCCACCGTTTGAATCAAAATGCGATCTTCAATAGCGATTTGTTCAGCTACTCTTACAAAAATACCTCCCGGTCTTTCTGTACCTTCTTTATCTACTCCTGCACTGATCAATGCCAGGAGTTGGTTTTGCAATGACTGCCTGTATCCTCCATAGTCTTCATTCCAGATTACCAGGTCAACGATTAAGCCCTTCAGGCGCCAATAAGCATGAGCCTGTACAAGCTGTTTCACTAATACAATATTGGATTGATCTGAAATCTGCAATAAAACAATGGGCAGGTCACCTGATATAGAATAACTCCATAAACCTGATTGGCCCCGGTGATTTCTTAAGAGAACGCCGGGATCGGCTCTCAGGGAAGGATTGGAATATATTACTGAACTGGCAAGCTTGGCATATAATCGTGCATCAGCTTCCGTGGCATTGATTTGTCTGAGTATTACCTGGCTATGTGTCCAGGCTAATTCGAATGCACGGTCCATAAACGTAGGATCCTGGTATTTTTCTATCAACCCTTCACTTATTTCTCTTGATTCGCTGATACCGAAAACCATATCAATTGTTACTGATTCCTGGGGATTAATCGTTATTCTGTACTGGATACTGACAACAGGGTCCAGTACCGGTCCGTCGGTGCCTGACAAAGGTGAATCCTGGTTCATTACCCGGGGATTGGCAATAGTATTACCCCTGCCTATAAATTGCATTCTGTCTGTTTCAAACGATACCTTCTGAATTTCTTTCGTGGTTGCTTTCATTAAATGAAACATCCAGGGAGCATGTTCTTCAATAGACCGCGGTCTTCGGGTACAAAGAATCGCATGCTTATGTGGTATAATTTCCGTTTGAACAAAAAGATTACTGAACGCTGGATGCAATGAATCTGCGATTGCCGAAGTCAATACCACTTCAGCATAACTTGTCAACTCAATTGTTCTTTTTTTCCTGGATCGGTTGGTGATATGCACCCTTCTTATTTCTACATCATCTTCCGGCGAAACAACCATCTCGGTATGGGCTTCTATATCATTATCCCGCCGGCGAAATTCTGCCCGTCCCTGTGAAAAAACAGCTTCATATTTTTTTGCCTCTTTTACAGTAGGCTGATGTCCTGTTGACCAGAAGGTTCCATTTTCCAGGTCGCGGATAAAGCAGAAATTACCCCAGTTATCGCAGGTCATATCTTCTCTCCAACGGGTAACCGCAATATTTTTCCACCGGCTGTATCCCCCTCCGCTATTAGTGATCATAACATGGTAGTTGCCATTGGATAATAATTGAACTTCAGGTTGAGCGGTATCGGCACTTTTAATAATATGCAATTCCGGATAGTCTGATACAATACTGATATCTGCCACATCAGGTGGAGGTGAAAAGAATTTAGTGGCTTTTGGAATACGCTCTTGCAGCAATAACAAGGTAGCCTGGAATTGTGGTTCACTTGTAAACCTTTTTTGCATGGGCCTGTTAAATAACAGGTAATCCAGCGAAAGAAAACTCATTCCCTGGTGATGAGCCATGAAGGATCGGATGGTCACACTGGTCTGTCCCCTGGGAAGCCGGATTGGCGTATAATCAATAGCTTCATAAAAACCATATATTCCTTCAAATTCACCGGCAGCAAGTTGTTGAAGATTGCTGCATGCTTCCTCCGGATCAATCATTAATGCCAGTGCCGAAGCATAGGGCGCCACAACAAGGTCTTCACTCAGTCCACGTTTTAGACCCAGTTCTGGTACTCCAAATGCGCGGTATTGATAATTAAGGCTGGAATCAACGAGGTTATATCCGGATTCGGAAATTCCCCACGGCACGCCCAATTGATTTCCATATTCAATTTGCCTTTGCACCATGGAGCGGCAACTGGAATCGAGTAAAGTGTTTTCATAAGAGGGCATAACTAAAAGCGGCATCAGGTACTCAAACATGGAGCCCGTCCAGGAAAGCAATACGGATTCTCCTCCTGCATTGGTTAGTTGCCTCCCTAAAGAGAACCAGCTATCCTGGGGCAGTTTTCCCTGCGATATACCAACAAACGTACATAACCTTGCTTCCGATGCAAGCAGATCATAATAGCTAGGGTCTCTTCGATGTTCATCTGCATTGTAGCCAATACTTAATAAATGTTGTGACCTATCATATAGAAAATCATATTCCATATTCGACAGATCCTGACAAATTATCCCCAAATTATCAATAGAAGATATTCTTGAACGGGCCAGTTTGCTGCTTTCTTCAATTTGTTCTGAAAATATATCTAACCACTGCTTTTCTGCTGTGGAGAGTTCGCCCTCGAGAAGTTCATTAAGTTGTGTCGACAATTTTCCTTCGAGCATAGACAATTCCGTTAGTGTTGGAATAGTATCCAAACCTGGGATAGCTGTAAATCTGGGTGGAACCGGGGGTATTAATGCCCAGGGCATAAGAAGAGATAATTCCTGCAATACATTTTTGCATTGCGATAAAAGGGAATGTGCCCATATATTCCGGTTTCCCTGGTTAATTTCCGTATTATCTGTTCCGATTCTTTCGGCGGTTTCTACCAGTTTTTCCACTAATGGTTTTAATGCCGAGAGCGTAATCGGATGGAGATTTCGTATGGCATCTAAATTCTTTTGAAACGATTGAATATCCTCTGTTTTCTTTTGTTCATCTTTTAGAATTAGAAGAGTGTCATTCAATCCTTCAAACAACTGTGATCCGATTATTGGCTGATCAGGGATGGCTAGGATACCCTGGCGCAAGGTTAACAGCATACCAGCAAGGTTTCCACTGTCTACTGTTGAAATGTATCGGGGTGGCAATGGGTCCGTGGTAAGAGAATCATACCAATTATAAAAATGTCCCCGGTACGTTTCCATATTTTGCAGGGTAGCAAAGCTGTTAGAAGTTCGCTCTAAGAATTGGTTATTGGTAATATAACCGAAATCAACAGCTGCGAGGTTGGACAGGAGGGAAAGCCCGATGTTTGTAGGAGAGGTTCGATGGGCGACTCTTTCTACCGGATGCTCCTGGTAGTTGTCGGGAGGCAACCAGTTATCACTGGCTGTTACAAATTTTTCAAAATAGGCCCATGTTTTACGGGCTATTTTACGTAGGAAAATGGTTTGCTGCTCTGTTAAATTCGAAAGTGGTTTTGCCAGCGGACGGCTAATGAACCACGCAATAGCTGGTGAGATCATCCAAAGAATAAGAATGGGATCTGCTACAATGTGATCGAACGGTGCAAAAAAACTCAGGAAGAGTAAACCGGCAAACCCAAACAAAGGCGCTATCCACATAGATCGGAAGGCTGAGGGCAAATCCTCTGTGCGATGGTTCGTTTGGCTAACGTAGGGATTCCATTCCAGTAGGTGCTTGTGACTGAATATCATTCGCCAGTTGGTTCGGATTATGGCATCAAGAGAATAGAAGGATTCAAAGGGAAGGCAAGTGATGGTAAATACTGTTTGAAGCAGGTTGTTAATGATTGCATTGATGGAATCTTTAAAATGTTGCTTAAGCAGAATTTCCTTCGGTTTATGAAGTATATCGTGTGCAGCGCCTATCAAAGAAGGAAGCAGAAGTATAGAAGTAATGGCCATTGTCCAGAACCAGGCATCCCGCAATATTGTCCAACCGAATAATAATATTAGCAAAAGAGCAGTGGGCACCAGGCTCCGGCGCACATTATCAAAAATTTTCCAACGCGATAAACTTGAAAGTGGATTTTTATGAAGGCCTTTACCGGTTGCCGGTACAAATGGGAGAAACCAGGAAGCAATCTGCCAATCACCCCGTATCCAGCGATGCCTTCGTTTTACATCGGCACTATAGCGGGAAGGATATTCTTCATATAATTGCACATCACTCAAAAGACCCGAACGCAGATAGCATCCTTCCAATAAGTCGTGACTGAGAATTCTATTTTCCGGAAATCGATTATCAAGTCCTTTCCTGAATATATCAATCTCATATATTCCCTTACCAATGAAAGATCCCTCCCCGAATAAGTCCTGGTAAACATCTGAACTGGTGCGTGTATAAGGATCAATACCCAGATCATTTCCATGCATTCGGGCAAATAAGGAATTATTAGCGCCTGGTAAACTTAATGCAACCCGGGGTTGCAGGATACCATATCCTTCCGTCACACGCTGTTTTTTTTCATGGTAAAAGGCCCGGTTCAACGGATGCGCCATGGTTGCGATAATCCGGCGCGCGGAATCGCGGGGCAATTGTGTATCTGCATCAATGGTAATTACATATTTTATGTCGGGGAATACTTCTTGTTTTCCAACCACCATTGAAAAATATTGATTACCCTCTCCCCGCAATAATGCATTTAACTCAGTTAGTTTACCCCGCTTACGTTCATACCCCATCCACATACGATCATGAGAATTCCATTTCCGGGGCCGGTGAAACAAATAGAAAAGTTCATTGTCTGGGCTTTCGTACTTACTATTTAAGTCTTCAATTTTCTGTTTCGCTAATTGTAACAAGGCATCATCTTCCGGAATTGTATGGGTAGCTGCATCGGTAAAATCAGAAATCAATCCAAAATGCAGGTGTTCGTCTCTGTTCGCGAGGAAATACACTTCCAGGTTTTCTGTCAATTGTTCAATTTCTTTTTCATCGATAAGCATAGCGGGTATTACAACGATCGAACGGAATTCCGGATGTATTCCATGGGTGAAATCCATTCGCGGCAGCAACTTCGGTTGAATCAATAGCGTAGTGAGCCAGTTAATAAAGGTTACCGAAAAGTGGCTGGCAGATAATACCGAAAGAATACTAATGAAAATAAGTAGTCGGTAGTCTATTCCATCGGCATATGCCCTTAATGATAAACTTCCCCCAATGATCAGCGTTATAAAAAATATTGCTCCCGAGTACACTAATAAGGGAAACCGGCGGACTGCTTTTTGAACTCTTTCTGTAAACGGAATTATTAATTTTGTTTCTTTTTCAATCTGTTCAACCCCTTTTCCTACCAGGTAATAACCCACATGCGAACTGCGATCGTCGGGACTGGTAATAATTGCGGCACTTTCCGCTAAATGGATCGCTTTATGGGCTATTTCCTGCTCTGAAACATCGCTTTGCTTGCTCATTTTTTCTACCACATGCCTGTAATGGTCCCGGGTTGAAAAATCCATAGCTCCATAAATTCCGCTAATATCTTTTTTGAGAATTTGTTCAACGATGCTGATTGATTCTACAAAATCACGCCAGTCCATGTTACCGAGGAAGCGCAAACTGCCGATACTGTTACTCATGGAAACCTGGTCGGCCGCTTGTTTTTGTATTTCTGTATTGATAAGTTCATTTCCTGTTTGTCCGGTTTCAGAAAGCCGTTGCTCAATCCAGTTAAGCGGCAAAGCCAGCGCGGGGCCTTTTCCCTGCAACTGCCTCGAAAGTTCGGCTACAAACGAACTCACCATGGGTGGATTGGACCTGGCCATGTCCGCAATAATTAATATAAGACTCTTGGGGTCTTTTTCAACAACGGAATTCATCTGTTCTACCCAATAGTTAGCCAGGTTTTGGTTGATCCTGTCGAAGGCAATTTGAGCCGAGAGGCGACGGAGATTTTCGATCAGCGCAAGCCTCAGCATAATGGGAATAGCCCACAGTTCTCCTAATTTCAACGGAGTGATGGCCTGGTAAGCGGTAATAAAACTACTTAGATTTTTAAGGTCCACACGGCCATCACTATGTGAAATAATTTCAATGGCTATATCATATACACGGGGCAGACCGGCTGACGACCCATTTAATAACCGGGGTAAATCTTCGCTATATCCTTTTGGTAAATGTTTTTTGCCGGTCCGAATCTGCTCCTGGATTAGATAAAAGTTATCGAGCAACCATTCCCCCGCGGGAATAATGCGCCGGTTGGTTTTTACGGCTTCTGTTAGCAGGTGATGTACTTCTAATAATAAGTCTTCATTTTCTGCTAGCCGCTTCAGGAGTATGTTTGGTGCACGCCCTTTAATGAGCTTATGTTTGGCGGCCAGCGTCTTTCCATATTGCTCCATCTGATCGGCACTAAAAAGTTCTGATCGTAAGGGAGGCTTTTCATTGGAATATTTTTGCATCAGGTCATTTCCCGGAAAGGATATGCCAATGGAGGATAAAATATCTTGTATTGGATTAATTTTCACTTTAATGGTTTTTGAGTATACAGCCAGAGTATTATTGAAACAGGTATTCAATCCCGCTTGTACCCCGGAGGTTGTTTAACAAGTAAGAAGTTATTGAACCTGATCAGCAACTTTTCCAAGGGCTATTCAAAAGGATGGTTAGTTGCACGAAAGGTATTCCTGGATTCTGGAAATAAACCTTTCAAATAAAATGCCAACACGCGGATGATTTCTTACTTTCTTATCGAATGTCTACTTCCGTATTCTCTTAAGAATGGATATTGTCAGTTAGAATTGGATGCGCTTAACTAATTTGGCGATAAAAATGATAACTAATTTATTTTTAAAAGAACTACCCATATCGTTTCCTAAAACATTATTTATTCTACTGACCTGCACCTAAAACAAATGAGGTATGGTTCAGTATCCTGGTTTCCTTTAAATAAAATTGATAATGAAAGGTACGCTAAATTGAATAAGTCAGCTTCATTTATGAAAGTCTCAATTATGGGAAAGAATAAGGAGCTAATCTGACAGGCGTATTTAATTGGATCATGTATAATAAAAACAGGTTAAAATATTCTTTATTGCTGTCGTGCCGGGGAAGGGATTAACCAATAATTTCCTGTGATGAATAGTGGCAATCAGGAGGTATGGACCGGTTCAACAAGACGATTAAGCCCAAACCCGGCTAACAGAATATTATTGTACATAAGTTCTTATCTTTAATAGGGTTTCATAAGCTGATATTCATTCTAAAATAAAGCTATTTGCAAAAGCAAGCCAGTAAAAAATTGCATTGATTATGGAAGCTATTTCTTTGCTTGATTTCCGCTAATCCTTACTTTTTCGAAGTAAAATCCAGACATTAATGCCAACCAATTTTCCAAAAGATTACGACGATGCTGAAAGCGCCCAGGTATTCCATAAACCATCCAAAAGCCTGGCATCGTTAGTGCTTGGGCTTGTGAGACCTTACAGGGCCTGGTTGATTTTTATTTTCCTGGCTATGCTGATTGAAACAGTCATGAGTCTTGCTACCCCCTGGCCTTTAAAAATCATTATTGACAATGTAATCGGGGATCATAAACTTCCTGATTGGCTCGGCTGGATGAAGAATACTGCGTTTGGTGGAAATGATTTGGCATTGGCGGCTGTGGCAGCCACAGCGGTAGTTATTTTAGCGGTCATTGGTTCCGTAGCCAATTATATTAATAGTTATTTCACGGAAAGTGTTGCTCAATATGTGGCAAACGACCTGCGCCGTCGAATGTATCATCATCTTCAGCGGCTTTCTCTTTCTTATTATGATTCGCACCAGGTTGGAAAAGTGTTAAGCACCATTACTTCTGATGTTTCTACCATCCAGGACTTTGCTTCTGCAGCGCTGCTTAATATATTGGTAGACGCGCTGACAATTATTGGGATGTTAAGTTTGATGTTCTATCTGAACTGGGATTTTGCCCTGGTGGCTGTTGGCGTAACCCCTTTTCTATTATTATTCATTGCCCGGTTTAAAAAAGCCGTTAAAAAGGCAACACGTGAAGTTCGTAAAGATCAAAGCAACATGGTGGTGGTTTTACAACAAGGATTGGAATCTATGAGAGCAATCAATGCCTTTGGGCGACAGGATATGGAAGAGGACCGGTTGAAGAAAGTAAGTCTTGAAACGGTTAATGCAGCCCTGAAGGCCCGCCGTTTAAAATCACTACTAGTTCCGGTGGTATCCATTACTGTTTCACTTTGTACTGCCTTGGTACTCTGGCGTGGCGCGAATCTGGCACTTTCTGGGTTAATGACTGTTGGGTCGCTCACGGTTTTCCTTTCTTATCTCAGTAAATTTTTTCACCCCGTGCAGGACCTGGCAAAATTGACGAATTCAATAGCACAGGCTACAGTGGCACTAGAGAGAATACAATCGATTCTCGATACAGATACAATTATTCCTCAAAAGCCTGATGCTATTTTTCCGCAAAAGTTTAAAGGAGAAATTATTCTTGATCATGTAGCTTTTTCCTATTATGCTGATACGCCTGTTTTCCATGATCTTAATTTAACCATCAAAGCTGGAGAGCGCATTGGTATTTGTGGCCCAACGGGAGGGGGCAAATCAACTATTGCCAGTTTGATTCCTCGCTTTTATGATCCAACGGCTGGCCGGGTATTAATTGATGGAATAGATATTACTAATTACCACCTGGATGGATTAAGAAGCCAGATTGGTTTTGTATTGCAGGACACAGTACTCTTTTATGGTTCGGTCAGGGAGAATATTGCGTATGGCAGGCCCGACGCAACGGAAAAAGAAATTATTGAAGCGGCCAGGCTGGCAAATGCAGATGAATTTATTTCAAAAATGCCACACGGATATGATACACTTGTTGGAGAGCGGGGCCTTACGCTTTCGGGCGGACAACGGCAAAGAATAGGAATTGCCCGGGCAGTGGTTCGCAATTCACCCATTCTGATTCTGGACGAACCTACTGCTGCGCTCGATACAGAATCCGAAAAAATTGTTATGGATGCATTAGAAAATTTAATGAAAGGCCGCACGGTTATTACCATTGCTCACCGATTAAGTACTATTTTGGATGCCGACAAGATCGTAGTAATCAAAGATGGGGTAGTTGAAGAGGAAGGAACCCATGAAGAACTTATTGCGAAGAATAAACTTTATGCAGAACTTTACCATGTTCAGGCCAGGGAAGCCACCACAAATCACAATACGCAGAAATCTGACCTCGTGAAATAAACCAGTCGTATTATTAAAACCAAGACATATGTATAATCGTTCTATAATTGTACTTCCAGACGATACTGTACAATCCATTATCGATGCTATTGAAACAGCCATGTTCTCGTTGCGTATAAAAATGTTTATATTCTCCGATCCCGATCTTTTGAATGCTGTTATTGCGGCTAAACTACGGGGCGTAACGGTTAAGGTGATGCTTAATCCTGCACGACGGGATGGAGAGGAGGAAAATGAGCTGGCCCGAAAAATGCTTGAAGAAGCTGGGATTGACGTAAAGAACAGCAATCCGAATTTTGGTCTCACCCATGAAAAATCAATGGTCGTGGATGATCGATTGGCCTTCGTAAAATCGCTTAATTGGGAAACAAAAAATCTTACCGAGACCCGCGACTACGCAATCATAACATCCCATCCTCATGAAGTGGAAGAAATTATTATGTGCTTCGAGGCAGACTGGGATCGGAAAGATTTTGATCCGGGAGAATCGGCCAAGCTTATCTGGTGCAGTGGCAATGGGCGGGCCAGGATCGCCCGATTTATTGATGAAGCAAAACATACTCTTTTTGTACAGAATGAGCGATTCCAGGATCTCGTTATCATTGAACGAATGGTGAGGGCTGCCAGCCGCGGAGTAAAAGTGCATGTAATGGTTCGTCCGCCCCATACCTTGAAAAAGGCCAAGTTGATTGAAGGAGTAGGAGGGTTGCGAATTATGGATGATGTGGGGATCAAAATTCATAAGCTTAGGCATCTGAAACTTCATGGCAAAATGTTATTGGCCGATGGGTGCCGGGCTATTATAGGATCAATAAATCTTGCTCCGGGAAGTTTTGATGACCGCCGGGAATTGGCCATTGAAGTACACGATACTGACATAGTGGAGCGTCTTAAAAAAATAGCTCATTTCGATTGGGAAAATTCTCACCCGCTTGATCTCACGGACGCAGGCTTGTTCGAAGACCTGGAATATCGCGGCCAGGGAGGTGCAGAAAAACTTATACTCAATCTCAATAAGGACAATAAGGAAAAAGGGGACGGCCACAAAAAGTAAATCAAACTTTCCGGTATTGCATCTTTTCAGGGAGTAAGTTTAACTAATAATACTTCTTCACCATATACTTCTTCACCATGCAGGAGGATATACTCATTCAGATCAGCAATAAGATTAAGGAGATCCGAAAACAAAAAAATATTACCGTTCAGGAATTGGCAAATAAGGCGGGGGTAAGCAAAGGGTTGATATCCCAGATAGAAAATAATCGTACCGTTCCTTCACTGCCCGTGCTGATGAATATTGTTCAATCGTTAAATCTTGACCTGAACGATTTTTTCAAGGACATAAGTTCGAAGAAGAAATCACAGCAACGGGTCCAGTTTAAATCGCCCAAAGATTACCAGACTTTTGAAAAGGAATATGCAAAAGGTTTTTTGTATCACCGGATTTTCACCCGCAATATACAAACGGTACCTGTTGACTTTGTATTATTAGCTTTGAAAAAAGGAGCCCGCAGAAACCGGATGGTACATACCGAGTCTTTTGAATACAATTACATGATTAAAGGGAAGGTAGAATATTATATAGAAAATAAATGTTACATCTTCAGCGAAGGAGAATCACTTTTTTTTGATAGCCGGCTGGGTCACCGGCTGGCTAATGTGGGTAGTGGCGACGCATTAATGTTAGTCGTTTATTTCTTTATTACCGACGACAAATAGCCTCGATGAGTATATAGAGGTTGTTTACAAATACTATCTTTTCTTCTCCATTGTTCTTTTCTAAAATAAGGCTCGCCAGGGGCTTCCATTATACAGATTATATGAACAAAGCATATTTGAATTAATTAAGGCGCATACGTTTGCGCAAAAATTGTTTAGTATTTGTTAACCATTAGATAATAATAGATTGTATATTTATAGAGAGTTCATTGCTAAGTTTGAATATTATTTCAATTCACGCCAAAACAAATGTTTATGAAACCTATTTTACATCCACAAAAATTTATTTCTCTTATCCTGTTTGTTTTGCTTACCTGCATTAATTCCGTTTGGGCGCAAACCGAAATAAAGGGAACCGTTACTGATGCAAAGGGACTCCCTTTATCAGGAGTATCTGTGCTGGTAAAAGGAACGACTGGCGGAACCCTTACAGATGCGAAAGGTCGTTTTACCGTTAGCTCCACCGGCAATAATACTTTGATCTTTAGTATGATTGGTTATGGCGAAAAAGAAGTGAAAATTGATAATCAAACTTCCATAAATGTTCAACTGGAAATACAGACAGAAGAAATTAGCGAAGTGGTAGTAACCGCCTTAGGAATTAAGAAAGAGGCCAAGCGTATTGGTTATTCACTGCAGGAAGTAAAAGGAGCAGATTTATTAAAAGCCCGTGAGTCAAACCCAATAAATAGCCTCGTTGGTAAAGTGGCGGGTTTAAATGTAGGAATCAATGCAGAATTACTGGCAACTCCTACTGTATTACTAAGAGGTTCCCCGCTTAACTTTTATGTAGTTGATGGGATACCGATCAATTCGGATACCTGGAATATAAGCCCCGATGACATCGAATCCTATTCGGTACTGAAAGGACCTACAGCCGCTGCATTATACGGCAGCCGTGGAATAAACGGTGCAATTATGATTACTACCAAACGGGGCAAAAAAAATAATAAAGGCTTTACGGTAGAAGTCAATAGCAGTACGCAGATTAATAAAGGTTTTATAGCTATTCCAAAAGTGCAAAATGAATATGGAGGGGGCGATAACCAGCAATTCGCATTTGGCGATTACAACAGCAATGGTACCGGATCTGGGAAGAACGATAAAGACTATGATGTGTGGGGTCCGCGCCTGGATGCAGGTCTGTTGTTGCCCCAATATGACGGACCATATGATCCTACTAAAACATATGTTACTACTTTCTTAGACGGGTCTACTTTTACCGGGAATATTCAACCAACGCCCTGGGTTTCCCGTGGTAAAAACAACCTGGAGAATTTTTTGCAAACTGGTATATTAACTACTAATAATATTAATTTCTCCGCGGTTACTGATCGTTCAACCTTGCGGATGTCTGTATCAAATGGATATCAGCGGGGCATTACTCCCAATACCAGTTTAAACACGATCAACTTAAACCTCTTCGGTAGTTATGATATAAGTGATAAATTTAAAGTGGAGGCCAATGTTAATTATAACCGCCAGTTTTCAAAAAACATTCCGGATGCAGTGTATGGACCCAATAGCATCATTTATAGTATTGATATATGGACTGGTGCCGACTGGAATGTGAAGGATCCCAATATCATAAATTACTGGCAACCGGGTAAAGAAGGCGTTCAATCCAATTTTGTTGAATACAAACGATACCACAACCCCTATTTTTCCAGTTATGAATGGCTACGTTCTCATCATAAAAATGACATTTATGGTTGGGTGGCCTTCACCTACCGGTTTAATAAAGACCTGGATCTAATGCTACGATCGAATGTAACCACATACAATGTGTTAAGAACAGAGAAACTGCCTTTCTCTGCACATCCATACGGCGATGAACACAATCATGGGAACTACCGGGAAGACCGCCGCGAACTATGGGAAAATAACACCGAACTGTTGTTAAGATATAATAAAGAAAATATTGCCAAATCTGGTTTTTCCGTAAGCGCGTTTGGAGGAGGCTCTATGCGCAATATGAAATTTAATTCCAATTATACCAGCACGGATCAGCTGATAGTACCCAATGTGTATACATTTACCAATTCAGTTAAGCCGATTCGGGCTTATTCCTTTGGATCGAACCTCATTCAGATGAGCGCTTATTATTCGGTTGATCTCACCTATAAGAAATATTTTACCGTTTCTACCACTGGCCGCGTAGATAAAACCTCTGCCTTGCCGGTTGGAAAGAATACCTATTTCTATCCTTCGGTAACACTCAGTTCGGTAATCTCCGATTATGTGGACCTTCCTAAAGCTATCACTTTCCTTAAAGTCAGGGGTGGCTATACCAATGTAAAAGATGGTGGAACCCGCGCATATGCCGGCGCTTCTTTCCAGGACCTTGGCGCAAACAGCCCAATTGGTTACGGAAATAATTTTTATACACCGTACGATGGTCCATCATATGGATTGGCGCAACCCGCTTATACTACGTATCCGGTATATAATAATCTTACCGGTGCCTATGCTCCTAATTATACCATCAATCCTGGAGTAAAACCTTCAACAAGAAGTAACTATGAATTTGGATTTGATATGCGGTTTTTGAATAACCGCTTAGGGGTAAATGCCACCTATTTTCAATATAAAGATGGGCCGGTTATTTCCAATCAGTCTGTTTCCGAAGCAAGTGGGCTGAGTTATTTTGTAACCACTGGTTTAACCACCAAAAGAACCGGGGGAGAATTTTCGATAACAGGTACTCCCGTTATTGCAAAAGAATTTCGTTGGGATGTACTGTTGAACTGGGCTACCTATAAAGAAGTATTTGCAAAATTTGCAGGGGATGCAAAAGTACTGGGTAACGGTACTGGCTACCCGTATAAAATAGGAGACCGCGTTGATAAATTATATGGATCTTTTGAGGCGCTGACTCCGGATGGGAAAGTAATACATGATGAAAGCGGGTTCCCTATTTATCTACCCAAGGCGCAATACCTGGGCCATGCAGATCCTGATTGGTCATGGGGTCTTCACAATAAGTTTTCATACAAATCATTCAGTTTCGCTTTCCAGTTTGATGGAATGGTGGGCGGAAAGCTCCAGGATCGCGTATTACGTAAGTTAACCGAAGGGGGTCGCGGGGCCAATACAAATAGCGGTAAAATTGGCGCAGCCCGTTTATACGAATCCATGCATTGGGGCGATGCAGGTTACGCCGGGGCTGTTGATGCCAGTGGTGTTCCTATACTAGGAGGCGATGGCGTAGTAGTAGTAGGAGGCAGCAGTCTTATTGAATACGATCCCGTGACCGGGGTAATTACCAACAGTAAGTCGCTTACGTATGCTCAGAATAAAACAGCTACTTTTTGGATACAGGATTATGTCAGCAGCTTTTTCAATGACCCCCAGCATACAATGGTAAATAAAACCTATGCGAAACTCCGCGAAGTGGTATTTACTTATTCAATCCCCAAGAAAGTATTCCAGAATTTATCCATCAGTAAAATTGATATCTCCCTGGTGGGCAGGAACCTGCTGTACTTTTTCCCCAAGGCGTTTCATGATATGGATGTAGACCAATATCCCGGACGTGACCAATTCAACAATATCAGCCGGGAATACAATTTGCAAACGCCCACTACCCGTAGTTATGGTTTTAACATAAACGTTGTTTTCTAAAACTTAATGAATCAACTAAAAACAGAAGTATGAAATCTTTAAAATATAATATAATACTTGGAGTTGCCAGCCTCTTAGTTATTAGCGGCTGTACCAAGAAGTTTGAGGACAACTCAAGAAATAACAATCTTCCCCTGAGCGTGCCGCCGGGGGTGATATTGCGGGGAATATTAAATGATATTGTGGTATACCCGGGCGGTTATGAAGATAAAGCAAGCCAGTACATTGCTTCCAACTACACCTATTACGGCGATAATAAATACTGGAATGGCGGTGCGAATTTAAATTACGGTTCCTTAAATAATGTATTGGCAATGGAAGGTATTGCCAATAAATTAACAGGAACCGGCAATAATCCTTACCATGCTATCGGATTATTTTTACGCGCATTCTTTTTCGTAAATATGAGTGAAAAAGTGGGAGACCTGCCCATGACGGAAGCATTACAGGGAATTAATAATATTGCCCCCAAATACGACACTCAAAAAGATATATTCAAAAAATCCCTGGTATGGCTTGATTCAGCCAATATCATCCTCTCAGGACTATTAACAAATGGCTTCCTTGAATTTTCCGGCGACTTCTATTATAACCCAAGTGATAATGCCAGCAGTGCCCGTGCCGCATTGGTGAAGTGGCAAAAAGCGGTGAATAGTTACCGGCTGCGGGTATTAATCGAATTAAGTAAAAAAGCCAGCGATCCGGATCTAAATGTAAAAGGACAGTTTGCCGATATTATAGGTAATCCTTCCAAGTATCCCATATTTACCGGTAATAGTGACAACCTCCAATATGTTTACAACGATAAATTCAATTATTATCCTGATAATACTACCAACTATGGTAACAATGCCGGGCGCCTTAACCTGGGGGGAACATTTCTAAATACACTGAGCACATTAAAAGATTTGCGCGCGATGGTGTTAGCGGAACCAGCCCGAGGACTAGGTTACCCTGATATTGATTATAGATCTTATATAGGGGCACCGCTTGGTTCGGATTTAAGTTATCTCGCTACTGAATCGGGTGCGGGCAGGCTGTCGCTTTATAATTATAATCATTATTATTCCGGTCTTACCGGCGAACCTACTTTTATAGTAAGCTACGCGGAAGTATGTTTTAGTATCGCAGAAGCAATTAACAGGGGTTGGACCACGGGCAACGCAGAAACCTGGTATATAAATGGAGTGAAAGCCATGTTTGATTTCTATGGAATTAAAGATGGTGATAACCAGGTGGTGCTCCGCAAAGCAGATGGAACAGCCAATCTTACCTATACTGTTCCGTTTAGTTTTAACACCTATTTCAATCAACCCCTGGTAAAATATAAGGGCAATAACAATGATGGGTTAATCCAAATTCTTACTCAAAAATACCTCGCGTATGCCCGCAACTCAGGCCTGCAGGGATATTATCAATGGCGCCGAACGGGGGTACCAGGCTTTAATACTGGTGCCGGTACAGGAAATGGAGGAGTAATTCCAAGAAGATTTCAATATCCCAGTAATGAATTATCGGTTAATGCGGCTAACCTGACTGCAGCATTGCAAAGCCAGTTCGGAGGAGCCGGAGATAATATTAACCAGGATCTATGGATTGTAAAATAATGTAATTGTTTCGCGGCAACTAAACGATAAACGGCCGAATTATATTAAGTAAAGGCGAAACTTTTTTTAGTTTCGCCTTTTTTTAGAATGGTCCTCCACATGGCGAGTTCTTGATTTTAAGCTGGGGTTTCCATTACTCCAGTCAACATAAAATCACTATAAGAAACAGATAAAACCAGTTTAATAATATGCCAATAAAAAGTCAACAGGTAGCTGAAGAAATAATGGGTTTGTTTGAAAAATATGGCAAGGAAGATTATGATGGGGAACCGGTTTCGCAAACATCGCACATGGTGCAATGTGCTATGCAGGCAATGCGCGAAGGAGCCGATGCTGAACTTATTGTTGGCGGATTACTTCATGATATTGGGCACTTACTTCGTCATGAACAGCAAACAGAAGCCATGGGAACTTTTGGAGTTGTGAATCATGAAGGCTTGGGGGCTGAATATTTAAGGTCAAAAGGTTTTTCTGAAAGAATATGCGCGATAGTCGAAAAGCATGTGGATGCCAAAAGGTACCTGGTAGCCACTCAGCCTGATTACCGGTCAAAACTTTCAGAGGCGAGTTTGCAGACCTTGATCTGGCAGGGAGGGCCGATGAACGAATCAGAAGTAGCCGCATTTAACCTGCATCCTTTCCGGGATGATATTATTCGGGTAAGGTTATGGGATGAAATGGCAAAAGATGCGGATGCGAAGTTTCTGCCATTAGATCATTTCAATACCTTCATCACCTCATGTCTTAGTGATTCACCCACCGCGCATATAGCATAAAAAATAGATTTTGGATTGCGTGATATTTAATAACCGATACAAAAATGACTATTTCAACGAATGCTTTCTCTGTTAATGGTAAGACCTATCAACCCGCGGCAAAACCCATAGTTGTTATATGCATAGATGGATCCGCTGATGAATACCTGGATACAACGATGACATTTGACAGGATGCCTAACCTGAAAAAAATGGCAAAATATGGTTATCGTGGGATGGTACGCGGCGCATTACCTTCCTTTACCAATGTAAATAATTCTTCCATTGTTACGGGCGTGTCACCGGCCGTGCACGGTATCAGTGGTAATTTTTTCTATGATTCAGCCAAAGATCAGGAGGTGATGATGAATTCATCCGAGTATCTCCGGGCTGATACTTTATTAGCCGCTGCTGCCAATGCCGGAAGAAAAGTAGCGGTAGTTACAGCGAAAGAAAAATTAAGAGATATCCTTTCCTATAAAATGAAAGGCATCGCTATTTCGGCAGAGAAAGCCAACCAGGCGAAATTTGAAACGCATGGCATTGATGGGGTAGAAGGAATAGTTAAGTACCCAACCCCGGCTATTTATAGTGCAGATGCCAGTTTGTTTGTATTAAGGGCGGGGGTGGCATTCATTGAAAAAGGATTAGCTGATTTTCTTTATCTCTCCCTGACGGATTATATGCAACATACCTATTCACCCGATGCAGAAGAGTCTTTATCCTTTTATGAGGCCATGGATAGGGAAATAGGAAAATTGTTGGCCTTGGGTGCTATGGTGGGAGCAACAGCGGATCATGGAATGAATGCAAAAGTAAAACCTGATGGAAGTCCGAACGTATTGTATGTAGAAGATATGCTGGAGGCGCAATTCGGTGCAAATGGTTTCCGGGTTATTTGTCCTATTACCGATCCTTATGTAAAACATCATGGAGCATTAGGTTCATATGTAGTGGTGCATCTTGCTGATCATTCCCAAATTAACCAGGTAAAAAACTGGCTGGCAATTCAACCAGGTATCACTGAAGTGTATGATAAAGCAACAGCGGTTCGGGTACTGGAGCAACCCGCGGATCGCATTGGGGACCTGGTTGTATTATCAGGAAGAGATGTAGTGGTAGGGCGGCGTCCTCAATATCACGATCTTTCGGCCTTAGATGGCACCCTTCGTTCTCATGGAGGCAGATATGAAGAAATGGTACCCATGATAATTTCTCACCCGTTGAACCCCGCCTATAAAATGAAAGCATCCGGCGATCCAAGAAATTTTGACATTTTTGATTTCACAGTTAATGGAACAAGAGAATGAAGAGCAGGGTATTTTTTAATTCGGAAAATTTTACATTAACATGGGCAAGTCACTAATTTCAACAGCAACAGAAAAACAACAGGCTGCGGATGGTACAGCAGTTATTGATCTTTCCTGTTATGTTGGGGGCAAGCCTGTTGAGTCGGGTAATGTACTGGAAGTTCGCAGTCCTTACGATAAACGATTAGTAGGAAAAGTTAAGCTGGCTGCCAATACCCATGTGCAACAGGCTATTGAAGTAGCATTAAAAGGCGGACAAAAACTAACCCGCTACGAGCGGTACAGCATATTGGAAAAAACAAGACAATTACTGGTAGAACGAAAAGAGGAGTTTGCGCAAATCATTAGTGCAGAATCAGGATTGGCAATTAGAGAAGCAAGATATGAGACTGGCCGGGCGCATGATGTGCTTATGTTCGCTGCGATGGAAAGCCTGAAGGATGATGGACAGATTTTTTCTTGTGATATTTCTCCCAGTGGAAAAGCGAGAAAAATTTTTACCCTGCGGGAACCATTATCCCTGGCTGTTTGCATTACTCCATTCAATCATCCATTAAACCAGGTAGCTCATAAAATTGCTCCAGCCATTGCAGTGGGTACACCGGTAATATTGAAGCCTTCAGAAAAAACTCCTCTTACCGCCATTAAATTAGTGGAGCTTTTATATGAAGCCGGATTACCACCCTATATGTTAAGCGTGTTGTTGGGGCCCTCAAAAGAAATAGCAGAAGCTTTAGTGCAGGATTCACGGGTTGAGATTGTTTCTTTTACCGGCAGCGTAGCCGTTGGAAAACGCATTGCGACAGCGGCAGGGTATAAAAAAGTAATATTGGAATTAGGAGGCAATGATCCCCTTATTATTTTGGAGGATGCTGATCTGGAGATGGCTGTTTATTTAGCAGCGGAAGGTTCTTTTAGAAATAGCGGGCAGCGGTGCACCGCGGTAAAAAGAATTCTGGTACATGAAAAGATAAAAGATGTATTTATAGAAAAGTTTTTGGCTAAAGCGAAAGAATATACTTGTGGCGATCCGGCTGATCCGGAAACCAGAGTGGGTACTGTTATAGACGAAGCCTCTGCTATTTATCTCGAGAGTGTCGTAAAGAAAGCCATAGACCAGGGAGCAAAAGTTATTTTCGGAGGAAAAAGGTCCGGAGCTTTGCTAGAACCAACCGTAATTGTTGATGTACCCCGAAATGCAGAGATGGTAGTGCAGGAATCCTTTGGCCCATTGGCTCCCATTATGACCTTTAAAGATATTGATGATGCAATTGCTCTTAGCAACTCTACAGCCTATGGGTTATCCAGCGGAGTTGTTACCAATAACATGGAGCATGCGCTTCGTTTTATAAAGGAACTCAAAGTAGGCACTGTTAATATTAATGAGGTGCCGGGCTACCGGATTGAAAGCTCCCCCTTCGGAGGTATTAAAGATTCGGGATTGGGCATTAAAGAAGGAGTTATTGAGGCAATGAAATGCTTCACGGTGGTGAAAACTTTTTCAATGCCCTGGTAAGAAATTCAAAAACCACCATTAATTCTGAATAATGACTGCTTCCGAAAAAGCAAATGTTGTAGTTATTGGCGGTGGTATCTTCGGTTGCGCCATTGCTTATTATTATACAAAGAATAATCCCGGCAAAAAAATAGTGTTGCTCGAAAGAAATGAATTGTGTAATTCAGCCACCAGCCGGGCTGCTGCCTTACTAACTATCATCCGCTCCAAACGTTCTTATATTCCCTTGTCGCTGGAAACCTATCGGGCGATAGAGGATATGGAAAAACAATTAGGCGAGTCGCTCGATGCAAAAAAAGTAGGTATGATGCATGTGGCGGCCAGTGAAGCAAGTAGGCAGGATTTGCAAATAGTAATGAAAATTGCAGAAGAATTTAAACAACCCGCCGAATATATTTCTCCGGATAATGCTCATCGCATATCACCCTGGTTAAATGCGGAAGAAGCAATAGGGATTGGGTTATTTACGAATGAAGCATATTGTGATCCTTACGTGCTGGGTACTTTTTTTGCCCGTTGTGCAAAAATGCAGGGAGCTGATATTCGCCAGGGAATAGAAGTAACGGCTCTTATGATCGATGAAAAAACAGTTTCCGGAGTAAGTACATCAAGAGGAAATATTCTGGCAGATAAAGTAATTGTTGCTGCCGGAGCATGGGCTCCTATTTTTGCAGCACAGGCCGGTATTGGATTACCCATGGCTCCGGTAAGAAGTCAATACTGGATTACAGGGAAGGCCACAATTTTTCCTCTTAACTCACCTATGGTTTTATTACCTGATGCGCAGGCTTATGCAAGGCCCGAAGGCGGAAGCCTTTTATTCGGTATACGGGAAGCAAATTCTTTTAGCGCTTCTCCCAAAGATATTCCTCCTGATATCAGTAATTTTTCTTTCAGCCCCGATGCTGGCGTGAATGACCTGAGTGAAGTTATTGATAAGCTGGCCCGGTTTTTTCCTGGTATTTACGATGCAGGACTGAAAAATTATATAGCGGGGTTTTCCGGTTATACGCCGGATGGAAACCTTTCAATGGGAATAGCTCCCGAAGTAAATAATTTGTTATTGGCTACGGGGTGTGTAGGAGCAGGAATCTCCATTAGTGGAGGCGTTGGCCGGGCTTTTGCCGAGATGGCAGCGGACCATGCGAATCCATATGATTTTAGTGATTTCGATCTAATGCGTTTTGGCATCATTGATCCGTTCAGTAAAGAATGGTTAAGCAAATGTGCAAAGGCCCGATCAATGAAGGTGAGCGGGTAGATAATAATGGGGGAAATGATTACCTGTTCGAAATGAAAAGGCTAAGATTAAATTATCCAACAATTACTTTTTCTTCTTCCAGCACTTCCTTCACGGCAGCAATCAATGCTTTTACATCTTCCGGAAATATTTGCCCGATATTTCCAATTCGGAAGGCATCCGACTTGCTCAGTTTACCAGGATAGATTACAAAGCCACGCATGTTTAATTGATTATAAAAAGTTTCAAAGTGGAAGCTGGTGTCCTTAGGATATAAAAAAGAAGTGATGATATGACCCTGGATTTCCGGTCGTAAATATTGCTTGAATCCTAACTTGGCCATCCCTGCATCTAAAATTTGTTTGTTGGTTTTGTATCGATTCTCTCTTGCCTTTACTCCGCCTTCTTCATGCAATTCCTTCAACGCCTGGCGAAATGCCATAATACTAATAGTAGGAGGCGTAAAACGGAACTGTCCGTTGGATTCAAGACCATCCCATTGTTCATATAAGGCAAGACTTAAACTTCTTGCCTGTCCTTTGGCTTTTTCCAATGCAGCTGTCTTGCATAAGGCAAACGCAAAACCCGGCACTCCTTCAATGCATTTGTTGGACGAGGACACCAGGAAGTCAATTTGCATTTCAATCATATTCATTTCCATACCACCAAAGCTGCTCATAGCATCTACCACGAACACTTTATTGTATTTTTTACAAATTACCCCAATAGCTGTTACCGGGTTAATTAAGCCGGTTGTTGTTTCGCAGTGGATACAGGCTACATGCGTAATTTCCGGATGATGCTGTAAAATTTTTTCTGTAGCGTCTGCTGTTACAATTTCATCTTCTTCAAAACGAATAACCAGGTGATTTAATTGATGAATATCAGCCATTTTTATTATTCGTTCTCCATAAGCACCATTTACCAACACCAGTAGCACATCATTTTTGCCCACAGCGCTGCTGATTACACTTTCTACAGCAAAAGTTCCTGAACCCTGCATGATCACGCATTCATATCCCTGTTCTTTTGAAACATGAGCCAATTCCAATAAACCAGTACGGATTTCTTTTACCGCATTCATAAAGGCAAAATCCCTGGATCCCCAATCTTCCAGCATGGCCTCCTTAACCGTCATGGAAGTTGATAAAGGGCCGGGCGTAAATAATAATTTTCGCTGACTCATAGTAGGTGTGGTGTTACAATGATAATAATTTTTCCTTTGCTGCAGCTATCGTTTGAAGCCTGCTTTCTGGTTTCACCAAAGGAAAGAAAGAAAAAGTGATGTAAACAAAGTTTAGTATTTGTAAATTATGGTAAATCCCTGAATCGGTCAAATTCAGCATGTATATTAGTCAAACGATTGCACGGAATATCTTTTGGCGCTTGGAAAAAATGCTTTTATGGTTATGAAATTTTTGTGGTTAGCTTTATTCTTTTCTTTTGCTTGGATAATTTCGTGAGCCTGTAAAGGGATGCCGCATTTCTTTGGGAGAATTGAAAAAAGAAACCGTGTTTATTGGGTTACAAAATACGGTCTGTTGATTACTAATAAAAGATATCAGGATGGAAGTTGTTAAAAATTACACTGACGAAGAGCTGCTGGCTGCTATAAAGTCTGGCAGGGACGTAAACCCTGTCCTGAGGTTTTTATATCGCCAGTATTTTGAAGGGTTGCGTATCTATGTTGAACAAAATAACGGAAGCCACCAGGATGCAGAAGATATTTTTCAGGAAGTACTGGTGAGTTTCTTTGAGTTAGTGAAGCTGGATAAATTCAGGGGAGATTCTTCCATCAAAACCTTTCTTTTTTCATTGAGCCGGAATATATGGCTTAATGAATTAAAAAGAAAAGGCCGGGCACAGGCAAGGGAATTGAAATATGAAAAGGGGAAGGATGACCAGGCACCGGATACTTCCGTTGTTATTGCAGGGAGAGAATCACGAAGGCAGGTGATGGAAATAGTAGGGCGGCTGGGGGAAGGATGTAAAAAGATCTTGTTGGCTTTTTATTACGAAAACTTGTCAATGAAAGAAATTCTTGCCCAAACTGATTATGAATCCGAGCAGGTAGTGAGAAATAAAAAATATAAATGTTTGAAACAACTGGAACAAATGCTGGTGGCAAACCCCAATATCGCAAATACCTTAAAAACCGCTGTCAATTATGAATGATAATTTTACTAATACCACTTTGTTGATTCGTTATATGGATCAGGAACTCTCCCCGGAAGAGTTTGTTTCTTTGGAAGAAAACCTGGCAGGTGATAAAAATTTGCAGGACGAGCTGGAAAATCTAAAGAACACCCGTTTGAGCATAAGTGGACTGGGTTTACGAAAACAAGTGGCCCTGGTGCATGAAGAAATGATGCGGGAAATGAAAGAAGTTTCAAAGCCGGTTGGTATAGTACGTACTATGGCACGAATATCCCTGCGGATAGCAGCCGGAATAATAGTATTGATAATAGCCGGCGCCTCTTACCAGTATTTTGTAATTACTCCCGAAAAATTATTTAATGAAAATTATAGCGCATATACTATTGGAAGTTCACGGGCTACTGATGAATTATCTCCTGTAGAAAAGGCTTTCCGGCAAAGAGACTTTAAAACCACTATTGCATTATTTAATTCTATCTCCAATCGGGGCCCGAAGGATTATTTCCTGGCCGGGAATGCGTACCTTCAAATGGGGGACCTTGCTAATGCTATTCTCCTCCTTAATAATTGTATAGCGACGAACCAGGCTTTTCAAACTACAGCTTACCTGGAGGATGCGGAATACTATCTCGCCGTTACCTATCTAAAGAATAAGGAGATAAATAAAGCCTTACCAATTTTCGAAAAAATTAATGCGCAGCCATTACATCTCTATCATGATAAAGTAAGCAATTGGTTTATTAAGAAAGTGAAAGTGGCCGGCTGGAAACAATAGCTTGCTGCTGAAGCGCTTACCCTCTATATCCTGTCATCCCCGGTTCCCGGGGATTTTTTTTGGAAAATGGTTACATAAGGTCTCCCGGTATGTACCAATATATACGTAAAACATTTAAATATTATGAAACATACCATTAGCCTAGTCAGTACAATTCTTGTTGTGATATTATTATATTCCTCCTGTTCAAAATCGACCAGCTCATCACTGGTGAATAACGTTACTCCTATCGTTACCAATGGAACCTGGCAGGTTTCTTTATTTTCCGAAAGAGGAGTGAATGAAACCGCTGATTTTTCTGGTTATTCTTTTACGTTTCAAAGCGATGGGAAATTGATGGTTCAAAAAGGAGGAGCCTCAATAAAGCAAGGTAGCTGGACCGAAGATAATTCGTCCGGTAAACTCATCATTAACCTGGGTGTAAAAGACAATACTAATAAACCGCTGGGGCAATTATCCGATGACTGGATTTTAACAGCAAAATCAGACACTAAAATAAGTTTGACTGATGATAATACTACCCGGAATGAATTATTAGAATTTACGAAGTACTAATAATAGTAATCATTTTTATAAAAATAAAAATCATTCAAAATGAAAATCAATTTAATCCGCTCGGCAAAATGGGTTTTAGCAATAACCAGTATAGCGTTGGTGGTGCTTTCCTGCAAAAAAGAAACATCCGCACCGGGTGTTTCTGGTTTAACCACCACGGTACCTTCTACTTTAAAAGTATACCTGACCGACGACCAAAACCTGGTATTTGACAAAGTTTTTATTGATATTCAGAAGTTGGAGATTAAGCTGGAAGATAATGGTGTTGACAGTCTGGGAGGTTGGTTTGTTCTTAACATTATACAGGGGGTGTATGATATATTACAATTTCGTAATGGCATTGATACCTTATTTGGTTCCGGAACCATTCCTGCCAATAGGAAACTTCAAAAAATTCGTTTAACGTTAGGGAATAATAATTCAGTAGTAATGAACGGACAAACCAAACCACTAAAGGTTAAAGACAAGGACAATGAAGTAATAGCACAATTAGATGAAACTAATGTAGAATTGAGCAGCCCTGATCAATTTCTATTTTGGATCGATTTTGATGCAGGCAGATCAATAAAAATGGATAATAGCAGATCCGGAAATAATAATGGTTTTGAATTGAGAAGCCAGATTCGCATATTCAGCAAGAAAAAATCGGGGAGAATCGAAGGTAGAGTTTTACCGGGGGCCGCACAGGCAATTGTTATGGCCATCAGTGGTATGGATACCTTAACTGCGAAGCCGGAGCAGGAAGGCGAGTTTAAATTTGTTGGATTAAAGGCAGGAGCCTACCAATTATTTGTTGATGCCACTGCCAATAATTATAAAGACTCTACGATTAATAATGTGACCGTGCGCACCAATGAAGACACAAAAGTGGGAACAATAGTTTTGCACCAGTAGCATATTAAATCTATGAAATACTATTCCGGCCCTTCCTGGGCCGGATTTTTTTTATATAATAAGCCAGCAATATTAGTGGTAGTAACAACAATAACCAATAATAGGAGCGTATGGCCATTATTTCGAATTGACCGGTTAATCGTAAGTGAGCCCAATACGCCGGCGATTTAAGACGGCCATCAATAGCGGCATCATCCAGGTAATCAAGCTTGGCCTTTTGAAGGGATGATGCCATATCAATTCCTTTTTCAAGATACCGATGCAGGCGGCGCGTAATGTAAGCAGTCGCTTCATCATCCGCCTTCCATTGTGATGTAATAATATTGGCACATCCTGCATAGGAAAATGCCCGGGATAAACTGATAAGTCCTTCCCCTTTTACCAATTGTCCCGTTCCTGTTTCACAAGCACTGAGAATAACAAGAGAGGTTTTTGGCAAGGAAAGAGAATAGATATCGGGAATAAATAATCGATCTTTAGCCGGCGAATCGGGATGAACCGGATAAAACGCTATATACGATTGTAATGGCTCTTTATCATTCGCTTTTGCATGAGTGGCTAAATGGAGAATCCTATATCCTGCAGCGGATTGAATAAAAGATTCTTTAGTTGCCCTGTTACCAGTTAATAGCGTACCCTTCAATCCTTCTACTTCTTTTTTAGATGCAGGAAGTACAGGTAAGGAGCCTGGGGGAACCTCTCCGCTATAGGGAGCATAGGCAAGAATTGAATAATCCCTTTTTTGTTGTTGAGCGGAAGGTTTTTTTAACAGGCTGCAAGAATAGTTATAACTGATGGCAAATTTTTTAATAAGGTATTGATCGGAAGTATCCAATAATAATTCAAACGGGATATAGCTTAATTCATCATCCGGAATTATCATGAGCTGGTCAAAAGCATTTATTTTTTTTTCCAGTGGTAGTATTAAATGCTTGTATAATGTGCGGGCATGTGCGCGGGTGCTGGTGATATTAAAGGCATCATTTGACTGAAGTTCCGTATTTAATGCCATAATATGGTTCACCAGTGAGTCCGAATAAGGAATCGTGATATAATCAAATTTATTTTTTGAAATTACCCAGCAAAGCAGGTTGGTATCACCCACGTGGAAAGAAAGGATTGCGCTGTTTCCGGGAATAATATCTTTCTGTAAATCTGCCACGGCAATCGTGTTATTGGCAAATTTCAAATCATGATAAGCCGGATAATTGTCAAACTTTTTATTGATGGATTCAAGCTTTAGTTCCTGCTCCCGTATTTGAGCAAGCAGGCTAACCAGGGCACTGCTGTCGCTGGTGCCGGATGCTTTTAAGGAAAGCCGGTTTATCAATTCTTTGCAGTTGGTTTCTTCTACCACCAGTGGCACAGGTAAATTACCCGCCTTTTTCAAAGCGGCATCCGATAATCCAAGCGATAATACAGATGCTTTATTTCTTTCATCAAAGAAAAAAGCTTTCTCCAGGTAAATATTTTTACCGGTTAGCTGAAACAAACGGATACAGATTTCAATAGGTTGGTGATGCGAAATATGCCTTTTTTGATTTAAAAAGATACGGGCCTGGTCTGATTCATATGTTTTTTCAACATAATCCGTAAGCTGATATAATGAATGAAAGGTATGCAATGCTGCTTCCAGGTAGTCGATTTTATTTTTTTCCTGGTAGAGTGCTTGGAAGGCAGTTGCTTTAGCCAACAGTGTTTCATATAATTCAATAACTGCGAATACGCCGGAATAATCTGTGGGGTTTGAGTAAATACTGGTATCATTGAACGAAAAGATTATCTGTTGAATGGCATCCTGGTACTGTTGTAATGCCTCTTCATAATGGCCTTTCACGACAAGCATATCACCATTATACCGGTAGGTTAAGCCGGCATAAATATTTTTCCGGCTACCGTTTTCAATTTCATTCTGCCGGAAAGCCCGATTAATATATAGTTCAGCACTATCATATTGCTGCTGATTATAGTGCGCCCTTCCCAGGTCATTCAATTTAGACAGGTTATTGTTCTTTACCTGGTGTAAATAATAAATAGCCTGTGGACTGGCACCTATGCTGAGATATACCGAAGCTATATTTTGATTAATACCATCAATGTTGACCTGGTAGGGGAGTAAACTTTTATAAATTGCCATCGCTGCGTCAAACTCATAGAGCTTTCGCAAACTGGACGCCAGGTTATTTTTATAATTGACAATTAGGTTTACGTCCGGCGATTTTTTAGATTCCGAAATGGCAATTGCTTTTTCAAAATTGTTCTTACTCTGCCGGTAATTGCCCGTTTCGAAATTTAGAATGCCGTACGTATTGTACAATCGCTCTATTCCTTCGATAGTTGGATACTCTGTAGCGATTTTTTCTGCTTCCTTATAATAATAACGGGCGGAATCGAAGCGGTTTATGACATAATAAGAATTGCCCAGGTATAAATTCGGTAAATACTCTGATGGGCGTGGGATGGTTGGTTGCGATGTTTGCAGGCTCACGCATTCCCGCAGAAGGGGAATAGCCTGCTCGTAATGATTGTACGTTTGTTCAAATATAGCTGCCTTAAAATAACTGTCCCAAAGTACACTATCGTTAAGGTGCGAGCCCCTTAAAAGAATAATAATTTTTTTGTATGCTGCCAGGGCGGCGCTGTCTTTTTGATTGGTAGGATTCTTATCCTTATATAGATTTTCTGCGTAGTGGTAAAGTTGCCGGTAATCTGGGCGACCTTTTTGTGCCCATAATAGCAGGCCAGCGATTGTAATCAAAAAAGCAAGTATAAATCGGGATGAATGCATCGTGGATTCGCAATCATCAAATTTAACTACGAAAACCGTTGAAAAAACGAAGAAGGGTGATTTCTTAGCGACCTACAATGAAAATACAGGGGGGCCGGGGTTTGGCAACTCCTTTTACTGTTCCCGGGCTACCCGTTCCGAAAACCGTAACCTGGCCATCTGCTGGTTGAATAACAGGGCTACTGCCAAATACGGTTCCTTCCCGGTCCTTTATTAATTGTATGAGGTCGGGGGTGAGATCATTTGCGGTATTAAAATAATATAATTTTACTTTTAGCGCATTCAATGTTTTATTACTTCCATCATTCACCCGGTATTTTAATTCAACTTCAATTTTTGCTCCATTGGAGGGTGTATTACCGAATACTCCATTTCGGATGGTCTGTGCAAGGTTAATAACCGCCCTGTTTAAATCTACCGATACGCCTACTCCATTACATCCGTTTCCTTCATCAAATACACTGCTGGCAGGTATTGAATGAGAACTGGTGGCATTATACACGGGCAGGGCCAGTGTATCATTAGCGGAAAGGTTGTAAATTTTATCAAAATAATTTATGCCGGAGATAAGTATGATAGCAGAGCTGGTATCACCGGTAGTGCCATCAATAAAAGAAATCTTGTAGCGCAAACCTGTTTCGCTTTTTGAAATGGTGATGGCTCCAGTGGTTGCATTTATTTCAATTCCTTCCGGGAAGCCAATATACCTGCCCCCGGTGCGCACTTCTGTTGGATAAATAATATAATCACCGGGCTGATTCCGTAAATAGAATATAGAGTCCCCATAACTTAATTTATAAGCGACGGGAGCCTGATCATTGTTTTTGTTGCAACTTATCAGTCCGATGGCGGAAATAAAACTCAAAACGAGTATGGTGCTTTTTCTAATCATAATGCCGGTCTGTAATATTAGTACGTTTAAAATGAACAGATGTAACCAGTAGAAAGTAATTTTTTTTTGGAACAAAAAATGATCATCTCAAATTTCCACAACTACCTGATTTTACCGTGTTAATATTTTAGCCTAAATAGGGTAAGATAATAGGCAAAATGGATTTACTTATTACTAATATATTGTGTAGAAGTTTGATTTATAGTATTTTATAATCGTGTTCGATTAAAAACCTTTTTCGGCATTGCAAACACCAGAAATTATTGCAATTTTTGTTACCTATAATAATCTTATTGCTCATTGAGTAGGTAAATATCATAATTTAATTTAGAAAAATAATTCTTTAAGCAGGAACAATCGTACGAATTTATTACTCCCATATCCTACCGAAAGACAAGCAATTTGTTGATTTTATCCTTAGCCCGAAGGACCGTACCTTATTTTGAAACACTTATCCTTTTGTACCTGTATAACAGGCTACGTTTTGTTTATATTATTCTTGAGTAGTTGCCGCATCACGCGGTCAAGCACTGTTCCGTTTGCGGCCAGTATTGAAGGAGTAAGATTGGTTAAATCCACCCCATCTCAAAAAGCCTCTAATTTTATTGGTCCCCCGAGTCCTATACCGGACGAGCCATTAGTAGTTGCGAAGGGTTTGGCAGGAACTAATGTGGAGAAAGGCGGAAAAACAACTTTTGTAGCCCCTAAATGGGCGACTAAAAAACCTGAGATAGGAATAGAATATTATTCAGAGTCTGAGGTTCTAAAACAGGCGAAATTGTTGAAACAATACGCCCAGGAAAATGACTACGAGACCAGTTATGCTTTTCTGATTAATATGAGAGTGAAGTCCGGGAAAAAGCGTTTCTACGTGGTCAACCTGGAAACGATGACAATTGTTAATAGCGCATTAGTAGCGCATGGCAGGGGAGAAGAACGCTTTACCTTTGATAAAGATTTTTCAAATGCACCCGGTAGCAACTGTACTTCATTGGGTCGGTATAAAATTGGAAAGCTTTATACCGGGCAATTTGGATTAGCTTATAGACTGTACGGACTCGACAACTCCAATAACAACGCATATAAGCGTTTTGTGGTATTGCATGCCATGGGATGTATCAGTAATGAAGAAACGAATGTTCCCATTTGCCAAAGTGAAGGATGCCCGGCGGTGTCACCACAATTCTTACAAGAAATTCAGCCCGTAATTGACAGTCGTAAAAAACCTATGTTATTATGGGTCTTTAATTCGGCAGTTAACATGAAAGCTAAAAAATAGAATTTCTTCATTCGTACCCGTTAACTTTATGGTTTTACATTTGCTGGAATTGCGCCGGCATTTTATTAATGAAAGAAAAAGCAAAAGCTGATATATTAAATTCGTATAAAATAAAAAGACTCAATCGGAATGATTGAGTCTTTTTCAGGTGAAATACTTTGTACTTAGTGTATGATGTGCAGAATGGAAAGCTGAATTGCTGAAAATAAAATTTGGCTACAAATCAGAAAAAAGAATAAAAATAATGCCCTTATCCTCCCCAAAGAACATTTTTGTCAGGTATAAACGGGTAATATTACGTGGAAGGTTGGGATAAAAATGGATGCAGGGAAAGCTGATTCTTATATCCCGGTGACCTTTCGGTTGCTTAATAGGCAATAGGCCTAATAAGCATTCTTATCTCCTTTTATGGAAACCCAGATAGTCAGGAGAATTATCTTTAGATCCAGCCATAGGGACCAGTTCTCCAGGTACCAAACGTCATGTTCTATTCTTTTGTGCAATAAGGATTCTTCTTTGATCTCGCCCCGTAAATTATTTACCTGGGCCCATCCGGTAAGTCCGGGTTTTACGAAATGACGGACCATATATTCTTTATCAAGAACAGAAAAATCTTCGGTATGCTTAAGCATGTGTGGTCTTGGTCCTACCACCGACATTTCACCCATTAATACATTAAAAAACTGGGGTAATTCATCGAGATTATTCTTTCTCATGAAACGCCCTATTCTTGTTATGCGTCTATCCCCATTGGTTACTTGTTTGGAATTCGCTTCATCGTTAACATGTAAACTTCTGAGTTTGATGCACCGGAATGGCCGGTTATCTTTGCCGGATCTTAATTGAAGGAAAAAAACCGGGCCTTTAGAGTCGAGTTTGATGAGAATGGCTAAGATCGGGATCAACCAGGAAAGTATAAAAATAGTTACCAGGGAACTGATAATAATATCCACGGCCATTTTCTTGATACGATTACCGGTATCTTCCAGTGGTTCTCTCCGCAATGAAAGGATTGGCATATCATCTACGAAATCCACGAACACACGCCGGTTAATAAATGCATCATAATTGGGTACAAACTTAAAGTGAACAAAATTCTTTTCAGCGTCTTTTGCCAGCTCATAGAGATAAGGGTCGCTTTCCGGGGCCAAAGTGGAATAGATTTCTTTTACCTGGTGTTCCATTACAAAAGGCATGCAATCTTTCAGTTTCCTTATAATCGGAATGGAGAAGGAACTGTCGGGCTGTGCATTGTCATCAAAACAACCAGCTACTTTTACTAGTTTTGAGTCCTGCTGGAAATAGTTAATGAGACGTTTAGAATGCTCATTATATCCTAAAAACACCACATTTTTTTCTAACCTGAATTTATCGCGTAAGGTTAATACTAGTAAGTTAAAGAAAAGGCGGTTGAGCACAAGTATGGAGGCCAATCCGGCAAAGCATACTATGATAAATAACCTGGAATAGGGGAAATTATAGAGGAAAATAAAAAATAAAACCATCAAAACGGTTGACATATAACAATAGATCGTTTGTTTGAAGAAGGTTTTAAAATCGAGCCATTTTTTACTCAGGTATAGAGCCGTTAAGTATACAGAAGACATCCAGGATAAATTGAATGCGGCGAAAAGAACATGGTATTCCTCCCGGTCCAGCGCATCTGCCCTGTTAATAATAAAGCTGAATATAAATAAAACCAGGTTTAGGCAAATAATATCCCAGAGCCACAGCAGGTTTCTGAATAAGGTGAAGGAGTGCTTGATCATAAAGTAACCCTTGGGGTTTTCAGGTAACTATTTTGTTTATGGTTTAACAATTGAGCGGAAAGTATCAATTACTTTTTGGATGTCTTCCGGCTTCATAGGAATGAAAAGCGGTAAAATTATACTTTGATCGCAGGCTTTTTCAGATATAGGAAGAGACAGACCGTCATACTCTTTTTTATAAGCAGTTTCGCGGTGCGATGTCATGATGCCTCTTCGGGTGGATATTCCGGAATCGAGCATTTTCTGCATCAATTCATTTCGGGTAATTTGGCAATTATCCAGCAGATAAATACTATACGACTGGTAATTGGAGAAATATCCTTCATTTTCCAGTGGCAAACGAATGCAATTTATGTCTTTAAATGCTTCATGATACTGATTAGCTATAATTCTTCTTTCCGAAATGATCCAGTCGAGTATTTCCAGTTGCTTGATTCCTACGGCCGCCTGGATATCAGTTAACCGGTAATTGTACCCTAATTCCACGTGATCTTCAAAAATTATTTTGGAGGATTCATGTCTTACCCGGTCATTTACCGACATTCCATGCTGTCGCAATAACTTTAGGCGCTGATAATAATCTTCCCGGTTTGTAGTTACAAAACCCCCGTCGCCGGTGGAGATCACTTTTCTGGGATGTAAAGAAAAACATACCAGTTCTGAATGACTTCCTATCTTTTTTCCTTTGTAAGAAGATCCTGCCGCACAGGCAGCATCTTCAATTAACTTCAGGTTGTGTTTAGTTGCCAACTGTTTAAAGGCGTCAATATCGGCCGGCATTCCTATCTGGTGAACCAGGAGGATGGCTTTTGTTTTTGGGGTAATCTTTCTTTCCGTGTCTGTGATATCAAGATTGTATGTTTCCGGGTTGATCTCGGCAAATACAGGTTGGGCACCTACATACTTAATGCAATTGGCTGTGGCAATATAACTCATCGAAGGGCAAATCACTTCATCACCAGCTCCTACTCCGGTAATAATCATTGAAAGATGTAAAGCGGTTGTACAGTTTGAAACAGCCACCGCAAAGCGGGCGCCCGTATAGGCTGCGAAATGTTCTTCGAATTCTGCCACGCGCGGGCCCTGGGTGATCCAACCTGTTAGGATGGTATCATAGGCCGCCTGTGCTTCTTTTTCGGTTAAATAAGGTTTAGCTATGGGTATCATCAGTGGGTAGTTACTTTTAATTTTCCAAAATACCATTCACTCAATTCTTTCATTCCCTGTTCCAGGCTTACGGTGGGGGTAAAACCAAGCAGTTCTTTCGCTTTGGATACATTAGCCAGTCGCCGTTGTACAGGATTAACGGAATTTTCCTCCCGGTATTCGGTTTTCAAAGTGGAACCATTCACTTTCAACATCACTTCCAGTAACCCGGATAAACTGGTCTCTTCGCAATTTCCAATATTGAAGGCCTCATCGGTTACTGCTGACTGCAAGGCAGCAATATTTGACCGCGCGATATCTTTCACATATACAAAATCCATGGTAGTAGAACCATCCCCATAAATTACCGGATTGCGGCCATCCCGAATACAATCGAGCCATTTTATCATTACTTCTGTGTATTTGCCGTCGGTATCCATCCTCGGACCGTACGCGTTAAAATAACGAAGTGCTACATAATCCAGTCCGTTCATAAACTTAAAACTCCTGAATAATTGTTCTCCCCACATTTTGGCCGCGCCATAAAAGGTTTGGTTATTATATGGGTTATCCGTTTCGGGGGTAGGGAAGTGCTGGGCCAGTCCGTATACGGAGGCGCTTGAACTGTAAATCACTTTTTTAATCTTATGCTTCACACATAACATAGCTACGTCAAAAGTAGCGTGAAGCATTACATCGAATCCTTCTTTTGGGTCAGCGGCACAGGCATTGATTCGCAAAGCCGCCATGTGAAATACAAAATCGGCGCCGGTAATACACTTTTCCAACAATGGGGTGTCCCGGATATCTCCCTCAATCAATTCCACCAATGGATTATTAATGAAATTTTTCATATTGACTTTACTGCCTCTAATGAAATTATCGATGATGCGGATTTTTTTTGGTTCCAGGAGAAGTAATTCTTCCACCACATACGATCCGATAAATCCTGCACCACCTGTTACCAGGATGACACTGCCTTGAACTTTATTTTGCATATTGACTTGTGTTTATACTTAAAATAATTATACCTGAAATAATAAGGGCAAAGCCTGCGAAGGAAACCCAATTGAGCTGGTCCCTGAAAATATAATAACCGGCAATTACGGTGAGTACAAAGTTGATACCTGCAGATACGGGAATGATAAAAGTAAAGTTCCCGGTTGATAAGGCTTTGAAAAGGACGAGGGCTGAACAGAATATCAGAACAAAAGCACTAAGCACCTGGATATCCAGCAAAAATTTAACCCAGTCGTTGAATTCATTTAGCATCCGGCCCTTTAATTTCCATTTTATCATAGCAGCACCGGACACATTCAGCACCGCGTAAATGAAACAAAAAAATATCGCTTTTATCATAATCAGTTCAATTCAATTATTTCATCAATTATAAATACCGGCCTCTTCCTACTGGCATCCAGTGTTCGCCATAAATATTCGGCAATGATGCCCAGGGAAATGTTGGTGATTCCAAAGCCAATCATCAGGATCGATATCAGGGCGGGCCAACCGGCCGCCAGGTCGTTAAATACCAGTTTTCGGAAAACGATATAACTGGTCCATAAAATACCTCCGACAAAAAACAAAATACCAATCATGGATACGAGCCGAATGGGGGCATAAGAAAAAGCTACGAATGAATCGATCAGCAACTTTATCTTCTTGGCAATTGTCCATTTTGATTTACCTGCACTCCGGGGTAGTTTTTGGTATTCAATAAAATCCTGTTTAAAGCCCATGTTCAGGATTTGCAGGAATACGCTGGAATTGTTTTCAATATTCTTATTAACGGCTTCTTTCACTTTATTGTTGAACATTACCACATCGAATCCTTTACTGGGATATTTCCGGTTCACATAATTGCGCATCAGCCTGGAATATAATTTGGAGAACTGCCGTTCAAAAAATGAATTTTTGGTGTCAGCGCGGTTCGCCCAAATTATATCGTTTCCATCCTCCACCTTCCGGAACATATTCACGATATTTTCAACCGGGTCCTGGAGGTCTGCATACAAAAATGTAATATACGTTCCGCGGGCATGCAGTATGCCAGCCCGTAAGGCTGCGTGAGAACCGAAATTCTGTGAAAATGAAATAAGTTTAGTAGCTGCCGGAAACCGCGTTTTCCGGATTGCTTCCACCGAATGATCGGTGGAACCATCATTGACCAGGACAATTTCAAACAGAATGTCTTTATTACTTTCAATAAAACTAATGAGGCCTGCTCCCAGGTTAAGGATATTATCCTCTTCATTCAGGAAAGGTATTATGATGGTTATGTCGGGCATTTCAGTTTTCGGCATCACTATTTTTTGTTTAGTTGTCTGGCCGGATTTCCTGCTACGGTGGAATGATCGGGAATACTTTTCAAAACATTTGATCCCAATCCAATTAAGGAGTAATCACCAATCGTTATCCCGTTAATGATATTCGTACCGCTGCCAATATAGCAATTTCTTCCAACCACCGACCCGCCTGCGATCGCTACATTCGAACCGATAAGGGTATAGTCTTTAATGATCGCATCATGGTGTATGACGGTGTTAGGAAGTATACAAACATGATTGCCGATATAGGCGTTACTGGTAATCACTACGCCAGCCATGATTAAACAATTCATTCCAATAATTACATTCTTTCCTATAGAGGCCCCGGGATGAATGATTGAAATAAAACGATCAGCAGAAATGCCCAAGGAGTTTATAAATTCTGCCCTCTTAGTATAGGAAACCGGGCTACCGGGCACTGCCAACACATAGCTGTCCGGTTCCTGGGTCAACACATCTCTGGTGAAAACGGGCCATTTATTTTCCGCGGCGCGTTTTTCCGGGCTGTCATCAATGAATCCCAGGAATTCAAATTCCTGGTCATTGACTCCATCAAGGGCTTCAATGCCGTTGCCGTTAAAGGGAAAAATGAATATTTTTTTAGTATTCTTCAACCGAATTAATATTGATTAATTTTCTGAATCACATATTCAACTTCTTCATCCGTTAGTTCCGCATACATTGGCAAAGAAAGACAATGGCTTGCTAAATATTCCGAATTAGGAAAGTCTCCTGATTTTTTTCCAAGCGAAGCATAGGCTTTTTGTAAATGACAAGGTACCGGGTAATGTAGGCCCGGAAAAATATTATTTTCATTGAGATATTTTGTTAGATGATCCCTATTTCCGGTAGTGATTACAAAAAGATGAAATACTGATTCATGACCTTCTGGCTGAACCTGGAATTTTATTTTCGGGTTCGTAAAGGAAACCTGGTATTTTTTGGCAATCGCTTTTCGGCGATTATTCCACCCTTCGAGGTATTTAAGTTTTATGCTTAATGAGGCTCCTTCCAGGCCTCCCATCCGCATATTAAAACCAATTTCATCATGGTAGTAACGCACTACAGATCCATGGTTGCGCAGACTTTGTAAATGTTTATAATAGCTTTCCTTATTAGTAGTGATGCCACCTGCTTCTCCACAGGCGCCTAAATTTTTGCCGGGGTAAAAGCTAAAGCAGGCCATTGCGCCAAACCCGCCAACCCGTTTACCGTTATACATGGCACCCTGCGCCTGGGCGGCGTCTTCAATCAGATACAAGGAATGTTTTTTACAAATAGCCTGCACTGCGGCTATGTCAAAAGGCTGACCATACAAGTGTACACCAATAACGGCTTTTGTCTTGGGGGTTATTTTTGCTTCGATCTTTGTGGCATCTATCTCCCAGGTGTCCGGATCGCAATCCACAAAAACAGGAGTAGCCCCTGAGTAAGATACACCCCAGGCAGTAGCAATAAATGTGTTGGCCGGAAGTATTACTTCATCGCCATGGCCTATACCCAATGCCAGCATTGCCAAATGCAGGGCGGTGGTTCCATTATTAACCCCCACTGCAAATTGGGTTTCACAAAACGGAGCATACACTTTTTCAAAGTCCTCAACAAAAGGACCACCCGAAAATGCAGTCTGTTCGTAAACTTTTTCAAATGCTTCAAAAATTTCTTTTTTGATCTGCTGGTGTTGCCCCTTAAGGTCGAGGCAGGCAATTTTCTTTTCCATTATTTATTATTGTTCTTTAAATTTTTTTAATAATTCGAGCTGGAACACCCGCTACAATAGTATTTGGCGGAACATCTTTGGTTACCACCGATCCGGCACCCACCAGTGCGTTTTCTCCAATGGTAATACCGCACAAAATAGTAGCATTGGAACCAATGGAAGCGCCCTTTCTTACAAATGTTTCGCTCAGCTTCCAATCCGCTTCACTTTGAGGACTTCCATCCGCGTTAGTAGCCTTGGGAAACAGATCGTTGGTAAACATAACGCCATGACCAATAAAGACATTATCTTCTATGTGCACCCCTTCGCAAATAAAAGTATGACTGGATATTTTGCAGTTCTTACCGATGGTGGCGCCTTTTTGAATTTCCACGAAGGCGCCCACTTTAGAATTGGAGTCGATGGTACACCCATATGCATTTACGAAGTTAAAAATGCGTACGTTCTCTCCTAACTGTACGTTGTTGAGGCTTTGTTTATCGTTTGTAACGGTAACTGTTTGCATAAATTATTTTATTTTAACTTCTTTACCATTATGTTTTATAGACTCCTGGGATGCCTCCAGTATACTAACCACCTGTTTACCCAGCCGTGCATTGGCCACTGGTTCTTTTTGTTGAATAATAGATTGAATGAAATCGGCGGCCATCCCGGAAAGGGCCTCCTTACTGGACAATTTAGGAATATATACATCTCCCGTGCGGTAATCCACCATTATCATTTTTTTATCTTCATCTGTTTTATGTGTATACCCTGTATCATACACTCTAACTTTCTCTGAAGGTTCGAGGTCATTATAAACAATCATTTTTTTATCCCCACCGATAAGGGTTTGTCTCACTTTTACCGGCGAAAGCCAGGATACATTGAAGTGGGCAATAAAATCCCAATCATAATTGACAGTCATATAAGCGATATTCTCAATATGGTTCCTGGTATGTGATATCCCGGTAGCATTGATGCTTACCGGCAATTCATTAATGAGAAAGGTGAGAATCGAAATATCATGCGGTGCAAGATCCCAGAGCACGTTCACATCCGACTGGAATAGCCCCAGGTTGATCCGGCTTGAATCAAAATACTGGAGGGTACCGATAGTTTGACTTTGGATCAATTCCTTCATTTTTTGCACAGCGCCCGTATACAGGAAGGTATGATCGACCATTAGCGTGAGTCCTTTTTGTTCAGCCAGGTTAATCAGTTCATCAGCCTCTTCAGGGGAGGATGTCATGGGTTTTTCTATCAGTACATGTTTACCATTTAACAAGGCTTTTTTTGCCAGTTGATAATGAGTTGAAACAGGTGTAGCTATCACAACAGCATCTGTAGTGCTGTCGTTGATGATCTCTTCAGCGCTGGTTACCCTGTTTATGGATGGAAAATTTTTTGATAATACCGTCAGCCGTTCAGGTCTACCATCGGCCACCACAGCAAGTGAACAATTATCAGTACCAAAAAAGTTCCTCACCAGGTTGGTACCCCAGTATCCATAGCCTATTATACCAACTTTGATATTGCTCATTGAGAATAATTATTTTATTGGTTTATTTTAATTAAATAGATCATTCTGTAATTTCTAATATAATATGCATCAGACCACGTTAGTATCCTTTGAGTAGTCTTCATTGGCAATTAGCTCATTTTCCCGGAAGCTCAATTGGACCCGGGGGAATAAAAATTATAAAGTGACCGTTGGTCCAAACTTCCTGGTAATTATTTCGTTTCAGGAAATCACTCAAATACTGGTTTTTTTCCAGGTTTCTTTTTAATAATGAATAATCTTCCTTTGGAGTAATTTCCGGCCAGGCACTACCTTCACCTGTAGTGAGGATATTTTGTTTAACCACCACTGGTAATTTCTTTTGACTGTTTTCTGCGCGTTTCAATTCAGTAAGAAATAGTTCGTTGGAATAAAACCAAATGCAGGGATTACGTACGTAGGATTTAGTTTCAGTCATAAAATGGTACAATGGCATGCAATCATAGGCAAGCACATAATCATCCCGCTTCACATATTTTGAACTAGCCAACAGCAACTCATTTAACGAAGCGGCACGGCCTTTAGACGTATATACAGCTTTAGTATATTTATTACTGACCGAATAAAACATTTCCAGCCTGCTATGCCGGTCGCAGAGGTAGGGATACATTATAACATTAAACAAACAGGCAAGAATAATCACTGCAATACTCCCTAATCGAAGAGGACGTAGCTGGTTTTCCGAAATAGAAATTTTAAGCCCAGACTCTTTAGTGAGAGCTCCCATTCTCATATCCATATTCACCCACCTTATTTTGGCAATTGAGTCAATAGCAATCGGAAAGGAGAGCCATAAGGAATAAACTACCACCGTGGAAATACCTTCAGAACTTCCAAATGGATGTATCAAAAATATAAAGGCGCCAAAAAGGGCCAGTAGTTTATAATCGGGTGATTTATTTTTATTGAAAAGTATCATTAATGAGAAGAGACTGATACCCGTAAATAAAACCCGTAGCCTGTAACTGTCGAACCATCCATTTAATACCAACAGCAGCATTCCTGCCAATAGTAAATAATTTAAAATCGAAACAGCCGTTCTGATACTTCGGGAGGCTGATACCGCGGAACTATTTATAAGCGCAACCAGGAAAAGAAAACCGCCCGCCAGAACCGCCGCTCTTAATGAAAGGGCATAGTCTATAAGATTCCGGGACAGTAACCGGTAAATACCATAGGCTCCGCCAATACCGTCGTTCTTGGCAGAACTTTGACTGGAAGAAAATAACAACTTTATTGACTCGACAAAATAAGGCAAATGGCCCAGTAATTTCATTGCAGTAAAAACGATCACTCCGGAAAGTATAAACCCAATCACAAAAAGGCCTATTTGGGTAAGCAGTACTTTAAAGTCGGATTTTTTCAGCCAGGCATAATAAAAGAAGCCAAGGCCGAGGCCAAGGCCCAGCACATTGGGGATGCGGGTAAAAATATTCAGGCAAACAAAGAATCCTCCCCAAAAAATCAGGAATTTCCTGTTATCCCTAATCCCCGTAAACAGTAAGTAAGCATTCAAAAAATAAAAAAAAGCGGAGAAGTTGTTATAGTAAAGATTTTTAGCGTCTTCATTAATAAATAAAGAAAGCATAATCATACTCATTCGTAAATAACCGGTATGAAGATATCGCTTCAATAAATTATAGGCAATAATAATGGTGAACGTGGAAAATGCAGCACCAAGCAATCGTATCCCCCACATTCCCACGAAAGGGAAGATTTTCAGATAAATGCCACTGATGATTCCCGTGAGCCACATCCAGAACCCAAATTGTACTGATTCGGGATCATTAAATATCTGCTGGTAAAAGGCGAGATGAAATCCTTCATCATTAAAATCCAATCCCTGAAAAATAACCAGAACATGGTATAGAAAAATGAACAGAAAGAAAAGATTCGCGTTCATTTTCTGCAGCCAGTTACCAATACCGGTAATGAAGTTATAGGCGGGTGATATCGTGTGGGGGTTTACCAAAAATTTATTTTGTCAACGATTTACAATCAGGTCAGTTGAATTTTTTTAGAGATTTTTTCTTTAACGAACTCCATTAGATATTTTATGAATTTCATTTTATAGTTCCGGAATAATGAGTTGTTTATTATTCTTACTGAAAACCAACGGTTGGCATGAAAAAGTTGCAGCCACCGTTTAATAAATATTCGGATTATTATATCCCCTTCAATTCCCTGCCTTTGCTCAAGCAATTGCTTAATTTTTAAAAGCCATAATTCCAGTAATTGTAGTGTTCCTTTTTTCTTAAAATAACTGAAGCGGCCGTTTACAAAATGTGTATGCAGCGTAAGCTCCTCTTCGGTGAAAGGAATGTTCAGCCGGCTGAGGATAGTTGCATCCATTTTTTTTCTCAGGTCCATTAACGCATCATATTTTTTAAAGCTTTCATTTTTTCCGTGTGTCCTGTATTGCGTTAGGAAATGTGGCAGGCTGGCGAATTTAGTAAGATGGTAAAGCCGGTGATAAAGATTGAAATCCTCCAGCATATCAGACCCATCCTGGTACTTCGCTTCTTTCACCAGTTCTGCCCGCATCATCACGGTGGAGGCACAAAAACAGTTATTAAATAACTGGTAGGTTTTGATTTCTGAATCCGTTGAGGGGATTTCCACTTTAGCCAGCAGTTTGTCATTATTGTCGATAATTTCCCAATAACTGCCGCACACCCCATAGTCGTTGTTAGCTTCCAGGAAACCAACCTGCATCTCCAGCCTTTTCGGTAAAGCGATATCGTCATTGTCCAGTACGGCAATATATTTTCCCCGGGCTAATTCCAGGCAACGGTTGCGTGTTTTTACAATACCGCTGTTTACCTCATTTTTAAAATAACGTATCCTGGGATCGCTATAGGAAAGTATTTTTTCCTCTGTGTGGTCTATGGAGCCGTCATTTACCATAACCAATTCCCAGTTAGTATATGTTTGTTGAAGTATACTATCGATGGCCTTTTTAATATAACGTTCTGCATTATAAACCGGCATCGCAATAGTTACTAAGGGTTGTTCGGCCATAACGGAATACTTAAAATAATTTTTAACGTCTTGGATGATCATATTCAGTATTATCTAGAAATAATAATTTTCGGAACACTACCAGCAAAACCAACAGGTATACCAGGTATACTATAGCGTACCCAATGGTGGCCCCAACGGCACCATACTGCTTCACCAGGAAATAACAGATTACAATCAGCAGGACAAAATTCACCAGTTCCATGATGATATAAGTTTTTGTCTTGGCTTTTGCGATAAGCAGGTATCCCAGCACCCATCCGGCTATCTTAAGGAAGTCTCCCACCAGCTGAAAGGCAAAAAGATCTTTCATTCCGGAAAATTCCTTTGTAAAAAGTATCTTAATAATCAGGAACCGGGAAAAGAATATACCAATAGTGGTAATCACCAGGAAAGGAATAATCAGTTTATATACTTTCAGGATCTCATTTTTTAATTCCAGTTTGTTTTTCAATTCGGCCAGCCGGGGCAGATAGTACACGCCCATCGAAACGGTGATTACCATTAAGTAAATATTTGAAATGCGGTTAACCCCTTCCCAAAGCCCGGCTTCCCCTATACTGGAATTAGTAGTGATAAATTTCCGCACAATTAGCTGACCTGCGGGTATGGTAATCGCGCTAGCCAGGGCCATCAGGGTATAGTGACCCAGTTTTATACTCACACTTTTATTGAAATTGGAAACGATATGTTTCCATTTAAACCAGGGCGATTTTGCCATGATGCCCAATATCAGGAAGAACAAGACTGATTGGAAAGTAACGGCTGATAAAAGCGCGCCATAAACACCGAATTTTACTGAAAGTATGATTGAAAAGATCAGACCGACAATGCTGCCTGCAATGTTTATTATTACATATTTCTTGTATTCCTTGAAACCGTTTAGAATGGAGATTAGTAAAGTGCTAAAAGAATAAAAGAAAAGAGTAGCGCCGAAAATATAAAATATGGTTTTGTATTTAGTATCCAGCAGTATGGTCTCCGCAAAATATCCGGCACCAAATACCAGCAACAGGCTGAGGATCCCGGTAAGTACAAGGGTGATCCAGAATCCTGTGCCGAGGTAAGGGGTATATTCTTCTTCATTATCGGAGTGTTCCGATACATATTTGGTCATTCCGGCGTTGATTCCACCGTTGGATATGCTAAGTAGAATGGTAGAAAAATTATTCAACTGTCCCAATAAGGCGATTCCCGCGGGTCCTATAATGGCAGCTACCACTTTTACGCTAACCAGCCCGGTTATCATCCTGATTATCGTAGCAATTGAATTTAATAATGAAACCTTGACCAGGTCAGATTTCAAAATACGTTTCGCTTTCGCCAGCAACAGGTGGAAATTGTTCATTTTAAATACGCTATTCTGTAAATAGTTAGCCATCGGTACCTTTTTCTCCCGGGGCGCCATTGCATGGCTTCGCCACCTCAGTCACATTAACCTATTTAAAATGGAAGTTAATATGCTGATATGATTGCCTATTCGGGAAAATATTAATATAGTTTACTGTTCGATGGAACGCTTAAATGGTCTTCGGAAGAATTGGCAAAAAATCGAAACGCCTCGTAAGATGAATTTGTTAACGGATTCAAGAATGAATATAATATTGGCAGATCCGGCTTCTTTTTAAGTGGAGTCTAGCTTACATAATCAAATTATGGAAGAAAAAACCAACAACCGTGGATTTAATAACCTGCGTTTCCCGCGTTCCGAACATGACAATTCCACCCTGCTTCATAATACAGAAATAAGGAAAAATCATTTTTCCAAAACCAGGAGTGATTACCGTGATAACAACTTTGAAATGTTGAACACATTGGAGAAAGAAAACCGAATTAAATGAGCTGGCTTAGAACGAATTTCATTCTGGTTGATTCGGTGGTTTATTAATTTGAATCTCCACGGTAAAGGGAAAATTTCTGGCCGAAATTTGATTTCACAGGGCTTCTTGTTTCTACAGGTTCGGTTCACCGGGTTAAGGAATGAACAGAAAGCTAAAAAATGATTATTCTGTATTGTGGTTTCAGTTGCGTAAAATACAGATCAAATTCTTTTTGCTCCATTTTTAAAAACACTTCCATAAAGACCAATCAAGTGTTTCAAAGAACTAATTGCTACTAAACGAACTTCTCCGTTCAGTTTATTAAAAGGACAATTGAGCTAACACAGCAGGTCTTTTACAGGATAAGCGGAGAAAGAACTATAAGAATTGAGCTTGGCGTATACCCGGAAGGATGACCGGGGAAGCCCCCACAATTCACGAAACTTTTTTTATTTTCTTTTTATAATATTCGTTGTATGAGGACTTCTGATCGTAGCCGTAGCCATATCCGTAACCATAACTGTATTTTCCAACTCCGCGATTTTTGACCCCATTGAATATGATTGCTACATTGGTAAGATGTTGTGCTTCGAAATCTTCTTCGAGACGTTCAATGAGTTTCGTAGGAGTGTGGTTATGACGAATAACAGTTAATACGAGGTTGCAATGGCTGGCAATGATAAAGGCATCCGTCATTGCCTTAAAAGGTGCGGTATCAATAATCAGTACATCAAATTGTTTGTCAAGGAAATTCAGTAAAGTCTCCAATTTTCCGTTAACCAATAATTCAGAAGGTTCATCTGCCGGGTATCCACAGGGAACCAGAAATAGGTTCTCGTGTTTGCTGGTAGGCTTAACGATTTCTTCAGCGGTTACCTTGCCCAGTAGAAAATCACTAATTCCTTTGCATTCCGGAATATCAAAGATTTCACTTATTTTAGGCTGGTGCAGGTCCAATTCCATCAGGGCCACTTTTTTCCCGCTGCGGGCCAGGATCATAGCCAGGTTGGTGGATACAAAGCTTTTTCCCTCTCCTTTTATAGAAGAAGTCACCAGAATTCTTTTGGTATTACCCGGGGGTGTTCCCTGGTGCTTTAAAGCAGCCCTGATCTGGCGGAACTGTTCAACGATAAAGCTTCTTTCTGAACCCTCAGTAACTATCTTATACTTCAATTTTTCATGTACTAATTCTCCAATGATCGGGAAACTGGTGAGTTTTTCTATATCTGTTCTATAAAGAATTTTATTATTGAAGAAATCTTTTAATATTACCACTCCAGCACTTAATGTGATAGGTAAAATAAGAGCCAGCATGGCTAAAAAAGATTTTTTCGGACTAACGGGGCCGGGAGACGTGGTGGGGTTGCTAACCAGGTAACAGTCAGGAATAATGGAACTAATTGAATAGGAGGTTTCTTCTCTTTTCTGCAGCAGGAAAGCATAGATTCCCTTTTTAGTATTATGTTGCCGGCTCACCTCTATCAAATCTTTTTCTTTCTTGGGAATTGAATTAAGCATCGAATAATACTTGCCACTGGCCTGTTCAACGGTTGATTTACCGGCTTCAATGCTTTTGCGCTGGCTCCTGATATTTTCAAGGATGCTGGGCTTGGTTTTGTTGATTTCTTCGCGAAGGGCAACCACTGCCGGATTATTTTCGCCATTGGTTCTCCTTAGTTTTTCATACTGAGTTTCTGTTGCGTTCAATTTCTCAATAAGGTTGGTAAGCGTAGGGTCTTGTATGTTAAAAGTGGAAGGTACAATAGTTCCCTCCCCGCTTTTTTCTACCACATATTTTTCTACTTCCTCCAGCGCGGAAAGTTGGATGTTCATCGTGTTGAGTTGGCGATCATTCGTCCCCATATTTTCCAGGTAGAGTTTGCCTTGTTCGCTCAGGTCCACGGCTCCTGCGCGGTCGCGGTATTTTTGGATCCCATTTTCCAGTGAATCCAGTTCCTGGCTTACATGATCTAACCGGTCTTCAATAAATTTCAGGGTTTTTAATGCTACCTGGTTCTTGCGCTCTACGGCTGCCCGATTATAGGCGGTCACTACTTCTGCGATGATGTTTTCTGCCCGTTGCGGAATGGGATCTTTGTATGTTAAATTAATTACGGAAGATTGTTTGCTGGCCGGGGTCGCGCCCAAACTGCCGATAATACCACCAGTAATCGACCGCATATCGGTCAGTACAAAATAGTATTTCACTTTCTCAGCATTCTTTGCCTGGTTAGGGAGAGAATAATAAGGATTGTTAGTAAATTTCAAGGTACCCCAGGGCGAATTGACCCATTGGTTTAAAGCATATTTTGTTCCATCTATAGAAACAGAATTTTCTTCTTTTGAAAAGGTAAAATAAATCTTTTTGGTAGGCTTAATGGAATCTGTATTGGATGCTTCAATATTGATAGGGCTGCTGAGGTAGGCCGATCTTGTTTGAAGGTTCCTCCAGCCGCTTTCTTCATAAACAGCCGCATAAAGCTTTAATGCTTTGGCCACTTCAGAAATTATGGAATTTGATCGAAGGATTTCCAGCTCATTTTCTACAATCTTTTTGGTACCAAACACATTTAATACCTCCTCCATTTTAGAATCTTCCTGCCCCTTTTTCTCATCTTTAATCAGGACGCTGGCTGTTGTTTCGTAAATACGGACCGCGTATTTTAACTTAAAATAGAAATAAGTAATACTCAACATGGTAGTAACTAAAAACAAGGGCCAGAAGGGCACAAATTTCAATATGAGCTGCTGAATACTATTATTTTCTTTCTCTACTGGGTGGTTTGTTTTTTCCATGATTCGGTAAGGTTTTAGAGCAATATAATTTTCAATTGCCTATCTGAAACTGGTAACGCCTACAATAACCAATGAAAGTGCACTCAAAATAATTGGAATCAATTGAGTGCTTTTTTCTCTTGACAATCGGTTTTGTATTGGTGATACATAGATAATATCATTGGATTCCAGGTAATAATAGGGCGAACTGAGAATTTCGGGATTGGTCAGATCCAGTCTTTTTATCGTTTTCTCGCCTTTACCGTTTTCCCGGATCAAAAGTACGTTTTCTCTCTTGCCATATATAGTAATATCGCCAGCGAAACTAAGGGCTTCTAATAAACTGAGTTTTTCATTAGGCACCGAAAATACGCCGGGTTTGGCAACTTCGCCCAGCACACTTACCCGGTAATTGAGGTGTCTTATGGTAGTAATGGGATCCACCAGTAACTGCCGGTCCCTTAACTGCTGGGTAATGTAGGTGGTCAGTTGCGATTTGGTCATTCCAGCGGCGGTTATGGTTCCAAGGATTGGGAACTGGATTTCTCCTTTCAGATTCACCAGGTAGCCAATAGTTAACCTATTTGTTGAGGAGGATGCTGAGCTGGTGATAAACGTAGATTCATTTGGTGCATTAAAAGGGGCAGAGGCTTCTGCACTCTGGCTACTGATAATGATGCTTAATATATCGTTGATCTGAATAACAGGTTCAATATTGGCATATTCTGATTTCAAATTGGTATCCTTGATATTATCGAAATAAACAACTTTCCTGGTACTGGCACAAGAAGAAGCAATAACTATAATCGTTGCTATTATAAAAGCGACGCAGATAACTTTATTCATGTTAGGGGGTCAATTGTTTTCAATGTGCTAATTGTATAATAATAATTATACCGTTTAAATAATCTAAGCCTGGAATCCAACTGGATAGAGGTAAGTCTTTCTGAGGAAGAATGTGGAAGGTAATTATCAGTAAATCAGTAAGATATGGAATATAGGAAAAGTCTTAAGCATTCAGGTGTAAAAGTACTAAAATTTATGAAAGCTCCAAACGGTGATAGGAAAAGTTACGCTATGGATTTGTTAAGTAATTGAAGGTCATACAAAACTTCGGTCATTTAGAAATGATTGATCAAATTAAGCTGAATAAATGTAGTTACGGCACATAATAATACATCCTGTCAGCTTTAACTGCCAAGAGGTTAATCCGACTTACAACTCCTCCTGATTAAACAAATGCTATCCTGTCTCCCCTAAAGCGGGTGTAATCCAGTGCAAAAAAGAACAACCGCGGGAAAAGGAGAACCTGGTCGATATATTTATTTTATGAAATAGGGCAATATTTTTTAAACAACTTTGCGCAAGGGTATTTTAATCTTCGGTACTTTTCTATATTTTACCACCCGATTGGTTTACTTTAAAATCCTTCCCTCGAGAAATTTGAAAAACCAATTCATAAAATCCACCAAGTTTACTGCCAACTATCAGGAACCCGAATGAAAAAGGTCATAGGTTCAGTATGTTGATGTAATTGTTTGCAGTTTTATCGAATTACGGCAATCATGGATCGGGAAAGGAGTGGATGTTGATAAAACCCGGTAATCATTTTCTGTTTATGAAATGGTTGGATTATAGAAAAGTGCAGTGCTGGTGAATAGAAGGAGAGGTAGTATTTCTGTTCGTAGAATGGCCCCTTATTTATATTTTTTTGACCCTGTTCGCAATAAAGAAAGTTAATACCTTAATCCCGTGAGTACATTATTGATCTTATTGATCTGTGGAGCTTTTTATGCTTATGCCCTGTTTTATAAGCCGGAGATTGTGGCTATCATTTTGTTTGCCTTAATGATTGCAAACATAAATATTGACCTTAAAGGATTGCCGTTAAATTCCCGGGCCATAATTACCATTACTCTTTTTGGCAGGATTCTGTTCGATAAGGAGACCAGGTTTAAATACAACGATTTTTTGGGGGTTAGTACTGTCAAGGCATTTATTTTTTTCTTTCTCTATTTTCTACTTATATCCTTTTCACAGGACCTCTTCACCATTGAACTGCTAAAAGTGACTATCTCCACCGTATTGGCGGCTTATTGCGTTTACCATTATTTTTTTAAGAATTATGATGATAAGTGTATTAAAATTGGATTAATAATTTCCGGGATCATTTGTTTTGCTGATCTTGCCTATACCTACGCATTTATTGGTTCCTTTCCTGTCAGGCGGGTATACGAGCTCGTAACCTCCGGGCCAGTCGAAGATTTTGATCCCAATAATATATTTGTTTCCGACATCAATCACAATTTCTTTGGGCAGGTATGCGGAATGGCCTTTGTTTTTGTTTTTACGGATATTGTAAAAAATCGCCTGGTGAGTAAATACCTTATTGTACTATTGCCTGTTATGTTCATTGGCGTACTGATGTCGACTTCCAGGAGTGCCTTAATGGCCATCATAATCGTTGTCCTTTTTGTGGTAATGAGCAGTATTAATTACAGGGAAGGACGAAAAAAAGTACTCAAAATAGTTTCCTTTAGTGTGGTAGCCGCTACTATCGGAATACTGTTATTTTCCACTATAAGTATGTATTTTAACCTGGATAGTAAATTTGTAGATGAGGTACTTTTCCGATTAGTGGATGAACCGATTGCTATTTTGCAGAGAGCCATGGGGCAAAATTACAATATTCAAAACCTGGGATCTATGGATTGGCGGGAAGAAGCCGCTGCCCAGGCGTATGAAGCGTACATGAATCTGCCCGTAAATGAACAGATATTTGGAATCGGGAATAATGGATTTATAGTTCGAAGCCTTGGCCACGGATTGAACCCCCATAATGGCATATTACTTATACTGATTGAGGTTGGACTGGTAGGATTTTTAATTTACCTGATGATAATCCTCGGGGCCATTATCCAGTCAATCCGGCTTGGTAATGTTTCCCCATCACTGGCAGTATTATTATTTATCATCATTTTCGGAATTGGGCAAAACAACGAATTGACGTCTGTTACGACTTTTCTATTTGTATTCACCATGATTGCCGAAAATCAATATATCCTTGCAGAGAAAAGAAAAAAAGTGGTTGAAATAAAAAAAGTAAAGAAAGTGAAAATGGGGGTTGTATAGAAAGATAGGCTGGGTAAGTCGGAAAACAGCTTTATACAAATACCTCCAGACACAATCACTAATTTTGCACACGTCTTATAAAACACCTGTTCAAATCTATTTCCATTTTGAAAACCATTATTAGTAAAATTATGTATACCCCAAAATGGAAAATGTTTCGCACTTAAAGTGTAAAAAAAGTCTCTTTGTTCTCGGTACACTATACCCCGCTGTAACGGGGGGCATGGAAATATTTAATTTTTATTTCCTTCAATACCAGGTTAGCTCCTTAAAAAGGGGCATTTTATATTTTTCCACTAACAGCCTAAAAAATCATGTAAAGGGTCATGTAAAGATTTGGCCCTTCAAACCTATCCGGTTATTTTATCCATTGCATCTTTTCCTGGTGTTACTGAAACATAACTCATCCATCAATTTTGTATATACAGGTTATGCCCGCCAAACATGGATCATTCCTTTTTTTAGCGCGCTGATTTTCCGCGTCTTTCGAAAACCATATATTGTTACCATTCATAGCGGAGGGAAACCCGACTGGAAACCTGCATTTGCGTTTAAATATTATTTTAATCATGCATTTGCACTGGCTGGTGTTTCGGAAGCGATATGTGAAGAATATTCCGCAAGACTGGGCGGAAAAAAAATAATTTATTTACCACCTGTTATCCCGTTCAAACAGTCAGATAAACCGATAGATAGAATTAAATCCGATCTACAAGTAAATCCTGACCGTAAAATACTACTATTTGTTGGAACGCTTAAAGGGATGAAAAACCCTGATAAAATACTCAAGGGTTTCGAGTTATTCAGGAGCAAACAGTATGCTGCAGCAGACCTCCAACTAATTTTTGTAGGAGGGGGGGATATGCTGGAAGCGTTAAAGCTATATTGCCACAAAAAATTATTGGAAGATTGTGTATTCTTTCCCGGCATGATACCACGGGAATCGATCCAGGATTATTATGCTATAGCCGATTACTATATAATTGGTTCGGACTATGAGGGAACTTCAGTATCATTATTAGAAGCGATGTATAATACAATACCCATTATTGCTGCAGATTCACCTGGTATTAACCGGATGTTGCAATCGGGGCGAAATGCTTTGTTTTATCCACCCCACGATCCACTAGCTTTGGCAAAATGTATCCAATTAATTACGAATGATAACGAACTGGCTAATAACCTGGCCGTACAGGCGAAGAGAGATTTTGATGAAAAATACTCCTATGAAACCATGATAGCCGGGTATGAAGATATTTTCAAATCGGTTTCCGGCCATTAAAAGAAGGTAAGGGAAAAGGGGGAAGAAAGCTTTGTATAATTTGATTAAATAACATGACTATGAATCTAAAGGCTAGAATGTATTTTTTACCAAAAGTATTTCTGCAAATATTATTCAGAGAGGGGCCTGGCCATGCCCTGAAATTTTTATCGAATTATCGAAAAATCAGGACGGAGATCAGTAGCAGGCTTTCTGGAATCATTGAAGAATACAGATTAAAGAATCCGGGCATAGCTTACCAAAAATACCTGGACCTTGACTACTGGGTTCTGGAATGTTTGCGACGTTTTTATCACCTGGGGCTTCATAAAGAATCCCTTGGAAAGAGAATACTCGACCTTGGAACCGGGGCCGGATATTTTCCTTTCGTTTGCAACTACTATGGACACAGGGCAGAGGCATTGGATGTTCCAGATAATGACATGTATAATAATACCATTCGGGCACTGGGTATTAATCGCTATCAACAATACATCCAGGCATTCAAAGATCTTGATGTAATAAACCGGTATGATTTGATAACAGGATTTATGATTTGCTTTAACAACCATAAAACGCCGGAGGTGTGGCATATTAAAGAATGGGATTTTTTTCTAAAGAGTATTGCAGGGAAGAACTTGAATTCCGGCGGAAATCTTTTCTTTTCTTTCAATGCCGAATCGGAAGAAGAACCGGTAAGTAAGGAATTGCTTGGATATTTTTCCAGCCATCAGGCGGATATTAATGGTTGTGAAGTATTGCTTAATAGTAAGTCGTTCGGGGCCAATTAACGGAACTATGAGTTATGAAAAACCGATTTTATATTATTCAGATGCCGATCTGTTGAGTTTGGTTTTTTTTTGAATTGTTTAAAAATTTTTCAGAAATCCGGCAATACGAAAATGCGGAAGGCGAAATATATATGATATGAAAGTATTTATGGTTATAGATGCTTTGGGAAAAGGAGGAAAAGAGCGGCGGATGCTGGAGCTCATTAAGGGCCTTGTGCAGGATAGTGAATACCAAATTATGCTGGTTTCATTAACCGACATTGTTGAGTACGAAATTGTATATAAACTGCCCATTGAATTTGCTTTAATAAAAAGACGATCTCGCAAAGACCCACGGGTGGCCTATAAATTATACAGAATTATTAAAGAATTTAATCCAGATATTATTCATTCATGGGGCAGTATGGCGAGCATTTTTCTTTTACCTGCAATATGGTTGACAAAAAAAATTTTCTTGAATGGGATAATCGCAGACGCTCCAAAAAACCTGGGAATATTCGATCGGTTGTATTTCAGAACGAAAGTATCCAATGCCTTTGCGGACAGAATAATTTCGAATTCTAAGGCTGGTATCGCATCGTACAAGTCACCCGTTAATAAAACAACCTGTATTTATAATGGCATAGATATAAACCGTTTTAGCAATTTGCCCGCTGTTCAGACAATGAAGGAGGTTTTTTTTCCCGATGCCGGCAGAGATATGTTCATTGCCGGTATGGTAGCGGCATTTGAAGAAAGAAAAGATTATGATACGCTGGTTAGAGCTGCCCTAACCCTTGTAAAGCAGAATGAGAAAATAAATTTTTTGCTTGTGGGGAATGGAGCTGACTTTGCGAGGATCAAAACAGCAGTGCCAGTTAATCTGCAACATAGAATTGTATTTGCGGGGAAGCGATCGGATGTGGAAGCGATCATTAATATTTTTGACGTTGGAATCCTCCTCACCAATTCGTCAATTCATGGTGAGGGGATCTCGAATTCCATTTTAGAATATATGGCGCTGGAGAAGCCGGTTATTGCTACCCGGGGAGGGGGTACAGACGAAGCGATCCTCGATAACGAAACCGGTTATCTGATTGATAATGGAAGAGATGATCAGTTAGTAAATAAAATCATGTTATTAATGGGAAGCCGCGAATTGAGAACAGGATTAGGTAAAAGAGGCCGTCAGCTTATTACCGAGCAGTTTAATTTGGCTAATATGACCAATCAATATATACAGGTGTATAATAGTTTGTTAATCGAAAAGAAGAAATCATGAAAATTTTTATTACAGGCGTTGCAGGCTTTATTGGGTCACATGTTGGCGAGTATTTTATAAATAGAGGTCATACCATTGTGGGTATTGATAATTTTGATGCCTTTGTTGAGAAAAAATTCAAACTTATTAATCTTGAGTCTCTGCAAAACAAGTCGCAATTCTTGTTTTATGAAGGAGATATCCGCGACAGCAAATTACTGGATCTTATTTTGTCGGAAAATAACATTGATTTAGTGATTCACCTGGCGGCAAAAGCGGGAGTCAGGCCATCTATTGAATCCATCACTCAATATTATGATGTAAATGTCAACGGTACGGTGATATTATTGGAAGCCATGAAGAAGAATAATATTAGGAAAATGATTTTTGCCTCCTCCTCCTCCGTTTATGGCAATAATTCCAAAGTGCCTTTTTCTGAGTTGGACCCGGTTGACAATCCGATTTCACCTTATGCCTCTACGAAGAAAAGTGGCGAACTTCTGTGTCATGTTTATTACTACTTATATGGGTTTGATATAACCTGCCTGCGATTCTTTACAGTGTATGGTCCCCGTCAAAGGCCCGATCTGGCGATACATAAATTTACCAAGTTGATATTCCAGGACCAGCCGGTTCCTTTTTATGGGGATGGATCCACTTCCCGTGATTACACCTATATTGATGATATAATTAAAGGAATCGATTGTGCGGTTCTCCACCTGGGAGGGTACCATCTATATAATTTAGGAGAGTCTAAAGTAATCCGGCTGGATGAACTGATTAAGGTATTGGAGGAAAAAATTGGGAAAAAGGCCCGCTTGCAAATAATGCCTGCGCAACAGGGAGATGTAGATAAAACGTATGCAGATATTTCACGGGCCGTGAAGGAAATCGGGTATCAACCGCAGACAGATCTGGCTACAGGAATTGAAAGATTCATTGAATGGTATAAGACAAATATTAAATAACTCAAAACGTAATAGATCCGGGAGATTTTTAAAAAGTATAATTACTTATTGGATATATGGACAAAAGGCATATTTTACTGATTGGACCATTACCACCCCCTAACGGCGGGGTAAGTATGCATGTCCACCGGCTTGCTAAAATGCTATCCGGTAAATATGCATTCGATTACGTAGACGAGTCCAAAATAGTAAAACCGGAATATTTTAATTTCCGCAGCCTGCAACTGATTCGATACCTGAAGAAGCTCAGAAAATCAGATCTGGTTTATATTCACAGCGGCACCCCCGCACTTCAGTATTTTCACATCGTTGCTGGGAGAATTACCGGGAACCGGGTTGTGATCACATTACATGCCTATCCTTTTAGAAAGAAGTGGCTGCTCCGACTATTCGATAGGATATTGTTCAGCCTGGCAAATGAGGTTATCCTGGTCAACCCCCTTTTCAAAGAAAGGATTTCCCTCCCCGGAAAAAAATGTAGCATACAGAATGCATTTATCCCCCCGGTAATGGAGGAAGAATCCTGCTTGCCGGATCATATCTTTCAATGGATCAAAACGGCAGTAGATAACAATCATAAAGTGATTTGCTCAAATGCGTGGCGGTTGGATGTGTTTAACAACCAGGATTTATACGGACTGGATTTGTGCATTGAAGTAACAGCCAGGCTTTTGAAAAAAGGTTACCCGGTAAAATTTATATTCAATATTGCTACCATTGACAGATACGCTACATCCTATAATCAATATCAGGAAAAGATCAATACCATGAATCTGAGTGATAATTTCCTTTTAATTAATGAACAGCTTTCATTTGTGAGGTTGATGGAACAATCGGATGTCTTTGTCAGGCCAACCAATACAGATGGGGATTCGCTCAGCATCAGGGAGTCTTTATTCCTGGGCAGGAAAACCCTGGCGTCAGATGTAGTTGAAAGACCTGCAGGTACTATTTTGTTTAAAAACCGGGATATTGATGATTTTGAAGACAAATTGCAGCAGGCTTTAAAAGAACCCTGTTTGGGAAAGTCCACTATACATGAAAAAGAAATGGAAAAGTATAAATCGTATTATGCTGAAATGATTGATCGCGTATTGAATTGATTACACCTTCCACAGAAGGTGGAATAATAAAACTTAAATTATATGTGCGGAATCGCGGGGTTTACTGGGTTTTCAAACAACAACGAATTGGCTGAGATGGCCAACAGGCTTCAGCAGCATAGAGGTCCTGATAATCAATCGGTGTGGAGCGATGAGCACGTCGCATTCGCCCATCAGCGGCTTTCCATCATTGATCTTAGCGAAGCGGCAAACCAACCCTTCCACAAAGGAGACTTGCTGATCATATTCAACGGGGAGATTTACAATTACAAAGAATTGCAGGAAAGGCTCCAGGTAGAAAAAGGAGTGAAATTTATTACTTCCTCCGATACAGAAGTGGTGCTTGAGATGTTTAATAATTATGGGGTTGGATGTCTTCAGGAGCTTGTAGGTATGTTTGCGTTCGCCATATATAATAAAGTAACCTCTTCACTATTCCTTGCCCGTGATCATTTTGGTATAAAGCCTGTTTTTTATGTGCAAATGGCTGGCAGATTTGCCTTCAGTTCCGAACTGAAAACCCTGGTACAGATGCCTGGCTTCAATAAAACTATTAATGCAAAATCCCTGGTCAGTAGTCTCAACTATTTATGGGTGTCTGGAAATGAGACTATGTTCATGGGTTGCAATAAACTGCCGGCCGGGCATTATTTGTCTTATAATAAAGGTGGTGAAATGCAAATTGCCAGATATTGGGAATTGGAAGAATCGAAAAGGAATAGCACTACTATTAATGAAGAAGCGATCAAAGAAGAGCTGACGAAAATCATAGAACTCTCAGTAAAAAGGCATATGGTGGCCGATGTGCCGGTAAGCAGTTTCTTAAGTGGTGGACTTGATTCTTCCCTGATAGCGGTCCTGGCCAAAAAATCAAATCAATCGCTGTCAACATATACCATTTCAACCGGTGCCGAAGACCGAAAAATTGAAATGATGCCAGATGATCTGAAATATGCCAATTGGGTCGCGGAAAATTACCAGCTGGATCATCACGTTATTGAAATTAAGCCGGATATACTAAAAGATTTTCCGAAAATGGTGCACACCCTTGACGAACCCATTGGAGACCCTGCAGCCATCAATACTTATTTGATCTGCAAAGCCGCCAGGGAAAGGGGCGTGAAGGTTCTGTTATCAGGTATGGGAGCGGATGAAATATTTTTTGGATACCGCAGGCAAAAGGCCACCTTATTGGCAATGCGATATAACAAACTGCCAGTATTTGTCAAATCGGCAATTTCTGCTGTTGTAAAGAAGTTACCAGTTAGATTGAATGGGAAAGGTTTCAAACTGGGCAGATGGGCCAAGCGGTTTATTAGTTTTGCGAGTAAACCTGCCGATGAGGCATATATGCGAAGCTATTCGTATTATAATTCTGATCAGCTCAGAGAATTATTACAGCCTGATTTTTGGCCGGCCATTCAACAAATCAATAATGAACATAAAATAATTTTTAATTCCAAATATAAAAATGACATAGTTAATCAGATTTGTCATACTGATATACATATGTTTATGCTCGGTTTGAATTTAACGTATACCGATCGGGCTTCTATGGCAGCCTCCGTAGAAGTGCGCGTTCCATTCATCGATAAATTGGTGATATCAAAAGCGATGCAGATTCCCGGATTTCTTAAGATCAGAAAAGGAGAATCAAAATATATTTTGAAAAAAGCCGCTGAAAAATACCTGCCCAAGAAAATCATTTACCGGCCCAAAGCTTCTTTTGGTGCACCCATCAGATCCTGGGTTTCTAATGATTTACGGCCTATGGTTGATGAACTGCTTTCCGAAAACAGTGTAAACAAGAGAGGGTTTCTTAATTATGACTATGTAAAGAGAATCATTAGCGATGACCGGAACGGACAGAATGATAACGCGTACCAGATTTACCAGTTACTTACACTGGAGCTTTGGTGCAGGGAATACCTGGACAAATAAATTAAAGGATAAAAAAATATCAGATTGTGAAACAGCTTATACAGAATTTTAAGACAGGCAAGTTGTATATAGACGATGTACCAATGCCTTCCGTTTCGCCAGGCATGGTGCTGGTGGAGAATGAATTTTCTCTTATTAGTGCGGGTACGGAGCGTAGTACCGTGAAAGTGGGTCAATCCAGTTTATTAGGAAAAGCAAAGCAGCGGCCCGATCTCGTTGCGCAGGTATTGCAGAATATAAAAAAAGAAGGGTTGATTGCTACATTTAATAAGGTCAAAACCAAGCTGGATTCTTTGAAAGCTTTAGGTTATAGCTCTTGTGGCCGGGTACTCGTTTCTATGGATCAAAATAGTTTGTTTAAAACAGGAGACTTGGTGGCCTGTGCGGGACAAGATTACGCCTCACATGCAGAAATTGTTTCGGTTCCGCAGAACCTGGTTGCCAAAGTACCCGATAATGTATCAGCAGGCGAAGCCGCTTTCACCACCTTGGGTGCAATTGCTATGCAGGGTGTACGGCAGGCGAGTCCTCAATTGGGTGAAAAAATAGCGGTAATAGGATTGGGGCTACTTGGACAAATAACTTGCCAGTTATTGCGTGCCAATGGTTGCGCGGTATTTGGAATAGACCTTACCGAGTCGTTAGTAAAACTAGCCCGCGAAACGGCATCCGATGCCGCTCTTAACAGGAACGATGGCAGTCTCTTGAAATCCTGTGAAAATTTTACTCAGGGTCGTGGTTTCGATGCGGTGATTATTACGGCAGCAGCACCTTCCAATGATCCTATTGAGCTTGCAGCTGAATTGGCGAGGAAAAAAGGGAAGATCATCGTGGTGGGTGCAGTAAAAATGGATATTCCAAGAGAGCCTCATTTTTTCAAAAAAGAACTTGACCTTAGAATGTCCTGTTCTTACGGCCCGGGAAGATATGATACAGCATACGAAGAGAATGGAAACGACTACCCATTTGCGTTTGTACGTTGGACGGAACAAAGAAATATGGGAGCGTTTCTGGATCTCTTATCCAGGAAGCAAATCAGTATGCAACCCCTGATAACTCATGTGTTTGATGTTTCGGAGGCTGAAAAAGCGTTTGATATTATCACCGGGAAGAGCCCTGAACCGCATATCGGAATTCTGCTTAGGTATTCTGAAAACGAAAAAAAACAGCAATCATTAGTACAGATTCGGCAAAACCCGGTAGCTCAAATAAATGCCGGGTTCATAGGAGCGGGAAGTTTCGCGCAAAGCTATTTGATACCACATGTGAAAGGATTGGGCGCTACCCTGGATGGAGTAGTCACCTCAAAAGGAATCACGGCAAAGAATGTGGCCGAAAAATTTAAGTTTAATTTCTGTTCTTCGGACGCAAACGATATAATAAACAATGAAAGAATAAATACTGTTTTTATTGCCACGCCACATTCCTCCCATGCCGACTTCGTGGTAAGATGCCTGGAGGCTAATAAGAAAATATTCGTTGAAAAGCCACTGGCCATTGATGCGGATCAGCTTGAACAAGTGATGGAAGCGAAGAAGAAATTTAATCAGCTGCTGATGGTAGGGTTTAACAGACGATTTTCAGAAATAGGCGAATCATTAAAAAAGGAATTTAAAGATCACTCAGAGCCGATGGTTATTACTATCCGGGTGAATGCGGGCTATATAGAAAAGAATCACTGGACCCAGCAGCCTCATATCGGAGGTGGAAGGATTGTTGGTGAGATGTGCCATTTTATCGACCTGATGCAGTTTTTTACAGAAGCTGAGCCGGTAAAAGTATACGCGGAATCTATCCATTCCGGCAACAATAAGATTACATCAGCAGATAACATCGCTGTTGTTATAACATTTGGAGATGGATCAGTAGGCAATCTTATATACGTTGCGAATGGCGACAAATCAATGCCGAAAGAACGGATTGAAGTTTTTCAGGCGGGGAAAATTGCCGTTATTAACGATTTTAAGGATGGATTCATTCATAAGAAAGGTAAAATTATTAAGCTTAGATCATCGGGTAAGGGTCACGAGGAAGAAATAAAGGCGTTTCTAAATTCTATTGAACAGGGACAAAAGGATCCTATCAGTTTCAGATCAATCTGTCTTACCACGCTAACTACTTTTAAAATCCAGGATAGTTTAAATACTGGTAACCCGCAAGAAATTAATTTGGATGCTTAAGGAATTAAATAGTTCATTCGTTCGCCTAAAAGAATATTGCGAGCGGGAAAATTACCAGGGGTATGATCCGTTCGATGGATTGACTAGTCGCTTATTTCGTTCCATACCCTGGGTTAGCAAGAACCGATTAGTTCGATTAGCCTGGATTCAGTTTTTCAAAAGGTCGCCGGTTAATTTACGCCCGTTGGTGGGAGTTAAAAAAGGGTATAATCCAAAAGCGCTGGGATTGTTTTTATCCGGATATTGTAGGCTCTACCAGGTTGATGCGCGTCCGGATTATTTAAATAAAATGAAATTCCTGATTGAGAAAATAATGGAGCTAGAAAGTAATGGATGGAGTGGCACCTGTTGGGGATATAATTTTGACTGGCAGGCCCGGGCATTTTTTCAACCCATGTATACCCCAACTATTGTTGCTTCAACTTATGTGGCTAATTCCTTGCTGGATGCCTATGAAATTACCGGGGATACTAAATGCTTGACAACAGCAAGAAGCACTTGTGATTTTATCTTAAAGGATTTGAACAGGGAAAAGGACGATCAAGGGGATTTTGCTTTCTCCTATTCACCCCTTGACAAGAGCGTCGTATTCAATGCTTCTTTATTGGGTAGCCGCCTGTTGGCCAGGGTATCCAGCTTTACAGGTGAGGACATTCTAAACGAGGAAGCAGAAAAGTCTGTTAGATATTGTTGCCGCCATCAAAAGGCGGATGGATCCTGGCCATATGGTTTGGCACCTTTTCACCAGTGGGTTGATAATTTTCATACCGGGTACAACTTAGAATGCATTTCCGATTTTATGAAGTATTCGGGGAAGCTCGAGTACAAAAACCAGGTAACCCTTGGGTTTGATTACTATATAAACAATTTTTTTACGGAAAAAGGCATACCCAAATATTATAACAACTCTGTTTTCCCCGTTGATATACATACAACCGCCCAATTAGTGGTTACCCTTGTTAAATTAAGTAAAGTAGAAGAACACAAGGACTTATTAAATAAGGTAATGCTCTGGACAATAAAAAATATGCAATCTGGCAAAGGGTATTTTTATTACCAGGTAAATAAGCATTTTTCTTCAAAAATTCCCTACATGCGGTGGGCACAGGCCTGGATGTTCTATGCATTTTCCATGTACTTAAAACAGGAAAAAACATGAGAAGGATAGAAATCTGCAACATACCCGTGGATGCGCTTACCATGCAGGAAACAATTGATAAAATAGACGCAGCTATTGCCCGCAAAGAGTCAATTCATCATGTGGTAATCAATGCTGCTAAAGTAGTGAATGCACAGGAAGATGAGGCACTTAAGGCATCTATTATTAATTGCGACATTATTAATGCGGACGGGCAGGCTATTGTTTGGGCCTCACGGTTTCTGGGAAAGACCTTACCGGAAAGGGTAGCCGGAATTGATCTAATGGAATCCTTGGTGAAGCTGGCTGACCATAAAAAGTATAGAATTTTCTTTTTCGGAGCGAAAGAGGAAATTGTTGCGGAAGTGGTTAACAGATATGTTACAAAATATGGATCGGAAATTATAGCAGGTTATCGGAATGGCTATTTCAGCAAAGAGGAGGAGCCTGCTATTGCCCGCAGGATTGCGGAGTCCGGTGCGGATATACTTTTTGTAGCGATGGGATCGCCCAAAAAAGAAATTTTCCTGAATACATATAAAAATGAGATTAAAGTCCCTTTTATCATGGGCGTTGGTGGAAGTTTTGATGTGGTGGCCGGATTTGTAAAAAGGGCGCCGATTTGGATGCAAAAATCCGGGCTGGAATGGTTTTACCGTGTTATTCAGGAACCCGGACGGATGTGGAAGCGTTATTTATTTGGCAATTCAAAATTCATTTACCTGGTTTTCCAGGAAAAAATTAAGCAGTTGTTTTAACACCTTAAGCATTAATACGAACATATGAAAATAACACTGGTTGCAGGTGCAAGGCCGAATTTCATGAAAATTGCACCTATCATCAGGGCCATCGAAAAAGCGCGTGTTGAAGGAGGTAATATTGAATACCGCCTGGTTCACACGGGGCAGCATTATGATGCAAAAATGAGCGAAGATTTTTTTCAGCAATTATGTATACCTGAACCCAACGCTAACCTGGGCGCTGGAGGGGGGAGCCAGGCTGAGCAAACAGCGGCTATTATGGTCAGGTTTGAGAAAGAACTGATGGAAAACAGACCTGATGTTGTCCTTGTAGTGGGCGATGTTACTTCTACCCTTGCCTGTAGTATTACGGCGAAGAAACTTTGTATTGACACCGTGCATGTAGAAGCAGGCATACGGTCCGGCGATATGACGATGCCAGAAGAGATCAACCGTATAGTAACAGATTCTATATGCGACCATTTTTTCACCACCAGTGAAGTGGCCAACGAGCAATTGCGAAGTAACGGCGTGCCGGAATCCAAAATCCATTTTGTAGGTAATACCATGATTGATACCCTGTATCAGAATTTGGAAAGATTACGAATGCCCAGGGTGTGGAAAGAGCATAACCTTGGCGAAAGAGGTTTTTTTCTTATAACCCTGCATCGACCAGCCAATGTAGATGATCCGTCAAATCTGTCTGCATTGCTTAACGCAATACTGGAAAATACCGGTGATCACCCCGTTGTCTTCCCTGTGCATCCTAGAACAAAAAAAATTCTTGATGCTATTTCATTTTCCCACCAGCATTTGATTCAGACCGAACCAATGGGGTACCTGGAATTCATATTCCTGGTGAAAAACACCCGTGCAATCATTACCGATTCAGGAGGAATTACAGAGGAAGCCACTGTGCTGGGAGTACCCTGTATGACTTTGCGAAATTCAACGGAACGTCCTGAAACCGTAACGATGGGTACCAATGAACTGGTTGGTACCGATCCGCGTAATCTATTGTCATATCTGGGAAAGATAGCTGCCAACAAGTGGAAAAAAGGAAGTATTCCTTTTCGGTGGGACGGAAAAGCCGCTGAGAGAATAGTATCAAAACTTTTGGAATTGTATTAGCAAAATATAATAAGCTGAAATGGGATTAAAATCATTTTTAATGGCTGCTTGGCATGGGGGGGTAAGAAGGGTTGAAAGCTTTCTGAAAAACAAGTTCCTTTTTTATGCTGTGCTGGCAGCCATTATAGCCGGCGGAACTTATTTAAATTATAGTAGTACCACCCAAGTGTTCATACTTTCCTATTATGAAGAATTTGCCAAACTTATAAAAGCAGGAATTTATCATTCCGAATTATATAAAACGGCCGGATCCTTTCCTATGTGGGGGTATGGCTTTGTATTTGCCCTTACACATAATAAGGTAGTCATCCTGGTAGTTCAGCAACTTATGAACCTGCTGGTTATTTATTCTTTCGATTCCTATTTGTTGAAGAATTATGGACCCGGTAGGATCCACCAGTTTTACCGGCTCTTGTTGCTTTTTTCATTTCCACTATTCTTCTTTCATGCCATTCTCTGGCCTTATTCATTCAGTTCTTCCTTTCTTTTGCTTGGCTTATTTTTTTTAATAAAATACCTTGACCAAATTGAAACCGATGGAAGAAGTGTACTAATCAACCTATTCTTATCCGCAGGTTGCCTGGGTCTATCTTTGAACTTCAGGTCCGATTACCTGCTTTGCATTATTATTATTTTCCTGGTATTAATCATTACTGTTCTCTTTCAAAGGAAAAAGAATTATCTGCAACATGTGTTGGCTATAAATTTATGGATGCTTATTATCCTGCTTATTTTATTGCCATGGGCATTATTTACCAAAAAGGTTACGAATCATTATCTGGTGAATTCAACCAATGCGGGGCATGTATTATATATTGGGTTGGGGCAATTACCCAACAATAAATGGAAAATACGGCCTTATGATGACGACAGTTCTATGCGACATGCTATTGAAACCAAATTGCATCCAACAGTTTATTCCACTACTACTTATCAATCTGATAGCCTGCTTAAAAAGGAATGGTTCAATAAGATAACCACTGATCCTGGTGAATACATTAAGAAATGTATATACAACTTTCTTTCTGTTTTTGTGCAACCTTTTGCTGAAGGGGATGGCTTCAAAAAATCATTATCAGAAGAAGATTTAACGGCGATCCGGGAAAAAATGCGAAGAATGCAATTCAATAGCCTGGCTGTATTATTCTGGCAAAAGGCCACTCCCGCTTTATTAATTTCCGTGTTCACTGCAATATGGGGCATACTACTGCACCTGGCATTCTGGGTTGTCATGGCCAGGAATATCAGGAAATTACCAGGGCTATTTGGAAAAAATAAGTTATTGCTCGTAAGCTTTATTTTCATATTCTATCAGATAGCTCTATTGGCGGCTGGTTATTTCCATCGAAATTATAATACGAATATATACATGCTCTATGTGGTAGTTCTACTGATCCTTTTTCATCGTACTTCGGCCCGCGAAAAAAAATGAAGGGGCAAAAGAAGAATCTTGATCTTCATCAACCTTTGAAAATAAGTAGTATCTTTTATTGATTGGTTATTTTCTGTAGTGGAATTGCTATAGCGCTTCCGTTTTAATCCTACATGCCAGAATAAGTTATACACATTTGCATACATTAACTCTGTTTGGCCGATTGTTTGTTTAAAGCATTTCGATTAGTAGCTTTTAAAATATTCAATCGTGTCCCATGGAAAACAGAAACCTTTTATTAGGGCCCTCTATGTTTGCCCGTTTGGTTAATGCCCGTGACTTTATAATTAATTCTATTCGGGCGGTAGCCTATTTCCTGTTGTTATTTTTCTCTTCGCCTACTACCGGAAACGCTCAAACGACACCTTTATCGTTTACCCAGATTCCATTTAGTAATCCTGATTTAATTGCCCCGGGAAGAGGGGTGGAGCATTGGTTCAGTCCCAATGACTGGGACAATAATACTATGGTTCAGGTGCCGGCCGGCAACCCCCGTGGCCTTGATTATTACATCCGGCTGAACTGGGCACAAATTGAAAATGCGGGTAGCGGGACAACACCGGCAAGTACGCGGTATGACTGGAGTACTTTTGATACCTATATTAACCTGGCTATCGATCGGGGCTGGAGTTTACATTTTGGAATTCTTACAATTAGTGAAGGGTATGCACCGTATGGTAGTCCGGGTGGAGCAGATTTAAGTTACCCGACTTACCTGCACAACCAGATGCAGGCGGAGGCTGCAGGCAACCAGGACTGGATTGAAAATGCAACGATGTGGGTTCCGAACTGGAACAGCCCCAATTATCTTAATGCACTTGACTCCCTCAATAAAGCAATTGCCGATCACATTGCCACCGGATCGCACAATGGAATTTTCTATCGTAACGTCGTAAGCACCATTGACATTCGCGGCTTCGGTCATTTCGGCGAATGGCATAATGCACCGTATGAGAATCAAACTCCGGCTGGTCGCCGGGCTACTTCCGCCACCCTTAAGCGCATTATCGACAGCCATAAGAGATATTTTCCCAACTATCCTCTGCAGTTAATCATGAACGCCTTTGACGATGCAAACAGCAGTAATATTCCGGCTGATGTTATTAATTATGCACTGACTCAAAAAAATAATTGGGGATACTACGGATGGCGCCGGGATAACTGGGGTCAATCCATCTTCGATGATATATTAGCATTCAATTCGACAACTTATAATGGGTGGAGAGCAGACACGGCCATTATGAACCGCTGGAAAGTTGCAAGGGTTACGGGCGAACCGTCAACCGATCCGAATGCGGGAGCGCCCCATCCGGTAGTATATGGAGATATAGTTAGGGAAGTGAAATTGTATCATGCCACCAGCTTTGGTAATGGAAATTTTGGAGGAGGGATAGGAGCGCAGGCCACCAAAGATTCAATCATCCTGGCTTCCAAATATTGTGGTTACCGTTTGTTACCGGAAGGGGGGAATATGAGTACCTCACTTACCAGGGGTATGCCTTTTTCAATAACATTAAATTGGCGGAACCTGGGACAGACACCTACTTATGAAGATTGGAACATAGTTTTTGAATTAAGGGGTGCTGGCAATACGGTGTATTGGAGCGGGACTTCTTCTTTTAATCCCAAACTGTTTTTACCATCAGGTTCTGCCACTGTAATAACAGATAATTTTTCTTTGCCACCAGCCGTGCCTGCTGGCACATATAACATGGTAATGGTAATTCGTGATCCAAGAGGCTACCGAAAGCCACTTCCGCTGGCAATTACCGGTAGGGCGGCAGACGGAAGTTATTTGCTTAGAAGCATTGTGGTAACGGCCGCCGTAAATATGCTTCCGGTAACGAACGCCGGATCCGATACCGTAATATCATCATCTGTAACTAATCTTGATGGCACCGGTTCATATGATCCTGATGGAACTATTTCCGCGTATAATTGGACAAAGATTTCGGGACCGGCAATTTACGCCCTATCAAGCACTACCGCCGCAAGGCCCGCCCTTACGGGATTAATACTGGGCGATTATTATTTTCAACTGGAAACGACAGATAATTTAGGAGCCAAATCGAAGGATACTGTACTCGTAAGCTCGCTAGCTACAGTTCTTCCGGTGAAATGGCTCTATTTTAAAGCCACAGAAAGCGCAGGAATTACTAAATTAACATGGGCTACCAGCGGTGAATACCTTAATGATAGATTTGAAGTGGAAAAAAGCAACGATGGAAATAATTTTCACCAGATTGGAATAGTGCAGGGAGTAGGAACTTCGGAGAAAGAACAAGTGTATCAGTTTGTCGATAAGCAACCGGGATCGGGTCAGTCGTTTTATCGTCTTCGTCAGGTAAGTAAGGATGGCAATATCTCCTATTCAAATATTGTTGTTGTAAACATAGATGCAGGTGGCAAATCCATCCGGATTTTTCCAAACCCGGTAAAGGATTTTGCAACGGTAACTATCACCAACCCCGAAAAGGGTCGCGTCGGGATCGCATTATATACACTTGATGGTAAATTGGTAAAAATGCAGCAAATGATGAAGGATGATAATTCAATAAACGTACGTGTGGATATGCGCGCAATAAACCAGGGCGTGTACATGCTAAAAATTACATTGAATGATAAATTTATTGAAACAAGTAAGATAATAAAGAATTAATCCCGGGCAATTCAATTTCGAGAATGCAGGGAGAATTGACCAGTCCAAAGAATCTGAAAGGTTCAGGTAATTTTCGAAACTTGTATTAATAAAAACCAAAAGTCAAATAAAATCTCACAATATTTTTTCCTTGCCAAATTCATTTCAAAGACCGAAAGGGTTCGGCAAGGAAAAATTTGATCCCGATTGTAATAACAATTCCCGGTTCTAATTAGATGGCTCAGGTGTGAGGAGCGGGGGGGATTTAAGAATAAATCAAGATTGCGTTTAAATCATATAAAAAGTAAACTGATAAATGCAATAGTTTGTTCATCTTTTTTTTGAATTCTGTAACTGAGATTGGTTAGAATAGTTTATTTCAAACCAGGCTCAGAGTAATTACCCCTTTTTTTTATAGTAAGATTACTTATCCACTTTTGTGAACACAATTCTGGACTTTGTTATTCAGTACTTTACAGTTGAAAACAAATAATTCATCACTCTCCTGATTTTTCCCATCTGTTTTTGGCAACAAATTTGATCCCATTTATCGGTTAAAAACAGATAGATAGAGTTTAATGCGTAAGGCGATCGTTATAAAATCCAGTTATTTTTAATCCTATATCCAAATCTATGAAATCCAAATTTTACCAATTATGGGATCGACCCGGTCCTTTTACTAATGTTCAAAAAATTTCCGAAACAATTCCTTCAAAATCATCCTTATTAGTATTTTTTTTATTGATGGTTTTTGTTTCAGGTTATTCACAAACAACCCCCCTTTCTTTTACTCAAATTCCTTTTGGCAATAACGATATTGTTTCTCCGGGTAGGGGTGCTGAACATTGGTTCAGCACGGCCCCGTGGGATAATGGAACCATGGTGCAGGCACCAGATGGTAATACCAAAGCACTTGATTATTATATACGGTTAAATTGGGCGCAAATAGAAAATGCCGGTAGCGGCACCACCCCTTCCAATCCACGATACAATTGGTCTACTTTCGATTTTTACGTCAATACGGCAATTAATAATGGTTGGAAATTTCATTTCGGAATTCTTTGCATGGCCGAAGGCTATGCTCCCTTTGGTACACCGGGAGGGGGTGAATTAAGTTATCCAACATATTTGCATAATCAGATGCAATTGGAAGCTTCCCCGGACTGGATTGCGCCTTCTATTGGGGGATGGGTACCAAACTGGAATAGCCCTAACTACCTTGCCGCACTTACTGCTTTAAACCAGGCGATCGCGAATCATATTGCGACTACCAGCTATACACCCTCTACGGGTCCGTTTGCCGGGCAATCAGTACCCTATTCAAAAGCGATAGGTATTATAGATATTAGGGGGTATGGAAATTTCGGAGAATGGCATTGTGCGCCCTGGTATTCGCAGCAACCTGCAGGCAGAATAGCTACTACCGCTACTTTAAAGACTATTATTGATATTCATAAGAACGCCTTTCCTAATAACCAGCTGGTGATGATAATGAATGCGATCGACCCGGGAGGTTCAACACAAGTTTCCGCTGAAGTCGCTCATTATGTTTGTACTCAAACAAACAACGTTGGTAGATTCGGGCTGAGGCGTGATAACTGGGGACAACAAACCTTTGATGCAATACTTCAAAGCAACTCCCTTGTTTTTAGTGGCGTGTCGGTGCAATCACTCCTAAATGAAATATGGAAGACGGCCCCGTGGACGGGAGAACCGTCAACAGCCGCAGCTTATGTAACATTTGGTGGGGTGGCTTACGGAGACCTTCCCAATCAGATCAGAAAATACCATGCGACCTCCTTTGGTAATGGTAATTTCTGTGGAGGTTGTGTAGGGTCGGCGGCTATGCGCGACAGTATTCGTAGCGCTTCGAAATTGGCCGGTTACCGGTTGATATTGGAAGGAGGAAACATTACTTCAACACTCAATAGTGGTGCTCCATTTTCTATTTCTGTTAATTGGAAGAATTTGGGTATTTCTCCAACCTATGAAAATTGGAACGTGAAGTACGAATTACGGAATGCCGGTAATGTCGCAGTATGGACGGGAACCTCATCATTTAACCCGAGAAATTTTCTTCCATCCGCCACGGCGACCGTAATAACAGACAATTTCACGCTGCCTGCTGGTATTCCTTCCGGGACTTATAATATGGTTATGATTATCAGGGATCCTGTAGGCTATCGTAAACCGCTGCCATTGGCCATCAATGGTAGAGCAGCCGATGGAAGTTACCTGCTTAGTAGCGTTTCGGTTGGCGCGCCTTCATCCAATCAACCTCCTGTTGCAAATGCAGGAACAGATATTACTATTACGTTACCAACAAATAATACCACACTAAATGGTTCGGCATCTTCCGATCCGGACGGTACGATTAGTACGTATAGCTGGACCAGGATCAGCGGACCGGCCACCTTTACAATTGGCAATCCGGCTTCCGCATCCACGGCATTAACGAATCTTATCCAGGCAACATACGGCTTCCGGTTAGTGGTGACAGATAATAATGGCGCTACAGATAGTGATACAGTTCTTGTTACGGTGAATGCAGCACCGCCTCCGCCTAACCAGGCACCGAATGCGAATGCAGGAACAGATATTGTTATTACGTTGCCAACAAATAATACCACCCTGAACGGTTCGGCCTCTTCCGATCCGGATGGTACGATCAGTACCTATAGCTGGAGCAAGATCAGCGGACCGGCCACGTTTACAATTGGCAATCCGGCTTCCTCATCCACGGCATTAACGAATCTTATCCAGGGAACATACGGCTTCCGGTTAGTGGTTACAGATAACAATGGTGCTACTGATAGTGATACCGTACTCGTTACTGTGAATGCGGCTCTTCCTCCGCCTAACCAGGCACCGAATGCAAATGCTGGAGGAGATATTACTATTACCTTACCGACAAATAATACCACCTTAAACGGTTCGGCATCTTCCGATCCGGATGGTACGATCAGTACATATTCATGGACCAAGATCAGCGGACCAGCCACGTTTACAATTGGCAACCCGGCTTTAGCATCTACGGCATTGACTAATCTTATCCAGGGAACATACGGGTTCCAGTTAGTGGTG